>NZ_JBNAGD010000008.1:0-208274 GCF_049801015.1 Dinoroseobacter sp. S124A | reverse complement strand
GCCTCTCTCATCATCGCCATTTCATTCCCGGCCCAACCGCCCCAAATCCAACTCATCGGCAGCGACACACACCGCCGACACACACAACACCGCGGCTCGCAACGCACATTCAGGCCGCGTAACACACTGAAAGGACTACTGAAATGAAACTCGCTCTGACATCCGCCCTCGTGATCGCCCTGACCGCTCCGGCCTTCGCCTCCTCCCAGCTCGAGCGTCAGCTCGGCGTCGAGCCCGGCGCTTACAGCTTCTCCGAACTGGCCGCGATCAAAGGCTCCTTCGACACCGACAATGGCTACAACATCCCGCCCCGCGGCGACGTGGTCTCGACCCAGTCGGTCGGCATCTCCCCGGCCCATGCACAGCTGGCCGCGACCTTGGGCCTGGACACCAATGACTACAGCTTCGGCGAACTGGCCGCCATCAAGGGCAGCTTCGACACCGACACCGGCTATAACGTGGCCGAGCGCGGCGCAGTCGTCTCGACCCAATCCGTGGGCGTGACCGGCGCAAGCGCACAGCTCGCAGCCTCCCTCGGGCTGGACGCAAACGACTACAGCTTCGCCGAGCTGGCCGCGATCAAAGGCGCCAAGGGTTCGTCTAACGAGTAATCCTTAACATCCCCCAAACCCCGCCCGGCCTCCTCCCGCCGGGCGGGCGTTTCCCTCCCCCCAGACCCATCCCGGCGCCCGGGACCCTCCCAACCGGCCGCCCCACGCGACACCGCACCCCGTCCCCGACAGCCTCCCCCTGAAACGGACAAAATCCCAAGGTGCGTCGCGAAAGACCGGTCCCCCGAAGTCCAGGGGGCCGGTCGTTTTCCGTCCGCAGCACCGAACAAGCAATGCGCGTTTCGCGGCCTCCAGGGCACGCCCTTCGGTTGTATGGCCGTCCTGTGCGCGGATTTCTTGACAATAAAACTGCGCGCGTGTGGGACTGAGCCCATGAGCCGTATTTTCACCCTGACCTTGAACCCGGCGCTGGATCTGTCCACCGAAGCCCCCGAAGTTGTTCCCGATCTCAAGCTGCGCTGCGCGCAACCGCGCGCGGATGCAGGCGGTGGCGGGGTGAATGTCTCGCGCGCTATCGCCTTTCTCGGCGGTGAAACCGTTGCGGCGCTGGCGCTTGGTGGGAGTACCGGTGCGCAGGTGCGCGCGCGCCTCGTGGCCGAGGGCATCCCGCTCTGGGAGTTGGGCGTGAGCGCGCAGACCCGTGAAAACCTGTCGGTGATATGCCAGGCCACCCATCGCCAGTTCCGCTTCATCATGCCGGGGGCGGTCTGGTCAAAGCAGGATCTTGCTGCGGCGATCGATGCGTTTTGCGACGGCTTGCGCCCGGGTGATATCGTCGTTCCGTCCGGTAGCCTGCCGCCCGGCGTCGAGAGCAGCGCCTTGGTGGATCTGCAGGCGCGGCTGGGGCCCTTGAAGGTGCGGACGATCCTCGACACATCCGGGCCCGCCTTGCGGGCGATGTCGGGGGCGCGGCAGCATCCGCTCGATCTGCTGCGAATGGACCTCGAGGAGGCCGAGAGCCTGTCTGGTGCGCGCCTGTCCAAGCTGCGCGATGTGGCGCGGGTGACCGAACATCTGGCCGCCCGTGGATGTGCCCGGGCTGTGGTCGTCGCGAAGGGGGCGGAGGGCAGTGTCCTGAGCCTGGATAGTGGTGAGACCTGGCATGTCCGCCCACCGGTGGTTGAGGTCGTGAGCAAGACCGGGGCGGGGGACAGCTTCGTTGCGGGCTACACGCTGGCGAGTTCTCGCGGGGCCGACCCGCTCGAGGCCTGTATCCTCGGGGTGGGGGCGGCGTGTTCGACAGTGACCAGCGCAGACACGGATCTGTGCAACAAGCGCGACGCAGACCGTTACGCGGAACAATCCATCGTCACCGAGCTTTGAGCGTAAAAACGGGGGTCAGCGCCCCCAAACGCGCACCGGTCCGCAATCCATGTGGACAAAGGACGACCCGGAATATTTGCCGACACCACCCGCCTTGCAGGCTGCGGCGGCGGCCGCAATCTGGCGAACGCTGCGCGATCCGAGACGGAGATCGGCTGCCTGTCCCTGCATGTGCAGGGAGTTCTTGGCGACCCCGCGCGAGCGGCTGCGCAGCATGGCGTTCGTCTCGGGCGAGCGATAGCCAGACAGCAGCAGATAGGGCTCATCCACGTCGAGCATGTTGTGGGCGGCGGCCATGATATCGATGGTGCGCCGGTCGATGGTGCTGACCGCGTCGCGACGCCAATCGCGCATGAAGTAGTTGATTTCCTTCATGGCTTCTTTGACGTACTTGCCCTCGACCCAGTAGATGGTGTCGATTTTTTCGCCTGTTCGGCCCGAATGCATCTTGAGACGGCGGATGTCGCCGCCACCGCGCAGAAAGCCGAAAGTGTTCGAGTAAACTGGCGCTGCCGTGACCGCCGTGGCCGCAAATGCACCAAGCAAAGCACGCCGCGTAAAGCGGTCGCCTGTAGACTTGCTCATAGCTCGTATCGCCCCATAGCCCTGGGTCACTTGGCTGTGACCTCTGTCAAAGTACATCCCCAGATGTGTTAACCATGTGCCACAAACCGTCCGTTTCGCCAAGCTGGCGGGGCTGAATTGCGGCAAAATCACCTATCTTCGGCAGATTCTTGCCCAACTCACGCCGAACCCGCGTTGCAGATTGGTCGCGTCTGGGAAAAGAAACGCGTGTTTTGGTGAATATCTTCAAAATGTGAAGGTATTCATAAGATTTTGCATGGTTAGTCTGTTCAGGACTTCAAGGAGATTTTGCCAGTGTTCCAACGTGTTTTCGCCCCGACCTTTCCGCTGCATGCGCTGATCCTGGCCGCTCTTTTGCTGCTGTCCGGCTGGACCGGCGCGGCAGCGGCCCAATCCACCGCATTCAAGCTGGCTGTGGCCGAGGCGGCGGCGGATGATCCGGCCCTGGCCGCATTCTACAAGGCGCGGGATTACAAGGCGCTCTGGACTTCGAACCGGGATCGCAACCGGCGTTCGGCGCTCTTGAAGGCGCTCGACAAGGCCTGGGTGCATGGCCTCCCCGAGGCGCGCTATGACGCGACCGGCCTGCGGCAGGCGTTCGGTGCGGCCAAGGACCCGCGGGCGCGGGGGCTTCTCGATGTGCGCGCGAGCAAGGTGTTCCTGCAATACGCGCAGGATATCCAAAGCGGTGCGCTGACGCCGTCACGGGTGGACACGGCGATCGTAAGGGCGCTGCCCCGGCGGGATCGCGGCGCGCAAATCAGCGCCTTTGCGCAGAGCAATCCGTCCCGGTTCATCAAGGCGCTTCCCCCGAAGTCAGGGGCTTACACGCGGCTTCTCAAGGCAAAGCTCGAGATGGAAAAGACCATCGGGGCTGGCGGATGGGGACCTCAGGTCAAAGCCTCGAAGCTGGCGCCCGGCCAGTCCGGTGCGGCTGTTATCGCGCTGCGCGACCGCTTGATCCGGATGGGGTATCTCAAGCGTACGGTTTCGGCGAGCTATGACGCATCGCTGCAGGTGGCGGTTCAGAAATTTCAGCGCGATCATGGGCTTGCGACCGATGGTGTTGCGGCGAAGATCACGTTGGGCGAGCTGAATGTGGAGCCGCAGGAGCGTTTGCAGGCGATCCTTGTCGGGCTGGAGCGCGAGCGTTGGATGAATTTCGATCTGGGCAAGCGGCACATCATGGTGAACATCCCGGATTTCCACGCCCGCGTGCATGAAAATGGCAAAGAGGTGTTTTCGACCCGTGTGGTTGTTGGCAAGAACACCTCCGACCGTCGGACGCCTGAATTCTCGGATGAGATGGACCATATGGTCATCAACCCGACCTGGAATGTGCCGCGGTCCATCGCGACCAAGGAATATCTGCCGAAGTTTCAGCAGGACCCCAACGCCCATAGCTATCTGCGGTTGATCGATGCCTCTGGGCGCGTGGTGGATCGGGCGTCTGTCGACTTCACGCAGATGACGGCGCGAAACTTTCCCTTTGATATCAAGCAACCGCCGTCGAACCGCAACGCGCTTGGGCTCGTGAAGTTCATGTTCCCGAACAAGTACAATATCTACCTGCACGACACGCCGGCGAAGTCCCTGTTCGGTCGGGAAAGCCGGGCGTATTCCCATGGCTGCGTGCGGGTCGCCGATCCGTTCGATTTCGCCTATGAACTTCTGTCGAAACAGGAAAATGACCCGGAGGGCTTCTTCAAGACGCAGCTTGCCAAAGGCAAAGAGACTTGGGTCTATCTCGACAAGGTGGTTCCGGTGCATCTGGTCTATCAGACCGCCTTTGCCCCGGCGAAGGGCAATGTGCAGTTCCGGCGCGATGTCTATGGAAGGGATGCGAAGCTCTGGTCCGCCCTCGCCAAGGCCGGGGTGGTGCCGCGCGCCGTTCAGAGCTAGGTCTTACGCCACAGATGCGCGCGGGTTGCGCGCGCCCAGCGGACGGAGAGCGCGGCATGTATAGTCTTGGACAGATCGCAGAGGCGCTCGGCGCCGAGGTGGCGGGCAATGCCGAGCTGACCGTGACAGGCGCGTCGGAGCCCGGCAGCGCCGGGCCGACGGATCTCGCGCTTGCCATGGACCCGAAATATGCGGATGGGCTGAGCCAAGGGCAGGCGCGGGCCGCGATGCTCTGGGGCGATGCGCCCTGGAAGGATTACGGCCTCGACGGCGCGGTGCTCGTGAAGCGGGCGCGCTATGCCATGTCCGGGCTGACGACCCTGCTCGACCCCGGACCCGAGATCGCAACAGGCATTCATCCGATGGCCATCGTCGATCCCAGCGCCGAGATCGGGGCGAATGCCGCGATCGGTCCGTTCGTGGTGATCGGACGCGGTGCGCGGATCGGTGCAAATGCCCGGATCGCCCCGCATGTGATGATCGCCGAGGGGGCCGAGATCGGCGACGACGTTCTGATCCATGCGGGCGTCAAGATCGGGGCGCGGGTGCGGATCGGCCACCGCGTCTTCCTACAGCCGGGTGCCTGCATCGGCGCGGACGGTTTTTCGTTTGTCACACCGGAAACCTCCGCCGTGGAGGAGGTGCGCAAATCCGTCGGAGATCGCGGTGACGCAGCGGGCCAGAGCTGGACCCGCATCCACTCCCTCGGCGCGGTCGAGATCGGCGATGATGTGGAGATCGGTGCCAATGCCTGTCTCGACCGTGGCACGATCCGCGACACGAAAATCGGCCGGGGCACGAAGCTCGATAACCTCGTCCATATCGGCCATAACGTGCAGGTCGGCGAGGATTGCCTGCTCTGCGGCCAGGTGGGCATTGCCGGATCCAGCCGGATTGGCAACCGCGTTGTGCTGGCCGGTCAGGTCGGCGTGAATGACAATATCTTCGTAGGGGATGACGTGATCGCCGGCGGCGCGACCAAGATTTTCACCAATGCGCCCGCGGGCCGCGTTCTGCTCGGCTACCCGGCGATGAAGATGCAATCCCATGTGGAAAGCTACAAGGCGATCCGCCGCCTGCCGCGTCTGATCCAACAGGTCGCAGACTTGCAGAAAGCAGTTTCAAAGCGCGGCGAGAATGACTAAATCAGCCTCAGATTGACCAGAGGCTGCGGCCGTCTCAGGGCCGCTGAGAGTGAGTAATTTGTCACAGACCGTCCGCGACCAAGTCATCTCGATCATTGCAGAACAGGCGGTTCTGCAGCCATCCGATATCCAGTCCAACGCGACGATGGAGGATCTGGGCATCGACAGCCTCGGCCTTGTCGAGGCGATTTTTGCGATCGAGGAAGCCTTTGATATTTCAGTGCCTTTCAATGCCAACGATCCGACCGCGAGCGGCTTCGACATCTCGAATGTGGAAGCGATTATCGCGGCGGTGGAAGGTCTTGTCGCCGAGCAGAAGGTCGGTTGATCCATGCACCGCGTCGTGATCACCGGGCAGGGCACCATCAATGCCCTCGGGGTGAATGTCGCTGAAACGCTGGAGGCGTTCCGGGAGGGGCGCTGCGGGATTTCCGAGCTGGATATCCGCGACGTGGACCGTTTGTCGATCCGGATCGGCGGGCAGGTCAAGGAATACGATCCCGAGGCGGCCTTCAACCGCCAGCAGATCTCGCTTTACGACCGGTTCACCCAATTCACGCTGCTGGCCGCCGATGAGGCGATCCGTCAATCCGGGCTCAGTTTCTCGGGCGAGCTTGCGGCGCAGGCCGGTGTCGTGCTGGGCACGGCCGGGGGCGGCGTGAATACATGGGATGAGAATTACCGGACCGTCTATGAGGACGGCAAAAACCGGGTGCATCCCTTCGTCGTGCCCAAGCTGATGAACAACGCCGCCGCCAGCCATGTTTCCATGGCGCATAACCTCAAGGGGCCAAGCTTTACCGTCGCCACCGCCTGCGCGAGTTCAAACCATGCGATGGGGCAGGCGTTCCAGTTCATCCGTTCCGGGCTTAGCAAGGTGATGATCACCGGCGGGTCGGAATCCATGCTCTGTTTTGGCGGGGTGAAGGCCTGGGAGGGGCTGCGCGTGATGTCCCGCGATGCGTGCCGACCGTTCAGCGCCAACCGCAACGGCATGGTGCAGGGCGAGGGCGCGGCTGTCTTCGTTTTCGAAGACTACGCCCATGCCAAGGCACGGGGGGCCGAGATCCTCGCAGAGGTGATCGGCTTTGCCATGACTTCGGACGCCGCAGATATCGTCATGCCGTCGAAACAGGGGGCGGCGCGGGCGATTTCCGGTGCGATGAAGGACGCGCGGGTAAACCCGGATCAGGTCGGGTATATCAACGCCCATGGCACCGGAACGGCGGCCAATGACAAGACGGAATGCGCGGCAGTGGCCGATGCCTTTGGCCACCATGCGGATGATCTGATGATCTCGTCGACGAAGTCCATGCATGGCCACCTGATCGGGGGCACGGGCGCGGTGGAGCTTCTGGCCTGTGTGATGGCCCTGCGCGACGGTGTGATCGCCCCGACCATTGGCTATGAGGAGCCGGATCCCGAATGCGCGCTGGATGTGGTGCCGAACACCGCGCGTGAAACCGAGGTTGACGTGGTGCTCAGCAATGCTTTTGCGTTTGGCGGGCTGAACGCGGTGCTGGCCTTGCGCAAGGCGCCCTGACGCCGATGCGTCGGACGCCTTGATCAGGCGTTACTGCTGCGCGGCAGCCGCTGCAGCCGCCGCGGCCTCGGCTTCCGCCTCGAGCTTGTCGAAGGCGGCCGTGAAACCACGCAGCGAGGCTGTGACTTCCACGCGTGTGTCCGGCCGGGCCAGTGCCACGATCGACACGGTGGACACAGCGCCGGCCTTCATTGCGTCAATCTCGAGAGCCGAGAGGCCGAAGCGCGAGTAGCAGCCGGTCCGGTTGCACCAGATAAAGGGTTTCGGCGGCAAGGCCTCGCCATCGACGGCCAGGATCAGCCCTTCGGTCAAAACGGTTTCAAGAGGCGTGATGATCGTGATCAGCGCCGCGACACTGCTGTCGGACGGCGCGGGCAGCAGGGTGAACTCTGCCACGGGATTGTCCGATTGATCGCGCATCAGTTGATAGAGCTGACAGCTATCCGCCGCTTGCGGACCTTCGCCGCGGATGCAGCGGATGCTCCAATCCGTGAGCGTCTCGCGGATATAGGTCTGTCCCGGTTGCGGCTCAGTCGTGGCGGCGTCCGCGGTGCCCTCGGCGGTTTGCGCGGCCACAGGGCCAGCCAGCATCACGGCAAGCACAACAGCGGAAAGACGGGACAAGGTGGAACGGATCATGAAATGGGTCCTCTGAGATGGAACAGCGCCATTGCTGGGTTTGGCCAGGCGTTCGGCAAGCTGCATGCCCTGCCGCGCCGGGCCCGTCCATTGAAAAAGGGCCTGCAAGCAGACCCTTTTTTTATTCTTATCTCCCTGTCGGACTGGCCGACTTATGTGCGTGACGCTACGACCTTCCGTCGCAGGGGTCAACAGGTCGTGACTCACATTTTTGCCAGATTTGGGTGACGTAGGGTCCGCTTTTTCGGGCCGCGCGGGCGGCAGGCCCCAAAGCGCTTGCAGCGGCGAAAAAAAGGCCGCACCGAAATCCAGCGCGGCCAGTCCAACAGGGAGGAGTGCAACCGGGAAAAGAGGAACACACCCGGCGCATCCCCATACTGGCATGAAATGGTTAACCCTGTATTATCGCGGGAAAACAACGCGGGAGGCGAGCATGCATCAGGACGACAGGATCTTTGTCGGGGGCGGGGGCGCAGGGTATGGCACGCCGCAGCACCTGCTGCTGAAGGCGGCCAACCGCCATGGCCTGATCGCCGGGGCGACAGGGACGGGCAAGACCGTCACGCTGCAGATTCTCGCCGAGGGGTTCTCTGCCATGGGGGTGCCGGTACTGCTCTCGGATGTCAAAGGTGACCTCTCGGGGCTTGCGAAATCCGGCAGTGCCGAGGCCAAGCTCCACGGGCCGTTCACCGAGCGCGCCGAGACGATTGGCATCGCGGACACCTATGCCTATGAGGCGTTTCCGGCCGTGTTCTGGGACCTTTACGGGGATCAGGGCCACCCGATCCGCACCACGGTGACCGAGATGGGGCCGCTGCTGCTGAGCCGGTTGCTGGAACTGAGCGAGGCGCAGGAAGGGGTTTTGAACATCGCCTTCCGCGTGGCCGATGAGCAGGGGCTCGGGCTCTTTGACCTGAAGGATTTGCAAGCGCTTTTGGTCTGGGTCGGCGAGAACCGCGCGGGCCTGTCGCTACGCTATGGCAATGTTTCGGTTCAGTCCATCGGCGCGATCCAGCGGCGCCTGATGGTGCTGGAGAACCAGGGGGGCGCGCAGCTCTTCGGGGAGCCCGCGCTGGAGCTGTCGGACCTGTTGCGCACGGCCCCGGACGGGCGTGGGCAGATCAACATCCTCGCGGCGGACAAGCTGATGGCGGCGCCACGGCTCTATGCGACCTTCCTGCTTTGGCTTCTGTCGGAGCTGTTTGAAACCCTGCCCGAGGTGGGCAATCCGGACAAACCGAAACTCGTCTTCTTCTTTGACGAGGCCCATCTGCTCTTTGAGGATGCGCCCAAGGCCCTGGTCGACAAGGTGGAGCAAGTCGCGCGTCTGATCCGGTCCAAGGGGGTCGGCGTCTATTTCGTCACGCAAAACCCCGATGACGTGCCCGAGGACGTGCTGGGTCAGCTTGGCAACCGGGTGCAGCACGCCCTGCGTGCCTTCACCGCCCGGGATCGCCGGGCGCTGCGGGCGGCGGCAGAGACCTATCGCGACAATCCGGCGCTCGATATCGAGACCGCGATCCAGGAGGTGGGGACGGGCGAGGCCGTCACCTCGTTGCTTGACCGCAAGGGGATCCCGGGCATGGCTGAGCGCACGCTCATCCGCCCCCCCTGCAGCCAGCTCGGGCCGATCACTGCGGGCGAGCGGGCCGATATCATCGCGGCGTCCCCCGTGGCGGGCAAGTACGAGACGGTGCTGGACCGCAACTCCGCCTTCGAGATCCTGTCGAAACGGGCCGCCGTAGCTGCGGCAGAGGCTGAAGCAGCCGAGGCCAAGGAGGAAGAGGCCAGCGTGGCCGAGCGCGAGTACCGCACCGCCCGGCGCTATTCCGCGCCCAAGGTGGGGCGGTCTTCGTCGCGCAGCCGCAAGGCGAAACAGAGCGAAAGCCTCAGCCAGGCCATGGCGAATGTGGTGATCAAGGAACTCAAGGGCACCACCGGACGACGGCTCGTCCGGGGCATCATCGGCGGGCTTTTCAAGGGGCGCTGAGCCCAGTCAGAGCGGGCGGATTTTCAGCTTCGAGAGGCGGTTGTCCTTGCGGGCGGCCACCTCGAAACGGAATCCGTGGAAGCTGAAGCATTGGCCGATATTCGGGATCATCTGCGCCTCGTGGATGACGAGCCCGGCCACGGTATTCGCCTCCTCGTCGGGCAGGTTCCACTCGGTCGCGCGGTTGAGGTCGCGGATCGTCATGGCTCCATCCACGAGGAAATTGCCGTCCTCGGATTTCCGCACCGGGTGGTCTGCATCCGGGTCGAACTCGTCGGTGATCTCGCCGACGATCTCTTCGAGAATGTCCTCCAGCGTGATCAGGCCCTGCAACGCGCCATATTCGTCCACCACGAGGGCGAAATGGGACCGGCGGCGCAGGAATTCCTTCATCTGCTCGTCGAGGGTGGTGGTTTCGGGCACGAAATAGGGCTTCATCGCCACATCCATCACCTCGAACGCCTCAAGCCCTTTTTCCGACGCTTCCGGCCCGCGGATCAGCCGGTCCATGGCGCGCAACAGGTCCTTGGCATGGATCATCCCGATGATGTTCTCGCGGTCCTCGCGGTAGACCGGCAGGCGGGTATAGGGCGATTGCAGGCACTGGCTCAGGATCTGCTCGGGCGCACTGTCCGCGTCGATCATCTCGATCTTGGATCGGTGCAGCATGATTTCTTCGACCGCGCGTTCGTTCAGGTCGAGCGCGCCGAGCAGGCGGTCGCGATGCTCTTTCTCGACCGCGCCCTCGGAATGGCCCATACGCAGCGCGCCCTCGATCTCTTCACGGACCGAGAGCATGTTCGCCCCAGCCTCGATCCGCATACCCAGCAGGCGCAGCACCCCGCGCACGATCAGGCGGACGGCGGCAACCATGGGGGCCAGAACGGTGATGACGATCTTCACCGGGCCCGCGGCGCGGGTCGACGCGCTCTCGGGATTTGTGATGGCATAGGTCTTGGGCAGAACCTCGGCAAAGATCAGCACCAGCGCCGTCATGACCAGCGTGGCCAGCGCCACACCGCTATCACCGAAGGCCTTGGTGAAAACCGCCGTGGCGAGCGAGGTGGCGAGGATATTGGCAAGGTTGTTGCCCAAAAGGATCCCACCGATCAGCCGCTCGTTATCCTCCTTGAGGCCAAGGGCCCGGGCCGCGCCCTTGTCGCCCTTGTCGGCCATGGCATGGAGCTTGCCGCGCGAGGCGGCGGTCAGGGCGGTCTCGCTGCCCGAGAAGAACCCCGAGCAGCAGAGCAGCAGCAGGATCACGCCGCAGGAGATCCAGAACGACGTGTCATAGAGGGCGGGGTCTAGGGCAGGGTCCATTTTGCAACTGCATCCTTGTGGGCTTTATGCTCTTATGGGCGCGGGCAGAGGCCGGTTCAAGGGACAGACATGAACGTACGCGATCTGGGCACGTTGGAAGGCACGGTTGTGCTTTATGGGGGCCCCTATTCGAACCTGCAGGCCTCGCTGGCGCTGTTGTCGTATTGTGCGGACAATCATATTCCTGCGTCGCAGCGGATCTGCACCGGCGATATCGTCGCCTATGGGGGCGAACCCAAGGCCACATGGTCGCTGATGCGGACCACCGGTGGGGCGATCGTGGCGGGGAACTGCGAGCGCAATCTGGCCGAAGATGCCGAGGATTGCGGCTGCGGCTTTGAGGCGGACACCACCTGTGATCTGCTCTCGCGGGCATGGTACGCCTTCGCGCAGCGCGAATTGCCCGCCGAGGCCAAGGCCTGGATGGCGGGGCTGCCTGATATGATCACCTTCACCTATGACAGCAAACGATGCGCGGTGATCCATGGCGGGGTCTCGGATATCAGCCGCTTCATCTGGCCAAGCTCCGATGAGAGCGTCTTTGCCGAGGAAATCGCGTTGATCGAGGCGGAGATTGGCGCGGTCGACATCGTCTTTGCCGGTCATTGCGGGATCGCCTTCCAACGTCAGATCGGCAAAACGCTCTGGGTCAACGCGGGCGCGATCGGCCTGCCGCCACATGATGGGCGTCCCGAAACGCGGTTCGCGGTGATGGAGGGCGAGACGATCATGATCGAGCGGCTGTCCTATAATGCCCGCCCCGCAATCTCGGCCATGACCCGTGCGGGCCTGACCCAAGGCTATCATGAGACACTTTCCACCGGCATCTGGCCCAGTGAGGACGTCCTTCCCGACGCGCTGCGGCGCAGCGCCTAGCGCGTGCTCGCCAGCGGGTGGTGGGTCAGGACCAGATCCTTCAGCCGCTCGTCCAGAACATGCGTATAAATCTCGGTGGTCGAGACATCCGCATGGCCCAAGAGTGCCTGGATCGAGATGAGATCCGCACCGCGCGCCAGTAGGTGGGTGGCAAAGGCATGGCGCAGGGTATGGGGCGTGACCTTGGACGGATCCACGCCGCCCATCACGGCAATCTCCTTGATCAGCACGTAGAACCGATGCCGGGTGAGATGCCCGAGCTTGCCCCGCGAGGGGAAGAGGAATTTCGACGGTGCCGCGCCCTTGGCCACTTTCGCGGCATCCGTTGCATCGCGCAGCTCAAGCCAGGTCTGCAGGGCCTCGCGCGCCGAACTCGACAGGGGGACCATCCGTTCGACCCCGCCCTTGCCGCGGATCAGGATCAGATGCGGATCACCGCGCACCGCCGCAACCGGCAGGGCGCAAAGCTCGGTCACCCGCAGACCCGTGGCATAGAGCACTTCGAGCATGCAGGTGTTGCGCACCCGGTCTTCCTCGCGCTGCCCGGTCTCGCGCGCGGCGAGCAGCAGCCGGTCGATCTCGTCCTCGGACAGGGTCTTGGGCAGGCGTTTCGCACGGCCCGGGCCCTTGATCTGCTGGCTCGGATTGTCCGAACGCAGACCTTCCTCATAGGCGAAACGATAGAGCTGCCGGATCGCCGAAAGCCGCCGCGCGCGGGTCGCCTGGCTCAGCCCGGCATCACTGCAGGAGACGAGATAGCCTTCGATATCCGCCCGGCTGGCCGTGGCGAAGGATCCACCGCCCGCGGCCAGATGCGCCTCGAAATCCAGCAGGTCACGGGCATAGGCGAGGCGGGTATTCTCAGCCGCGTTGAGTTCTGCGGCCTGCGCGTCGAGGAAGGCATCGATCCAGCGCCGGGTCATGCCCGTGCCTCCCGCAGAACGAGGGAGAGCGCGATTTCACGGGCGGTCTGCTCGAAGCCGAGGGTGCGCAACACGCCAAGGGCGGTGCCCGCGTCGTCCGGGTCGGGCAGGGCGCTGTCTCCGAGCAGCCGCAGGGCCCTCAGGGTCGCCGCCCCGTATTCACCGCGCTGGAGCAGTCGGTCGAAGGATTGGGGCAGTGCGGGTGGGGTGGTCGAAAAGGCGGCGGTGACCGCGGCGGTCAGGGGCGTTGGGGCCGTGCTGTCGGTGCTCAGACCGCGCGCGATGGAGGCCAGGATGGGGTCTTCGATCCGCGCCGCGTAGCTTTCGGCATCGCGCGTCAGCAGCACCATGTGCTCGGCCATATCGCGCGCCTCCTGGGTGACCGGCAAACGGGCGAGGCGGCTGCCGTAGAACTCGGCAAAAACCTCTGTGAGGCCGACCGCCTCCATCTCGGCGATGGCGCGGGGCAGGGTTTGGGCCACGGCCTCGGCCTCACCTGATAGCAGCGCGAGGTCGAAGGCCTGGATCGCATCGACCCGGTCCCAGAGCCCGCCGGAGGCCGCCGGGTTCCGCTCGGTATAGAGCGCGAAGAGCTGCCCGCCCGTGATCC
The DNA here is from genome assembly GCF_049801015.1 of Dinoroseobacter sp. S124A. NCBI lineage: Bacteria > Pseudomonadati > Pseudomonadota > Alphaproteobacteria > Rhodobacterales > Roseobacteraceae > Dinoroseobacter > Dinoroseobacter sp. S124A. Next base: position 194,846 of record NZ_JBNAGD010000008.1, on the reverse strand, counting down.
CGCCTGTGCGGGCGAGACGTTCGGCGGCTTCGAGCCGGGGTTTCCAGCCCTGGCTGGGCGCGAGCAGCGCGTGGTTGAAGGCGAGCGGCAGGGTGCGTGCCGGGGGAGCCTCACCCAGCGCGGCCAGCATCCGATAGCTGAGCGGCGTGATCGGCTCGGGCGGCGCGGCGAGGGGCAGGCCCTCGAAAAGCTCGGGGTCGAGGAACCGCGCCATGAGCAGGTCCTCGGCCTCGGAGACATAGCCGAGGGCGCGCGCGGTCTCGAGGCTGAGGGCCGCGGCAGGCCAGTCATTGTTCCGCGCAAGGCAAAAGATCCGTGCCGAGAAGGTCGGGGCCACATCCGGCACCGCACGCAAGGTGGCGCAGGCCCGGGCCTCATCCCCGCGCAGCAGGCTGATATCGAACCAGCGGCGGAACACTTCGAGATCATCACTGACCCCCGCACGCTCCACCAGCGCCTGCGCGTCGGGCAGCGCACCGAAGGCCAGCAGCGCATCGAGCCGGGCGAGAAACAGCGTATGGTCCGGTCCGGCATCGACGGGCGGGTCCAGCTCGGCCAGAAGGATCCGTTTCAAAAGGCGACGTGCCGGCAGCGGCAGGGAAATGCTCTGCGCCCGCAGATCGCGCGCCAGGTCTGCCGCTGGCGTGATCCCCCAAAACTCCTTGGGCAGGCCCGAAACGCTGACAGGCAATAGCCCCACGCCGTCAATCGCCTGATCCTCGAGCGGGGCAACCTCGATCGCCTCGACGCTGGCCGAGGGCGCGATGTCGTCATCGGTCGCCGGGGGCGGGGCAATGGGTTGGGCGATGATATCGGACAACCAGTCGATGGCCGAGATCGGATCCTGCGCCTGTCCCGGGGCCGCGCTTAGCCAGATCAGCGCGCAGCCCGCCAACAGGCCCTGTCGCGCCTTATTGCCCATCCAACGTCACCGGAATGCGCACGGGCGCGCTCTCGGAGGGCAGATCGCCCACATAGCCATAGCCCAGCAGTCCCAAAGCGCCGAGCGCAACGAGAACCAATACAACCAAAAAGAGTTTTCCCAACACTGCTCGTACCTTTGCCTGCCTGCGTCTTATGCTTTTTCTCTATGGTATTTCGTGACGCTTCCCGCCATTCAAGCTCTATGCTAACACATGCGTTCGAATTTTTGCAGGAGTGGCGATAAGTGGCCGAAGCCGCAACAGTGCAGCTGACCCGCCCGGTGGTTCTCGTCGGGATGATGGGCGCGGGCAAGACGGCGGTGGGCACGGCCGTGGCAACAAGGCTCGGGGTGCCCTTCATCGACAGCGACCACGAGATCGAGCGCGCTGCCAATGCCCGGATCGCCGAGATTTTCGAGCGCGATGGCGAGGCGTTCTTTCGCGACCGCGAGACTGAGGTGCTGGCCCGGCTTCTGACCGGCGCGCCCGCGATCCTGTCGACCGGGGGTGGGGCCTTTCTGGCCGAACGCAACCGCGCCATCATTGCCGAGCTGGGCGTGTCGGTCTGGCTGGATGCGGATCTGGACCTGCTGTGGAACCGGGTGCGACACAAAACGACCCGGCCGCTCTTGCTGACGGACGATCCGCGCGCCACCCTGGCGGAGATTTTTGCAGCGCGGGTGCCGGTCTATCAAAAAGCCGCTGTCCATGTGAAGGCCGCGCCCGATCTGACCATCGAGGCCATGGCCGAGCGCGTGATTGCAGCTCTCGCGGCCCGCCCCGGGATCTTTGTCAGGGGGTGACCCCGTTGGCGCCGGAGCCTGCCGGGGGTGGAGCCTGCGCGACCGGACTGCTAGAGCACCCGGGCCGACCTCCTGCCTGAAAGGTGATCCATGTCCGAGCCCGTATCCAAGCCCGCATCCGACCTGCTTGAAACCGTCCATGTGCCCTTGGACAGCCGGGCCTATAATGTCGAGATCGGCCCGGGATTGCTGGAACAGGCTGGCCGCCGGATCGCACCGTTTCTGGCGCGTCCGAAGGTTAGCATCGTCACCGACGAGACTGTCGGCGCGCTCCATCTGGCGACCCTGCAGGACAGCCTGCGCCGCGCGGGGATCGAGAGCACGGCCCTGAGCCTGCCCGCGGGCGAGGCCACCAAGGGCTGGCCCGAGTTCAGCCGGACGGTCGACTGGTTGCTGGAACAGAAGGTCGAGCGCCGGGATCTCGTCATCGCCTTTGGCGGCGGGGTGATCGGCGATCTGGTGGGGTTTGCCGCGGCCGTCCTGCGGCGCGGGGTCGGCTTCATCCAGATCCCCACGAGCCTTCTGGCGCAAGTCGACAGTTCTGTCGGGGGCAAGACCGGGATCAATTCGGTCCATGGCAAGAACCTGATCGGGGCCTTTCATCAGCCGCGCCTCGTTCTGGCGGACACGGCCATTCTGGGCACGCTGACCGAGCGCGATTTCCTTGCGGGCTATGGCGAGGTGATGAAATACGGGCTCCTGGGGGATGCCGCGTTTTTCGAGTGGCTGGAAACCATGGGGCCGAAACTGGCCGCGGGGGACATGGCCGCGCGGGTGTCTGCCGTGCGCCGCTCGGTCGAGATGAAGGCCGAGATCGTGGTGCGCGACGAGACCGAGCAGGGCGACCGCGCCCTTCTCAATCTGGGCCATACTTTCTGCCACGCTTTGGAAACGGCAACGGGCTATTCGGACCGGCTCCTCCATGGCGAAGGGGTTGCCATCGGCTGTGCCCTTGCCTTCGAGCTGTCTGCCCGACTGGGCCTCTGCGCGCAGGAAGATCCGAGCCGGGTCCGTGCGCATCTGGCGGAGATGGGCACGAAGCGCGATCTGCGTGACATTCCCGGCGATCTGCCATCTGCGGACGACCTGCTGACCTTGATGGGGCAGGACAAGAAAGTGCTCGATGGGCAGCTACGGTTCATCCTTGCCCGGGGCATCGGTGACGCATTTGTGACCTCGGACGTGCCGCGCGATACCGTGCGCGCCGTGTTGCAGGATGCTCTGGACCAGTGCGGCGCCTGAGAGATTTTTCCTCAGGAAATCGAGCTTTTTGCCCGATTTCCACGCTTTTCCAAGCCGCGAAAATGGGCAGATTTCAGCGAAACCGGCAAGATGGCGCGGTTTTCCTAACGAATCCCTAACAGTGGTTTGGTGATCAATCCAACCTATGGTTAATCTTTGTTAACGGCCCGGAGCGGTCGGGCAATTTCGGCCCGACGCCGTCGCGGGGGGCCGTGGCGCGCTTTGCAAATTGAATTTCGAGGTGGGTTCGATGCTGTTGTCGCAATGGGTTGGTTTCTGGGGTTGGAACGCGAACGCGATCACCGTTTCGCGCATGCAGGACAAGATCGTCGAGACGGCGGATGGGGCCATCCACGTTCTGCTCAATGAAGGGCAGTTCAAGGGACTGACCCTGCGCACAAGCTATGACAACGGCGCGACCTGGGTCGAGACCTATGAATTCGATCAGACGGGACGCTTCTCGACCGGCCATCTGGAGATTATGCCCGACGGCGACACGTTGACCGTGTCATTTCAGGACGACAAGGGCGAGATCCGGTTCCAAACCCTCGACTACGATCCGTCGGCGCAGAACTGGTCCGCGATCATGGAACCGTCCACGGCCATCGCGGGGGTGGCCTCGGGGCGGATCAGCCTGCCGAACCACACGATGGATGCGGAGGGCACGCTCTATGCGGTGGCGCTCGAGGCAAACCTCTTCGCGCCCAAGATCGCCCTGTCGACCTCCACCGATGGCGGGCTGACATGGTCCACCGAGGTCACGCGGTTCGACGAGTACGATGCGGCATCGGCCCGCCTCGTCACAACGCCAGAGGTCACCGGTGTTCTTCTGGCGACGGACACGAACATCTCGTGGATTGATGGGGCCACGGGCAACTTCGTTGAGGTCTCGGATTTGGGGTCCTACCAACTGCTCGCGAGCCATTACAGCGTGACCGTTGTGGGCAATGACATCTACCTCGCCAATGTCACCGAGGAAGAGACCCCGCAGGTCGAGTTCTTTGTCTTCGATGGCGACACGCAGACCTGGAGTGAGCGGATCTCACCTCAGAACACCTTTGACTCCGAAGCCTATGTCCAGCTGAGCTCCAACACGGAGGGGCATCTCTACATGACCATCGATGAGATCGGCACCGGACTTGTGCGCGTGCTCGAAAGCGTCGATGGCGGCCAGAACTGGGAGATCGAGACCGATATCGTGGTGGAATCCCGGGTCGAGGCGGGCTTCACCCGGATGGTCGCGCCGGAATACTTCACCGAGGATCTGGTGATTTTCCAGATGGTCCTGCCTTACGAGGAATCGAGCCGGCGTGGTGTCAGTGTCACGGTGGTGGATGTGGATGACGATGGCAGCGCGGATGACGTGGCCCGCTTCGCGCGCGAGGACCCGGGGTTGCGCCGCGCGTGGATCATGGATCGCCTGAACGAACGGAACGCTGACGAGGAGGACGCGCCCGCGTGGCGGGACCGGATCGACGCGGATCGCTGGGCCGATTGGGAGCCGGGATCGGGCCTTGCGGCCATGGTCGACAGTTTCGATTTGTGATCCGGTGCCCCGTCGGGGCACCGCCTTGGTCTGGTACGCCCCGGATCGGGGGTGAGGGTCTCAGAACGGGATTTCGTCGTCCAGATCGCTGTTGGACCGACCGCCGCCGCCGCCACCACCGCTGGGGGCCGGGTTGCCGCCACCATACCGGTCGTCGCCGCCATAGCCGCCACCGGATTGGTCGGACATGTAGCCGCCCCCTCCGCCGCCGCCGCCCATGCCGCCACCGCCGCCTTCGCGCCCGTCGAGCATGGTCAGCTCAGAGCGGTAGGGGCGCAGAACGACTTCGGTCGAGTAGCGGTCCTGACCGGACTGGTCCTGCCATTTGCGGGTTTCGAGTTGGCCTTCGATATAAACCTTGGAGCCCTTGCGCAGGTATTGTTCCGCGACGCGGGCGAGGGGTTCCGAGAAGATCGCGACCGAGTGCCACTCGGTCCGCTCGCGGCGCTCGCCGGTATTGCGGTCCTTCCAGTTTTCCGAGGTCGCGATCCGCAGGTTGCAGACCTTTCCGCCGTTCTGGAATGTGCGCACTTCGGGGTCGCGCCCGAGATTTCCGATCAAGATGACCTTGTTGACCGAGCCTGCCATGACCGCCTCCCTTCGAATCTGTGTTCGGATCTGCACTGCGTTGTGATGACGTTACACCATTGCGCGTGGGTAATGAAAAGTCGGAAGCAGCACCGGGTCACGGATGGTTGGCGTTTTTTAACATTCCGCCTATAAACCGGAACGAGATGAGGGAGAAACCCATGCGGAACCTTGGCAAGAACTGCCGGAACTGGACGCGCGCCTGCGCGGCACTGGTCGTCGTGGCGGTCGGTGGCACGACGGTCGGCGCCGGTTTCGCGGATACGTCCCGCTCCAGCTCGGCCCGGGCCTCGCTGTTTTCGTCCCAGACCAATGTGCTCGACCGCCGTGGCGCGACGCAATACGAGCATTCCACCCGGTTCCTGCCACAGCGCACCGGGCGGGCGTCCGAGATCCCGTCCTTCGGCGGATCCTATGCGGGCCCGTACCTGTCCATGGCCAAGGCCGCAGCGCGACGCCATGGGATCCCTGAGGATCTCTTCTTGCGTCTGATCCAGCAGGAGAGTGCTTTCAACGCCAAGGCGATCTCGCATAAAGGGGCCATCGGGTTGGCGCAGCTCATGCCGGGTACCGCGCGGGATCTCGGGGTGAACCCCCATGATCCGCGCCAGAACCTGGATGGCGGCGCGCGATATCTGCGCACGCAATACCAGCGGTTCCGCGACTGGAAACTCGCACTGGCGGCCTATAATGCGGGGCCCGAGGCGGTCGCCCGGCATAACGGGATCCCGCCCTATAAAGAAACCCGGAACTATGTGCGCCGCATCATGGGCACGCTCTAGGCGCGCTCAGGCTTCGGTCACTCCTCGGTCCAGTTCGGCGGGCGCTTGTCGAGAAACGCCGCGATTCCCTCTTCCGTGTTCCGGAACGCCATGTTCTGGACCATGACATCCCCGGTATAGGCATAGGCCTCGGCGAGCGGCATCTGGGCCTGCTCGTAAAAGGCGCGCTTGCCGATCGCGACGACCTCGCCGCGCTTCTCGGCGACGCGCGCGGCCAGTGCGGCGGTCTCGGTCCCAAGGTCTTCGGCGGGCACCACCTTGTTGATCAGCCCGACCTCTTGCGCGCGGGCCGCGTCGATCATCTCGCCGGTTGTCAGCATCTCGAAGGCCTGTTTGCGCGGAATATTGCGGGACAGGGCCACCATGGGGGTCGAGCAGAAGAGGCCGATATTGACCCCGTTCACCCCGAACCGCGTGCCCTCGGCCGCCACAGCCATATCCGCCGTCGCCACAAGCTGGCATCCGGCGGCGGTGGCAATCCCGTGGACCTCGGCAATGACCGGCTGCGGCAGGGCCTGTAGACCCATCATCATCCGCGCACAGCGATCAAAAAGATCTTTGAACGCCGCAGCCCCGCCATCGGGCGCTTGGCGGCAGGCTGTCATTTCCCGTAAATCATGCCCGGCACAAAAGGCCCGGCCCGCCCCGCGCAACACCACAACCCGGGTCGTGCGGTCTTCGGAGAGTGCCTCGATCTGGGACTGCAGCGCGGCAAGCATCGCATCCGACAGCACGTTGAGGGTTTGCGGCGCATTCAGCGTCAGTGTTGCGATGCCGTCCTGATCGGCCCGTGTCAGTAATTCGTCGGCCATCTTGCCCTCCCCGGTATTTGCCGCAACCTTAGGGGGCCAAAGGGCAGGGGGGCAAGATGACGGTTGAGATGGATGCGCAGGCGCTCGAAGGATTTCTGGCCGAGGCCTTTCCCCAGGTGGCCGGGGATTTCCGCATCGAAGAGGTCGAGGCCGAGCGCCTCGTCGTGCGTTTGATCACCCAAGGGAAGCATCTGCGCCCGGGCGGTACGGTTTCGGGGCCGAGCATGTTCGCGTTGGCCGATGTGGGGATCTATCTGGCGGTGCTGGCACGGCTCGGCCCGGTGGCGCTCGCGGTGACAACGAATTGTTCTATCGATTTCATGCGCAAACCCGAGGCGGGCAAGGACCTGATCGCCGAGGCGCGGTTGCTCAAGCTGGGTCGCGTTCTGGCCGTCGGGGATGTGTTGATACGATCCGAAGGCTCGGACAAGGTGGTGGCTCGGGCCTCGCTCACCTATTCGATCCCGCCCGCCGGCAGCTAGGTACAAAAAGGCCGGCCCAACAGGGGCCGGCAGTCAGGGGAGATATCTCCGCTGGGCTAGAAGAACCGGCGCAATTCGCGCTCGGCATCGCGCCGAGTGATCCCAATATCCCGGAGATGATGGTCGCTGAGCCCTTGCAGGCCGCGGCGTGTTCGACGGTGAGTGTCCCATTTCGTCAATGCCACCGCGACACGCAGCGCAAACTGCGCCAGGGCGGGCAGGGCGGGTGCGGTCGTCAACTGCGCGATCAAGGCAGCATTGGCAGAGCGTGTCATGGGTCTGTCTCCTAAATTGTATTGACACAAAGCCTGAAATCAGGCAAGTGATGGATACAATCCCGCGCAGCGTCTGTCTAAGGAAACATTGTGATGGATACAATTTGGTTTGCTGATCTGTCAGAGGCCCTTAGCAGCGCCAGAGGGCCCAAATACACGCGGCTGGCCGAAGCCTTGCGCAGGGCAATTGAAACCGGGGCGCTCGCACCCGGGGACAAGCTGCCGCCGGTGCGGGATCTGGCCTATCGCGTGTCGGTCACGCCGGGGACGGTGGCCCGGGCCTATACACGGCTGACCGATGCGGGCCTGCTGGAGACCGGCGTCGGGCGCGGGACCTTCGTGGCGCAAAAGGCTGCGCCGCCGCGGCCCATCCCCGTTCCGGAGGTGGATTCGGTGCTGCACAAATCCGGCGGCGATCCCCATGAGGTCAATCTGATCTCGCCGCATTTGCCCAATGTCGGGCAGGCGGCCCTGATCCGCGGCACCCTGATGGAGATCGCCTCCAACCCGCCCTCGGGCGTGATGCACTACCCGGGGCACCTGACGGGGCATGCGGCGCGCGAGGGGGTGGTGGACTACCTGTCGAATGTCACGCTCGGGCGTCTTGGGCCCGAGGATGTTGTGCTCTCCCATGGGGCGCAGAGTGGGATCCTGCTGGTCATGCAATCGGTGCTCTCCGGGCGTCGCCCGGTGGTTCTGGTCGAGGAGCTGGCCTATCCCGGCTACCGCCGCGCGGCGGAGCTTTTGCGGGCAGAGGTCGTGCCGGTTCCCATGGACGACCAGGGCGTGCGCCCCGACGCCCTGATCGAGATTGCGCGCCAGACCGATGCGCAATTGCTGTGTCTGTCCACCGAGGTGCAGAACCCGCTGCTGATCGCGATGAGTGCGGCGCGGCGGCTTGAGATCGTCGAGGCCGCGCGCCGCGTGAACCTGCATCTGTTGGAGGATGACACCTATCGGCTCGGCGCGGTCAGCGGCCCGGGTCTGCGCGCCCTCGCACCCGAGCGGGGCTGGTACGTCTCTTCCCTGTCAAAAACCCTCAGCCCCGCCTTGCGGTTCGGCTATGTGGTGGCGCCGGATGGCTGGGCGCAATCAACGCGACGGGCGGCGGAGGCCGGGTTCTTCGGGCTTGCCACACCGATCACCGATCTGGTGGCCGCCGTGCTCGCGCATCCGGCCTTGCCCCAGATGCAGGAGGACCTGCGCAAGGAGGTCGGCTGCTATGTGCGCGCCATGGTCAACAAGCTCGGGCGGTTCGACCTGCGCTGGCGGGAGGATGCGCTTTTTGTCTGGCTCAGCCTGCCGCCGGGATGGCGGGCCAGCGCCTTTGCCCGGGCTGCCGAGGCCGAGGGGGTGCAGATCCGGACCGCAGAGGACTACGCCGATCGCAACGGGCGCGCGCCCCATGCGATCCGTCTGGCGGTGAATGGCGGGGTGAGCCGCAAGAGTTTTGACAACGCGCTGGAACGGCTGCGCGGCCTTCTGGACCACCCGCCGGAGCGGATTGCCGTCTAGAAAGTGGGGGTATTTTAATACCTTATTTTCAAGCACCTGTTTTCGCTTGAAAAACACTAGGTAAAGGGCCTTGACCCTGACTGTAAAACCCTTAGAACGCGCCCATCAAACCGGGCAATGCCCCGGCTCACGTTCTGATAGGGCGAAGAAATGAAAACCTTTACCGCAAAACCGGCGGATATCGACAAGAAATGGATCCTGATCGACGCCGAAGGCATCGTTCTGGGCCGTCTTGCCTCGATCGTCGCCACCCGTCTTCGTGGCAAGCACAAGCCGAGCTTCACGCCGCATATGGACATGGGTGACAATGTCATCATCATCAATGCCGACAAGGTCCAGTTGACCGGCAAGAAGCGCGACAAGCCGAACTACTGGCACACGGGCTACCCGGGCGGCATCAAGTCCCGCACCACGGGTCAGATCCTCGAGGGCAAGTACCCCGAGCGCGTGGTCACCCAAGCCGTCAAGCGCATGCTGCCCGGCGGTCCGCTGTCGCGTCAGCAGATGACCAATCTGCGCGTCTATGCCGGCGCCGAGCATCCGCATGAGGCCCAGAGCCCCGAGGTGCTGGATCTGGCGTCCAAGAATTCCAAGAACACCCGGAGCTGAGTGAATGGCTGAAGAGATCAAATCCTTCGACGACCTGAGTGCCGTCGCTGAGGGCTCCGTCGCCGACGTGGCGCCCGAAACTGTCATCTCCCGTGAGCCGGTCCGCGACGAGCTGGGCCGCTCCTATGCAACGGGCAAGCGGAAAGACGCGGTTGCCCGTGTCTGGATCAAGCCGGGCTCCGGCAAGGTCACCGTGAACGGCAAGGATCTGAACGTGTATTTCGCGCGTCCGGTTCTGCAGATGATCCTGCGCCAGCCCTTCCAGGTGGCCGGTGTCGAGGACCAGTTCGACGTGACCGCCACGGTCAAGGGCGGCGGCCTCTCTGGTCAGGCCGGTGCCGTACGGCACGGGATTTCCAAGGCGCTGCAACTCTATGAGCCCTCCCTGCGGAGCGCGCTCAAGGCGGCTGGCTTCCTGACCCGCGACAGCCGTGTGGTCGAGCGGAAGAAATACGGTAAGGCCAAGGCGCGTAAGAGCTTCCAGTTCTCCAAGCGCTGATCCAGCCTGTTTCATCGACTGCAAAGGGCGTGCCATTGGGCGCGCCCTTTTTGCGTCTGCGGGCTTGACCCTCTGGCGGGGCTCGGCTTCTCTGCGCGGGACCCTGCGCCAGCCATTGCCCGCGCGTTCAACGCAGATCCACCGGAGCTTTGCAGATGTTTCTCACCATGAACCGTTTTCGCGTCAAAACCGACCACGAGGCCGCGTTTGTAGAGGTTTGGCAGTCCCGCGACAGCCATCTCAAGCAGGTTGGAGGGTTCGTATCCTTCCACCTGATGAAGGGCGATGCCGAGGACGGGATCCGGCTTTATGCGTCGCATACACTTTGGCGCGACCGCGCCTCCTTTGAGGCATGGACCAAGTCCGAGGCCTTTCGGGCTGCCCACAAGGGCGCGAAATCCAGTGCCGAGATGTATGACGGACCGCCCGTGCTCGAAGTGTTCGACAGCATTCAGGAACTGAGCTGAGCCGCCCGGACCAGCCGCAGCCGGGCGAAACCGCCCAGTTTTCGGGCCGATGGCGTCGCATGCGGGGCGCGCGCGGATTACCCCTTGTTCCCGGCGGCGCATCTTCGCATGCTGCCCCCCACTTGGACGGGGATGGCAAAGGGTGGTGATGGCGCGGTTTGGTCTCAGGACAGAGGCGGCCCAGGGCTATGCGATGATCAGCCCGCCGCTGATCTTCACGATCCTGCTGCTGGCCGTGCCACTGATCGCGATCCTCGTGCTCAGCTTCTGGACCCAGAACTTCATGGAGTTCGACCGCAGCTTCACCCTCGACAACTACCGCGAGGCGGTGACCGATCCGATCTATGGCACGCTCATGGGGCGCTCCCTCTGGATCGCGGGGGCGGTGACGGTGGTGACGGTGCTGCTGGCCTTTCCCATCGCCTATTTCGTCTCCTTCCATGTCCCGCAGGAGCGCAAGGCGCTCTGGATCTTCCTGATCACCATTCCGTTCTGGACGTCATACCTGCTGCGCGTGTTCCTTTGGAAGGTAATCCTCGGCTTCAACGGGGTTCTGAACTCCAGCCTGCAAGGGATTGGCATCATTGAGGAACCGCTGACCTTTCTGCTCTACAACGCCAATGCGGTGGTGATCACGCTGGCCCATGCCTATGCGCCGTTCACCATCCTGCCGATCTATGTGGCGCTGGAGAAAATCGACCGCTCCCTGCTGGAGGCCGCGCGGGATCTGGGGGAGAGTGCGTGGGGCACGTTCCGGCGCGTGACCCTGCCACTGGCCATGCCGGGGGTGATCGCGGCCACGTTGATCGTCTTTATCCCGGTGATCGGCGATTACGTGACCCCACGCTTGGTGGGCGGGCCGAACGGGTTGATGATCTCGAACATGATCCAGACCCAGTTCCTGCGCCTGAACAATGCGCCCATGGGGGCGGCGCTGGCGGTGTCGGCGATGACGATTGTCGGGTCCATGGCGCTCCTGCTCGTGTATCTCACGCGCAATATCGGGCGGGCCCCGAAATGAGCGCGCGGATCCTGCGGGTCTATGCGATCCTCTATCTGGTGTTTCTGTACCTGCCGGTGATCCTGTTGCCGGTCTTTGCCTTCAATGACGGCACGATCATCGCCTTCCCGCTGAACGGGTTTACAACCGCCTGGTTTGTCGAGCTGACGGCGATCCCCGCGCTGCATGAGGCTTTGGCGAATTCGCTGATCATCGCGCTGGCCACGGCGGTTCTGTCCACGACGCTCGGGGTCTTTGCGGCGCGTGCCTCGACCCGGTTCCGGTTTCCGGGAAAGGCCGGGATCATGGGCTTCATCATGGTCCCACTGGTGCTGCCCGAGATCATCGTGGCGGTCTCTCTACTGGTGGTGCTGTTGCAGTTGGGGCTGAGCCTGTCGATCTGGTCGGTGATCCTCGGTCACACCCTGATCTGCACGCCGTTCTGCATCGCCATCCTGTCGAGCAGTTTCAGCGGGCTCGACCGCTCGCTCGAAGAAGCGGCGATCGATTTGGGCGAGACGCGGCTGAGCGCGTTTCGTCTCGTTATCTTGCCACTGGTGACGCCGGGGATCGTCGCGTCGCTGCTGATTTCCTTCACCATTTCGCTCGATGAGTTCATCATCGCATTCTTTTTGACGGGCACCGAGCCGACCCTGCCGGTCTATATCTGGAGCCAGCTGCGTTTCCCGCAAAAGCTGCCGGTGATCATGGCGCTGGGGACGATCCTGATCGTGCTGTCGCTGGTTCTGATCGGCACGGCCGAGATGCTGCGCAGGCGCGGACTGCGCAAGAGCGGCCAACAAGATGCCGGAGGGTTCCTGTGACCACACCCCTGATTTCCATCGCACATCTGCAGAAATACTACGGCTCTTACCACGCGCTGCGGGATGTGTCGGTCGAGATCGGCTCGGGGGAGTTCTTTTCTCTTCTGGGGCCGTCCGGGTGTGGCAAGACCACGCTGTTGCGGACCATTGCCGGGTTCGAGACCTTTGAATCCGGCACGCTGCAGATCGACGGGCGCGACATGGCGGGGGTGCCCGCCAACAAGCGCCCGACCAATATGGTGTTTCAGAGCTATGCGATCTTTCCCCATCTGAGCGTGGCCGAGAATGTCGGCTTTGGCTTGCGGCGCCGAACCGATCTGGACGCGGCGGCCAAGGCGCGCCGGGGGGCCGAGGCGCTCGCCATGGTCGGGCTTGACGGCTACGGCGACCGGGCGGCCCATGCCCTGTCCGGCGGGCAGCGGCAACGCGTGGCTCTGGCCCGTGCGCTCGTGCTCGAGCCCAAGGTGCTGCTGCTGGATGAGCCGCTCTCGGCGCTGGACAAGAAGATGCGCGAGCAGATGCAGTCCGAGCTGCGCCGCCTGCAGCGCCATATCGGCATCACCTTCATCCTCGTGACCCATGATCAGGAGGAGGCGCTGACCATGTCCGACCGGATCGCGGTGATGTTCGAAGGTCGGATCGCGCAGCTGGCCGCGCCGCAGACCCTCTATAGCCGACCGGCGACGCGGGAGGTGGCAGAGTTCATCGGCACCATGTCCTTCCTGCCCGCCGAGGTTCAAGGCGGGGTGGCGGAGGTTGCGGGGCTTGGCCGGATGCCTGCCCCCGACGCGCCGGACGGGGCTTGTGTTGCGGGGGTGCGGCCCGAGGGGATGTCGCTGGCCGCGCCCGGTGCCGAAGGCCAAATTGCAATGGCCGAGATCGTGGAGCGCGCCTATTTCGGGGACATGACCAGCTACCGCGTGCGGCTGGACGGGACCGAGGCGCTGGTCGAGATTTCGATGAAAAACGGCCCGGGGATCTCGGTGCTTGAGCCGGGCGTGCAGACCGGCGTGCATTGGTCGCCCGAGGCGCTTGTGTTCTTTCCGGCCTAGCTGTCCTGCGGGATCAGGCCGAGCCCGCGGAGATAGATCCCGATCCCGGTTTCCAGCAAGTCCTCGGGCGGGAAGGGCGCCTTGGAGCCCGGCGCGCCCCGGGCAAAGAGCTCCACCACCCCGTGGCTCATGGCCCAGATATGCGCCGAGAACATCGAAGCCGGCGGGCGTTTATCCTCGGGGATATGCTTGGACAGGGCCTCCGCCGCGCGTTCCAGCACGGCGCGCGACTTGGCCGAGGCTGCCGCGAGTTCGGGCGTGGCCTGGTTCGAGATGCCGCTTTCGAACATCGCCATGTAATGACCCGGATGCTTGCGCGCGAAGGCGAGATAGGCACGACCCGTGGCCTCGAAGGCCGCAAGCGCCGATGGCTGGCCTTCGTTGAAGGCGAACTCCATCAGCTCGGAAAAGATCTCATGGCCCTGCAGGGCAATCTCGATGATCAGCTCATCGCGTCCGGCGAAATGGCGATAGACCGCCGCCGGCGTCACGCCCGCATTCTTGGCCGCCTCCGAGAGGGTGAAGCCGGTCGGTCCTTTCTGCTCGATCAGGACCAGCGCGGATTCCACGAGGGCCGCGCGCAGGTTGCCGTGATGATACCCGCGTTTAGGCATCCCAGATGTCCGGCCCGCCGCAGATTTGCGGGTCCTGCACCTGCACAAGCGCGTCATCCTTGCCGGTATAGTCGAGCCCGCGCAGGATCGCGCGGATCGCCGCCAGTCGCGCGCGGCGCTTGTCATCGCTGCGGATGATGGTCCAGGGGGCGATCTCGGAATGGCTGCGGGTCAGCGTCTCGGAGATCGCCTCGCTATAGGCGTCCCATTTCTTGAGCCCCTCGACATCGATCCAGCTCAGCTTCCACTGTTTGAGCGGGTCGCGTTCGCGGTCGAGAAAACGGCGCAGCTGCTCGGCCCGTCCGACATTGAGCCAGAACTTCACCAGATGGATGCCCTCATCCACGAGCATCCGCTCGAAATCCGGGAGCTGGCGAAAGAACGCGTCGCGCTCGGGCTCGGTGCAAAACCCGAACACCTGTTCGACCACGCCGCGATTGTACCAGCTGCGGTCGAAGAGCACGATCTCGCCGCCCGCGGGCAACTGGCGGATGTAGCGCTGGAAATACCATTCGGAAGCCTCGCGATCCGTGGGCTTCGAAAGCGCCACGATGCGCGTGGTGCGCGGGTTGAGGTTCTCGCGCACCCGCTTGATCGTGCCGCCCTTGCCGGCGGCATCGCGGCCTTCAAACAGCACGCAAACCCGCGCGCCGCTCTCCTTGACCCAGGATTGCAGCTTCACCAGCTCGATCTGGAGCGCGTCCAGCGTGTCCTCATACGCATCCTTGTCCATCCTCTCGTCATAGGGATAGCTCGGATTGAGGATTTCGCCCTTCTTCGCGTCCTCCAGCGCCGCGCGCACCGATTTGGGCGCGTCCTCGCGGGCGAACTGGGATATGGCACCGTCAAAGGGCAGGGACATGGGACCGATCCTTTCAGAACTGGTCGCCGCAGTATGACGATTGCGCGGGCTAGCGCAATCCGGCGGCCCGTGCGGCGCGGTTCACGGCCGCGATGACCTCCTCGGGATCTGCATGGTGCGGCATGTGACCAACGCCCTCCATCTCGACGAGGTTCCCGTTTTGCAGGATCCGCGACAGCGGGCGGGCATGGACATCGATCGGCACGATGGTGTCGGCCGTGCCATGGAGAAGTTCGACCGGCAGGGTCAGCGTATCGTAGTCCTCGGACATATCGCGGATGAACCGTTTGAGCCGGTTGACCTGCCGCGCATTGTTCCGCGCCTGGCTTGCGCGCAGTGTCAGGTCGGTCCCGACATAGTCGAGATAGCCCTCGGGCACTGCATCGGGGGCAAAGAGCGTGGTCGTGAACTCCTCGGCGCGCGATTGTGGCACAAGTGCGACCGCCACCGGCACCACGGTGGCGCCGCCGATCCGGGTCGAGGCAATGGCGTACCACGCGCCGAGACCACCCTCCCACACCATGCTGGCACCGCCCAGCGTGACCACCGCCGCCGCCTGATCCGGACGCTCCAGCGCCCAAGCGAGGGCGACCGCCCCGCCATAGCTGTGCCCGAGGATGATCGCGCGGTCCACGCCCCGCGCCGACAGCGCCTTGGCGAGGTGGCGGGCCTGTTCCTGCGGGCTCTCGCCGCGCCGGTTGATGCGGTCGGAATAGCCCAAACCGGGCCGGTCGAAGGCCAGCGTCCGGTAGCCCGCCCTGTTCAACCGTCCCGCAAGGTCGAAGGTCATGTCGCGCAGATGCCCGCTCGCCCCGTGGAGCAGAACCACCGCCGGTCCCGCACCGCTCTCGGCCACATGCACGGTCTTGCCGTCAACCTCGATCACCTCGCCCAGCGGCAAGGTCCTGTCGAACTTGTCCATCGTCGTTCCATCCGGGTCACGACGGGCACATCCTGCCACAGCCGCCACTGCGACCGTCGCCAAGCCCGCCTTAAGAACCGATCTTCTGCATGTCATAATGGGTGGTCTGGTAAATCTCATTGATCCAATTTCCATATAGGAGATGGGCATGAGATCTCCACCGGTTGAGCGGCGGTCTGCTCGGGTCGTCATCCGGATAGTAATTGCTGGGGACGTTAATCGGCGTACCGCTTTCGATGTCGCGGTCATACTCTTCCTTGAGCGTGCCGGTGTCATACTCGAAATGGTTGAAGATATAGAGCGCGCGATGCCCCAGATCCTCGACCAGACAGGGCCCGACCTCGGAGGAGCCGAGCAGGGTGGTCAGCCCCGAGGCCGCCTCGATCTCGGCCTGGCGCATTTCGGTCCAACGGCTCACGGGGATCACGCAATCATCGGAGAACCCGCGCAGATAGGGCGAGGCGGGTACCAGATTGCGGTGCCGGAAGCAGCCAAAGGCCTTGGCGGGCAGGATATGCTTCTGCACCCCGTGGAAATGGTTGATCATCGCCATCCCGCCCCAGCAGACGCCAAAGGTCGAATGCACATTGGTCTGTGTCCAGGCAAAGACCTCGCGCAGCTCGTCCCAATAGGTCACATCCTCGAAATCCAGATGCTCGATCGGCGCGCCGGTGATCACCAGCCCGTCGAACTTGCGATCCCGGACCTCTTCGAAGGGGCGATAGAAGGTCTCCATATGGGCGGCGGAGGTGTGCTTGGACTGATGCTCGGTCATGCGGATCAGCGTCAGGTCGATCTGCAACGGGGTCGCGCCCACGAGCCGCGCGAACTGCGTCTCGGTCTGGATCTTCTTGGGCATCAGGTTCAGCAGCCCGATCTGCAGAGGCCGGATGTCCTGTCGCCCCGCGCGATCCGCGCCCATCACCATCACACCCTCGGACGAAAGCACGTCGAAGGCGGGGAGGGTCTCGGGGATCTTGATGGGCATGGTGTGCGTCCGGATCTGCGGGGGTGGGAGTGCGGATTTAGGCCTTTGCCGCGCGATTGCCAAGGGCGTCGGCGATCAGCGTCTCGAAATCCGCCGCATCGCGCACCCGTGCCACGTCATCGGCGGCCACGGTCACACCCCAGTTGCGGGCCATGGCGGCATAGCGCGGCTGCCGGTGTGCCAGGGCCTTGGCATAGGTCCAGCGAATGAAGGCATCGGGATCCACGGCCTCGGGGGCAAGCCCGGTCTCGGTGAGGTACTTGGCCCAGCTGACGGCGAGAAAGGCCGGGTCATAGGCCATGGGCTTGGGCGCCTTGTCGAAGCGGCGGATGAGCTCTTCGGTATGGGCCTCGTCCCCCTCGATCCAGACGAGCAGCGTCGCGGCAGCCAGCGCGCTCAGCACCGGGTCCTTCGGGTTGTTGCCATCCACCCATTCGCAGATCGACCCGCCGCTGTCGCAGATGAAATGCGGATAGCCATAGATCGCCTTGGCGCGGTCGATGAAATGGGCGGTGTCGTGCAGGGCCGCGATCTCGGCGGCGCGGAACTGGGCTTGACGGCGGCGGTACTCGGACATTGGCACGCCGCCGCGCGCCGGATCGCCGGGTTTGCCAAGATAGGTGGAGACGGGCGAGAGGTTGTCCAGCGTGATGTTCGAGCCGATATAGATCGAGTCCGACATCAGCAGATCGCGCAGGAAGGGGACCTGCATCGCCTCGCGCTTGAAGTTGTCGACGATGTGTTCGCCCATGTAGCGCGTGCCGATCCGGTAATCGACCGAGTAGTGAAACCAGTCCCCTTCCTCGCGCAAGCGATTGGAGATATGGGTTTTTCCTAGCCCGGACATCCCAAAGAGCAGGACGCGTTTTTCCGGGGCGGCGCGCCAGTCGGCGGCACTCGAATAGATCATGGGACGCGGGCTCCGTTCCGGCGGTGTCGTGCGGCGGTTCAACCGGAAAGCAGGCGGCGGGTCAAGCGCCCGTCCAGCACGATGAGCCCGAGTGCGAGAATGCCAAAGCCGAGAAAGGCATTGGCGGGCAGCGCCTCTTGCCGGACCCAGGCGCCGAGCGGGATCGCCACGGGCACCACAAGCAGGGTGCAGAGCATCGCATTGCCCGCCCCGGCAACGGCCAGAACGCGGTAGTAGAGCAGATAGGCAAATGCTGTCGCGATCAGCGTGTAGTACCCCACGGCCAGGATTGCGCCGGGGCTTGGCAGGCTGGTCGGCACGCCATCCACAAGCAGCGCCGCGGGCACCATGATGACGCTGGAGCCCGTGAGCATACTCGCCGCTGCGATCTCGGGCGGCAGACCCTTGAGCTTGAGCCGCGCCCAGGCGGCAGCAAAGGCGTAGCAGATCGTGCCAGCGATGATCGCGAGCTGAGCGAGGGAGCGCAGGTCGAAATGGCGGAAATTGTGCAGACCGATCGCGGTGGCCACCCCGAGCATGCCCAGCGCCACGCCGACACCCCGGGCCCATGTCAGCCGCTCATCGGCAAAGACCAGCGCGGCCACCAGCACACCGAACACCGCCGTGGCCGCGTTCAGGATCGAGGTCAGCCCGGTTTCGACATGGAGTTGGCCCCAGGCCATGAGCGTGAAGGGCAGGACGTTGTTCAACAGCCCCATGACCAGAAACGCCCCCCAAAGCCGCGGCGCGCGCGGGATACGCCCGCCCCGCCAAAGCACGACGCACCACAGGGCCAGAGCGGCAAAGCCCACGCGATAGGCGACAGAGGTGACAAAGGGAATCTCGTCCAGCGCTATGCGGATCGACAGGAAGCTGCCGCCCCAGATCAGCGAGAGCAAGCCAAGCTCGGCCCAGGCCCGGGGCGTGAGGGTCTTTTGGTCTATCATGGCCACGGTCTAGCCAATTGGCACAAAGCGCGCGATCCGAAACCTGCGCAAAGAAAAACCCCCGCTTCGAAGCGGGGGTTTGTGGCGTCTGCGGTCAGATCAGAAGTAGTAGCCGATCCGGATGCCATAGCTGATCGAGGAGTTGTCGGTGAAATCCGAAATTGCCGTCCCGGGCGCGCCGAACGGCGTCTGAGACTCGGCATCTCCGAGGCGGCTGTACTCCAGGCCACCGCTGATCTTGAAACGATCGTTCGAGTAAGTCACGCCGAGTGCGATTGCATCGCGTCCGTCAATCGGGCCCAGATTGCCAAAGATGTCGCCGGACTCAGGTTCGTGAATCAACGTAACAGCACCGGACCAGTTTTCGTTGAAGCGACGCCCAATCCCCAGCTTGTAGGTAATTGTATCGCTCTGGTAGGACGCCAGCGGGTAGCTGAATCCGCCTGATGCTCCTTGGATGATCTGATCATAAAGGCTCGGGTTGATGTTGAACTCGCTCCAATCGACCCAACGGATGGACCCAAAAAGCAGTGTATCTTCGGCGATCCCTGTCTGAAACGCGAGGTTTACAGACTGCGGGATCGTCGTATCAAAATCGCCCTCCCGGGATACCGGAACATTTCCAACGCCAGCAACGGGAATAATGGCGGCCTCCGACGCGCTGAACGTGTGGTCAATAGCAGAACTGTAGGTCAAAGAAACGCGCAGCGCGATCTCGGGTTTTTCATACGCCACGCCCAGCATGTAGCCGTACTCGCGGTCATTGTTGGTTGTCAGATCATATTGGGTGGACGCGAGGAAAACGTCTCCCTCGACCTGCTGCGCGCGCAAACCGCCAACAACGCTGAAACCATTCGAGAACTTGTACATCAGATATGCTGTCAGTTCTTCGGACTCCAGATCCGCGACCGAACCCGCGAATGGGTGTCCCGTCCCGGACGGATACCTGATGGTTGCCCCGACAGGCTTGTCCAGTTTCAGGCCCACTACAAAGTTTTCGCCCAGATCCTGTTTATAGGACAAAGAGAAGACATTTTCGCCCCCCAGCATGTTGCCGGAGTTCGCGTTGCCGAACCCGGGCTGAACGACCTCGCCGCTGACGTCTGGATCCAGTCGACCAAATCCTAGCTCGACATAGGTTCCCTGTTCGAACAGAAAGTCGATCCCCTGATTGGAGCGTTCAACGCCCCCGGCATAGGCGCTGCTCGCCAGAGCCATTGCTGCTCCGCCCAACAGGGCCAAACGTGTTGTCTGCATGTTTTCCATCCCATGTGTCGCGCTTATTTTTTCGCGTAGACCGGACTATTGGCCGCACTTGAAAAATGCGTCAATCTATAACGCCGCGTCAGACGCCTTTTTCGGGCGCTCAACCCATAGATTTATGGCATTCGCGCCAATAATCAGCCCGGCCCCGAGAATAAGTGCGATCCCGACCGCCTCGCCGTAGAGAAAGAAGCCGACAATTCCGATGAGGGGAAGGCGTAGAAAGTCGAAGGGCATCACGATCACGGCGGGGGCAACGCTGAGCGCGGTGGTCAGGCAGAAATGCGCCACGAGCCCGCAAATCGCCACGACCGTGAGCCAGGGCAGGGTCTGGGCGGTGGGCCATGTGACCGTGCCGTCATGGAGCGTGGCGACCAGCCCGAACACCGCCTGCATCAGGGTCAGCCAGAAGAGGATGCAGAGGATCGTCTCGCTGCGCGTCAGGCGCTTGGTAAAGAGTGCCGAGCCTGCAAATCCCAGCGCCGAGAGCGCTGCGGTCAGCACACCGATGCTGAGCCCGCTCACATCCGGTTGCGCAACCACAAGCACGCCAGTGAAGCCGAGCCCCGCGGCCAGCAGCCGGGTCCGGGTCAGCCGTTCGCCCAGGATCAGCGGCGCGAGCAGCGTCACCCAGAGCGGCGTGGTGAATTCCAGCGCGAAGAGTTGCGCCAGAGGGATGAGGGGCAGTGCGAAGAACCACAGGTTCTGTCCGGTGAAATGACACAGGTTGCGCAGGGCGTGTATCCCGAGATGCCGGGTGCTCACCTCGCCGAGCCGACCAAAACCCGCGCCCAGCGCGAGCACCAGTCCGAACCCGATCACCGAGCGAAAGAACATGATTTCGAACGTATCGTGGGTCGCCGAGAGCGCCCGCCCGGCAATGGCCATAAGCATGAAGGAGGTGATCGCCCCCAGCATCCAGAGCGCTGCCTTGACCGGCTCGTTGCGCGCTGTATCCATCAGCGGATCAGGCAGCATCCGCGAAAGGAGCGCGGCCCCTCGTCGGTATTCACGAGGATCTCGAGGCTCAGGGGCAACGTGGTGGACAAGACCTTGCAGCTCTCGGGCTTGAGCAGGAGGGGCAGGTTCCGCTCCGGGGTCTCCAGAATATGCGTGCGGGTGCTGCGCAGCACTTCGCTTTCGTCCACGGGCGGGATCAGGGTCAGCGTGTCGGTCCCCAGAGGATCAAAGACCACAGTGCCCCCATCGATGGTCATCAGGAAATGCGGGTCGGATCCCATGCACAGCAAAGCCGCCGATGCGGGCGATGCGAGGCTGGCGATCAGCAAGGCGGAGGCAGTCAGACGCCGCATCAGTTGAGCACCGCGTCCAGCTGCGGGCCATCGACGCCGACAGCGCGCGCGACGGAATATCCTGCGGCGCGGACCACATTGCCCGCCCATTTGATCGGCTCCCATTGTGAGCCGGGCCAGACCGGGTCCTGCGGATCGGCGGCGGCGAAGTGGATGTCATCGAACCCGGCCCACCAGAAGGACGCGATGGAGCGCGCCCCGTGATACCGATGGGTGACAAGAAGGATCGGCGCCTCTTGCAGATCGGGGGCGAGGCGTGCCGTGAAAAGCGCGTTCTGCAGGGTGGAATGGGAGGCGTCTTCGACCAGAAGCGCCGCGTCTGCGACCCCTTCGGTGCGCGCAAGCTCGGCCATGAGCACGGCCTTGGGGGCCGGGTCCGTGTCGGCCTGTCCGCCGCTCATCACCAGCATGGGCGCGCGCCCTGCCTCGTAGAGTGCAATGCCGGCGCGGGTCCGGGCCTCGGTCTGGTCGGTCAGCCCCCCATCGGGGAATGCGCCGTGGGACAGCACCACGATCGCCGCGTAGTCGGAGCGGTCCGGCGGGTCGTAGAGCAGGATCCCCGCCAGGGTGGCCAGGCCGAACCCGACCAGAAGCAGCAGGCCAATTTCAGCCAGCCGCCAGAGCGCGCGTGTCATTCCCACTCGATGGTGCCCGGGGGTTTCGAGGTGATGTCATAGGTCACCCGGTTGATGCCCTGCACCTCGTTGATGATCCGCGTGGCGGTCTCGCCCAGAAACTCGTGGGTGAACGGATAGTAATCCGCGGTCATCCCATCCACCGAGGTCACGGCGCGCAGGGCGCAGGCGTAATCATATGTCCGGCCATCGCCCATGACGCCCACGGTCCGAACCGGGAGGATCGCCACATAGGCCTGCCAGATCTCGTCATACAGGCCATGTTTGCGGATCTGATCGATATAGACCGCATCGGCCTTGCGCAGGATCTCGAGCTTGGGGCGGGTGATCTCGCCGGGGCAGCGGATTGCGAGGCCGGGGCCGGGGAAGGGATGGCGTCCGATGAAGGAGGCGGGCAGGCCAAGCTCGTGGCCCAGCGCACGGACCTCATCCTTGAAGAGCTCGCGCAAGGGCTCGACCAGTTGCATCCCCATTTTCTCGGGCAGGCCACCCACATTGTGGTGCGACTTGATCGTCACCGATGGCCCGCCGGAGAAGCTGACGCTTTCGATCACGTCCGGATAGAGTGTGCCTTGGGCAAGGAAATCCGCGCCGCCGATCTCTTTCGCGTGCTTCTCGAACACTTCGATGAAGAGCCGCCCGATGATTTTGCGCTTGGTTTCCGGATCGGATTGGCCGTCGAGCTGCCCAAGGAACAGCTCGCTCTCATCGGCGTGGATCAGCGGCAGGTTGTAGTGCTCGCGGAACATGGTGACGACTTCTTCGGCCTCGTTCAGCCGCATCAGCCCGTGATCGACAAAGACGCAGGTGAGCTGCTCGCCGATCGCCTCATGGATCAGGACGGCGGCGACCGAGCTGTCGACCCCGCCCGAGAGCGCGCAGATCACCTTGCCATCGCCGACCTGATCGCGGATCTGCTGGATCGCCTGCTCGCGATAGGCGCCCATGGTCCAGTCGCCCGAGAACCCCGCCAGCTTGACGAAATTCTCATAGAGCGTCTTGCCATTCGGCGTGTGGTGCACCTCCGGGTGGAACTGGACGGCAAAGAAGTTGCGGCTCAGATCGGCGGTGATGGCATAGGGGGCGTTGGGCGACGTGCCATAAACCTCGAATCCCGGCGCGATGGCCGAGACATGGTCGCCATGGCTCATCCAGACCTGCTCCTGCCCATCGAGGAACCAGCCACTCAGCAGGTCGGGGCGGTTCTCGGCCGGCGTGACATAGGCCCGTCCGAACTCTGCCGTGCCATGGCCGCGTTCAACCTTGCCGCCGAGCATCTGCATCATCACCTGCTGGCCATAGCAGATCCCGAGGATCGGCACGCCGCGGTCGAACACGCTGGCAGGCGGGCGCGGGGAGCCGTCATCGATCACGCTGGCCGGCCCGCCAGAAAAAATCACCGCCTTGGGGTCGAACGCGTCGAGAAAGGCATCGGTGACATTCTGGAACGGGTGGATCTCGCAATAGACATTCAGCTCCCGCAGGCGACGCGCGATGAGCTGCGTGACCTGGCTGCCGAAATCGATGATGAGGAGGCGGTCATGGGAGGTCTGGGTCATGGGCTTCGTTTACGGATGCAGGCCAAGCCGTGCAAGCCCGGAGGCGCGGGCAATGTCGCTTCCCGCCGCCATGCGACGCAAATCGAGAGGAGGGCGCCCGGATCCCGGCATAGGACTGGTGTACCAACGCAAACGAACGGGGGGCGACATGGCCGAGGCAACACCGGTACGGCGGCGAGGACGCGGCGGAGGCGGGGCCGCGCGACGGGCGGAGCGGACGGCCGTGCGCTTCGATGTGGCGCCGACCATTCAGCGCAAGATCCCGAACTATGACCTGCATAGCGAGGAAACCCTCGCGATCATCGAAGCCAACGCGGAAACCGTGCTGGAAGAGATCGGTGTCAATTTTCTCGACAACCCCGCAGCGCTGGCCCGCTGGCGCGAGGCCGGGGCAGATGTGCGCGGCGAGCGGGTGCATATCCCCAAGGGGCTGGCGCGCAAGCTTTGCGCCACGGCCCCCAGTCGGTTCGTCCAGCAGGCCCGCAATCCGGCGCGCTCGGTCGAGATCGGCGGCGACGCCCTCGTACTTGCCCCGGTCTATGGCCCGCCCTTTGTGCGCGATGCGTCAGGGGGACGGCGCTATGCCACGATGGCGGATTTCGAGACCTTCGTGAAACTCGCCTACATGTCGCCCTGGCTGCACCATTCCGGGGGCACCGTCTGCGAGCCGACGGATATCCCTGTGAACAAGCGGCATCTGGACATGCTCTATGCCCATATGACCCTCAGCGACAAACCCTTCATGGGGTCGGTGACCGAGCCGAGCCGGGCGCGGGACAGTGTCGAGATGTGCGAGATCCTTTTTGGGGCCGAGCGTATGGCGCAAGGGCCGGTGATGACCTCGCTCATCAATATCAACTCGCCCCTGACCTTCGATGCGACGATGATGGGCGCGTTGGAGATCTATGCCGAAGCCGGGCAGGCCTGCATCATCTCGCCCTTTATCGTCGGTGGCGCCATGGCGCCGGTCTCGGTGGTCGGCACGCTGACCCAGGTGATGGCCGAGGTTTTGGCCGGCGTCGCCTATGCGCAGCTGGTCAAGCCCGGGGCGCCGGTGATCTTTGGCGCCTTCGTCACCTCGATCGACATGAACTCCGGCGCGCCGACCTTTGGCACACCGGAGGCTGCGCAGATCACCTATGGCGCGGGACAACTCGCGCGGCGGATGGGGCTGCCCTATCGCTCGGGCGGTGGCTTCTGCGGCGCGAAGCTTCCTGATGCGCAGGCGGGCTACGAGACGGCGAATTCCTTGAATGCCGGTCTCTTGGGGGGCGTGAACTTCATGCTTCACGCCTGTGGCTGGCTCGAAGGCGGCCTTGTGGCCAGCTTTGAGAAATTCGTGATGGATGCGGATCAGCTTGGCACATTGCACAAGATGGCTGCCGGGGCTGCGGCCGATGAAAACGCTCAGGCCATGGACGCGCTGCGCGAGGTAGGGCCGGGCGGCCACTTCCTCGGCTGTGCCCATACCCAGGCCAATTACAAGGATGCGTTCTGGCGGTCCGAGCTCTTTGACTGCAAGGCCTTTGAGACCTGGGCCGAAGAGGGTGCGCGGGACACGCAAGCCCTTGCAACGGAGCGAGTCGCGACCCTGTTGGAGCGCTATGAAGCGCCCCACATCGATGCGGGAATCGACTCGGAATTGAGAACATATATAGAACGTAAAAAGAGCGGGATGCCGGACGCCTTTATCTGAGCACCGGCAACACTTTCTTAACTGGCTTTCGCGAGCTGCGAGAACTCCGGCAACAGCCGGGTTTCCGCCATGATCGCGGCCAGAACTTCGATGTGACGCGCCACGGAATAGGCGGCAAGCCCTGACTGGCGCGTTTCTTCGAGAATGGTTTCCATCGCCATCAATTCGCCGAGTGCTTTTGCCGGAGAGACGGATTTCGTGTTTTTAATCAGTCTCTTAAGGTCGCGATCACGGTTGTAGTCCCGCAGGCCGAACCGGGCAGCGCGCATCAGGGTCTGGGGGCGGCGGAGGGTGGTGAGAGCGGAGAAAAGAGCGGTCATGAGGAGGGTTCCTTGCGTGGCTTCCTTCTCACAAAAGCACAACCTAAGATTGTGTTGCGTGCGCGCGTTGCGTTGCGTTCGGTGGGTAAATATCTGTTTATCTTTTAAAAACAATAATCGTCAAACGTGCCGTCCTTAAGACTCCGGTAACCAACGCAACCCTAGGTTGTGCTCAGCAAGCAAGATGAGGCTCAGTTTGACCAGCGCATTCTCCGCCACTCCCCGCATGACGGACCTGCCCGAATGGGTCCCCCATCATGCTCGTCATTATCTCGCCCATACCGAACTGGGGCTTTCCATTCGGTCCGTGGCGCGAGAGGCGGGCTGCGCGGCCTCTACGGTGCTTCGCCAGATCCGGAAACTTGAAACCGAGCGCGACGATCCCCTGATCGACGAAGCGCTGGACACATTGCGCCAGCACTTTACCCCCTCACCAGAAGCACAGGATGTGATTCATATGAGCGCTCACCCGCGGACCTTGCTGAAGACCGAAACCGCCAAGATCGAACGGGAGGCGCGCCGCATTCTGCGCCGTCTATGTGAGAGCGACGCGGTTCTTGCCGTCTCGCCCGAGATGGAAAAGGCCGTTGTGCTGCGGATGACCGATGGCGTGCCGCGCCGGATCGCCGTGGTCGAGCGCGGCATCGCGCAAGCCTTCGCGTTGCAGGACTGGGTGAAGTGCCGCAGCGCCGGCAAGGTGGCGCAATACGAGATCACGCATGCCGGACGGCTTGCGCTCAAGCGGCTTCTGTCCGAGGATGCCCGCCGCAAGACCGGGCTCGACAGCCCCGAAGTGGCTGCCTTTGCCGAGCAGCACCGGGAATGGGGCACCAAGCAGGTGGTCACCGGCGAGACCGGCGAGACCGCGCGGATGCGCTACAACCTCGCCGAATCCCCGATGCTCAGCCT
Source organism: Dinoroseobacter sp. S124A (assembly GCF_049801015.1). Lineage (NCBI taxonomy): Bacteria > Pseudomonadati > Pseudomonadota > Alphaproteobacteria > Rhodobacterales > Roseobacteraceae > Dinoroseobacter > Dinoroseobacter sp. S124A. The sequence continues at coordinate 168,489 of NZ_JBNAGD010000008.1, read as the reverse complement.
CGCGCGGCGCCGCGATAAGGATGGCAGCCCCTTCCTGACCGATGACATGGTAAGCGCGGGCGAGCGCCTGCGCGAAGATTTCGAGCTGGCCCAGATGGGGCCGCGCACCACCCAGAACTGGGAGAAATTTCTCACCAGCACCGACCGCACCGGCTTTCAACCCGGCAGCGACCATGGGGGCGGTTCGATGAACGCGAAGGACCGCGTGCATCAGGCGCTCGCAGAGCTCGGTCCGGGCCTTGGCGATGTGGTCCTGCGCTGCTGCTGCTACCTAGAGGGTTTGGAGACCGCAGAACGCCGCATGGGCTGGTCGGCGCGTTCGGGTAAGATTGTTTTGCGAATCGCTCTTCAGCGGCTTTCCGAGCACTATAAACGTATTCATGGATCCGGCGGCGGCCTGATCGGCTGACGCTGTCCGGAACGAGGCGGGTGTGGTGGCCTGCCTTTTTTGCGCGCAGTGCCTCGGGTCAGGGGCACTGCGCGTTTTTTTGTGCAAGCTCTCGCGGGGCACCGCGCCGAGGGCCGAAAGGCTGAGACAGATCCGCGCAAACATGGCAGCTATGCAATATGTGCGCTTACTTTTTGCGCAGAACTGGTTATTTATCTTGACCAGAGGAGACCTGACCCATGCGCGATCTGAAACTGCCTGAGCAACGCCATCCTGAAAAGGCGCACCGCCCCGACAATGCACAGCCGCGCAAGCCCGACTGGATTCGTGTCAAGGCGCCGGGCGGCAAGGGCTATACCGAAACCCGCGAGATCATGCGCAACCACAACCTGGTCACGGTCTGCGAAGAGGCCGGTTGCCCGAATGTGGGCGAATGCTGGAGCCAGGGTCACGCCACCATGATGATCATGGGCGAGATCTGTACCCGGGGCTGCACGTTCTGCAATGTGGCGACGGGCAAGCCCGACGCGCTGGACGCGTTCGAGCCGGGGCGCGTCGCGGACGCGGTCAAGAAGCTCGGTCTGAACCACGTGGTCATCACCTCGGTGGACCGGGATGACGTCAAGGATGGCGGGGCGGAGCATTTCGCCATGACCATCCGGGCCGTGCGCCGCCATTCCCCGAACACGACGATCGAGATCCTGACGCCGGATTTTATCAAATGCGCTCCGGAAGCTCTGGAAGTGGTCGTCGCGGCCAAGCCTGACGTGTTCAACCACAACCTTGAAACCGTGCCAGGGCTCTATCCCGAAGTGCGGCCCGGCGCGCGCTACTTCCATTCGCTCCGCCTGCTGCAGCGGGTCAAGGAGCTGGATCCGAGCATGTTCACCAAATCCGGCATCATGGTTGGCCTCGGCGAGGATCGTCAGGGCGTGACCCAGGTGATGGATGACATGCGCGCCGCGGATGTGGATTTCCTGACCATCGGCCAGTATCTGCAGCCGACGCCGAAGCACCACGCAGTGGACCGGTTCGTCACGCCGGACGAGTTCAAGGCCTATGAAAAGGCGGCCTATGGCAAAGGCTTCCTGATGGTCTCGGCCACGCCCCTGACGCGCTCGAGCTACCATGCGGGGGATGACTTCGCGCGCCTTCGGGACAACCGCCTGAAGAAGCTCGGCGGTCTCTGAACGCTGCCTTCAGAACGCGTGGACGGAACCGGGCGGGTTTTCCGAAGATTTAGATAAAATGCCATAGTTTTGCCGAGGTTCTCCGGCAAAGCTCTCTCATCCAGATGCCAGTTCGGTTTGAGGAGTGTGGTGCTATGGCGGATATCTCATTGGCGATGCAGCGGTTTTTGTGGCTGATCTATCGGATCTTTGGCCTCGCCTGCCTTGCGGGGGCGGTGCATCTGACAATCATTGCCCTGCAGCTTGACGGGTTGCTCATCCCGCGGCGTGACCAGATTCCGGTCTACCTGCTCTGCCTGGCGCTGGCTGCTGGTGCACTCTTTCTTCTGCCGTCCACCACGCCTTATCGCATCGCCCGGATCCGGTCCGGCTTTGGCGGGGTGACGGCCATTCTCGTTCTGCTCGCCATGTCCGTGGTGCTGGTGATGAGCTTTGCCGCCGCGTTGGAGATCCCCGCCACAACACCGCTGAGCGATCACGCATCGCTCGCACGAGACCTTGTGCTCGTCTTCGCGCTGGCGGGATGCATGGCGATTGCCTGGCTGGGGCTGACGGCGACACGGGGGCAGGCCAAGCGCGTGCCGATCCTCGAGGCGACGGCCCGCAATCAGGCCCGCGCCAGCGCACAGCGCCGCGCCTGAGCCTCAGAACCGCGGCACACGCGGTGTGCGGTCCGGGGTCAGGGCCTCGGGCCAGCCAAAGATCTGTTCATAAGTGAAGATCAGCGCACAGATCGCGAGGATCACCAGCAGGAACTTGACCTGCCCCATGGAAGGCGGATGCCGGACCCAGCGCGCCATCCGCAGGAACCAGCCCATATTCAAAGCATCCGGACCTTTCCGATATAGGGAAGGTTCCGGTTTCTCTGCGCGTAATCAATGCCGTAGCCAACAACGAATTCATCGGGAATCTCGAACCCGATCCAGGTCGCCTGCACGTCCACTTCGCGCCGCGTGGGCTTGTCGAGCAGGCAGATCGTCTCCATCCGGCGCGGCTCACGCGAGGCGAGCAGGCGTTTGACATGGGACAGGGTAAAGCCCGTATCCACCAGATCCTCGACCACCAGCACGTCGCGCCCGGCAATCTCGCCGCGCAGATCCTTGAGGATCCGGACCTCGCGCGAGCTTTCCATCCCGTCGCCGTAGGAAGAGGCTTCGAGGAAATCCACCTCCACCGGCAGGTCCAGTTCGCGCACGATATCTGCGATGAACACGAACGAGCCGCGCAGCAGCCCTATTACGATCAGCTTGTCTGTCTCGGCAAATGCGGTCTCGATCTCGCGCGCCAGCGCCTCGACCCGGGCCGCGATGGCCTTGGCTGAAATCATCTTGTCGATGACATAATGGTCGTGCTTCATCCCGCCCCCTTGATTTCCGGCGCATATTCACCGAAATCAGCGCGGACCACCATGAAAAAGAGCGTCTCGCTAATCGCCATGCCGCAGCATTCCGAAACCCGCAATCTCCCCTATAGCGCCGCGCAGATGTATGCGCTGGTTGCGGATGTGGCGGCCTATCCGAAATTCCTACCCTGGTGTGCGGCGGCGCGGATCCGCTCTGTGCGCGAGACCGGGACGGGATCCGAGATGCTGGCCGATCTGGTGATTTCGTTCAAAGTCTTTCGCGAGAAGTTCGGCAGCCGGGTGAGCCTTGTGCCCGATGCCCACCAGATCGACACCGAGTATCTCGACGGACCGTTCCGCTACATGCAGTCGCGCTGGACCTTCACGGATCTCGAGGAGGGCGGCTGCAAGGTCGATTTCCACACGGATTTCGAGTTCAAGAACAAGGTTTTGCAGGGTGTGATCGGGGTCGTTTTCAACGAGGCGATGCAGCGGATCGTCAAGGCGTTCGAGAAGCGCGCCGATGCGCTCTATGGGCCTCAGGCCGCTTGAGCCGCCGCAAGTAGCAGCCCGATCGCGTGGTCCCGCGCGGCTTGCCGGACCTGCGCACGCCCCAGCGCTCCGAACTCGACGGTCTCTGTACTCAGCTTGGTGTTGGGACCGATAATCCCGAAACAGACGCGTCCTTCCGGTTTGAACTCGGATCCGCCAGGCCCCGCGATCCCGGTGATCGCCACGGCGATCTGCGCGCCGGCGGCGGTTTGCGCGCCGCTGGCCATCTGGGCCGCAACCTCTTCAGAGACCGCGCCATGGGCCTCCAACGTGGCGGGCGCGACGCCCAGCATCTCGGTCTTGGCGACGTTGGAATAGGTCACGAACCCCCGCTCAAACATCGCGGAGGACCCCGCCACATCGGTGATCGCCGCTGCGAGCATGCCGCCCGTGCAGCTCTCGGCGCAGGTCACGGTCAGGCCCTGCGCCGTGCAGAGTGCGACAAGCGTCGCCGCGCTCAAATCAGCACCACATGGGCCAGAAAGGCGAGCACCGCGACACAGATGGCCGCCATCACGCCGGCCACGATATCGTCGAGCATGACGCCCGCTGCGTCATGGCGCTTGTCGGCCCAACCCACGGGGCCGGGTTTCCAAATGTCGAACAATCGGAAGAAAACGAAGGCCGCGATCCATCCGGGCCAGAGCGCTGAAATCTCGGCCCCCACATGCCAGGCCCCGGCCGAGACGGGCCAGAGCGCGATCCATTGCCCGGCCACCTCGTCGATCACGATCTCGGACGGATCGTGATCCGCAGCGCCCCGTGTCGCCTCCGCCGTGGCCCACCAGCCAAGGGCGCAAACCGCCAGGGTGGCAATCGCGAGGGCCGGAAAGCCGCCCAGCGTGTGGATCGCCCAGGCGAGGGGCAGGGCGGCCAGCGAGCCCCATGTCCCCGGGGCAGGTTTCATCAGGCCGACGCCGAATACGGTTGCGATCATCCGGCTCATGGGCGCAACAGGGTCACTGTGGCCAGCGCCGCAATACCCTCCTCGCGGCCGGTGAAGCCGAGCCGTTCCGAGGTGGTCGCCTTGACGCTCACCTGATCCGGGGAAAGCCCCATCAATTCCGCCATTTTCGCTTTCATCACAACATGATGTGGGCCGATCTTCGGGCCTTCGCAGACCAGCGTGCAATCCATATGGGTGATGCTGTAGCCGCGCTCCGCCGCCAGAGCCACCGCGTGTTTCAGAAAGATCTCCGAGGCGGCACCCTTCCATTGCGGGTCGCTCGGCGGGAAGTGCTGGCCGATATCCCCATCCCCCAGCGCGCCATAGATCGCATCCGTCACCGCGTGCATGCCGACATCCGCATCGGAATGGCCCATCAGGCTCCGGTCATGGGGGATCTCGACCCCGCAGAGGATGACCGCGTCCCCGGGGCCGAACCGGTGCACGTCATAGCCATTGCCTGTTCGTATATCCATCGCTTGCCTTTCCCCCAGCAGCGCTTCGGCCCGTGCGAAGTCCTGCGGATAGGTAATCTTGAAGTTCGTCTCATCGCCCGCCACGATCGTGACAGGATGCCCGGCGGCGCGGGCAATCTCCACGTCGTCCGCGGCGGCGGCGTCATGGTTCAGATGCGCCGCGCGGATCAGCCCGAGGCGGAAGCCCTGCGGCGTCTGCGCGCGGTAGAGCCCGGTGCGATCCTGCATCCCCGTGACCTGATCCTCGGCCCCGGTCCAGAGGGCATCGACCACCGGCAGGGCCGGGGCCGCGGCCCCGATCCGGCGCACGGCGGCAATCACCCGGGCGATCAGATCCGCGGGCACCATCGGGCGCGCGGCATCATGGATCAACACGGGGTCCGAATCTGGTTTGTCCAGACTTGTCAGCGCATTAGCCACCGATTGGTCGCGACGCGCACCCCCCGAGACAACCCGGATCGGGGTCGCGGCCCGCAGGCTGCAGGCAAGGTCCATGTCGTCCGGATGCAGCACCACGACGATCTCGCAGATCTCCGGCACCGCATCAAACGCAGCGAGGGTCCAATCGATCACACGCCGCCCGGCGAGCGGGCGCCACTGTTTCGCGATCCCGTCCCCCGCGCGTGTGCCGCGCCCCGCCGCGACAAGAATGGCCGTAACATCGGGCGTCAAATCGTGCTCTTCTCGCCTAGGAATTCGCTCCGTTGGTAAGTCGCTGCGCCTCAAGGTGCAATCCTGAAGCGGAGTTCGGAGGTTTTCCGCGCAAAAATTAAGCAGACGCTGTTTTTTGCCCACAAGATCAATCCGGGGGCGTTGCGGGAAATCGTTAAACGAGTTACCGGAATAGGGCATGCACAAGGATTAATCGTTTGACTGTTATCTTGGCAGAAAGCCGGTTGACTCACCCGGTCCTCCTCGCGCCCATGGCGGGAATCACAGATCTGCCCTTCCGCGCCATCGTGGCGGAGTTCGGGGCTGGGCTCGTGGTCTCCGAGATGGTCGCAAGCCAGGAGATGGTGCAGGGCAAGGAAAGCTCCCGCGCGCGGGCCGAGCTGGGCTGCGGTGCGCAGGCCACCTCGGTGCAGCTTGCCGGGCGCGAGGCCTATTGGATGGGCGAGGCTGCCCGTTTCGTGGCCGATCAGGGCGCACTGGTCATCGACATCAACATGGGCTGCCCCGCCAAAAAAGTGGTCAACGGCGCGTCGGGCTCGGCCCTGATGCGCGATCTCGACCATGCGCTGAGCCTGATCGACGCGGTTGTCGCCGCCGTGGATGTGCCCGTGACCCTGAAAACCCGGCTCGGCTGGGATGATAGCAGCCTCAACGCGCCGGAGCTTGCGCGCCGGGCCGAGGCCGCCGGCATCGCCATGATCACGATCCATGGCCGGACCCGGTGCCAGTTTTACAAGGGATCCGCCGACTGGGCGGCGATTGCCGCCGTCAAGGAGGCCGTGTCGATCCCCGTGATCGCCAATGGCGATATTGTCGATACCCAAACCGCGCGTCAGGCCCGGGATCTGTCCGGTGCGGACGGGCTGATGGTCGGGCGCGGGGCGCAGGGTCAACCCTGGAAGCTGGCTGACATTTCTGCCGCGCTCTATGGCACGGCCGCTCCCGCGCGGCCCGAGGGGCAGGATCTGATCGATCTCGTGTCGCGCCATCTGGAGGCGATGCTGTCCTTCTACGGCACCGAGCTGGGCCTCAAGACCGCGCGCAAGCACCTCGGCTGGTACATGGAGGCGCGGTCCGACGGGCTCGAGACGCCCAAGGCCCTGCGCCGCGCGCTCTTGACCGAGACCCGCCCCGCAGAGGCCCTGCGCCTGATCCCGGCGGCCCTGACCGAGGCCGCGCCCGCACAGGTGGCCGCATGACCAATCGCACGCAGGCGCTCTGGATTTCGCTGCCGATCCCGGCGCTGATCCTGTCGGGGGACAACAAGATCCTCGATCTCAACCCGGCGGCTGAGAATTTCATGAACGGCTCGTTGCGCAGCCTTCTGGACATGCCGATCTGGGACAAACTGATGGTCGACGCGCCGCTGGAGGATGCGTTCGCCCGGGTGCGCACCAACCTCTCGCCGCTGTTCATCAATGACGTGGATGTGGGCACGGGCGAGCGCCCGCCGGTGCTTTGCAACATCCAGGTCAGCCCGCTGGTGGACAATCCCAACCTCGTGCTTCTGCTGCTGGAGCCGCGCGAGATTGCCGGGCGGCTCGGTCGCTCGATCCAGTCCAAGACGGCGGCGAAATCGGCCATCGGCATGGCCGAGATGCTGGCCCATGAGATCAAGAACCCACTGGCCGGCATCACCGGGGCGGCGCAGCTTCTGAGCATGAACCTGAGCACCGAGGACCGGGAACTGACGGATCTGATCGTGGCCGAAAGCCACCGGATCGTGAAGCTGCTGGAACAGGTGGAGCAGTTCGGCAACCTTCGCCCGCCCGCGCGCAAGCCCGTGAATATCCATGACGTTCTCGAGCGGGCCCGGAAATCCGCCGTGGTCGGCTTCGGGGCCCATGTCTCGATCACCGAAGAATACGACCCCTCGCTGCCCTCGACCTATGCGGATGGGGACCAGCTCTTGCAGGTTTTTCTCAACCTGCTGAAGAACGCCGCCGAGGCGAGCAAACCCGGCGGCAAGATCCGGATCCGGACCTTTTACGAGCTCTCCCTGCGCTTGCGCCGCAAGGATGGGTCCGGGGGCACCGTGCCGCTGCAGATCGAGATCATCGATGATGGTCCGGGCCTGCCACCGGACATCGAATCCGATGTCTTCGAACCCTTTGTCTCCGGCCGCGAGAACGGCACAGGCCTTGGCCTCGCACTGGTGTCAAAAATCATCTCGGAACATGATGGCTGGATCGCCGTGGACAGCGTCCCGGGCCGCACCGTGTTCCGCATTTCCCTTCCTGTCGCCCCCCGAAGTGAGGAGACCTCCTGATGGATGGAACTGTCCTTGTCGCCGATGATGATCGCACGATCCGCACCGTGCTGACCCAGGCCCTGACCCGCGCGGGGTGCAAAGTGCACGCCACCTCGAGCCTGATGACGCTGATGCGCTGGGTCGAAGAGGGGAAAGGGGATCTGGTGATCTCCGATGTGGTGATGCCCGATGGCAATGGGCTCGACACGCTGCCCAAGATCACCGAGGCGCGGCCCGGTCTGCCGGTGATCGTGATCTCGGCGCAGAACACGATCATGACCGCGATCCAGGCCGCCGAGGCCGAGGCCTATGACTATCTGCCCAAGCCCTTTGACCTGCCGGACCTGATGAAGCGGGCGGCCCGGGCACTGGAGGTCAAGCGCCGCGCGCCCCCGCCCAAGATGAATTCCGAAACCGCGAGCGAGGATCTGCCGCTGGTGGGGCGGACCCCGCAGATGCAGGCGCTCTACCGTCTTGTGGCGCGGGTCATGAACACGGATCTGCCGGTGATGATCACCGGCGAGAGCGGCACGGGCAAAAGCCTGATCGCGCGGGCGATCCACGACTTTTCGGACCGGCGTTCGCTGCCTTTCGTGGTAGCTGGGGCGGCGGATCTGGCGGGCGCCGATGGGCCCTCGACCCTCGTGGCGCGGGCGCGCGGGGGCTCGATCCTCTTTGACGAGGTGGGCGATCTGGATGACGACGCCCAGGGGCGCATCGTGCGGATGCTCGACACCTTTGGCGACAACGCTCCGCGGATCATGTCCACCAGCCAGAAGGACCTGATGCAGAAGATGGAGAGCGGGATTTTCCGTCAGGATCTGTTCTACCGGCTGGGCGGCGTGACGATCAACGTGCCCTCCCTGCGTGAGCGGGTGGATGACATCCCGCTGCTGGCGAGCCATTTCCTGTCCCGGGCCGAACGAGACGGCCAGCCGCTCAAGCGGCTTTCCGATGCCGCGAGCGACATGGTGCGCGCCTATTCCTGGCCGGGCAATGTGCGCCAGCTTGAGAATGCCATGAAGCGGCTCGTGATCACCGCGCAGGAAGACGAGATCGGGCGCGGCGATGTGGAACTGGTGCTGGGCAGCCAGCCCGCCATCGAGCCGCTGATGGGCGGCGGCGAGGCGGACAAGCTGAGCGCATCGGTCGAAAAGCACCTGCGCCGGTATTTCGACCTGCATGGCGGGGTTTTGCCGCCCCCGGGCCTGTATCAGCGGATCCTGCGCGAGGTGGAAACCCCGCTCATCGAGATCGCGCTCGACGCAACCGGCGGAAATCAGGCGAAATGTGCCTCTCTGCTCGGAATTAATCGCAATACTTTGCGCAAGAAGATCACGGATCTGGATATTCAGGTGACACGCCGCCGCAAGTTGATGTAAAAGCGCAACATAGCGTGTCAATCAAGGCACGGTCGCATTGGGGCGAAGCCCCATGGATCGAGGAAACGTGCGAGCAGCCCCTGGGCGATATGTAAGTCGTTGGATGGCGCAATACGTGTCCCTCCGCGCGGTGCAGACCTGGACCACCTTCGGCATGGTGGCCCTTGCGCCAGTGCTGGCGGTCGCGACCTTCTTAGTGCTGGGCCCGCTTGATCAGGGGGCCGATGCCACCTCGCTCCGGATCGTGATCCTCGCCGATTTCGTCTATGTTCTGGTCCTCGCGGCGCTTGTGTTGCAGCGGGTGGCGCGGATGATCGCCGCGCGGCGGGCGCGCTCGGCGGGCTCTAGGCTTCACCTGCGCCTGACGGGCGTTTTCGCCATCGTCGCCCTCGTGCCCACGGTGCTGGTCGCTGTCTTTGCCACGATCACGGTGAATTTCGGATTGGAAGGCTGGTTCTCGGACCGGGTGCAGCGGGTTCTGGGCGCGTCGCTCTCGGCGGCAGAGGCCTATGAACAGGAAAAGCGCGTCCAGTTGCAGATCGACACCTCGGCGCTCGCGGCCTTCCTCGACCGCGCCCGGGTGGAGCGGGTCTTTCTCAGCGATGGCGACCTGCGCCAGCTATTGGCGCAGGGGCAGGGCCGGGTACAGCGGGGCCTGCGCGAGGCCTATATCGTCAACAGTCTGGGCGAGATCCGGGTGCGGGGCGAGCGCAGCTACCTGTTTGATTTCGAACAACCCACGCTGGAGCAGATGGCCGCCGCCGATAGCAGCATTCCGGTGGTGATCGAGGACTGGCCAAACAACGAGTTCCGCGCCCTGATCAAGCTGCGCCGCCATGTGGACCGCTATCTCTATGTCAGCCGCGACGTGGACGGGCAGATTCTGACCCTGCTCGATGACACGCAGGAAACCGTGCAGCTTTTCAATCAATTGGAGAGCGATCGCGGGCGGCTCCTGTTTGATTTCGGGCTGCTCTATATCGGGTTCGCTGTGGTGCTCATCATCGCATCGATCTGGCTGGGGCTCTGGTTCGCCGAGCGGCTCGCGCGACCGGTCGGGCGACTAGCGGGCGCGGCGCAGCGGGTCGGGGCAGGGGATCTCGACGTGAAGGTCCCCGAGCAGACGGGCGATGACGAGATCGCCATGCTGGGGCGGCTCTTCAACCAGATGACACGGCAGCTCAAGGGGCAGCGCGACGCGCTTCTGGACAATACCAGCCAGATCGAAAGCCGCCGGCGGCTGTTCGATTCCGTGCTGGGCTCGGTCACGGCGGGGGTGATCGGTCTCGATCCGGACGGCAAAGTGGAATTCATGAACCGCTCGGCCACGACCATGCTCGGGCTCGAGGAGGACGGCGCCAGTGGCCGCAAGCTACGGCAGGTCGTGCCCGAGTTTGCCGAGCTCTTTGACCGGCTGCAATTCGGCAACCGCGACGTCACCCAGCAAGAGATCGTGCTCAGCCGACAGGGCCGCTCGGAAAGCCTGCTGGTGCGGATGGCGCGGCGGGCCAATACCGATGACATGCTTGAGGGCTACGTGATCGCCTTTGACGACGTGACCGATCTGGCATCGGCCCAGCGTATGGCGGCCTGGGGGGACGTGGCTCGGCGCATCGCCCATGAGATCAAGAACCCGCTGACGCCGATCCAGCTCTCGGCCGAGCGGATGAAGCGCAAGTTTGGTCCCAAGCTGGGCGAGGATGGTCCCGCGCTGGTGGAGCTCAGCGATGTGGTGATCCGGCAGACCAATGACCTGCGCCGGATCGTCGACGAGTTCTCGAAATTCGCGCGCATGCCCGAACCGGAGACCGCCGAGACCGATCTGGCCAATCTGGTGCGGGACGCGGTGTTGCTGCAACAGGTGGCCCAGCCCGATACCCGCTTTGTCACCGAGATCGCCCAGGACCCCGTGCGCGCCGAGCTGGATCCCACGCTGCTGAGCCAAGCGCTGACCAACCTTCTGAAGAATGCGGGCGAGGCCATCGAAAGCCGCTTGTCAGGCAATTCCGGCGATACGCGCCCGGGCGAAATTCGCGTGCAGTTGCGGACCCATGGTCGGGAGGCGGAGTTGCGGATTGCCGATAACGGCATCGGTCTGCCCGACAATCCGGCCAAGCTGTTCGAGCCTTATGTGACCACGCGCGACAAGGGCACGGGCCTCGGCCTGCCCATCGTGCGCAAGATCATCGAAGAGCATCAGGGCACGCTCGAGCTTGTGAACGCGCCGCCCTTCGCCCCCGGTGATCCGCCCGGGGCCGAGGCCCTGATCCGCTTGCCCTGCCATCCACCGCCAGCCGCCACGGATGCAGACCCTTCCACGACAGACACGCCCAATAAGAAGATCGAAACAGCATGACCGACATACTGATCATCGACGACGAAAAAGACATCCGGGAGCTTGTCTCGGACATCCTGCAGGACGAAGGCTACGCCACACGCACGGTTGGAAATGCCGAGGATTGCATGGCCCAGATCGAGGCCCAGCCCCCCGGGCTGATGATCCTCGACATCTGGCTCAAGGATTCGAGCATGGATGGCATCGACATCCTCGTGAAGGTCAAACGCGAGCGTCCGGAGATCCCCATCGTGATCATTTCCGGTCACGGCAATATCGAAATCGCCGTCGCCGCGATCAAGCAGGGGGCCTATGACTTCATCGAAAAACCCTTCAATATCGACCAGTTGCTGCTGGTGGTGAAGCGGGCGATGGAGACCTCGAAGCTGCGCCGCGAAAACGCCGAGCTTAAACGTCAGGGGCCGGTTTCAACCGATCTGCTCGGCACGTCGGCGGCGATGAAAACCCTGCGCAGCCAGCTCGACAAGGTGACCCGGTCCAATGGCCGCGTGATGCTGACCGGCCCGTCGGGCAGCGGCAAGGAGGTCGCGGCCCGCTATATCCACGCCAATTCGAACCGCGCGTCGGGCCCCTTCATCACCGTGAATTCCGCCGCGATCGAGGCGGACCGGATGGAGGATGTCCTGTTTGGGCGCGAGGGCGCGGACAAGTCGATCGAGAAGGGCCTTTTGGAGCTGGCCGATGGCGGGGTGATCTTTCTCGACGAAGTGGCGGACATGCCCGCCGGCACCCAGTCCAAGATCCTGCGGGTGCTGGTCGATCAGCAGTTCGAACGGGTCGGCGGGAACCAGAAGATCAAGGTCGATCTGCGGGTGATCTCATCCTCGACCGCCAATCTCGAAGAGGCTGTCAGCTCGGGCCGGTTCCGCCAGGAGCTTTATCACCGGCTCAACGTTGTGCCGATTGCCGTGCCGTCGCTCGGGGAACGGCGCGAGGATATCCCGGTGCTCGCGCGCCATTTCATCGAGCATTTCAACGAGAGCCAGGGCCTGCCGAACCGCGATCTGGGCACCGAGGCCGAGGCGATGTTGCAGACGATGATCTGGCCGGGAAATGTGCGGCAGCTCAAGAACGTGATCGAGCGGGTGCTGATCCTCGGCAATGCGGATGGCCCGATCGAGCCCGATGAACTGCCGAGCTCCGGCGGCTCGGAAGAGCCGGGCGGGACGGGCGTCGTGTCCGGCACCCTGGCGACCTTGCCCCTGCGGGAGGCGCGCGAGCTTTTCGAGCGCGAATACCTGATGACGCAAATCAACCGCTTTGGCGGGAATATCTCGCGCACGGCGGCCTTTGTCGGGATGGAGCGCTCAGCGCTGCACCGCAAGCTCAAGTCGCTGAATGTCGTGACCTCGACCAAATCCGGCGCGCGGGTCGCCCATGTGGAACCACAGGACAGCGAGAACGAGGTCTGAACGCGCTCAGCTTCCGGGCAGGATGACAGGCCCCACGCCCGAGATCTTTGCCGCACAGGAGGTCTCGCTCGCCGCGACCTGTCGTGTGGCGGGCGTGATCTCGCCTGCACGTCCGGTGCTGCAGCTCGGGATCTGCGCCAGGCTGTAGCCCGCCGCCTCGAGACAATTCAGACGGCTCTCCTCGCGCAGGCCTGCATTGATGTCCACATCCACCCATTGTCGGTCATAGGTGATGCGCGGCACGCCGTAGCGATACTCGATCACCTCGACCGTGCGGCGTTCGCGCTGCACGTCGCGCGGTGCGATGGATCGGGCGCGCAGGGCGCAGCGTTCCAGATCGCTGGCCAGTTGCGCCACGGTGACGCCGGGCTGGTCATAGACGATCACCGGCGCGCAACCCGTCAGGCCAAGGGCCGCCACCCCGATCAGTGCCACTGCTTTGCGCATCCGTGCTCTCCTCTGCCGCCCGCGGGACGGCCTCACGCGGCGCAAGCCTTTTCACCGCGCGCGCAACCAAGTATGCCGGGAAGCATACCGAGATGAGGCGGGTCTATGAAAGTCATCATTTGTGGAGCAGGGCAGGTGGGCTGGCAGATTGCCCGCTTCCTGTCGGGCGAGCGCAACGACGTGACCGTCGTGGACAACAACCCCGAATTGGTGCGCCGCGCCACCGACACGCTGGATGTGCAGGGGATCACCGGCTTTGCCTCCTACCCGGATGTTCTGACCTCGGCCGGGGCCCGGGATGCGGATATGATCATCGCCGCGACCTTCTCGGACGAAGTGAACATGGTGATCTGTCAGATCGCCCACTCGATCTTCGAGATCCCGCGCAAGATCGCGCGCCTGCGGGCCCAGAGCTATCTGACCGCGATCTATTCGGATCTCTATCGCCGCGACCACCTACCGATCGACGTTGTGATCAGTCCCGAACGCGAGGTGGCCGAGGCCGCGTTGCAACGGCTCTCGGCACCGGCGGCCTTTGATACGGAAGAGTTTCTGGACGGCAAGGCGCAGCTCCTGGGCATCGTGCTGGACCCGGATTGCCCGGTGCTCTCGACGCCGCTGCGCCAGCTCACGGACCTGTTCTCGACCCTGCATGTGATGGTGGTCGGTATCCGACGGCAGGGCACGCTCTTTGTGCCGGAGCCGGGGGACCAGCTCTTTGAAGGGGATCAGGTCTATCTCTTCTGCAAGGACGCCGATGTGGCCCGCACGCTCGAGGTTTTCGGCAAGACCGTGGGCAAGCTCGAACGGGTGGTCATTGTGGGCGGGGGCAATGTGGGCCTCGCCGTGGCGCGCCAGTTGGAAAAGCGTGAAAACCGTGTCCGGGTGAAGATGATCGAGCGCGACCGCAAGCGGGCCGAACGGGCCGCGGATGAGCTGGAACGCACGATTGTCCTCAATGGCGACGGTCTGAACGTGGAGCTTCTGCGCGAGGCCAATATCGAAAAGGCCGATGCGGTGCTCTGCATCACCGATGATGACAAGACCAACCTGCTCTCGGGGGTGCGCGCCAAATCCGAGGGCTGTCCGGTGGCGATCTCGCTGGTCAATGATCCGACGCTGGTCCCACTGCTCGGCCCGCTCGACATCGATGCCTATATCAACCCACGTGCCACCACCGTCAGCTCCATCCTGCGCCATGTGCGCCATGGCCGGGTGCGCACGGTCTATTCCATCGGCGATGCCGAGGCCGAGGTGATCGAGGCGCAGGTTCTGTCGACCTCGCCGCTGGCCGGACAGCTGGTGCGCGACGTGGACTTTCCCGAGGGCGTGCTGCTGGCCGGGATCCTCAAGGATGGCAAGGTCATCCGCCCCAAGGGCAGCACCCGCATCGACGAGACCTCGGTGATCGTGATGTTCGCCCTGTCCAAGGACGTGCCAGAGGTCGAGCGCCTGTTGCAGGTCTCGATCGACTTCTTCTGATGCAGGCCCTGCGGCGCTTTCCTCTGATCGTGGTGCTGATGGGGATCGGCGCCCTCGCGATGTTCATCCCGGCGCTCTATGCCGGGGCGATAGGCCAGCATGAGATTGCGCGGCCCTTCCTCTATGGCGGGATCCTGTTTCTGACCCTGGTCCTCTTGCTGGGCCTTGCGACGATGAACATCCCCGCGCCGCATAGCGAGCGACGGCAACTGGTTGCGCTCCTGCTGACTTTCTCGGCCTTGCCGGTCATGCTCGCCGTGCCGCTGGCCGAGGCCGTGCCGGACACCCGGTTCAGCAACGCCTATGTGGAGATGGTCTCGTCGATCACCACCACCGGCGCGACCCTGTTCGAGCCCGACCGCCTGCCCATGCCGGTGCATCTGTGGCGCGCGACCGTGGGCTGGCTCGGCGGGTTCCTGATCTGGGTGACGGCCTTCGCGGTGATGGCACCGCTGACCCTCGGCGGGTTCGAGGTCACCTCGGTGCAGGAGGCCGGGCAGGGCCGCAGCACCCGCGAGACCAGCGGCAAATCCGCGGCCTCGACCCGACTGATCCGCTTCGCGCTGCGGCTTGCTCCGATCTATATCACGCTTACGGGGATGCTCTGGCTGGCGATGATCCTGTGCGGCTCGGGACCGGCCGAGGGGCTGATCTATGCCATGTCGACCCTGTCTACGAGCGGGATCACCGCCGGGGATCTGCCGGGGGAGGCCCCCAAGGGCGCGCTTGCCGAGATCGCGATCTTTGTGTTCCTGATCTTTGCCATCACACGGCGCAGTTTCATCGGCGGGCTCAGCCCGAACTGGCGCGAGCTGCGCCGCGACCGGGAGCTGCGCATCGCCCTGATCTTCGTTCTTGTCATCCCGCTCTTTCTCTTCCTGCGCCACTGGCTCGGTGCGTTCGAGGTCCATTCGCAGCTGGACGAGAGCGCGCTGACCGCGCTTTGGGGCAGCATGTTCATGGTACTGTCCTTTCTCACCACAACCGGATTCGAGAGCACCTCCTGGGCAGCGGCGCAGAACTGGTCCGGTCTCGGGACGCCGGGGCTTTTGCTGGCGGGGATCGCGCTGTTCGGCGGCGGGGTGGCGACCACGGCTGGCGGGGTAAAGCTGCTGCGGGTCTATGTTCTTTACAAGCATGGCGTCCGCGAGATGGAGCGATTGATCCATCCCTCCTCGGTGAACAGCGCGGGCTATACGGGGCGTCGGTTGCGGCGAGAGGGGTCCACAATTGCATGGATCTTTTTCATGCTTTTTGCCCTATCTATCGCGCTCGTGATGTCCGCATTGGCACTTACCGGACTTGGGTTCGAGGAAGCCACATTACTGACCTTCGCGGCTCTCACCACCACCGGGCCAATTGCGACGATTGCGACCGAAGTGCCCATTTCCTATGCGGCACTTCCGGAAAGCGCGAAATTCATTCTTTGCGCAGCCATGGTCCTCGGCAGGCTTGAAACGCTGGCCATTCTGGCCCTGCTCAATCCGGATTTCTGGCGCAACTAGAGCGCATTTCCGCTATGTGCCTGCCTTTAGGGCTGGAATCCCCCGCGTGCACATCACATACTCGGGCTTAGTCAGAGTTATCCGCGATTTCATTTGCGGCACAGCACAAGAAAAAGGCACTCAGAATGGCCGGCGACAAACAGAATTTGCAGGACGCGTTTCTCAATCATGTTCGTAAAACAAAGGTTCCGGTAACGGTATTCCTTATTAATGGCGTGAAATTGCAGGGGGTTATCACATGGTTTGATAATTTCTGCGTTCTGCTGCGTCGCGACGGCCAGAGCCAGCTTGTTTACAAGCATGCGATCTCGACCGTCATGCCGACCCAGCCGATCAGCCTGTACGAGGGCGAAGACTGACCGACTATTATGATCACGCACCCGAGCAGACCCGTGCTCTGGTGCTGCACCCCGAACTGACCTCGGACCGGGAGCGCCGTCTGGCGGGCCCGGCTCTGGAAGAGGCCGTGTCCCTCGCGGCCGCCCTGCCACGTCTTGATGTGGTGGGGGCGGAAAACGTGCGCCTGCCCAAGGTGCAACCGGGGTTGCTGTTCGGATCGGGGAAGATCGAGGAGCTGGGCGCGCGCATCAAGGTCGAAGAGATCGGGCTGGTGTTGATCGACGGCCCTGTCAGCCCGGTGCAGCAGCGCAATCTGGAACGCGCCTGGAAGACCAAGATCCTCGACCGGACGGGCCTGATTCTCGAGATTTTCGCGGACCGGGCCAGAACGCGCGAAGGTGTTCTGCAGGTGGAACTGGCCGCGCTGGCCTATCAGCGGACGCGCCTTGTGCGGTCCTGGACCCACCTGGAGCGGCAGCGCGGTGGGCTCGGCTTTGTCGGCGGCCCCGGTGAGACCCAGATCGAGGCGGACCGCCGCGCGATTGACGAGGCGGTGACCCGGATCAAGCGACAGCTTGCCAAGGTGGTGAAAACCCGCGAGCTGCACCGCGCCGCGCGCAAGAAGGTGCCCTATCCGATCGTGGCGCTGGTGGGCTATACCAACGCCGGTAAATCGACCCTGTTCAACCACCTGACCGGGGCAGAGGTGATGGCCAAGGACATGCTCTTTGCCACGCTCGATCCCACCATGCGCGCGTTGAAACTGCCCACGGGGCTCGACGTAATTCTTTCGGATACGGTGGGCTTCATCTCGAACCTGCCGACCGAGCTGGTCGCGGCCTTTCGCGCGACGCTGGAAGAGGTGCTCGACGCGGATCTGATCCTCCATGTGCGCGACATCGCCCATCCCGACAGTGCGGCGCAGGCCGAGGATGTGCACAAGATCCTCGATGCGCTGGGGGTCAAGGACACGACCCGGATGGTGGAGATCTGGAACAAGATCGACTTGCTGCCCGAGGCCGAGGCCGACGCCCTGCGCATCTCGGCGGCGCGGCAGGAGGATGTGCTCGCGATCTCGGCGGTGCGCGGAGACGGGTTCGATGCGCTGCACGAAACGGTGGCAGCACTTCTGACCCCGGCGGTGACCGATGAGACCTTGCTGATCCCCTATGCCGAGGGGCGGGCGCGGGCTTGGCTGTTCGAGCAGGGCGTGGTCGAGGGCGAGGCGCAGACCGAGGATGGCTACGAGCTGCAGGTGCGCTGGACCCCGGCGCAAAAGGCCCGATTTGCCGTCAGGCAAGGGGCCGGGACCTGATCCCAGCCCCCTGATCCCAGCCCCGACCGGTCACGCGGCCTCTATGCGTCCGGCGAGCAGCGCGCGCCACAGCACCACAGCCGCCGCCACCTGACCGCTCAGAACAGCGGGCCAGATCAGTGCGATCTGCGGATCGAAGTAATTCTGCGGCCCGAAAGAGACCAGCGCGCCCAGGGCGGCCAACACCATAAGGCCACGCCCTGCACGCTCCGCCGGGCCGATCCACACCGCCGCCAGCGCCGCCGCAACAGAGGCGCCGATGAACGGACCAATGGCGAAAAGCGGTGTGGTGGCCGGCGGGTGTGGGGCCACCCCGGTATACAGCGCGCTCAGCATCACCACTTGCAATACGATCGGGGCCGCGAGCCCCGCCTGGCTATAGCGACAGGTCATCTTTCTCTTCCTCCCATCAAAAGTGTAACAACGTGTACGGTTGCCCATATCCGTAATCATCTGTACGGTTGTCGTCAAGACCGAGAGGAGGTGACGTGATGCGCGCTGAAAACAAGCGAGACCGACAAGCGGCCATCGAAGAGGCTGCCTTCGATGTCCTCGAAGAAAAGGGCTTCGCGGGCATGTCGGTTCTGTCGGTCGCGCAGCGGGCCAAAGCGTCCAACGGCACGCTCTACAGTTGGTACGGCAACAAGGTGGGCCTGTTCAAAGCGCTGGTCGCACGCAACGCAGCCGAGTTGCGCGCGGCACTCGAAACGGCGCTGGAGGGCGGCGCGTCTCCGCGCGAGACGCTTGATCAGATCGGGCCACAGCTTCTGGGGCTGCTGCTGAGCCCGCGGGCCGTCGCGCTCAATCGCGCGGCGGCGGCGGATCCGAGCGGCGCGCTTGGCGCGGCGCTGTCCGAGGCCGGTCGCGGCACCGTCGCCCCCTTGATCGCCCGGGTGGTGCAACAGGCGCAGGGCGACGGGATGCTCTCGCGCGGAACGGATTTCCAAGAAATCACAGAGGTTTACTTCAGCCTTCTGATCGGGGAGCTGCAGATCCGCGTTGTGGCCGGGCACCAATCCCCGCCCGAGGCCACGGCGCGCAAGGCCCGGGCGGCCCGCGCCCTCACACAGCTCGAAACGCTCTATCCCGCCTAGGGCTGTGCAGCCTCGGCCGGATAGAGCAGGGTCACCCCATTCGCGCCCGCACGCGCAAGGTCGGGATCCAGCGTCATGGGGATGTATTCCCCGCGCCGCCAAAGCTCCCCCAGATCGTCATAATGCCGCGAGAGCGGATGCCCGGATTGCCCGGTGGAGATGATGAAGACCGAACTATCGGGGTCGGCGAAGTCATAAACCCCGCGATAGGCCCCGCCATGGGTGTTGAGATAGGGGTTCGGCCCGGTCCCCTTGGTCACCCCGCGCATCAGGGTCGTGTCCCCGCCGCTGGTGGATTGCCGAATGTTCAGAAGCGGGCCGATGAACGGGGCTGCGCCCAACACAGGATGGTCATGGGTGGCTTCATGGGCATCGCCCCAGCGCCAGCCCTCTACCGCGCGGCCAAAGGTCTCCGACAGGGACAGCAGCGCGTCGTCGAGCGCCCGGCGGGCTTGCAGGGTGCAGGTCTCGACCTCGCTGCTCTGGACCACATCGCACCAGATGCTTGCGCCATCCACATCGCGGAAAACCCGTTCGAGGAACAGCACCTCCGGGTGGCGGAACTCGTCCGCGAGAGGCCCAAGCTCGTCGCGGATCAGGCGGTCCTGCAGGGCGCGCATCCACGCGGTATAGATCAGCGGCTCGGGCAGATGCTCGGACATCTCACCATTCCACTCGGCCAGTAGGTCGAGCGCGATGCGGCGGTCCCGGGATTGGGAACCGAGGGCCGAGGCCTCTTCCGAGAACCACAGGTCCCGCGCCACCAGCGGCAGCAGGGTCCGCGCGCCCTGGCTGACCGTGTCGAGCTGCGCCTCGATGAAGCTGTCGCGGGTATGGACCTGCCGCGCCCCCATGAGCCGTTCCCAGCGCTGGACCCGTTGGGTGTCGCCCCAGTCATAGGACATGTGGAACGGGAAGGGGCGGTCGATCACCTTGTTGTTGGTATTGCCCAAAAGGCCGCTCTGCGGATCCACGAAGCGCGGGTTGGCCGCATAGCCCAGCGCCCCCTGCCAGCGGTTCTCGGGCCGCCAGCCGGGGGTGGGCAGGCGGCCAAGGCTCTGATGGGCCGCGGCGCGGCGGGGCAGGGCGCCGACGGTCTGGAACGCCACCCGCTCGGCATCGGCGAGGGTCAGGTTTTGGGCCGGGGCGATGAAATCACGTCCCACCTCGATCGCGCCCTCCACGTCGCGTGCCGCCATCAGGTTCAGGGCGGCATCCATCGACGTGTCATTCGGGCTCAGCGCCGTCCAGGCCAGCGCGGCCACATGGGCTTGGGGCGTGATGCTCGCGAGGTTATAGTGCTGCCCGGGCAGGACCGGCCCGTTCTCGGTCCAGCGCAGTGTGATGGTCACCGGCGTGGCATCCTTCACCTCGATGACCGAGCGGCGCGTGCGGAAGGGCTTGTAGCCCTCGGGGGTCAGGTATTCCTCGGGATTGTCGGGGTTGAGCTGCTCGATGAAGAGGTCCTGATCATCGGCATAGCTCGAGGTCAGGCCCCAGCCGAGAAACCCGTTGCGCCCGGTCAGAACCGCCGGGATGCCCGGCACCGTCCCGCCGATCACGCCACCCGCGCCGAGATCCATCCGCGCAAGGTACCAGATCGCCGGGGCCGTGAATTCCAGATGCGGATCATTGGCCAGAAGCGTGCCCCCGGCCGCTGAGCGCGAGGGGGCCGCGGCCCAGGCATTCGACGCGCCCGCAAAGGGACGGGGATGGAGCGGCGAGAGCGGATCAAGCGGCAGAGGCGCGCCCGCGAAGGCCTGACGCCGGTCGATCCCCGGCACAAGGCTGGCGAATTCCGGCAGCACGGTCAGGCCCGCGCCCGGGCTCTCGGGCAGGATATCCAGCACCCGCTCCGGCGGCAGGGCGAGCGAGATCCGGGCGCGCAGCACTTCGGTCTGCATGTGCCAGCTCAGCTGCAGCGCCATGAGCTTGATCATCACCACCGAATCCGCGGGCTGCCAGGGGGCGATCTCGGGTTCGAACAGGAAAAACTCCGGCGCACCACGCCCCAGCGCGCCCTTGTTCACCTCGGCGATCCAGGCGTTCACGCCCGCCGCATAGGCCTCCAGCGCTTCGATCGTCGCCGGTGAGAGCGCATCGACCGAAGATTGAGCGAGCCGGTAGAAATCGAACCGTCGCAGCAGGTCATCGATCTGTAGGGTGCGGCTGCCAAAGAGCTCGGACAGACGCCCCTGCGCTGTGCGGCGCATCATCACCATCTGCCACAGGCGATCCTGAGCATGGACGAAGCCGAGACCGAAATAGCTGTCGGCATCGGTCTGGCCAAAGATATGAGGAACATTGTGGGTGTCGCGCACGATCTCGACCGGCGCGGACACCCCTTGCAGCGCGTAGCTGCCATCGTAATCCGGGATCGACCGGGAGGCGAAATAATAGGTGAACCCGAGGCCGATCCCGACACATGCGAGACTGGCCAACAGGATCCGCATCATCCATTTCAGGAGCCGCGCCATATCACCCTTTCCACCCCGGGACGGGCCCGGTCATTCCCTTGGCGCGCCCGGAGGGGCGGTCACCTCCCCGAGGATCAGGGGATGATGCGGTTATAGACCGTCCCGTTCAGGGATGCGCCCGCAATCAGGCCCGCCTGACCGAAGATGATGCCAACCACCGGGTCACGCGCGGTCAGGGTCTCGGCGCTGATGGCTTCGCCCGTATCCGCGAGGGTGATCTCGAGATCGCCGCCCACGGTGAGCCCATTGCCATTGCGGAATTTCTGCAGGGCTTCCTCGGTCATGAAGAAGATCGCATGGGCGTATTGCTGTGCGCCGATCTGAAAGCCGAAGCTGGCTTGAGTGCCCTGGTAGTAGTCGATCGTCGCGCCGTTGATCCGCAGCGCGCCCTTGCCATAGGCCCCGCCCACGCCGAACCCGGCCTCGGTGATCAGCGGCATCACCAGCACGCCGGAGGCCTTGCGCCCCAGATCGGCGGCTCCGGGCACGCTCGATTCCAGAAACAGCATCGCGGCATCCACGCGCTGATCAATGGTTGCGGCCCGCTGGGCGCTGCCCTCGACCGAAGCGCAGCCCGCAAGGGCCACAAGTGCCCCGAGGCTTGCGCCCAAAACGGCACCGCGCCGTGTGATTTTCTGTGTCATCTGCTCGCTCTTTCTCATGACGTCGACTGGGCCGGCGCTGCCTGTATGGCCGGGATCCAGCCGGTTTAGTGGCTGGGGGCTCTATGGCCCCTTGATGTCGTGTTTTAAACGAGGGAGTGCGGTCTGTCACCTCACATCCCTGCATATTGGCCGCTGCGTGCGGAAAACGGGCGGGTTTATGCGATCCCGTTGAGGCGCTCGGCCACGGTCGGTGCGAAATAGGTCAGGATCCCGTCGCATCCGGCGCGCTTGAAAGCCAGAAGCGACTCAAACATCACCTTGTCATGGTCGAGCCAGCCATTGGCCACCGCGGCCTGGATCATCGCGTATTCGCCCGAGACCTGATAGGCATAGGTCGGCACGCCGAACGCGTCCTTCACCCGGCGGCAGATGTCGAGATAGGGCATGCCCGGTTTGACCATGACCATATCCGCGCCCTCGGTCAGGTCGCGTTCGATCATCCGCAGCGCCTCGTCGGAATTGCCCGGATCCATCTGGTAGGTGTTCTTGTCGCCCACCAGCGCCCCGGACGCGCCCACCGCATCGCGGAAGGGTCCATAAAAGCCGGAGCTGTATTTCGCGGCATAGCTCAGGATCGTCACATCCGTATGGCCCGACGCCTCGAGCGCTGCGCGCATTGCGCCGATCCGGCCATCCATCATGTCCGAGGGGCCGAGGATGTCGGCCCCGGCCTCGGCCTGCGCCACGGCCATCTTCACCAGCGCGCCGACGCTTTCGTCATTCACGATCACGCCGTCCCGGACGATGCCGTCATGGCCGTTGATATTGTAGGGGTCGAGCGCAACATCGGTCATCACGGCAATCTCGGGCACCTCGGCCTTGATTGCCCGGATCGCGCGATTGCTGAGGTTTTCGGGGTTCCAGGCCTCTTCGCAGAGCAGGGTCTTCAGGGCCGGATTCGTATAGGGAAAGATGCAGATCGCCGGGATCCCGAGCCGCGCCGCCCGCTCGGCAGCGCGCACGGCCCCCTCGACCGTTACGCGGCTCACCCCGGGCATCGAGGCCACGGGCACCGCCCCGTCGGGTTCGCTGACAAAGATCGGCCAGATCAGGTCATGCACGGTCAGTTCCGCCTGCCGCGTCAGATTGCGCAGGGCAGGGGTGCGGCGCAGCCGACGGGGACGGAAATGGGGAAACGGAGCTTGTGTCGGTCGCATGTTGGGCCTTTTCGTAACTCTGATCTGGGTGCCACGAAATTGCCCGTATCTCAAGGCTGGAACTCCCCTGCGCACCTGCCTATGGTCCGCGCACGCGCCTTCAGGATTGTGCCCTTGGACCTGCATCTCACCATCTCCGAGCTCATCGACGCCCGCTCGTTTTCCAGCATGTGGTACTGGATCGTGCTTGCGGCGTTCTGGTCCATGCTGAGCCATTACATCGTGGGCGTGCCCTTCGATCTGGTGCAGCGCGCCCAGCGGCGCAACGATCCGGAGACCTGGCGCGATCTGACCGCGATCAGCCGCATCCAGGCCCGCCGCTATCTCGCTTTCAGCGGTCGGACCGGGCTTGTGGCCACGGCCCTTGGCGGCTTCTTGATCACCGCGCTCTTTCTGCTGGGGTTCTTCTACTGGATCGAGCTGTGTCAGGCGCTGTTCTTTCTGGTCTTTCCCTTTTGCCTGCTCACCCTGCTGAGCCAGCGCACCGCGCAGGAGATCCTCGACAAGCAGCCCGAGGGCCCCGATCTGGTCGCCGGCCTCAAGCGGCACCGGCTCTGTACTCAGCTGGTGGGGATCGTGTCGATCTTCATCACCGCCTTCTGGGGCATCTGGCAGACCATGAGCGTTGGCGTCCTCGGCAACTGACCGCCCCGAAACCGGCACGGGACAGGACCCCGGACCTCCCCGCCAATATGCCATCACACCGGACGCGGCCGAACCCGCGGTTGACAGCAGCCCCAAAGCACGTACCTCCACGCCATGACCTCCCAAACCTCTCCGACACGATTGCGCGTTACCGGCGTGCCCGAAGGCTTCGACGCGCAGATCGTCGCGCGCGAGGCGCAGGGCGCGGGCGGGCAGGCGGTCTTCGTGGCCCGCGACGACAAGCGCATGTCGGCCATGGCGGCCGCCCTCGCGGTCAGTGCCCCGCATATCCCGGTGCTGCGGTTTCCGGGATGGGATTGCCTGCCCTTCGACCGCTCCTCGCCCAATGCCGAGATCAGCGCCACGCGCATGGCGACGCTGGCCGCGCTGGCCCATGGCATGCCGGGACCCTTTATCCTGCTGACCACGCTGAGCGCGGTGACCCAGCGCGTGCCCGCCCGTGCCGTACTTGCGGAGGCAAGCTTCTCGGCGCAGGTCGGGGGCCAGATCGACGAGCGCGGGTTGCGCGAGTTCCTGACCCGCATGGGGTTTGTCCAGGCGCCCACCGTGACCGAGCCCGGAGATTACGCGATCCGGGGCGGGATCATCGACATCTTCCCGCCGGGTCAGCCGGGCCCCGTGCGGCTCGATCTGTTCGGCGATGTGCTGGACGGCGCGCGCCGGTTCGATCCCGCGACCCAGCGCACCACGGTAAAACTGGACGTGATCGAGCTTGCGCCGGTCTCGGAGATCATCCTCGACGAGGCTGCGATCACCCGGTTCCGGCAATCCTACCGGATCGAGTTCGGGGCAGCGGGCACGGATGACCCGCTCTACGAGGCCGTTTCGGCGGGGCGCAAACATGCGGGGATGGAGCATTGGCTGCCCTTCTTCCACGCCCGGCTTGAGACCCTGCTCGACTACCTGCCCGAGGCCAGCCTGTTGCTCGACGATCAGTTCGAGGCGATGCATCTCAGCCGCTGGGAAGGCATTCAGGACCAGTATGAAACCCGGCGCCACGCGCTGGCGCAGAAGGGGCAGATGGGCACGGTCTACAAACCCTGTCCGCCGGAGCTGCTCTATATCCCACCCGCGGATGAGGCCGTGCAGATCGCCACGACTCGCACGCTGCAGCTGAGCGTGTTGCCCTCGGCCACGGGGCCCGGGGTCACGGATGCGGGCGGACGGATCGGGCGCAATTTCGCGCCTGAGCGTCAGAGCGAGGCGACCGGCCTCTTTGAGGCGCTCGCCGCCCATATCGCCGACAAGCGTCGCGAGAGCCAGGTGGTCATCGCAAGCTGGTCCGAGGGCGCGCGCGAACGTCTGCGCGGGCTGTTGGAGGATCAAGGCGTTGCCGGGCTGGCCGAGATCGGGCGGCTGTCGGATGTGCCCGCCGGGACCGGGGGCGTGCATCTGCTGGTCTGGGCGCTGGATGAGGGGTTCGAAGGCAAAGACGCTGCGGGCACGCGCCTGACGGTGATCTCGGAGCAGGATGTGCTGGGCGACCGGCTCATCCGCACCACCAAGCGCAAGCGCAAGGCCGAGAACTTCCTGCAGGAGGCAACAAGCCTCAGCGCCGGGGATCTGGTGGTCCATGTGGATCACGGGGTGGGCTGTTTCAAAGGGCTTGAGACCGTCACCGCCATGGGCGCGCCCCATGAATGCCTGCTGCTGGAATATGCGGGGGGCGACCGGCTCTATCTGCCGGTGGAAAACATCGAGCTGCTCAGCCGCTTCGGGCAGGAGATCGGCCTGCTGGACAAGCTGGGCGGCGGCGCGTGGCAGGCCAAGAAGGCCAAGCTCAAGGAGCGGATCCGCGAGATGGCGGACAAGCTTATCCGCATTGCCGCCGAGCGTGCCCTGCGCCGTGCGCCCATGCTCGAGCCGCCCCCGGATATGTGGGAGGCGTTTTCGGCTCGCTTCCCCTATACCGAGACCGACGATCAGCTCAGCGCCATCGAGGATGTGGTCAGCGATCTCGCGGCGGGCACGCCCATGGACCGGCTGATCTGTGGTGATGTGGGCTTCGGCAAGACCGAGGTGGCCATGCGCGCCGCCTTCATCGCGGCCCTCTCGGGGGTGCAGGTGGCGGTGATCGCGCCCACCACACTGCTGGCGCGGCAGCACTACAAAAGCTTCGCCGAACGCTTCCGCGGCTTCCCGCTGGAGGTGCGTCCGCTCTCGCGCTTCGTGCCCGCAAAATCCGCGACCGATACGAAAAAGGGGCTCGGTGCGGGGTCCATCGACATCGTGGTCGGGACCCATGCGCTTTTGGCGAAGAATGTCCGGTTCCACAATCTCGGCCTGCTGATCATCGATGAGGAACAACGCTTTGGCGTTGGCCATAAGGAGCGGCTGAAAGAGCTGCGCTCGGATGTGCATGTGTTGACCCTGACGGCGACGCCGATCCCGCGCACACTGCAGCTCAGCCTGTCGGGCGTGCGCGACCTGTCCATCATCGGGACGCCGCCCGTGGACCGGCTCTCGATCCGCACCTACGTCTCGGAATTCGATCCGGTCACCCTGCGCGAGGCGCTCTTGCGCGAGCATCACCGGGGCGGCCAAAGCTTCTTCGTGGTGCCGCGCATCAAGGACATCCCCGAGATCGAGGACTTCCTGCGCGATCACGTCCCGGAGGTGAGCTTTGTCATCGCCCATGGCCAGATGGCGGCGGGTGAGCTCGATGAGCGGATGAACGCCTTCTATGACGGGAAATACGACGTGCTGCTGGCCACGACCATCGTGGAATCCGGCCTCGATATTCCTACGGCGAACACGATGATCATCCACCGGGCCGATATGTTCGGGCTGAGCCAGCTCTACCAGATCCGGGGCCGGGTGGGGCGGGCCAAGACCCGCGCCTATGCCTATCTGACCACGAAACCGCGCCAGAAACTGACGCCCGCCGCGGAAAAGCGGCTGCGCGTTCTCGGCTCGCTCGACAGTCTGGGGGCGGGGTTCACGCTTGCCTCCCAGGATCTCGACATACGCGGGGCAGGGAACCTTCTGGGTGAGGCGCAGTCGGGCCAGTTCCGAGAGGTCGGCTATGAGCTGTACCAGACCATGCTCGAGGAGGCGATCGGCAAGATCAAATCCGGTGAGCTGGAGGGCGTGTCGGACATGGATGGTCAATGGGCACCGCAGATCAATCTCGGCGTGCCGGTCCTGATCCCCGAGGCCTTTGTGCCCGATCTCGATGTGCGGCTGGGGCTCTACCGGCGGCTGTCTCAACTGACCACCAAGGTCGAGCTCGAAGGCTTTGCCGCCGAGCTGATCGACCGGTTCGGGAAATTGCCGCGTGAGGTCAATACCTTGCTTCTGATCGTGCGGATCAAGGCGATGTGCAAGAAGGCCGGGATCGCCAAGCTCGACGGCGGGCCCAAGGGCGCGACGGTGCAGTTCCACAACGACAAGTTCGCCAATCCGGCGGGCCTCGTGACCTTCATTCAGGACCAGCGCGGGTTGGCCAAGGTGCGTGACAACAAGATCGTGGTGCGTCGGGACTGGGCCAAGGAAAGCGACCGGATCAAGGGCGCCTTTGCCATCGCGCGGGATCTGGCGGCGCAGGCCAAGGGCGCGGCGAAACCCGCCGCCAGCGCCAAGGGCTGACCTGCGTTGATGCGCGGGCCATGGCCCGCGTGCCCCCCGATGCGAAGACCGGGCAGGCCTGCAGGGCCGCGATTGGCCGGCTTAGTCGATCAGGTCACCGCCGCCATCGATAGGCAGGGCATCGCCACCGTCATCGCCATCGTCACCGCCCGCAGGGGCGCTGCGCCGGCCGGGGCTTTCGGTGTCCACCAGCCCGCCGCTCACACCGAAATCGAGCAGGTTGAGCGCGGAATCATAGCCGAGATCCAACCCCAGGTAATAATCCTCATCGAGAAAGGCGATCCCGACCGTCGGGCGGAAGACACGGGTCCGGAACATGTAATCGACCCCGAGGCTGCCGACCGTGCTGTCCTGCTCGTCATCCGAGAACAGGCGCAGACCCACGCCCGCATTCGGCTCGCCGCCCGAAAAGGCCATGGTGAAGCCAAACCCAATGGTCGGGTCCGCCTGCGCCGGAACGCTGAGGCCAAGGGCTGCGACAAGGGCCAAAGCCGTCGATTTCATCATGGGATCATCCTGACCGATAGACATATCTGTGGCCTTGAGAGTGTCGAGTTTCCGGCGCGATTTCAAGCGCAGGCGCGGCTGGATCGGGCGGATGCGGCATTGCAGCGACAGTGCACGCCGCATGCGCGGGGGCCGCTCTGCTCAGGCGGGCGCCTCACCGCGCGAGCCGAGGATTTTCATCACCCAGAGCGCGCCGATGCAGAGCACCAGCACCCCGGCAACCCCGGGGATGGGCGTGCCGTTGAACATCAAGCCGATGGGCACCGCCAGCAGGACCGACCCCATGGTCGAGAGCGATCCGACCACCGAGGCCGCCGTGCCCGCGATGTGGCCCATGGGCTCCATCGCGATGGCGTTGAGATTGCCCAGCGTCATGCCTGCCATGAAAAACACGCTCGTCACCCAGAGGAAATAGGCCCAGAGATGCAGCGCCTCGGGCCAGCCGACCCAGCTCACCAGCAGGAATACCGCCGAGATCAGGATCTGTCCCGTCAGCACCGCGCGGACCATCCGGCGCATACCCAGCCGCACCACGAGGCGCGCGTTGATGGCACTGGCGCTGGAGGCCAGAACGGCGATGGCGGCAAACCACAGATGGAAGGTTTCGGCCTGATTGAATGTCACGTCAAAGACCGGCTGTGTCGAGGACAGGGTCGCAAAGAGCGTGGCAAAGGACATGGTCTGCGCGAGGATCGACAGGCGTACGACGCGGTCGCGCAGCACCTCGGCGACATTGCCCGCAACGCTCCGCATGGACAGCGGCCTGCGCGCGGCCACGGGCAGGGTCTCGGCCTGGCGGATCATCATCCAGCCCACCGAGAAGACCGCAAAGCCGATAAAGGCCGCAAAAATCGCTCGCCACCCGGCAAAATGGATGATCAGCGCGCCGAGGCTCGGCGCAATGGCAGGCACCAGGGCGAAGATCAGAAAGACCAGCGACATGATCCGCGCCATATGCCGCCCAACATAGAGATCGCGCACCATGGCGATGGCCACGACCCTTGGCCCCGCCGCCCCGATGCCCTGAACCACCCGGGCAATCAGCGCGAGCTCCAGCGATTGCGCCGCCCAGGCCAATGCCGCCGCCGCACAATAGAGGATTGCACCCGCCACAATCACCGGCTTGCGCCCGAAACTGTCCGAGAGCGGCCCGGCCAGTAATGTGCCGAACCCCATGCCGAAGACAAAGGAGGTGACGATCAATTGCGCGCGGTTCACATCCTCGGGCGTAAGCTCTGCCGCGATCTCGGGCAGGGCTGGCAGCATGGCGTCGATGGAAAAGGCGATCGTCGCAAAGAGCATCGCCATAAGGGCGATGAACTCCGGCTGGGACAGGCGGGGCGGGGGCATTTCAGGCTCCGGTGGATTCCCGGATCGCTAACACGCCTGACCGCGCCGCGCCATATGCTGCGTCGGATTGCGCGGATCTAGTCTTGGGCCGCCTGGATCTGCGCCTTCAGCTCGTCGATGACTTTGGTCCAGAGTTCAGGGGGTTGCGCGCCGTTCAGCACATGCTGGTTGGCCAGAACGAAGGTCGGCACGCCTGAGACGCCGCGCTGCCGGGCATGGGCGTCGCGGGCGCGGATATCCTCGGCATCCGCATCCCCCTCCAGCAGGGTCCGCGTCACGGCCGCATCGAGTCCGATCTCTTCGGCGAGGGCGCAGAGCACGTCCAGATCGCCAATGTCGAGCCCTTCGCGGAAATAGGCCGTGAACAGGCGCGAGACCATGGCGATCTGCCGCCCTTCGAGCCCGGCCCAGTGGATCAGGCGGTGCGCGTCCAGGGTGTTCGGCGTCCGCTTAATCGCGGCGAAATCGATGTCGAGCCCGGCTTGCTTGGCGGTCTCCTCGATCCGGCCATACACCTCGGCGGCACCGTCCGGTCCGCCAAACTTCGCCTCAAGATAGGTGCGCCGCTCCATCCCCCTGCGCGGCATGTCTGGGTTCAGCTGAAACGGATGCCATTCGATGGTGAAGGGGTGGTCCGGCGCTTCGGCCATCGCGCGGTCGAGATAGCTTTTGCCGATGTAGCACCAAGGGCAGATCGGGTCGGACAGGATATCAAGCTTGATCATGTGGGGCCTCGAAACCCGCCCGCAGGGCGCGGCGGTTCAGTTTACCATTGCCCCCCTTGGGCAGCGTTTCCCGGTGAATGTAAAGCCGCGGTTGCTTGTAAACCGCCAGGTGTTGCGCGGCCTCCGCGCGCAGATCGGCCTCGGGCAGCGGGGCAGGGCCTGCGTAAAAGAGCGCGATCACCGTCACATCCGGTTTGATCTCAACCTCGACCGCGGCGGTCTCGGACATGCCTGCCATCCCCTGAAAGGCTCGTTCGACCTCCAGGGGAGAGACCCGGTAGCCGCCCGCGTTCATCATGTCATCGCCGCGCCCGAGATAGCGCAGGGCGCCGTCCGCATCGATTTCGACCATGTCGCCGGTGTCGAACCACTCCCCGGACAGGGGCAGCTTGGGCGTTCCGGCCTCCAGATATCCCAGCATCAGCCCCGGATCGCTGCGATGGATGCCGAGCCGCCCGGGCTGACCCAGGGTGGGCGTGCCGTCTGCGCCAAGGGTGGTGATCCGGCGTCCGGGCTGAGCAAAGCCCGCAGCACCCGCGGGCGCCTGTCGTCCCGGCGCGCCGGACACGAAGGTGGAGCATTCGGACATGCCCAGGGCTTCGTAAATCTCCGTTCCGGTCTTGGCGTGCCACAACTCGCGGCTGGCCTGCGGCAGGGCTTCGCCCGCAGAGAGGCCATGGCGCAGTCTGGGCAGGGCCGGAAAGCTGTCCGCCCGCAGCATCTGGCGATAAACCCCCGGTGCGGCAGCGAAAATCGTCGCGTCGCTCTGGCGCAAGAGAGCGGGCAGGGCGCTGGTGTCTGTCCCTGCTGCCGGGATGAGGGCGGTTGCCCCCATGGCCCAGGGATCCATCAGGCCGACGCCCAGCGTATAGGTCCAGTTGAACGCCCCGGCATGGAGGATGCGGTCCTCGGGGCCCATCCCGTACCAACCCTGCCACATCATCCGCCGCGCCCAGATCGCCCGATGGGCATGGGCCACGGCCCGCGGGCGACCGGAACTGCCCGAGGTGTAAATGATATAGCCGAGCCGGTTGGGATCCCCGAAAACAGGTTGAAAATCGGATCTTTGCGCGCCGTTTCTCAGGTCCTCCGAGAGGAGCGCGGGCATGCCCCGAGGTTTGGTTGTCTCACCGTCCCAGATGCAGAGCGCCGGGTTCAGATCCGCCGCGATCCAGTCGATCTCTTCCTGTGTCAGCGCCGCCGAGGTCGGCACGGGCACCAGATCCGCCGCGAGACAGGCCAGAAAGACGATGGGAAAAGCCACCGTGTTGCCGATGCGCATGAGGATCTTGTCCTGCGGCGCGCACCCGGCCGCGCACAGTGCCTGCGCGGTGTCAGCCACAGCCCCCCGCAACCGGTCATAGCTCCACCGGTCCACACCCGTCGCAGACCAGAGCTCCAGCGCGTGTTTCGCGCCGGGGGCTGCCGCCGGATCGAGCACATAGGCCGCGAGGTTGAACGGCGCAGGGCAGGGTGCGAGCGGGTCGATCTGGGGCGTGGAACTCATGCCATCGGTGCTAGGCTGCGCGCCGGGCGGTTGCAAGTCGCCGCGCAATTCCGGACAATGCGCCCATGACCAAGCCCGATACCGAACCCAGTCTGATCCGTTTGGCCCGCGAAAGCGGCGATAGCACACCGGTGGAGCCGCTCAATCTCGGCGTGCGCGTGCGCGAGTTGCGCAAGGCGCGGAACTGGACGTTGGAACAGGCCGCCGGACAGGCCGGATTGGCGCGCTCGACGCTCTCGAAAATCGAGAACGGGCAGATGTCACCGACCTATGAGGCCCTCAAGAAGCTGGCCGATGGGCTCGAGATTTCCGTGCCGCAGCTTTTCACACCGCCGCGTAAGGCGCAGGTGAATGGCCGCATGTCCGTCACGCGCCGCGAAGATGGTGAGCCGCATCCCACAGCGACCTATGAGCATGAGCTTCTGGCGGTGAGCCTGACAAAGAAGAACATGCTGCCATACCGGGCACGAGTACGGGCGCGCAGCTTCGACGAGTTCGACGGCTGGGTGCGCCATGATGGCGAAGAGTTTCTCTATGTGCTGACCGGCGCGATCCGGCTGATCACCGAATTCTACGAGCCGGTCGACATGCGCCGGGGCGACAGTGCGTATTACGACGCCTCCATGGGTCATAACGTGATCTCGACTAGCGAAGAGGATGCGAGCATCCTCTGGGTCACGTCCATGGCCTGAGGCCGCGTTTTACGGCGCGGAGCGATGGGTCAGGAGGCCTTATCCGGGCATGCAGGAGTCCTGTAATCCGTATTATGTAAATATATGGATGATGAGGCTGGGCGGCGTGAGCGCTTACAGGTGTTTGATTACAATGCCTTGCAGCACCTTTCCGTCACAACTTGTGCTGCGTCTATGGCCGCCCAAGTTCGTCCATCCACCCAAGGCTGTCCTCGGTTGCGCCCTGAGGCTTGTACTCCGCGCCCAGCGGCATGTCCCATCCGAGCTGACCGATTTCAGCGAAGACATGGCCGTAGTTCAGCTCGCCATGGTCCGGCGTGCCGCGATCCGGGACGCTGGCGAATTGGATATGCCCGATGATGTCCTGCAGCGCGCCGAGTTTGTGCGTGATGTCGCCCTCCATGAGTTGCACATGGTAGCAGTCGAACATCAGCTTGAGGTTTGGCAGATCAATCTCGGAAATGATGTCAGACGCTTGGGCCGTGGTTTGCAGAAAATAGCCCGGCGCGTCATAGCGGTTCAGAGGTTCGATCAGAATGGTGATCCCAGCCTCGGACGCGGCGCGGCACGCATATCGCAGGTTTTCGATGAAACACCGACGCGCCTCGGGACCTTCGGCAAACCCGGCCATGACATGGATCGCGCCCGCCTCGATCTGCGTTGCGTATGTCACGGCCTCGTCAATGGCTGCGCGCGCCTCCGTCTCGCGCCCGACGAGCGCCGACAGGCCGTTCTCGCCACCGGCGACATCGCCGCGCCGGGTGTTCAGACCGAGCATCCGAAGCCCGGTCTCTTGCAGCGCGGTCCTGACCAAGGACGGATCCGTGTCATAGGGCCAATGGCACTCCACAGCGTGAAATCCAGCCTCATGTGCGGCGTGAATTGCCTCCGGTAACGTCTTGTTGGTCCAGAGAAACCCTAGATTGGCTGAAAACCTCATGCATCCCATTCCACATCAAAGCGCGTGACGACATCGGTGATCTGTTCCGGCGTCAAGGCGCGCGGGTTGAGGCCGCGGGTCATCATGGCGAGCTGGGCTGTGGCCTCAAGCTCTTCAATGGCATTGCAGGCGGCCTCGATATCTTTGCCGGCGACAACGGGCCCGTGATTGGCGAGCATGACAGCGCTGCGCTTGCCAGCAAGCCCGCGCACTGCATCCCCCATGGCCGGATCCCCCGGCAGGAACAGCGGCAGGAGTTTCACCTTGCCGAGCTTCATGATGCCATAGGGGGTCAGCGGCGGCAGGAAGTTGTCCGGGTCCACATCGGGCATCATGGAGAGCGCGACCGAATGACAGGAATGCAGATGCACCACGGCGCCCGCGGTGCTGCGCGTGTCGTAAAACGCTGTATGCAAAGGCATTTCCTTGGTCGGTTTATCGCCCGAGATCAGCCGCCCCTGCCCGTCGAACCGGCTCAGCCGACCGGGATCGAGCCGCCCGAAGCTTGTGCCCGTGGGCGAGACCAGAAGTCCGCCATCCTCGGTGCGCGCCGAGATGTTTCCCGTGCTGCCGCCAGTCAGGCCGCGGTCGAACATGGATTTCGCCAGCAGGCAAAGCTGCTCGCGCAGGGTGGCCTCGGTGCTCATGCGGCGTTCAGCTGCGCGAGGGCATCGGCAAAGAAACTCTCGGCGCCGAAATTGCCGGATTTCAGGGTGATGGCGATGTCGGATCCGTTGCTTTTGGCAAAGCACCAGGGCACGCCCGGCGCGATTTCATCGCGGATGTCGAGACGGGTGACGCCAAGCGCACTGGCAACCGCGCCGGAGGTTTCGCCGCCGGCAACGACGAAGCGGCGGATGCCAAGATCGCGGGCGGCGACGGAAAGAGCGGCGAGCGCGTCCTCGACCACCGCGCCAGCAGCGGCCACACCGAGCTCGGACTGGGCACGGCGGACCTCCTGAGGTTCGGCGGTGGCATAGATCAGCGGGTTCGCGGATGCGGCTTGTGCCTTGAGCCAGTCGAGGGCCGCGCCATGTCCGGATGTCGCAAGCTGCAGCGGATCGAGTTTGAAACCCGGCGCTTGACCGAGATAGGCGGCCACCTGTGCACGCGTCATTTGCGAGCAGCTGCCCGAGAGGACGAGGGCGCCGTCCGGGACGGACGGCGCGGACCCGCGCTGCGGCGCCCCCTGCCCCTTGGCGTAGAGCGCGGGAAGTGGTTGCGCGACGGCACTGCCGCCGGTCAACAGCGGCATGTCCTGACATGCCTCGGCAATGATCGCGAGATCTGCATCGGCCACGGCATCCACGACCACATGCGCGACGCCTTCGGCGGCACGCTGTGCAAGAGCCGCGCGCAGGGCCTCGGGGCCCTTGGCCACGGTCAGACGATCGATCAGGCCGACTTCGCCCCGCACTTGCGGTGCGAGCAGGCGCATGAGGTTCGAATCCCGCATGGGCGTCAGGGGATGGTCCTTCATCGGGCTTTCATGGAGCGGTTGCTGCCCCACAAACAGGTTCCCCATGAAGATCGAGCGCCCATTCTCGGGAAATGCGGGGCAATAGATCGTCTGGGTCGCGCCGAGATCCCCCATCAGCGCCTCGGCCACGGGGCCGATATTGCCCTCCGGCGTTGAATCGAAGGTAGAGCAATACTTCCAGAAGAACCGCGACGCGCCAGCGCGCTGCAGCCAGCCCAAAGCCGCGCGGCAGCTGGCAATGGCGTCATCCACGGGGGCGGTCCGGCATTTCAGGGCGATCACCTCGAACTCGGCGGCTGTCTCCGCCTCGCTGGCATCGGGCACCCCGATCCGCAGACTGACCGCCGCCCCGCTGCGCGCGAGCAGCCCCGCCAGATCCGTTGCGCCCGTGAAATCATCAGCGATACAGCCCAGAACCGCGCCCATCTTCATCCTCCCCATGGACGCACCCGCGTCTCCCGCGTGCAGAGTGACATTCGTCCGAGCGCTCCACAAGGGGGCGCAGACCACCGTGTTCGGCAGTATCCCTCTGGCTGCGCAGCAAAAAACTTCGACTTGGCGAGGAAGTCTGTTAACAGGTTAAGACTGAATTCGCGCCTGGACCCCGGACGAGCTATGCACATCACGATTCTCAATGGCCCAAACCTCAATCTTTTGGGAACCCGCCAGCCCGAGGTCTATGGGTCGACCACGCTCGCGGATGTCGAGGCGATGTGTGTCGCCAAGGCCGAGGCGCTTGATGTGTCCATCGCCTTTCACCAGAGCAATCACGAAGGCACGCTTGTGGATCAGGTCCACGAGGCCCGCACGCGGAGTGCGGGGTTGATCATCAATGCCGGGGCCTACACCCATACATCCATCGCGCTGATGGATGCAGTGGCCTCCGTGTCGCTGCCCTGTATCGAGGTGCATCTGTCGAACATCCATGCGCGCGAGAGCTTTCGGCATACCTCCTACCTGTCACCGGTGGCGCTTGGCCTGATCTGCGGTTTTGGCGCCAAGGGCTATGAGCTGGCCCTGGACGGGTTGGTTTCGCATCTGCGAAAGGAGGTCACTTGACGCTCGATCACCTGCAAAAATTGGTGTCTGCGACCTCTGTCGACGCTGTGTGGACACAGCACTGCGCGCAGATGGGGGCGTTTGGATTTGACCGATTGCTGTACGGGTATTCGCGGCTGGCCAATTCGGCCGCCTTCGGAGAACGACAGGACGCCCTGATCCTGAGCAACCACGACCCGGATTATCTGGACCGGTATCTCGCCGAGGATCTCTTGCGCGCGGACCCGGTGATCCAGTGGGCCGAAGCCAGTGATGGCGCCCTGAGCTGGCGCGAGATCGCCGGACATGACATCGCCGAGATGAACGGCAGCCCGGCCTCGCCGATCCAGAGCCTCAACCGCGAATTCGGCATCACCGCAGGGTACACGATCAGCTTCCGCAATCTGTCCCATCGCGGGATCGGCGCGATCAGCCTGACCGGTGCGTCGGGCCAGTCCCAGGATGATCTCGACGCGATCTGGGACGCGCATGGCCCAGAGATCATTCTGATGAATCGCGTCATGCACCTGACCGTCACAAAGCTTCCGGCGCGGGACTCGAATCGCCTGACCAAGCGTCAACGAGAAGTGCTGGAGTGGGTTGCGCAGGGCAAGACAATCCCGGAAATCTGTCTGTTAATAGACCGAAAACAGGCAACAGTAGAAAAACACTTGCGCCTCGCGCGCGAAGCGATGAACGCGCAAACCACGGCGCAGGCCGTGCTAAAGGCTTCTGTTCAAAACCAGATCTTCACGCTCAGATAGATCAAACCTATGAATTTGACCAATAGGTAAGGTTTTCCACACTTTCGTCACAGAACCGTTGGTGGCAGTGTCGTGATGTTCCGTGAGTGGTGGCTTTAGGCCATGGAGCACGTCCTAGGAGTGGCGGCAGTTATTTATTCGTCACCTGAAGACACGTCGGCTGGGGGGAGAATATTGATCAACTCCGCTCAGCCGACATCTTTACCCCGGATCTGAAA
Organism: Dinoroseobacter sp. S124A; assembly: GCF_049801015.1. Classification (NCBI taxonomy): domain Bacteria; kingdom Pseudomonadati; phylum Pseudomonadota; class Alphaproteobacteria; order Rhodobacterales; family Roseobacteraceae; genus Dinoroseobacter; species Dinoroseobacter sp. S124A. The sequence goes on along the minus strand of NZ_JBNAGD010000008.1, from coordinate 131,566 downwards.
CGTTAGCGGACCCTCGTCAGCGTGCCTGCGCCACGAAAAAGGGGACCGCGATGGGTCCCCTCCTCGATCTTCTGATGATGCCTGGATCAGGCGTTCATCTTGGCCACTTCGGCGGCGAAGTCTTCTTCTTCCTTCTCGATCCCCTCGCCTACTTCGAGGCGCACGAAACCGGTCACTTCCACGCCGGCTTCCTTGGCCGCCGCTTCGACGGTCAGGTCCGGGTTCACGACGAAGGCCTGACCCAGAAGGGTCACCTCGGACAGGAACTTCTTCATGCGGCCGATGATCATCTTTTCGATGACCTGCTCGGGCTTGCCGGATTCGCGGGCCTGCTCGGTCAGAACGTTCTTTTCACGCTCCAGCAGGGCCGGGTCGAGATCCGCCTCGCCAAGGGAGGCCGGGTTGGCCGCAGCCACGTGCATGGCGATCTGCTTGCCGATGCCGTTATCGGCGCCGTTCAGCGCGACCAGCACGCCGATCTTGCCCATGCCTTCGGTGGCCGGGTTGTGGACATAGCTCACGACGCTCTCGCCGGTGACTTTGGCCATGCGGCGCACGGACATGTTCTCACCGATGGTGGCGATCTTCGAGGTCAGGACCTCTTCGACGGTGCCGCCTTCGACGGAGGCCGCTTTCAGCGCCTCGACACTGTCCACGGTCAGAGCGGCCTGAGCAAAGCTCGACACCATGCCCTGGAACTCGGCGTTCTTGGCAACGAAGTCGGTTTCCGCGTTCACTTCGAGCGCGACGGCGGTGCCGCCGTCAACGGCGACGGCCACGAGGCCCTCTGCCGCGGTGCGGCCGGACTTCTTGGCGGCCTTCGCCAGACCCTTGGTGCGCAGCCAGTCGACGGCCGCTTCCATGTCGCCGTCGTTTTCGGTCAGCGCTTTCTTCGCGTCCATCATGCCGGCGCCGGTCTTGTCGCGCAGCTCTTTTACCAATGCAGCGGTGATCGCCATTTTGGTTTCTCCTGAAATTGATCAACGGGTCGGACCGGGATGTGCCCGGTCCGCATGTCAGTGATGTGACAGGGGCGAGGCCCCGTCCGTTCAGCCTTCGGCGGCTGCGGGCTCTTCGGCAATCGCCTCTTCGACGCTGCCCTCTTCGAGCTCGCCGAGATCGACGCCGGCGGCCCCAAGCTGTGCGGACATGCCGTCCAGCGCCGCGCGGGCCACGAGGTCACAATAGAGCGCGATGGCGCGGGCCGCGTCATCGTTGCCCGGGATCACGTAATCCACACCATCGGGGGAGCAGTTCGTGTCCACGACCGCCACAACCGGGATCCCCAGCTTGTTGGCTTCGGCAATCGCTAGATCTTCTTTCTTGACGTCGATGACGAAGATCAGATCCGGCACGCCGCCCATTTCGCGGATCCCGCCCAGGGAGGCCTGCAGCTTGCCCTGGTCACGCTCCATGCCGAGGCGCTCTTTCTTGGTCAGACCTTCGAAGCCCGATTCCATGGCCTCGTCGATCGACTTGAGACGCCCGATGGAGTTGGACACGGTTTTCCAGTTGGTCAGCGTGCCACCCAGCCAGCGGTGGTTCATGTAATACTGCGCGCAGCGCTCGGCGGCTTCGGCGATCGGCTTCTGGGCCTGACGCTTGGTGCCAACGAAGAGTACACGACCGCCCTTGGCGACGGTGTCGCGCACGGCTTGCAGCGCCTGGTCCAGCATGGGGACGGTCTGCGTCAGGTCGAGGATGTGGATCCCGTTGCGGTCGCCGTAGATATACGGGCCCATGCGGGGGTTCCAACGCTGGGTCTGGTGACCAAAGTGCACACCAGCCTCGAGCAGCTGGCGAATTGTGAAATCGGGAAGCGCCATTCCAAAGTTCCTTTCCGGTTTGCGCCTGAGAGGGGCCATAGAGCTGTTGCTCAACCGGCGGACGTCTTGAGGATGTCTCCCTCAAGGGCCCAAGCCCCTCCTGTGAAGTGCGCGTCGTGTACGGCGGTCCGCGCGGGATTGCAACCCCTGCCTGCTTCGGGTGATCCTGCACCATGGCCATCCCGGCCCGAATGCAAAGGACACCCAATGCCCCTGCCCTCTTTTCTGGACGATCTGCCGAGCCTCGATTTGCCTTTTCCCGACAGCGTTGTCACCACCAATGTGGTGCGTTCGGACACGGCTTTGGTGGTGTTTTTCCGGTTTCATCAGGATGTTGAACTGCCCCCGCACAGCCACAAGGGCCAATGGGGCAGCGTCCTCGAAGGCTCGGTCACGCTGACAATGAATGGCGAGACCCGCAGCTATGGTCCCGGCGAGAGCTACGACATTCCCTCGGGCACGGAACATGCGGTTAAGGTCACCGCAGGCACCGTGGCTTTGGACATGTTCGAAGAGCCGGATCGCTACCCGCTCCGAGGCTGAGCGCATCTGCTCTCTGGACCCGGCCCGCACGGTGTGAAACAGCTTGGCCATGGCACAATCTCCTGACGTTCTCTGCATTGGCGCGGTCCTGTGGGACACGGTCGGCCATGCCCCCATCAAGATGAAATCCGGCTATGACGTCCCGGGCCTGATCCGGCGGGTGCCGGGGGGCGTGGCGATGAACATCGCCATGACGCTTTGCCGGTTCGAGCTGCTTCCTGCGCTCCTGTCGGCGGTGGGCACGGATGCCGAGGGCGACGAGCTTCTGGGACGGGCCGCCGCCATGGGCATGGTCACCGAACATGTCTATCGCAGCGACCGGCCCACGGATCGCTACATGGCAATCGAAGGCAGTAACGGGCTGATCGCGGCGATTGCCGATGCCCATTCGCTGGAGGATGCCGGGGATGCGATCCTGACCCCATTGGCCGATGGCCGTCTTGGCTCGGCTGAGCAGCCTTGGCGCGGGATGGTGGCGCTGGACGGGAACCTCACCGACGAGATGCTGAACGAGATTGCCCATAGCCCGCTCTTCGCCCGGGCCGATTTACGGGTTGCGCCCGCGTCGCCGGGCAAGGCCAAGCGGCTGCTGCCCTTCCTGTCGGCCTCGGACGCAACGCTTCATGTGAACCTGATCGAGGCCAACCTGATCTCGGATCATCCCAGCCAGACGACACAGCAGGCGGCGTCGATCCTGCTGGGGATGGGGGCGCACCGGGTGGTGATCACCGACGGCGCGAACCCCGCAACGGATGCCTCTGCGCGCCATTCCTTCACCGTTGCGCCGCCCCCCGTGCCCGTGCGCCGGGTGACGGGCGCAGGCGACACCTTCATGGCCGGTCACATGGCCGCCGAAATCGCCGGGGCCGACCCCGAAACCGCCCTTGCCGCCGCCGTGGACGCCGCGGCGCGCTATATCTCGCAATCGGAGACAGACACCGAATGACCCCCCGCTACGCTCCCGAGGTCGCCGAGGCCCGGGCCGAAGGGCGCCCCATGGTGGCGCTCGAGTCCACCATCATCACCCATGGCATGCCCTATCCCCAGAACCTCGAGACCGCACAGCAGGTCGAGGCGGATATCCGCGCCGCCGGGGCCGTGCCCGCGACCATTGCCGTTCTTGAGGGCCAGCTCCATGTGGGTCTGACCGAGGCCGAGCTGTCGACCCTGGCGCAGGCCGAGGATGTCCTCAAGCTCAGCCGTGCGGATCTGGCCTATGCGGTGGCCACCGGGCGGACCGGTGCGACCACGGTCGCCTCGACCATGATCGCCGCCGAGATGGCCGGGATCGCGGTCTTTGCCACGGGTGGGATTGGCGGCGTGCATCGCGGGGCGGAGACGAGCTTTGACGTCTCGGCGGATCTTTACGAGCTGGCGCGCACGCCCGTGGCCGTGGTGGCCGCCGGGGCCAAGGCCATCCTCGATCTGCCCAAGACGCTTGAGCTTTTGGAAAGCCTCGGGGTGCCGGTGCTGTGCAACGGAACGGACAGCTTCCCGGCCTTCTGGATGCGCGAGAGCACCCTGCCCGCCCCGCTGCGCGTGGACGGTGCCGCCGAGATCGCCGCCTGCATCGCGGCGCGTCGGGCGCTGGGGCTCAAGGGCGGCCACCTGATCGCCAACCCGATCCCCGAGGCGGACGCCCTGCCCGAGGATCAGATCCTGCCGGTGATCGAGAGCGCGCTGTCCGAGGCCGAAGCCCAGAACATCGCCGCCAAGGATGTCACGCCCTTCCTGCTGGGGCGGATCTTTGAGGCGACCGAGGGCCGGTCCCTGACGGCGAATATCGCATTGGTGCGCAACAACGCCCGGCTCGGGGCAGAGATTGCCTCCGCTTTGGTCGCGATGGACTGAAAAGCGGCTCAACGTCGCGACGTCGGCAAAGACTGGGCAGTGTGCGCTTGTGCGCGCCCCCTCTGCCGCCTAGATACAACCCGACCGACCCCGTGAGAGCTGGTGCCCGTGAAACTCGACCCCGATCCACGCCAAGTGCCGAAACGCGGCATCTTTGCCCGGCTGCGCGCGAACTTCCTGACGGGACTGATCGTGATCGCGCCGATCGCGGTGACGGTCTGGCTGGTCTGGTCCGTGGTTGGCCTGATCGACAGTTGGGTGCTGCCCTTCGTGCCCGCGCGCTACAACCCGGTCCTGCTGATCAAGGAGTATTTCGACGTCACCGTGGATATCCGCGGCGTGGGCGTGGTGTTCTTCCTGCTCTTCACGCTGACCGTCGGCTGGCTGGCCAAGGGCCTGCTGGGCCGGTCGGTGATCCGCTGGACCGAAGGCGTGGTCACGCAGATGCCCGTGGTCCGCTCGGTCTATGGCGGGATGAAACAGATCGCCGAGACCGTGCTCGCCTCGGGCAGCACCTCGTTCGACAAGGCCTGCCTGGTGGAGTATCCGCGCCGCAATATCTGGGCGATTGCCTTCATCTCGACCTCCGCCAAGGGGGAGATCGCGGCCAAGGGCGAGGATGAGATGATCTCGGTCTTTCTGCCGACAACGCCGAACCCGACCTCGGGCTTTCTGCTATTCGTGCCCAAACGGGACGTGAAGGTGCTCGACATGTCGGTCGAGGATGCGGCCAAGCTCGTGATCTCGGCCGGTCTGGTCTATCCGGATACCGATCCGAAAAAGGTGCGCGAACAGGCCTGGATCAAGTCGATCTGACCTTTGGCGCGGCGGGTCAATTGCCCGCCGATTTCGACCACCACACATCCGGCTGGAACCCGATGAAGTCCCCGTAGGCCGGCAAGGTCTCGGGATAGGTGAGATCCGCGTCATGGGCGATGCGCGAGACCGGGCTGTACCAGATCGGGATCACATAGCGACCGGCGGTCAGCACCCGGTCCAGCGCGCGCACGGCAGCCACATACTCCTCGTGGCTCGCCGAGCTTAGCATGGCGTCGATCATCGCCTCGACCGCAGGGTCCGCGATCCCCATCCAGTTGCGCGTGCCCGGCGTCTCGACCCCGTCCGCGCCCCAATAGAGCCGCTGTTCATTCCCCGGGCTCAGGGACAGGCCACGCCGGTAATAGGTCATGTCGAAATCATAGGAATCCGTGCGCTCGCGATACTGGGCGCTGTCCACGGTGGCGGTGGTGATCTCGATCCCCAGACGTTCCAGCGCCTTGGCGTAGATGTTGATCATCGACTGCACTTCGGAACTGCCCTGCGAAACGAGGATCTCGAAGGTCATGGGCGTGCCATCGGGGCGCGTCATCACACCCTCTTCGATCGTGTACCCGGCTTCCTCCATCAGGCGCAGGGCCTTGCGGATGTTGCGCCGGTTCGCCTCGGAGCCGTCTGAGACCGGCAGGTTATAGCCCTCCAGCGTGCCGGGGATCAGCGTCTCGGCAAATGGCGCCAACAGCTCGGCCACGCGCCCCTCCGCTGGTCCGTCGCGCATGCCAAGCACGGAGTTCGAGAAATAGGAGGTCGCGCGCGGCTCCTCGCCCCCGTTGAGCGTGTTGTTCATCAGCTCGAAATTGAAGGCGTGAATCATCGCCGAGCGCACGCGCCAATCGGCGAAATCCCCGTCGCGGGTGTTCATGGCGAAGCCGATGATGCCCGAGGGGCGCTCATGGGGGATGATCGATTTGACCATTTCGCCCGACTGGATGGCCGGGAAATCGTATTGCTGGTCCCATTTCGCAGCATTGGTCTCGCGGATCGTGGTGATCAGACCGCCCTTGAAGGCCTCGAACATCACGCCCGCATCGCCGAAGAACTCCATACGGATCTCATCAAGGTTCTGGGTCCCCCTGCGGTAAGGCACATCCGCGCCCCAATAGTCCGGGTCGCGCCGCAGGGTCAGGAAGCGTCCGGGCTCGAAACTGTCGATCACATAGGGCGCGCTGGTGATCGGGATCTCGTTGAGCCCGGATTCGGCGAAATCCTTGCCCTCCCATTGCGCTTTCTTCAGCACCGGGCGCATGCCCATGATCAGCGCAAGCTCCCGGTTTGGCTCGACAAAGGTGAAGCGCAGGCTGCGCTCGCCCACGGCTTCGGCCGAGGCCACCTGAGTCCATGCGCCCAGATAACGGGGATGGCCGACCGTCCCGAGTGTCTCGTAGGACCACAACACGTCCTCGACCGTCACCGGGCTGCCGTCAGAGAATCGCGCCTCGGGCCGCAGGGTGTATTCGACCCAGAGCCCGTCGGGATCCGCCTCCACCGATTCGGCCAGAAGTCCGTAAAGGGTGAAGGGCTCGTCATAGGACCGGCCCATCAGGCTCTCATAGGCCAGAAAACGCAGTTGCCACGGAACCCGCCCCTTGCGGATATGCGGGTTGAGGCTGTCAAAGCCGCCAACCTCGCCCGTGACGATCCGGCCCCCCTTGGGTGCGTCCGGGTTGGCGTAGGGCAGAGACACAAAATCCGGTGGAAGCGCCGGGTCGCCATACATAGCGATGCCATGAGCGGGCTCGGCCCAGGCCCCTCCGGCCCATGTGATCACACAGCCGCAGAGCAGCGCCCCCAGTCGTTTTGTCGCGCCAAACCGTTTCATGACCTGCCCTGATCCCCATCTCAACGTGTGGTTTGTTTCAAACCGTAGCGATGCCGCATGGGGGCTGCAAACTTTTCCCTTGGATGCGCGCAGGCGATTGCCTATAACAGAGTCACTGCTCGATAGGTTTCTTGCCTGTATGAAACCTGCCTCAATGACTTAACGCCCGCTTCGTGCGGGCGTTTTTTTTGGTTCCCACGGTTGGGGTTGAGAGGCGGTGCCTCAAAAATGCGCAGTGAATGACGGGCCTCCCCCCGGGCCTGCGCCAGCGCGATCCAGATCAAGTTCCAAAGGCTTTTGAGCCCCGTCGGCGACCAGCCGCCCGCCGATCACGGCCATGGCCGCCAGACGCCGGGCGCGGTGCCAAGACCTTTGTCATTCTGCATCTGCGTCGTTACCTTTGCAGCTGCAGAATGTTTGCCGAGAATCAAGGGGAGCCGCACCATGTCGCTCAAAGGAAAAACCGCCATCATCACCGGGTCGAATTCGGGCATTGGCCTTGGTGTCGCATGGGAGCTGGCGCGCGCAGGCGCGGATGTGGTGCTCAACAGCTTCACTGACCGCGACGCGGACCACGCCCTGGCCGATGAGATCGCAGCAGAGACCGGGACCTATGCCCGTTACATCAAGGCGGACATGTCCAAGGGCGACGAGTGCCGCGCGCTGATCGAGACCGCGGGCAAATGCGACATCCTTGTGAACAATGCGGGCATCCAGCACGTGGCCCCGATCGACGAGTTTCCGGCGGAGAAGTGGGATGCGATCATCGCGATCAACATGAACTCGGCGTTTCACACCACGGCGGCGGCGCTGCCCCTCATGCGGACAGCGGGCTGGGGGCGGGTCATCAACATCGCGTCGGCCCATGGCCTGACCGCCTCGCCCTTCAAGGCGGCCTATGTGGCGGCAAAGCACGGGGTGGTCGGCATGACCAAGACCGTGGCGCTCGAGACCGCGCAGGAGCCGATCACCTGCAACGCCGTCTGCCCGGGCTACGTCCTGACCCCGCTGGTCGAGGCGCAGATCCCCGACACGATGGAGAAATACAAAATGGGCCGCGACGAGGTGATCAAGAAGGTCATGCTCGAACGCCAGCCGTCCAAGGAGTTTGCCACGGTCGAGCAGTTGGGCGGCACCTGCGTGTTCCTGTGCTCGGATGCGGCAGCCCAGATCACCGGTACGACCCTGTCCGTTGACGGCGGCTGGACGGCGCTCTGACGCTGACCGGGCCAAACCGGTCAGACAGACAACTCAGCGAGGGAGGCCGCCCATGGCGCGCAAGAGGATCAATCTGGCCCTGCAAGGGGGCGGCGCCCATGGGGCCTTCACCTGGGGCGTGCTGGACCGGCTGCTGCAGGAGCCGGAGCTGGAGATCGCCGGGATCTCGGGCACATCCGCCGGGACCCTGAATGGCGCGGCGGTCAAGGCAGCCCTGGCCAAGGGCGGCACCAACGAGGACGCGCGCGAGAATCTCGACTGGCTCTGGGGTCAGATCGGCGGGATCCACGACACGCGCTTTGCGCCTTGGCTCGAAGTCTTCCCGCCCAGCGTGATCGCCGCAGCGCTCGAATTCTCTCCCTACGCGGTGCTGGCCGAAACCATGGAGCAATTCGTCAGCCCCTATGATACGCCCTTTGGCGCGCATAACCCGCTCTCGCGGATCGTGGAAGAGTTCAAGTACGACAAGATCTGTTGCGATAGCGGGCCGAAATTTCATGTCTGTGCCACCAATGTGCGCACCGGCAAGCTGCGGGTCTTTACGGGGTCCGAGATCGGCGAGGCGCCGATCCTGGCCTCGGCCTGCCTTCCGACCCTGTTCCGGGCGGTTGAGATTTTCGATCCGGCGACGGACCGGCTCGAAAGCTATTGGGATGGCGGCTATTCCGCGAACCCCGCGCTAGAGCCGCTAACCCAGGATCCTGAGCTGCCCGGGGATGTGGTGATCGTGCATATCAACCCGCTTCACCGCGAGGCGATACCGCATACGGCCAAGGAAATCTCCAACCGGGTCAATGAGATCAGCTTCAATTCCTCGCTGATCCAGGAGCTGGCGCATATCCAGTCGATCCACGAGATGTTGGCAGATGGGCGTCTGGTCAAAGGGTCCATGAAGGACGTGCTGATCCACATGATCGCCGATGACGGGTTGATGGTAACCCTGTCTGAGGCGACCAAGATCTATCCCAACCCGGCGGTGATCCTGTCGCTCAAATCCGCCGGAGAGGCCGCGGCGCAGAGCTTCCTCGATGCGGATCTGCCATCGGTCGGAGTGCGGCCCACGGTGGATCTGGCCCGGATGATCTGCTGAGGCTCAGGGCGCGGCGGCGCGCCGTTCATGGGCGGTCTTGGTGGCGTCCCAGGCCATGAGCGAGGGGATGATACCGTCGAGCATCCGGTCCGGTGTGAAGGGGCCATAGGAATTGGCCCCGACCGTAAAGCTCACGCCCACATCCGCCCCGGGCATGTCCCGGAACTTGATCACGAAGTCATCGGTGAAGTTGAAAAGCGTGTTGGCGATGATGTTGTGCAGCTCGTTCTTGCTCGGCCCGTCCGGCTGATCGCGGCCCCAATCCACAGACACCCGGATGGCGATCGAACTGGCCTCGCCCGGCACGCGCACAAGCTGTTCCTTGGTGATGCCAAGGGGGCGCAGCGTCGGATTGTCGGTGTATTGATAGAGCAGATAGGCACTGGTGGCGGGCAGCGCCGTACAGACAATGATCGTCAATAGCGGGTTATACCGGCGGTGGAAATTATTCATCGACCCAAGATCCCTTCGCGAATGGGTCAAGCATCGCGCAACCGGTTTGAGAAACCGTTAAGAATTCTGATCAAAACGTTTACAAGCCGCGGCAAAACGGCCCGAACCGGGCCGATTTTAAGGGCTTAGCCGAGCGAGTATCCCGCGCCGCGCACGGTGCGCACGGGATCATTGCCGCCATGCTGGCACAGGGCCTTGCGCAGCCGTCCGATATGGACATCCACCGTGCGCGTATCCACGTAGATGTCGCGCCCCCAAACCCGGTCGAGCAACTGCTCGCGCGACCAGACCCGGCCCGGTTTCTCCATGAAGGTCGCCAGCAGGCGAAACTCGGTGGGCCCGAGTTTCAGCGCCTGCTCGTCGCGAAATACCCGGTGGCTCTCGGCATCCAGCAGGATGTCGTCAAAGGTCAGCTGCTGGCCCACGGTCGAGGGCCGCACCCGCCGCAATTGGGCACGGACCCGGGCCATGAGCTCGATCACCGAATAGGGTTTGACCACATAGTCATCCGCCCCGGTTTCCAGCCCGCGCACCCGGTCAACCTCCTCGGAGCGGGCCGAGAGCATGATGATCGGGATGGTGCGGGTGTCGGGCTTGGATTTCAGCCGCCGACAGACCTCGATCCCAGAGACGACCGGCAGCATCCAGTCGAGCACGATGATGTCCGGATGCTCCTCTTCCACCAGAAGCATGGCCTCATCGCCATTCTCGGCCTCGGCCACGCGAAACCCTTCGGCCTCCAGATTGTAGGACAGCACCTCGCGTTGCGCGGGTTCATCCTCAACGAGCAAAACAGTGGGCTGCTCGGTCATGTGGGTACCTCGGGTTTACTTGACGCTGGTGCGGTCGAGTTTCGGGCGATCGTCATCGGGGATCTCGCCGCTGACCATGTAGATCACCTGTTCCGCGATGGAGGTGACATGGTCCCCCATCCGCTCGATATTCTTGGCGATGAAATGCAGGTGCATGCAGGCCGTGATGTTGCGCGGGTCTTCCATCATATGGGTCAGGAACTCGCGGAACAGCGCGTTATACATCTGGTCCACTTCCTGATCGCGCAGGCGGATCGCCTCGGACATCTCGACATCGAGCCGCAGATAAGCGTCCAGCGCATCGCGGAGCATCATCTCCACATCCTTGGCCATCCGCTTGAGCGACCCGGCGGAATTGCCCACGGGCTGCAACTGCACGAGGATCGAGGTGCGCTTGGCCATGTTCTTGGCATAGTCGCCGATCCGCTCGAGATTGGCGGACATCTTCATGACCGTCAGCACCACGCGCAGATCCCCGGCGGTGGGCGCCCGCAGCGCAATGAGCCGCGCGGCTTCCTCGTTGATCTGTTCTTCGAGCAGGTCGATCTGCTTGTCGCGCTTGCGCACGGTCTCGGCGAGTTCCTCGTCACGCTCCGCGAGCGAGCGGGCGGCGTCGACGATCTGTTCCTCGACCATCCCGCCCATCTTCATGATCAGGGCCTGGATCGCCTCGAGATCGCGGTCAAAGGCAGAGGCGATATGCGCGCTATCGATAACCATTAGCCGATCCGTCCTGTGATGTAGCTTTCGGTGCGAGGGTCTTCGGGGTTGGTGAAGATCGTCCCGGTTTCGCCATACTCGACCAGATTGCCGAGATGGAAAAAGGCGGTGCGCTGGCTGACCCGCGCGGCCTGTTGCATGGAGTGGGTCACGATGACCACCGAGAAGCGCTGGCGCAGCTCGTCGATCAACTCTTCGACCTGGGCGGTCGCGATCGGGTCGAGGGCCGAGCACGGCTCGTCCATCAGCAAGACCTCGGGGCTGGTGGCCACGGCCCGCGCGATGCACAGACGCTGCTGCTGACCACCCGAGAGACCCGTGCCCGGCGCGTCCAGACGGTCCTTGACCTCGTTCCAGATCGCCGCCCGGCGCAGGGATTGCTCGACGATCTCGTCCAGCTCCGCCTTGTTCCGGCTCAACCCGTGGATACGCGGGCCGTAGGCCACGTTGTCATAGATCGATTTCGGAAACGGGTTCGGCTTCTGGAACACCATGCCGACCTTGGCGCGCAGCTGCACCGGATCGACCTTGGGGTCATAGATATCCTCGCCATCGATCCGGATGTCGCCCTCGATCCGGGCCACATCGATCGTGTCGTTCATCCGGTTCAGGCACCGCAGAAAGGTCGACTTGCCACAGCCCGACGGGCCGATGAACGCGGTGACGGTCTTGTCGAGGATATCGACATCCACGTCCTTGATCGCGTGGGTGTCGCCATAATAGACCTGCACGCCGCGGGCCGCGATTTTCTTCTCTTCCTGCACTGCTCTCTCCGTCAGACGCATATCGTTCATGACACGCTCTCCCAATTACCAGCGGCGCTCGAAGCGACGGCGCAGTAGGATCGCGATCGCATTCATGATGAGCAAAAACACGAGCAGCACAATGATCGCCCCAGAGGCGCGCTCGACGAAAGCCGGGTCGGACCGTTGGGTCCAGTTGTAAACCTGCACCGGCAGGGCCGAGGCGGGGTCGAAAAATCCTTCGGGCGGGCCCGCCGGGTACTCGCGGACAAAAGCCACCATCCCGATGAGCAGAAGCGGCGCCGTCTCTCCCAGGGCCTGAGCCAGACCGATGATCGTTCCGGTCAGGATCCCGGGCGCGGCCAGCGGCAACACATGGTGGAACACCGATTGCATCTTGGACGCGCCGATCCCGAGGGCCGCGTCCCGGATCGAGGGCGGCACGGATTTCAGCGAGGCGCGGGTCGAGATGATGATCGTCGGCAAGGTCATCAGGGTCAGCACCAGCCCCCCGACGATGGGCGCCGATTGCGGCAGGCCTGCGAAATTGATGAAGATCGCGAGGCCGAGGATCCCGAAAACGATGGAGGGCACCGCCGCGAGGTTCGAGATATTCACCTCGATCAGGTCGGTCAGCCGGTTCTTCGGCGCGAATTCCTCCAGATAGATCGAGGCCGCGACCCCGATGGGCAGTGCAAGACAGAGCACCACCAGCATCATGTAGATCGAGCCGAGGATCGCCACGCCCAGACCCGCCGCTTCGGGCCGCTGACCGGAGGCATCGGGATTGGTGAAGAAGGACCAGTTGAAGCGCTGCTCCAACGTGCCCAGCTCCAGCAACGCGTCGGTCAGCAAAAGCTGCTCGGGCGAGACATTCTTGTCGAGCGCTGCGGTCTCCATGGTCACGCGGCCCTTGAGGTAGCCGTCGATCCGACCATTGGCCAGAAGCTCGAAGGTCTGGGTCGTGCCGACGGCTTCGGGGTTCGCCAGCACGAAGTTGCGCAGCTGCGCCGGGGCGTCTTTCGAGATGATGCCACCCGCCTGTTTGGCGCTGAGCCCTTCGATGGCGATGCCTTCGGCCTCGAGCTTGGCCTCCATGGCCGTGGCAATCAGCGGCGCGTAGCCGAAGGTCGAGACCTTGCGCATGACCGCAAGGTCCCGCACGCCGGATTTGTCGAGCTTGTCTTCGGGCAGCTCGATCTCCAGCGTGACATAGGTCTGCTGGAAAGCGCTCAGCCCGTTGGACAGGATCGAAGCCAGCAGAAGGACAAGGGCAAGGATGCCGGTCACGACCGCGGCCATGCCATACATCTTGAACCGGCTTTCGGCGGCGTTGCGCTTCTTGGTCCGGTCGTCCTGAACCAGCAGCGAAGAGGATTTGGGCTGGGCCGGGCTGGCGCTGCCGAGGCTTGCGTCGCTCATTCGTACTGCTCCCGGTACTTGCGGACGATGTAGAGCGCGAGGACATTGAGCCCCAGCGTGATGACAAAGAGGGTCAGACCCAGCGCAAAGGCGACCAGCGTCTCGGGCGAGGCGAAATCCGTATCCCCCGTCAGCTGGCTGACGATCTTGACGGTGACCGTGGTCATGGCCTCGAACGGGTTGAGGTCGAGCTTGGCCGCCGCCCCTGCCCCGAGCACCACGATCATGGTCTCGCCGATGGCGCGCGAGGCTGCGAGCAGGATCGCACCGACAATGCCCGGAAGGGCGGCGGGGATCACCACTTGCTTGATGGTTTCGCTCTGGGTGGCACCGAGGCCCAACGAGCCGTCCCGCATGGCCTGGGGCACCGCGTTGATGATGTCATCGCTGAGCGAGCTGACAAAGGGGATCAGCATGACGCCCATGACGATGCCCGCGGTCATGACGCTGGAGCTTGACTGGCCCAGCCCGAGGGGGGCCGCGAAATAGTCCCGCAGGAGTGGCCCCACCGTGATCAGCGCAAAGAGGCCGTAGACGATGGTCGGGATCCCGGCGAGGATCTCGATCAGCGGCTTGGCCACCGAGCGGACCTTGGAACTCGCGTATTCCGACATGTAGATCGCCGCAAAGAGCCCGATGGGCACGGCCACCAGCAGCGCGATGAAGCTGATATAGAGCGTGCCCCAGAGCAGCGGGAGGATGCCCAGCTCCGACGCCCCGCCCCGGCCGCTGAAGCTCGGGCTCCAGGTCGTGCCGAAGAAGAAATCAGTCCACTGGTACTGAGTGAAGAAATTCCGTGTCTCGAACAGCATGGACAGGATGATGCCGAGGGTCGTGAGGATCGCGATCGAGGACGCGATGATCAGCAGAGCAAGGATCGCCGCTTCGACCGTGTTGCGGGCGCGGAAATCCTTGTGGGTGCGCAGCACCGAGATGCCGAGCCCGATGGCGGCGATGGCCAGCACCACGACGCTCATCCAGCTGGCGAGGGAGGCGTTCATCGCGCGGTAGCTTTGCGCTGCCTGCAAGGTCGCGGCCCCCACCTCGCTGCCAAGGGCCACGCCGACTTCGCCCAGCTGCTGCCGGACGTCGGTTTGTTCGGCCTGCAGGGCGCGGGCCTCGGTCTCGCTCAGCACGCCCTGTGCCACGGCGGCGTCGAGCCCGTCAGCGATCCGGCGAACATCGCTCATCACCAGCGACAGGGTGCTGTTCTCGGAAATCGCGCTCTCGGGGATCAGCGACGAGATCCGGGATTCGATCAGGCCGGGTTGCACCAGCAGCCACAGAACCATGATCATCAAGGCCGGTGCGACGGTGAACAGCACGACATTCATGCCGTAGTAATTGGGCAGCGAATGCAGCGCGCGGGCATCGCCCCCGGCTGCCGACATCGCCCTTTGGCGACCTATCCCATACCCGGCGGCTGCCAGGACAAGAATGGTCACTATGATCCAGAGAACCGGCATGTCCGCTCCCACCGTCCAGTTTGCAAGTCTTCAAATGAAGGAAGGGGCGGTCATCCGCCCCTCCCCGCGTCGGTCGCGTTGGCTTACATCGCCTCGCCGGAGGCCACGATGGCCTGGGTGTCGCCCAGCTCTGGGTCGGACACGAGGCCATAGGCGGCCAGCGGGCCGTCCGGGCCGGCAATCTCGTCGGCCACGAAGAATTCCGCGAATTCCTGCAGACCCGGGATCACGCCGATATGGGCTTTCTTGATGTAGAAGTAGAGCGGACGGGACACCGGGTACTCACCTGCGGCAATCGCCTCGGTCGTGGGCACAACGCCATTCATGGTGGCCACGGTCAGCTTGTCGGTGTTGTTCTCGTAAAAGGCCAGACCGAAGACGCCGATACCGTCCTTGTCGCCGTCGATGCGCGCGAGGGTCTCGGTGTAGTCGCCGTCGATATCCACAGAGCGGCCATCGGTGCGCAGCGCCATGCATTTCTCTTCGGCGGTGTCCTCATCCACGCCGCTGTCGAGCATCGCCTGGAAGAACCCACCGTCTTCGCAGCCCTGCAGGATCACCTTCTCTTCGAAGACTTCGCGGGTGCCGTGCTTGGTGCCGGGCACGAAGGCTTGGATTTCCTGTGCCGGGAAGTCCGGGTTGACCTGATCCCAGGTCGAGAAGGTGTTCGCCACCAGCTCGCCATTCACGAAATGCTCGGCGGCCAGCGCCTTGTACCAATCCTCGGGGGTAAACGCGAAGGACGGGCCGTTGATGTCGGAGGCAAAGACGATGCCGTCATAGCCGATGCGCACTTCCACGATGTCGGTCACACCGGCTTCGGCGCAGGCGGCAATCTCGCGGTCGCGGATCTTGCGGGACGCATTGGCGATGTCGATCGTGGTCTCGCCCACACCTTCGCAGAACCGCTTGAGGCCCGCCGAGGATCCGCCGGATTCAACGACCGGTGTCGGGAACTCGAAATTCTCGCCAAAGGCTTCGGCCACGATGGCCGCGTAAGGCAGCACGGTGGACGACCCGGCCACTTGGACCTGATCCCGGGCAGAAGCGGCCGTGGCTGACACAAGGGCAACCGCAGCAACGGAGGCAGCGAGTTTGACATAAGACATGAGATAGCTCTCCTAGGTGTAACGATAGGCGCCGTGTGTCCGGCACTCGCTGGTGTCCTAGGCGCCTTTGGCGATGCTTTTGTTAAAGTTTTGTAACGCTTTTATGACGGGCGCTGCCGCACTAGGGCGCCCGGGGCCCGATCCGGCACTGCGCGCCGGGTCCGGCAGCCTCAGGCGACGGGAATTATTACGGAAAAACAAGAGCCTGCCCCGGTCTCACTGGTGATCGCCATGCGTCCGCGATGCCGTTGAACAATATGTTTGACGATGGCCAGACCCAGCCCGGTCCCGCCCAGTTCACGGGACCTGTGGGCGTCGACACGGTAAAACCGTTCCGTCAGGCGCGGAATGTGATGCGATGCGATTCCCGGGCCGCGATCCTGCACATCCACCCGCAGGCTCCGGGTGCGCAGATAGAGGTCCTGGGGCACAGCGCTGAGGGTGACCTCGACGGGCGCGGTCTCGCCCCCGTATTTCAGCGCGTTCTCGATGAGATTGTTGAAGACCTGGCGCAACTGGTCCGTATCCCCGCGCACCTGATCGATGCTGGGATCCACCCCGGCAATGTCGAGCTTCAGCCGGTCTCCGGCGGTGTCCGTCGCCAGGGTGGCGACCGAGGCGCTCAGGATCTCGCCCAGATCCACGGTCGCGTCGGGCATCTGCTTTTCCGAGAACTCGACTCGGCTCAGAGACAGCAGATCGCCCACCAGCCGGTTCATCCGCTGCGCCTCGCGCGCCATGACCGACAGGAACCGGTCCCGGGCCTTGGCATCTTCGCGGGCGGGGCCCTGCAGCGTGTCGATGAAGCCCAGCAGCGCGGTGAGCGGAGTCCGCAATTCATGGCTGACATTGGCCACGAAATCGCGCCGCATCTGACCGGCCTCGTAGACCGGCGTCACATCCTCGAGACAGACCAGAACGCCCTGGGGTGCGCCGCCCTCCAGAAGTGCCGCGGTCACCCGAAACTTGCGCTCGCTGACCGGGCCGGACACCGTGTATTGCCCCACCACCCGGCGCCCCTCCGAGACGGCAGCCTCGATCGCGCGCAGGATCGCCGGTTGCCGCAGGGCGGTGACGTAATGGCGCCCTTCGATCTCCGGACCGAAGATCTCGCGCGCCGCATCATTCGGCACCTGCACTCTGAAATTTGCGCCCACAAAGAACGCCGGAATCGGGATCGCCGACACGATTTTTCCGATTTCGATTTCGGCCATTTTCGTCTTCCCATGCCTGTCGGTCCGCAAGGTTTCTGACGTGCACGTCAAAAACAAGCGGCTTTTCTTTCAAATCGGCTTGGGTCACATTTTCTTCAGGGTAGGAGAAATCTTGGTGCGTAGAGACAACAGGGCTCGGAACAGAGCCTGTGAGGGATAGAGGATTACATGCAAGACAGGACTGATCTGCGTCCAAAAGTGCTACGGCCCGCTCAATTCAATACCCAGGTGAATGTCTCGCGTCCCGTGCTCTGCATCGATCTGTTGCCGGCGCAAACCACCGCTTTGTCACGACATCTGTCCGAGCCCGACGCGCAGTTGCAGGCCCTGCGCTATGGTGCGCTGGGGGATGAATGCCTGATGAAGTATCGCCCCGAACTCATTGTAACACCCTTGTTTTCAGAGCGTTTCGACGCAGTGGATGTGGCCGAGACCCTGGCCTTTGCAGGGTATTACGGCGAGCTTTGGGCCATTGGCCCTGCCCTGCCGAACCCCCGCCTGATCGAGCGGGAATTGCGCGATGTGGCGCAGAATATCGTCTGCCGTCTGATCGTCGAGGACGCCACGCCGCGCACGGGCACCGGCGACTGATTGCCGATGCGGCGCTTCGCCGCTCAGCGTTGTTTACTTCTCGGAAACAATGTGATGATTCGTGGGTGTAGTGGTCTGAGATGCACCGTTTAACCCCGAACAGTCGGCGGCTCCCCGCTTAAACTAGTGTTTTTTTCGCAACAATTAACGGCGTGTTTCTGAAATTCGACACGCGCGTTCCGTAACGTCAGACAGCCGGCTCAGACCGCCGTGAGCCCGTCGCGGAACCGACGCATATTTGCCTGGTAGCCCTCCGCCGACTTGAGCAGTCCGCTCTGCGCTGCAGCATCAAGCGTACGGACGATCTTGCCCGGAGCGCCCATCACGAGGCTGCCATCCGGGATCTCCTTGCCTTCTGTGATCAGTGCCCCGGCCCCGATCAGACAGCCCGCGCCGATCTTGGCCCCGTTCAACACCGTGGCGCCCATCCCGATCAGACTGCCATTCCCGATGGTGCAGCCATGGAGCATCGCCTTGTGTCCGATCGTGCAGTTTGTCCCGATACTGAGCGGGAAACCCATATCCGTGTGCAGCACACAGGCCTCCTGGATATTGGACCCGGCCCCGAGGCGGATCTCCTCATTGTCACCGCGCAGGGTGGCTCCGAACCAGACCGAGCTGCCCTCTTCCAGCACGATCCGGCCGATCAGATTGGCATCGGGTGCGACCCAGTAATCCCCCGAGGCCGGAAACTGCGGGGCAACCCCGTCCAGTGCATAGATCATATCTTATCCTCCTCGAATTCCTGCTGCAGCCCGCGCACATGTCCCTGAAGCCCCGGCTGCTGGGCCCGCCGCAAGCGCTCCGCCGAGACGATGCATTTCAACTGCGCCTCGGTCTCGTCGATATCCTCGTTCACCAGCACGTAGTCATAGCTGTCCCAGTGGCTGATCTCGTCCCAGCTCTTCTGCATCCGCTTGCCGATGGTCTCGGCGGTGTCCTGGCCCCGGCTTTCCAGCCTGCGGCGCAGCTCGCGGATCGAGGGCGGCAGGATGAAGACCGACAGCGTGTGCTTGCCCAGATCCGAATTGCGGATCTGCTGCGCGCCCTGCCAGTCGATGTCAAAGAGCACATCGCGTCCGCCGGTGATCGCGGCTTGGACCGGGGCGACCGGGCTGCCATAGAAATTGCCGAAGACATGGGCGTGTTCCAGCATCCCGCCCGAGCCCACAAGCTCGCGGAAGGCGCTTTCGCTGAGGAAGCTGTAGTCTTTGCCGTCCACTTCACCGGGCCGGGGCGCGCGGGTGGTCGCCGAGACGGAAAAGGACAGCGTCGGATCCCAGGCGATGAGGCGTTTGGCCAGCGTCGATTTCCCGGCCCCCGAGGGCGAAGACAGGATGATCAGAAGTCCCCGTCGCGACAGATGTAGGTTCACCGGTATCCCCCATAGCGGCCTTTTTGCTCGCCCCGTTCTTAGAGGGACGGGTCCGGCGCGGCAACCGCAGGGCGATCACTCGATGTTCTGAACCTGCTCGCGCATCTGGTCGATCCGCACTTTCATATCGAGCCCGATCCGCGTCAGGTCGGTGTCATTGGCCTTGGCGCAGAGCGTGTTCGCTTCTCGGTTAAATTCCTGCATCAGGAAGTCGAGTTTCCGACCCATGGGGCCCGTAGCGTTAAGGATGTCGCGGGCGGCGGAAATATGGCTGTCGAGTCGCTCCAACTCTTCCGAGACATCAGCCTTAACAGCGAGCACTGCGAGTTCCTGCGCGATCCGCTGTGGATCCGGGGCGTCCTGACCCGCCAGATCGAGCACCGATTGCAGGCTCTTTAGCAGCTGCGCGGCCTGGCGATCCGCCCGGGCCGGCAGAAGCGCGCGTGCCTCCTGTGTCATGGCGTCCAGCGCGTCGAGCGTCGCGCGCAGCGTTGCGGCGGTGCTGGCCCCTTCGCGCTGGCGGGCGGCGATGAATTCCGGGAAGGCCAGATCGAAATCCGCGATCAGCGCCTCGCGCAGGGCGGCCATCTCGTCGCCATCCGGTTGCGCCGCCTCGCTCACGCCCCGAAAATTAAGGATTTCCAGTGCGTTGGGTGCTGGGAGCGAGACGTTCTCTTCCGCCGCACGGCGCGTCACTGCCCCGATGGTGGACAGCACGGCGGCGAGGGCTGTCTCGTTGATCGGCTGGTGTGCCTCCTGCCTGCGCGACAGACGCAGTGCTACGGTCACCGAGCCTCGGGTCACTTCGGTCGCGATGGTTTTGCGCAGGATCTGGTCCAATCCCGGCACCCAGTCCGGCACCCGGATCTTGAGGTCGAGCCCCCGTCCATTCACGGATTTCAGGTCCCAGGTCCAGACCCAGTCGTCCAGCCCCCCTTCGCGGGCGGCGAACCCGGTCATCGACCTAGTCATGGAGATTAACCATCGGCAAAAAATTCCGATGCAATTTTCGCGAATTTTCCGGTATTAAGACTTGAGTAATCATTATGCGAGTAACGGTTAACACCAGACGCTCGCAACGACAACTCCGGCATAAGCGGTCGACCGGAGTAAGGAGTGTTAGCGTGTCGGATATTGGTCAGGTCACATCCAAGATGGAAAATGCCGTCGTGTCTTTGAATAAAAAGAAAGCAACGCTGCGCAGCAAGATCCTCCTGGACGTCATGGAGTACTGGGAAAGCATGCGCGACGGCGACAGCCTGCCCCGGCGGTCTGACATCGATCCGCGCCGGATCGAAGGCGCGCTGCCCTATGCGTTCATCCTCGAAGAGATCGCGCCCGGTCTCGCGCGGTTCCGCGTGGCGGGCGGTCATCTGAACGACCTCATGGGGATGGAAGTGCGCGGCATGCCGATCAGCGCGATCTTCACCCATACCCAGCGCAACCGCCTGTTGCCGATGATCGAGAAGGTGTTCCGCGAGCCGTCCTCGCTGGAACTGAGCCTGTCCTCGCGCAAGGCCGGTGAAGAGCCCACCGAGGCCGAGATGCTGATCCTGCCGCTTTTGGATGATGATGGCCGTCCGACCCGCGCACTGGGTTGTCTCGTGGCCCGTGGTCCGCTCCTGTCGCCGCCCTATCGGTTCCAGGTCACCCAGTCGCGCAGCACGCCCCTGCCCCAGCCCGTTCTGGCCGAGGAGCCCGCGCGCCCGCAATTGCGTCCCGAGGACCGCGTGCTCGAAGGGTTCCACGAACCGGCCAAGCCCTTTGCCCCGGCCAGCGAGACCGCCGAGACGCCTGACGCGGCACCTGCGCGCGAGCTGCCGCCCTACCTGCGGGTTGTGAAGTAAGCTGGGGGCTGTCCGGATCGCGGGCAGCCAACCGATCCGACCGCGTTCCACCGAACGACCCTCAGATCAAAGCGCCCCGCCCGTCCCGTAGGACTGGCGGGGCTGTTTTTTTGGATCAGGCGGTCCGCTTGGTGGCGTCTGCCGCGCTGCGATGCTTTTCGATCTCCTCGGCGACGAGGAAGGCCAGTTCCAGCGACTGGCTGGCATTCAGGCGCGGATCGCAGGCGGTGTGATACCGGCTCGACAGATCCTCATCCGACACGGCGCGCACGCCGCCCGTGCATTCGGTCACGTCCTTGCCGGTCATCTCGAAATGCACGCCGCCGGGATAGGTCCCCTCGGCATTGTGGACCGCGAAGAATTCCTGCACTTCGCGCAGCACGCTCTCGAAGGGACGGGTCTTGTAGCCCGACGCGCTCTTGATCGTGTTGCCGTGCATCGGATCGCAGGACCAGACAACCTTGGCGCCCTCTTCCTCGACCGCCTTGATGAGGCGCGGCAGATGCTCGCCCACGGAGCCCGCGCCAAAGCGCGCGATCAGCGTGAGACGCCCGGGGATGTTGTCCGGGTTCAGCTTCGAGATCAGGACCTTCAGGTCGTCGGCCGAGATCGACGGACCGCATTTCAGGCCAATCGGGTTCTGAACGCCGCGGCAGAACTCCACATGGGCGCCGTCCGGCTGCCGCGTACGGTCGCCGATCCAGATCATGTGCCCGGAGCCCGCGAGCGGATGCCCGGAGGTGGAATCGATCCGGCAGAGCGCCTCTTCGTATTCCAGCAGCAGCGCTTCGTGCGAGGTGTAGAAATCCACCGAAGACAGGGTATGCGCGGTGTCCTTGTTCACCCCGGCGGACTGCATGAAGTCCAGCGCGTCGGCAATCCGGTTGGCCATATCCGCATAGGCGGCGGCCTTTTCGCTCTCGACGAAGCCCAGGGTCCAGCCATGGACATGATTCACATCCGCATAGCCGCCATGGGAGAACGCCCGCACGAGGTTCAGGGACGCCGCCGCCTGGGTATAGGCCTGCAGCATCCGCGCCGGATCGGGGATCCGGGCCTCGGGGGTGAAGGCGATGTCGTTGATGATGTCACCGCGGTAGCTCGGCAGCTCCAGATCGCCCTGGGTCTCGGTCGGGGCCGAACGCGGCTTGGCGAACTGCCCGGCCATGCGGCCCACTTTGACCACGGGCATCTTCGCCCCGAAGGTCAGGACAATCGCCATCTGCAGCATCACCCGAAAGGTGTCGCGGATCTGGTCGGTCTCGAATTCGCCAAAGCTCTCGGCGCAATCGCCGCCCTGCATCAGAAACGCGCGCCCCTCGGCCACTTCGCCCAGAGCCCGGGTCAGCCGACGTGCCTCGCCCGCGAAAACCAGCGGCGGGTATTTCGTCAGCTGAGCTTCCACGGCAGCCAGAGCCGCCGGATCCGTATAATCGGGCATCTGTACCCGAGGTTTCGAGCGCCAGCTCGACTTGTTCCACGTCGATGCCATCCTATTCCTCCACGGATTGCAGATTGAACCGGCGCTCTCCTTACGCCACTGGCTCGGCCTTGCCAATGCGCATTCTCGATCTAAGGGCATGCGATTTTCCGCGCCCCGGTGACGGCGAGGCATTGCGCCCGCGCGCCAAATCTAGTCTCGTGGCGCAAAATAAGGATGACGCCATGACGCCCGAGGTGCCCCCGCTCTCCCGTGTCCAAAGCACCGCTGACCTCGGTCCGAGCGCGCGACCGAAGCGCTTTGTCTTTGTCCTGCTCGACAATTTCACGATGCTCTGCTTTGCCTCGGCGGTCGAGGCGCTGCGCATTGCCAACCGGATGTCCGGCCAGACGCTCTATACATGGGTTCTCGCAGGCGATGGCGGAGAGGAGGCCTATTGCTCGGCCGGGGTGGGCTTCAAGCTCGATATGGATCTGGGCGAGCTGAGCCGCGATGACATGATGTTCCTCTGCGGCGGGATCGATGTGAAATCGGCCTCGACAAAGACCCTGCTGAACTGGGTGCGGCGCGAGGCGCGGCGCGGCGTGGTCACCGGCGGGCTCTGCACGGCGGCCTATACCCTGGCCAAGGCCGGGCTGCTCGATGGCAAGCGCGCCACGATCCATTGGGAAAACCATGACAGTTTCCTCGAGGAATTCGACGAGATCGAGCTGACGAAATCGGTCTTCGTGATGGATGGCAATCGCTACACCACCGCCGGGGGGACGGCCTCGATCGACCTGATGCTCAAGATCATCGCAGATGACCATGGCGAGGATCTGGCCAATGCGGTGGCAGATCAGCTGATCTACACCACCATCCGTACGGATCAGGATACGCAGCGGCTCTCGACGCCGACCCGGATCGGGGTGCGTCATCCCAAGCTCAGCAAGGTCATCCAGATGATGGAGGCCAATATCGAAGAGCCGATCAGCCCCTCAAACCTCGCCGCCGATATCGGGATGAGCACGCGGCAGCTCGAGCGGCTCTTTCGCCGCTACCTGAACCGCTCGCCCAAGCGGTATTACATGGAACTGCGCCTGCAAAAGGCGCGCAACCTGCTCATGCAGACGGATATGAGCGTGATCAACGTGGCGCTGGCCTGTGGCTTCACCTCGCCCTCGCATTTCTCGAAATGCTACCGGTCGCAATACAACACAACGCCCTATCGCGAGCGCGGTGCGCAGTCGGGCCGGTTGTCGGTCTGAGGCTTTCGTGCAGCAGGACAACGCAGCGCTGACGAGGTTCTAACGGCGCGCGTCGAATACTCCGGATACCCGCATGAGATCGCGGGACCTATAGGAGTATTTACCCATGAAATTTCTGTTTTCAGTCCTTTTGGCCCTCGGGCTGTCGGGCCCGGCCCTCGCCGCTTCGGTGGATTTTGAAGGCCTGCCCACCAGTTTCGAAGGCACCAGTTTCGAGGTGGACGGATTTACCTTCAACACGACCGCCCCCTCCGAGGTGCGGATCTTTGACGACAATCCCGGCACGCGCACGACCTATGTCCTGTCCTGTCAGCCCGGCGATTGCGGCAATCCGCTGGAGATCATTTTTCCGAATGCGACCAGCATGTTCTCGATGAATATCGTCTCTGACGAGGGGCCGGATTCGTCGCTGACCCTGTCCTTCATGACGGCCTCGGGCCTTGTCGTGGATAGCTTTTCGGGCTTTGATTATGCGAGCGAGACCAAGGATTTCTACACCATCGCGGGGCTCGATCAGGCGACCAGCGTGCTGCTGACTCCGGTCGGTGAGCCTTCGGGCTTTGGCTATGACGACATCCGGATCGATGCCACAAGCCCGGTGCCGCTGCCCATGCCGGCGCTTTTGCTGCTGGGTGGTCTCGGCGCGCTGGGTCTCGCGCGCCGTCGGTCCAACGCAGCCTGACACGAAATCAATCGCCCACCGGCACCCCCGGCCTTGCGGATCGCGGGGGCCGGTCGGTCGGTTGACGGAAACAGAGCGGCGATCTGTGGTGGGGCGCTGCTCTGTTTTTACCCATGCCTCGGGGCACGGCGTCCCGCCCCGACACAGCGGAGGGCTTACAGGGACAGCCAACTGGCCGGGATGCGATCCGCGAACCGGGTCTGGCAGAACCGGTATTGCGGCGCGAGATCCTTTGAGAACGCCTCCTTCGCGACCCCGGGCAAGGGCAGCTTCACCAAGGTCTCGTTCAGGGTTTCGGTCTGCCCGGGCGCAGAAAAGGGCAGATCCAGAAAGCGGCACAAGGCGCGCAGGGCCGGATCGTCGAAGAGGTTTTCGTAAAACAGGTGCAGCACATCCTCTGCGTCGAACATATCGTCGAGCGCCTGCACGATCTGCGCATAATCCGCCCGGGCCCGGATGGCGGGCGATTGCGCGATCCGCGCCCAGTCCCGCAGGACGTCATTCTCTGCGCTGAGCTGCTGCAGATGCCGGAGTTGCGACCACAACCGGTCCACCGGATCGCGCATCAGGAACAGGATTTTCACCCGGATGCCGCGTTGGGCGCAAAACGCCTTGAGATAGGCGAAACCGTCTCTGCCGATGGCCGAATATCCCGGCGTGATATCGCAGACCACGCGGGTCCGGTCGGTCGAGAGGCGGGCGAAATGGTCGAAATAGGCCAGCGGATCATAGATCATCTGCACCCGGTCGAGGCTCGCTTGCAAAGCGGCAGCATCACGCAGGGTCCGGGGCGAAGTTTCGGCGGCCTTCAAGTGGAATTCCAGCCGCTTCATGGCAAACCGGTCCGGGTCGCCAAGGGCGGTCTCGGGGAATTTCGCGTCGAAGAAGTGAACTTCCTTCAGGGGCGAGACGGCCACATCCTCCCGACCGCAGAAATAGCTGTGCAGCCAGCTCGTTCCGGTCTTGGCCGCGCCGATACAGACCAGCAGCGTCCGTCCGTCCAGCAAATCGGCACGGCGTGGGAGCATCATGGCACCCTCCTGGGGCAAGCGTTCGGTCGACCGGGCCCCATGGCAGGGACGCGATCGACCGAAGCGACGTTTTGCAAGTGAGGTTCGCGTGGCTTGAAGACACGCAGGCCGGCTAGAGCAGGAACTCCACGCCGTCGCCGAAATTGGGCGGCACATCGTCCTCCCAGGCAATATCGCGGCTGGGTTCCGCCGGCTTCTGGGCGCGGCTCTCGGCGAGGGAAAACTCCGCCTCGAAATAGCGCGCAATCGCGTCGTTGATCATATCGCCGACATCGCGACCCGTGTCGGTGTGTTTGACGAATTTGAAGGAAAGAAGACCGTCTTCAGGCATGGTATGCTCCTCATATGCCCGTTTGAAATGGGCTCAGTTGAATATGAACGCGGCGGCGGCGCCTTGAGAGCGATCCGCATCGCCGCGCTGAGGAGTGTCTATAGGAGCGGTTTTTCCGTTCGATGTCCCGCTGCGTATCAATTTTGTCTGTTGCGAAACGATTGGTATCCGGGCCGTGCCGAGGCGCGGCTCAGCGTGCCGGGGTCATCCGGTAGAGCGCGCCATTGCCCACGCTAAGATACCAGATCGCCCCATCAGGGCCTTCGCGGACATCGCGCAGGCGCGCGGTGCTGTCGCCTTCGATCTCTTCCTCGGCAAAGCTCCCGGCCTCCAGCCGCGAAAGATACCCGAATTTCAGGCTGCCGACGAAGAAATCGCCACGCCATTCGGGCCAGAGCGCACCGGAATAGATCATCATCCCCGAAGGCGCGATGGAGGGATCCCAGAAGTGATCCGGTTGTTCCATTCCCGGCTTTGACGACCCCTCGCCGATGCGCAGGCCCGAGTAATGCCGCCCGTAGGAGATCACCGGCCAGCCGTAATTCGCGCCGCGCCGCACGGCGTTGATCTCATCCCCGCCGCGCGCGCCATGCTCGACCACCCAGAGATTGCCCTCCAGATCGAGCGCGGCCCCCTGCGGGTTGCGGTGGCCGTAGGACCAGATCTCGGGCTGGGCGCCGGGGGTGTCGATGAAGGGGTTGCGCGAGGGCACACCGCCAGTGCGGCCGATGCGGATCACGCTGCCATTCTGGGTGCTCAGGTCCTGCGCACTGTCATCATCGCCGCGATCGCCGATGGTGACATAGAGAAACCCGTCCCGTCCCTCGACCACGCGGGACCCGAAATGCCTGCCCCCGCGGTTCCCGGGTTCGGTCTCGAAGATGGTGGTCGTGCCGGTCAGCGCCGCGCCATCCTGCGACAGCGTGCCAACGGCCACCGCCGTGCCCGCGCCGGAGCCCTGAGGCCGGGAATAGGTGAGCACCACCTGCCGCGTGCGCGCGAAGTCCCGGGGGATCAACACATCCAGCAGACCTCCCTGTCCGCCCCGGGCCACGCGGGGCAACCCGGTCACGGATTGGCGCTGACCGTCCTGCGAGATGTGCAGAAGCGTGCCGCCCCGCTCGGTGATCAGCAACCCGCCCTCGGGCAGAAAGCCGAAGCCCCAGGGCTCGTCGAGATCGGCAACCATGCGCGTGACCTCCACCGTCCCGGCCGAGGTGGCAAGGCGTTCGGCCTGCGTCGCCGAGGCGTTTTGCGCAGTGAGGATCAGGGCGAGGCTGATCAGGGCGGGTCGGATCATCGGCGTCCTCCGGAATGCGATACCCTTCACAGATAGGCAGTGCCGGGCCCGGGCCAAGCTGCCCGCGCCAGATCCCCCGGGGTGGCAGGCGGCAATTTGCGGGTTTGGTCCCATTTGTTGCGGGCGACGCCGGGTAAACCGGCCCGGTGACCCTTTTCAATCCGCAAACCGCGAATTAGCCTCCGGTCAGGACATCAAGATCCAACACGGGAGAGATATATGAAAAAGCTGCTTCTCGCCTCCGTCGCGACAGCCGCCATGGCCAGCACCGCCTTCGCGGCAGGCCATTCCAACGAGATCAAGATCGGAGTTTCCGTCGGCTTCACCGGACCGCTGGAATCGCTTGCCCCGCCCATGGCGATGGGCGCCGAGATGGCCATGGCCGAAGTAACCGAGAGCGGTATGCTGCTCGAAGGGGCAACCGTGACCCCGGTGCGCGGGGACAGTACCTGCATCGATGCCGGTGCCGCGACCGCGACCGCCGAACGTCTGATCACCGCCGAAGGTGTGAAGGGCATCATGGGCGCCATGTGCTCGGGCGCGACAGGCGCGATCCTGTCGAATGTGGCCATGCCGAACGGGGTCGTGATGATCTCGCCGTCGGCCACATCGCCGGCCTTGTCCACGGTCGAGGATAACGGGCTCTTCTTTCGGACAGCGCCTTCCGATGCCCGTCAGGGCGTGGTCATGACCGAGGTGATCATGGACCGGGGCTTCAAGGAAGTCGCCGTGACCTACACCAATAACGACTATGGCAAGGGCCTGGCCGACAGCTTTGCCGCCGCGTTCGAGGCGGCGGGCGGAACCGTGACCCTCAATGCCTCCCATGAGGATGGCAAGGCGGATTACTCCGCCGAAGTGGGCGCGCTGGCCTCTGCGGGCGGCGAGATCCTCGTCGTGGCGGGCTATGTGGATCAGGGCGGCTCGGGCATCATCCAGGCCGCGCTCGACACCGGTGCCTTCGACACCTTCGTGCTGCCCGATGGCATGGTCTCGGTCGCGCTGGAGGAAAACTTCGGCAGCGATATCGACGGCTCGTTCGGACAGAACCCGGGCACCGACAGCTCCGGCGCGCAGGTCTATGCCGAGATGGTCGGCGATGCGTTTGATCCGACCTCGCCTTTCTCTGCCGAGAGCTATGACGCCGCTGCGCTGATCATGCTCGCCATGCAGGCCGCCGGATCCGCCGAGCCGGGCGACTACAAAGATCACGTGATGGACGTGGCCAATGCACCCGGCGAGCCGATCCTGCCTGGGGAGCTGGGCAAGGCGCTCGAGATCCTCAAGAATGGCGGCGAGATCGATTATGTCGGTGCCTCGGCGGTTGAGCTGATCGGTGGCGGCGAGTCCGCGGGCAATTACCGCGAGATGGAAATGAAAGACGGCCTGGTCACCACGGTGCGCTTCCGCTGACCTTTCCAGATGCAAAGCAGACAGCCCGGGCCCGCCCCGGGCTGTTTGGCATGAGGCATATATGATCAAGGTCGAAAACCTGCATCGGCATTTCGGCGGCTTTCGGGCCGTTGACGGCGCGACGCTGGCGATTGCCGAAGGCTCGATCACCGGGCTGGTCGGTCCCAACGGCGCAGGGAAAACCACGCTTTTCAATGTGATCGCGGGCAAC
The DNA here is from genome assembly GCF_049801015.1 of Dinoroseobacter sp. S124A. Taxonomy (NCBI): domain Bacteria; kingdom Pseudomonadati; phylum Pseudomonadota; class Alphaproteobacteria; order Rhodobacterales; family Roseobacteraceae; genus Dinoroseobacter; species Dinoroseobacter sp. S124A. Next base: position 102,974 of record NZ_JBNAGD010000008.1, on the reverse strand, counting down.
CTTAAACCCACCTCGGGGCGGGTGACGATGCAGGGCGAGGACATTACCGGCCTGCCGCCCCATGAGTTGTTTCACAAGGGCTTGCTGCGGACGTTCCAGATCGCCCATGAGTTTGGATCCATGTCGGTGCGCGAGAACCTGATGATGGTGCCCGCCGCGCAATCCGGCGAGACCATGTGGAATGCCTGGTTCAACCGGCAACGCATTGCGCAGGAAGAGGCCGCCCTGCTCAAGCAGGCTGATGAGGTGCTCGAATTCCTGACGATTGATCATCTGAAGAACGAGAAGGCCGGAAACCTGTCCGGCGGGCAGAAGAAACTGCTGGAACTGGGCCGCACCATGATGGTGGATGCCAAGATCGTCTTTCTCGACGAGGTTGGTGCGGGTGTGAACCGGACGCTTCTGGGCACGATCGCCGACGCGATCCTGCGGCTCAACAAGGAGCGCGGCTATACGTTTTGCGTCATCGAGCATGACATGGATTTCATTGGAAAACTTTGCGATCCGGTGATCGTGATGGCCGAGGGCAAGAAGCTGGCTCAGGGCACGATCGGCGAGATCAAGGCGAATGAGCAGGTGATCGAGGCCTATCTCGGCACCGGGCTCAAGAACAAGGCAAGCGCCTGAACCCCAGGAGAGGGCGGGATTTGAGTATTTTTGGAACAATGAAGCCAGGCGCGCGGCGCAGAGGCCATCCATGAGCAGCAATCCCTATCAGGACGCCCGGGGCAATACGGATGCCTCGATCACCAATCCCCGACCCGGCGGCACGCTTTCGGCGGGGCAATCGACGTCCCCCGGAGGGGCGGCCCAGCCCGGCGAGCCCTTCCTGATCGGGGATGCCATGACCGGGGGCTATGGCAGCGGGGCGGATATCCTCCACGCTTGTACGCTGTCGGTGGATAAGGGCGAGATCGCCGTGATCGTGGGGCCCAACGGGGCCGGCAAGTCCACGGCCATGAAGGCGGTCTTCGGGATGCTGAACATCCATACGGGCGCGGTGCGGCTGGGTGGCGAGGACATCACGCGGCTTACCCCGCAGGCGCGCGTGGCCAAGGGCATGGCGTTCGTGCCCCAGACCCACAATATCTTCACCTCCATGAGTGTGGAGGAAAATCTCGAGATGGGGGCCTTCCTGCGCCGGGATGATATTTCGCAAACGATTGCGCAGGTTTACGAGCTGTTCCCGATCCTCGGGGATAAGCGCCGTCAGCCTGCGGGCGAGCTGTCCGGGGGCCAGCGGCAGCAGGTGGCCGTGGGTCGCGCCCTGATGACCCAGCCTCAGGTCCTGATGCTGGATGAGCCCACCGCCGGGGTCAGCCCCATCGTGATGGATGAGCTTTTCGACAGGATCATCGAGGTGGCACGCACGGGCATTTCGATCCTGATGGTGGAGCAGAACGCCCGTCAGGCGCTGGAGATCGCCGATAAGGGCTATGTCCTGGTACAGGGGCGCAACCGTTACACCGATACCGGGCAGGCCCTGCTGGCCGACCCGGATGTCCGTAAATCGTTTCTGGGAGGGTGATCATGCGCATGCTGCTCCTTTTGACGCTGGTCGTCGCCACGCCTGCCACCGCCAATACCCTGTGCCGGTTTGAAACCGAGTGCTTTGAAAATGAGGCCTGCGCGCCCTCCGGGTTCGAGATGCGGCTCAGCCTGCCCGAAACCCAGGCGACAGTGACGTCCCGGCTCGTGGCTGAAACCGATAGCGGCAGCTTCCCGGGATACGCCCTGCGCGGCGGGCCGGAGCGTCGGCAGTTCTTCTTCGATGCCGGAACCGCGGGCTACATGCTCACCCTGAACGGGGCCGAGGCACGGCTTGCGGTGCATCTCGATGACGGGCCGTTGATGGTGAACTATCTCGGCACATGCGAGGCGGAGTGATGGATTTTCTCAACGCGCTCGTTGCCTTTCTGAACTTCGTCGTGGTGCCGGCCACGGCCTATGGCAGCCAGCTCGCGCTTGGCGCGCTCGGGGTGACCCTGATCTACGGGATCCTGCGGTTTTCGAACTTCGCCCATGGCGACACCATGGCCTTCGGCGCGATGGTGACGATCCTCTTCACCTGGGCGTTCCAGTCCATGGGGATCAGTCTTGGCCCCCTGCCCACGGCATTGCTCGCCCTGCCCTTCGGGATCGCGGTCACGGGGCTTCTGCTGGTGGGCACGGACCGGCTGGTCTACCGGTTCTACCGGCAGCAGAAGGCCGTGCCGGTGATCTTCGTCATCGCCTCGCTGGGCGTGATGTTCATCATGAATGCCCTCGTGCGGTTCATCATCGGCCCGGATGACCAGCGTTTCAGCGATGGCGCGCGGTTCATCATCTCGGCCCGCGACTTTCGCGAGATGACCGGGCTGCGCGAGGGGCTTGCGATCAAGACGACCCAGGGCCTGACGGTGGTCACCGCGGTGCTCGTGGTAGCCCTCCTCTTCTGGTTCCTGAACCGGACACGGACGGGCAAATCCATGCGCGCCTTCTCGGATAACGAGGACCTCGCGCTGCTCTCGGGCATCAATCCCGAACGGGTGGTCATGGTGACATGGCTGATCGTGGCGGCGCTGGCGACCGTGGCCGGGGTTCTTTACGGGCTCGACAAGTCCTTCAAACCGTTCACGTATTTCCAGCTTCTGCTGCCGATCTTCGCCGCCGCCATCGTCGGAGGGCTGGGCAATCCGCTGGGCGCCATCGCGGGGGGCTTCGTGATCGCCTTCTCGGAGGTGACCATCACCTACGCCTTCAAGAAGGTGCTGGGCTACCTCCTCCCGGAGGCTCTGGAGCCAGACGGGCTCGTCCAACTCCTGAGCACGGATTACAAATTCGCCGTCAGCTTCGCCATTCTCATCATCGTGCTGCTCTTCCGGCCCACGGGGCTCTTCAAGGGGAAATCCGTATGACGATCAATCTGCGCAATCTGGGGCTCTTTGGCCTTGTCGCCCTGCTGATCGTTGGGACCGGGGTGCTGCAAAGCTGGAACGTGGCCCTCACCATCCTGAATTACGGGCTGATCTCGGCGGTGATGGCGCTGGGTGTGAACATGCAATGGGGCTACGCGGGGCTCTTCAATGTGGGGATCATGGGGTTTGCGGCGCTCGGCGGGCTCGCCGTCGTCCTCGTCTCCATGCCCCCGGTGGGAGAAGCCTGGTCCGCCGGAGGTCTGCGCCTGATCCTGGCCCTGGCCTGGGCGCTGATCGTGCTGGCGGCGGCCATCCTGACCTATCAACGCATGGCCGCGGGACGGACGCGCACCCTCGCCATGTTCGCGATCCTGATGGGCGGCTTTTTCTCGTTCCGCGCGCTTTTTGACCCGGCCGTCGCCGCGGTGGAGGCCGTGAACCCCGCCGGGACCGGCTATCTCGGCGGGCTCGGCCTGCCGGTGCTGCTGGCCTGGCCGATTGGCGGGGCGCTGGCGGCGGGCGCGGCCTGGGTCGTGGGCAAGACCGCCTTGGGCCTGCGGTCGGATTACTTGGCCATCGCCACGTTGGGCATCGCCGAGATCGTGATCGCCGTCATGAAGAACGAGGATTGGCTCAGCCGCGGCGTCAAGAACGTGGTCTCGATCCCGCGCCCGGTGCCCTACGAGATCGACCTGCAGAACGACCCGGATTTTGTCGCGCGGATGACCGACTGGGGTTTTGACCCGGTGGTCGCCTCCTCGGTCGCGGTGAAACTCGCCTATGCGGGGCTCTTCGCATGCGTGCTCCTGATCCTGCTCTTTCTGCTCGAAGCCGCCCTGAAATCCCCCTGGGGCCGGATGATGCGCGCGATCCGCGACAACGAGACCGCCGCCGAGGCCATGGGCAAGGACGTCAAACGCCGTCACCTGCAGATCTTCGTCATGGGCTCGGCCATTTGCGGGATCGCGGGCGCCATGCTGGTCACCATGGAAAGCCAGCTCATCCCCTCCTCCTACCAGCCGCTGCGCTTTACCTTCCTGATCTGGGTGATGGTGATCGTCGGCGGGTCCGGCAACAACTGGGGCGCGATCCTCGGCGGGTTCCTGATCTGGTTCCTCTGGATCCAGGTGGAGCCCATGGGCCAGCAACTCATGCTCTGGCTCACCGCAGGGATGGCGGATGGCTCCGCGCTCAAGGATCACCTGCTGGACAGTGCCGCCCATATGCGCCTGCTGACCATGGGGATCGTGCTGCTTCTGGTTCTGCGCTTCAGCCCGCGCGGCCTCATCCCCGAAAAATAGGCGCGCGCCCCAACTTAAGTCCGGAACTTAAGTCCGGAAATATCCCGGGAGGTTTGGAGGGCTGGCCCTCCAATCCCTCAGGCGCAATGGGCGCTCTCGGCTTCCCGCATGGCCGCGACCGTCGCATCCAGCGATAACAGGATCGAGGCATGGCGGTTCTTGTAATCCTTGGCCGGGATCAGAACCTCGAATCCGTCAAAGGGCGCAGGCGGCACGGGGCCATCTTCCTTCAGCATCGCCTTGAGCGCGTCGCGCGCCGCTTCCAGTTCCGGCAGGCTCCGCCCGATCACGGCTGCGCCCAGAACCGAGGCCGCGGCCTGTCCCAGGGCACAGGCCTTCACATCTTGGCCAAAGGCAGCCACGCGCCCCTCGGCGACCTTCACATCCACGGTCACGGTCGATCCGCACAGCGGCGAGCGCTTCTTGGCCGAGGCATCAGGCGCGCTCAGCCGTTCCGTATGGGGAATGGATGCCGCCAGACCCAGAATGCGCTGGGAATAGAGTTTGATCAGGTCCGTGTCAGACATGGTGTTTCCTCCGGGTCCTGTCGTAGATAGACCGCAAATCGGCTCTGTTAAGGAGGAGCATATGAAATTCGATCCCGCAACCCTGCGCTATAACGACAAAGGTCTGATACCCGCCATCGCGCAGGACGCCACCAGCGGCGAGGTTCTGATGATGGCCTGGATGAATGCCGAGGCCGTGGCCAGGACGCTGGAGACCGGCCGGGTGACCTATTGGTCGCGCTCGCGGCAATCCTTCTGGATCAAGGGCGAGACCTCGGGCCATGTGCAAACCCTGCGCGATTTCCGCGTCGATTGTGATCGCGACTGCCTGTTGGTGATGGTCGATCAGGTTGGAGCCGCCTGCCACACCAACCGGCGCAGCTGCTTCTACACGGCCGTGGAGGATGGGGTCGAAGTCGAGAAAATGGCGCCTATGGAGTGAGACCGGACCCCAGCGCCCCGTGATCCGTGGCCCCGGCGCTCAGAGCGCCGCGGTCAGGGTCTTGAGCGCGGCGAGCGGATCGTCTGCGCCCCAGATCTCTTCGCCGATCGCAAAGAAATCCGTGACCGGGGCCAGAGCGGCGACAACTTCCGGGGTCAGCCCCCCCTCTGCCACCACGGGCAGCTCGATCATCTGCGACCACCAGGCAAAAAGATCCGCCTCTGCCACCTCGCCCGCACCGGTCAGGCCTGCGGCCACGGGGCCAAAGGCGATATAGTCTGCCCCGGCCTCGCCCGCGCTCATCCCGTCATGCTGAGACGCCCCGCACCAGGCCCCCACCACCGCTTCGGCGCCGATCTCTTTGCGGACCTTGCGCACCGAGCGCGCGCCATCGCCCAGATGCACCCCATCCAGCCCCAGACGTTCCACCATCAGGAAGTGGCTGTCGATCACCAGCGGCACGTCCCGCGCATGGGCCACCTCGCGACAGGCATCTGCCGCGCGCGCGATCCGATCCTCGTCCCGGGTGGACAGGCTGAGCCGCACACAGGCGATCTCGGCCCCGTCCAGAAGGCCCGCCAACTGGCCGGGAAAGCTGGACAGTTCGATCTCTGGCGGGGTGATGAGGTAAAGCTGCGGCTGCTCGGGTGCGTCGGCCATGACAGGCTCCTGTTCTTGTCGCCCCCGTATAGCCCCCCTCGCGGGAAATGACCAATACCCCTCGGGACTTGCCCCCCGTCGCCAGCCCCCCTATCACCCGGGCCATGACCGACGCACCCAGCCAACCCGCCTTTGTCCTTGTCCGCCCGCAAATGGGCGAGAATATCGGGGGTGCCGCGCGCGCCATGTGGAATTTCGGCCTCGACCGGATGCGCGTTGTGGCCCCAAGGGATGGCTGGCCCAGCGAAAAGGCCGTGGCCATGGCGAGCGGCGCGGGTCGGCTGCTGGATCAGGCCGGGCTGTATGACAGCACGGCGGCGGCCCTGCGCGATGCGGATTACGTCTTTGCCACCACGGCGCGGTCGCGGGATCTGACCAAGCCGGTGGTCACGCCGGAACACGCGATGACCCAGGCCCGCGCCCTGATCGCCGAGGGCCAGCGCGTCGCGGTCCTGTTCGGGCCGGAACGCGCCGGGCTTGAGAATGACGATATCGCCTTGGCCAATGCCATTGTCTCGGTGCCCGTGAACCCGGCCTTCCCCTCGCTCAACCTCGCCCAATGCGTGCTTCTGACGGCCTATGAATGGGAACGTCAGGTGACCGAGACGCCCCCCGAAGTGCTGGAATTCGCCGGGACGCGCTTTGCCAGCGGTCAGGAGGTCGAAAAGCTCGGCGATCACTTCGAAGAACGGCTGGAGGAGGCGGGATTCTTCTTTCCGCCCCACAAGGCCGCCCATATGAAACTGAACCTGCGCAACATGCTGTCGCGCCTGCCGCTGACGCTGGTGGATGTGCAGACCTTCCACGGCATGCTGCGGCAACTCGCGCGCTGGAAGGACAGGTCGGGCGGGTCATCTTGAAGCCCGCAAACCCCGCGCATACTCTCCGCAGCAAGGACCAGAAAGGCGACGCATGAGCAAGAAACGCAGCATCTTCGAAGAGGTCGGTACGGATGCGCCGGCGGGCCCGGCCCCGGTCTCGCCCGGGGTGATCGACCGCGCGGCCCGAACCGGTGCGCGCGGTGCGGTGCGGGTCTGGCTGATGCTGCTCTTTGCGCTGGTGGTCATCATGATCGCCGTGGGCGGGCTGACCCGACTGACCGATAGCGGGCTGTCGATCACCGAATGGGCGCCCCTGACCGGCGCGATCCCGCCCCTAAGCGCCGAGGACTGGGCGCGCGAGTTCGACCGCTACCGCGCGATCCCGGAATACCAGTTGCAGAACAAGGGCATGTCCCTCGCGGAGTTTCAGTTCATCTATTGGTGGGAATGGGGGCACAGACAACTTGGCCGGGTGATCGGCCTCGTCTGGGCGCTTGGTTTCGTCGGGTTCCTCGTCTTCCGTCAGATCCCGCCGGGCTGGACCGGGCGGCTCCTTGGCCTCGGGGTACTGGGCGGGCTGCAAGGCGCGATCGGCTGGTGGATGGTCTCCAGCGGGCTGACCGGCACCATGCTCGACGTGGCCTCCTACCGCTTGGCGACCCATCTGGGCCTCGCCTTCCTGATCCTCGGGCTGATTGCCTGGTATGTCATGGCGCTTGGACGGCCCGAGCGTGACCTGTTGCAGGCGCGCCGCTCCGGCGAGCCCGGGCTGGTGACGGGCGCGAGCTGGGTGCTCGGCCTCGCAGCGATCCAGATCCTGCTTGGGGCGCTCGTGGCCGGCATCGATGCCGGGCGCAGCTACACGGACTGGCCGCTCATGGCCGGGGCGTTCCTGCCCATCGACATGTGGGAGTTCACGCCCGGCTGGCGGAATTTCTTCGAAAGCCCGGGCCTTGTGCAGTTCAATCACCGGATGGTCGGCTATCTGCTGCTGCTGGTCGGGCTCTTTGTCTGGTGGCGGTCGCGGCGCAGCGCCCATCCGACCACGCGCAGCGCCTTTGACTGGGTGGCGGTGATCCTCTTTGGTCAGATGACCCTCGGCATCGTCACGGTGCTGAACGCTGCGCCCTGGACCTGGGCCATCGCGCATCAGCTGGGCGCGGTCGTCACGATCTGCCTGATCCTGCGCGCCCGGTTCCGGGCCCGTTATCCCATCGCCACATCCATCCGGGGGACCGCCGCATGACCGCCTTGACCGAGCTGATGGCCTTTCAGCGCGACACCGAAGCCCTGGGCGAGGTCGCGGGTCGTCTCGGCTGGGATCAGGAGACGGTGATGCCGCGCGGAGCCGCCGAGCAGCGCAGCGCCGAGATGGCCGCGATGGAGGCTGTGCTCCATGCCCGCCGCACGGATCCGCGGATTGGGGATTGGCTGGCAGCGGCGACCCCCGCGACGGAGGTGGAGGCCGCGAACCTGCGCGAGATCTCTCGCAGCTATGCGCGCAATACCAAGGTGCCTGCTCGGCTCGCGGCGGAACTGGCGCGCGTGACCTCGCTGGCCCAGGGAAAATGGGCCGCCGCGCGGGCCGCCGATGACGTGGCCGCCTTCCTGCCGGTGCTGCGCGAGGTTGTCGACCTGCGCCGCGAGGAGGCATCGGCGCTGGCTACAGATGGCGCACTCTATGACGCGCTGCTTGAGGATTACGAGCCCGGCGCGACCGAGGCAGGGATTGCCGCGCTGTTTGACCGGATGCGCCCCCGTCTGGTCTCGCTGCGCGACCGGGTTCTGGGGGCGTCCCATGCCCCTGCCCCGCTCGAAGGCCGCTTTGCCGAGGACGGCCAGCTCGCCCTGTCGCAAACCCTCGCGCTGGCCTTTGGCTATGATCTGGAGATCGGGCGCATCGATCTGGCGGTGCATCCCTTCAGCTCGGGCTCCGGGCGCGATGTGCGGATCACCACGCGGGTCGCCGAGACCGACCCGTTCAACTGCTTTTACTCGACCATTCACGAGGTCGGTCACGCCACCTATGAGCAAGGGGTCGATCCGGCCCATCTGCTGACCCCGATCGGGCGCGGTGCCTCCATGGGTGTCCATGAAAGCCAGAGCCGGATCTACGAGAACCAGCTCGGCCGTGGACGTGCCTTCACCGGCTGGCTCTTTGATCAGATGACCGCGCAGTTCGGCGACCTCGGGATCAGCGATCCGGACGCCTTCTATGGCGCGGTCAACCGTCTCTCGCCTGGCTATATCCGCACCGAAGCCGACGAGGTGCAGTATAACCTCCATGTCATGCTGCGCTTCGATCTGGAGCGGGACCTGATCGCGGGCCGGCTCGATGTCGCCGATCTCGAAGAGGCGTGGAACACGCGCTTTGCGGCGGATTTCGGCGTGGCCGTGGACAAGCCGTCGAATGGCGTGTTGCAGGATGTGCACTGGTCCGTCGGGCTGTTTGGCTATTTCCCGACCTACACGCTGGGCAACCTCTATGCGGGTTGCCTGTTCGAGGCGATGAAGCGCGACCTGCCCGCGTGGGAGAACGGCCTCGCCAAGGGTGACGCGACCGCCTGCACCGCGTGGTTGCGCAGCGCCCTGCAGCAGCATGGCGCGCTGCGGATGCCGGCCGAAACCATCGAGGCGGCCTGCGGACATGCGCCCAGCGAGGCGCCGCTTCTCGACTATCTCGATGCGAAATTCGCCGAGATCTACCGGCTCTAAGAAAAAAGCCGCCGCACTCTGGGCAGAGGCGGCGGCCAGGCAGCGGATCAATGGTGTTGGTGCGAGACAGGCAATCTCGGATCCCGCAGCGCAGGCAGGCGGCGCGGGAACGAGGTGTCGGGTGGGGGCCCGAACACCGGAAAACCAAACACGGCGGACCGCAGGCAGATCAGAACAGAACGGGCACGTGCAACAGGGTGGCAAACACGACCGTAATCGCGAGGGCCCCAGTTGCATCCTGAGCCAGAGACACCGGTGCGCGGGTGATGATTGTCTTAATCTCTGCGAGCATCTGAGCCTCCTGAAGTTCTGTTGTTGACCTTTTGTTCTCACTTCCAGCGAACAAAGTAAAGAACTTTTTAAGAACATCGAAGAACAAAACGCGTTCGCAGGACCTAACCCACGGAAATTAAACGGATCGCTTCGTCCTGTCCCGTCAGCCAGAGAAGCATCCGCAGCGCCTCGCCCCGAGGGGTCTCCAGCTTGGGATCGGATGCCAGAAACGCGCGCGCATCGCTCTGGGCCATGGCCATCAGACCCGCCTGTCGTTCCGGGTCCGCGATGCGAAAACGCGGCAGACCGGATTGCGCCGTGCCGATCAGATCCCCTGCCCCGCGCATCTCAAGATCGGCTTCGGAGATCCGGAATCCGTCCTCGGTTTCGCGCATCAGCTTCAGCCGTCGTTCCGCCGTCTCGCCCAAAGGCGGCGCATAGAGCAACAGACAGGTGGAGGCTTCGCTGCCCCGCCCGACCCGGCCCCGCAGCTGGTGAAGTTGGGCAAGGCCGAAATGCTCGGCCCCCTCGATGACCATGATCGACGCATTGGGCACGTCCACGCCCACCTCGATCACCGTCGTTGCCACCAGAAGCCGCGTCTCGCCCGCCACGAACCGCGCCATGGCCTCGTCTTTCTCGGCAATTGGCATCTGACCATGGACCAGCCCGACCTGATCCTCGCCGAACCGGGCCCGCAGGAGCTTGAACCGTTCCTCCGCCGCCGTGAGCGACAGGGTCTCGCTCTCTTCCACCAGCGGGCAGACCCAATAAGCCTGGCGTCCATCGGACATGGCGCGACCCAGATGATCCACAAGCTCATCCAGCCGCGCGGCGGAGGCGAGTGCGGTCTTCACCGGGGTGCGCCCGGGCGGCTTTTCGTCCAGGATCGAGACATCCATATCGCCGTAAGTGACCAGCGCCAGGGATCGCGGGATCGGCGTCGCGGTCATGACCAGCACGTTCACCGCTGCCCCCTTGGCCCCGAGCCGCATCCGCTCGCGCACCCCGAACCGATGTTGTTCGTCGATCACCGCAAGGCCCAGATCGTGGAAGGCGACATCGTCCTGAAACACCGCATGGGTGCCGACCAGAATATGGATATCCCCCGCCTCAAGCGCGGCGAGCTTGGCCGCACGGTCCTTGCCCTTGTCGCGCCCGGTCAGCACATCGACCACCACGCCTGCCGCCTCGGCCAGCGGGCGCAAGGCGCTCAGATGTTGCCGCGCAAGGATCTCTGTCGGGGCCATCATGACCGCCTGTGCACCCACCTCGACCGCCAGGAGCATCGCAACCAGCGCCACGAGCGTCTTGCCCGCGCCCACATCCCCCTGCAGGAGCCGGTTCATCCGGTGCGGCCCGGCGAGATCCTCGGTGATCTCGGCAATGACCCGCTGCTGCGCGCCCGTGGGCGTATAGGGCAAAGCGTCGAGAACCGGGCGCACCCGACGCCCCGTGCCGGTCAGAACGCGTCCGGGTTTGCGCCGCCGATGGGCCCGGGCCAGGGCCAGCGTGGTCTGATGCGCCAGCAATTCATCATAGGCCAACCGCCGCCGTGCTGGGGTCTCGGCGGTCAGGTCACGCAGGCTTTCGGGCGCATGCGCCGTGGCCAGGGCCGTGCCAAAATCCGGCCAGCCCTCTTGCGCCACCAGCGCGGGATCGGCCCATTCCACGACTTCAGGCATCCGGTCCAGCGCACCCGCCACGGCCTTTTGCATGGTCTTCTGCGTGATCCCGGCGGTCAGGGGATAGACCGGCTCGAACCCGCCCAGGGACTCGGCCTCTGCCTCCGTCAGGACATGATCGGGATGAGGCATCTGCGCCTGCCCATCATAGAGCTCGACCCGCCCCGAGATGATCCGGCGCTCGCCCACGGGCAAGAGCGATTGCAGAAACGCACCGCGCGCGTGGAAATAGACCAGCGTGATTGTGGTGGCCGCATCCTGCACCTCCACCCGATAGGGGCGCCCGCGCCCGGTCGGCGGCAGGTGCCGCAGCACGGTCACCGGCACGGTCATCACACTGGGAAACGGGCCCTCTTGCACGGTGTCGACCGGACGCCGCTCGATCCCCGTATGGGGCAAGGTGAAGACCAGATCCCGAGGCCGGGCCACGTCCATCTGCGCAAAGCTTTGCGCGGTCTTCTTGCCCACTCCGGGCAGGGTTTCCAGCTCGGCAAAGAGCGGGAAGAGCGCGTCGGGCCTGCTGCTCACTCGAGCCCCGCCAGAACGCGCCACGCCTCTTCATCGATCACCTCGATGCCCAGATCAGCCGCCTTGGTCGCCTTGGACCCGGCCCCCGGTCCGGCAATCAGCAGGTCGGTCTTTTTCGACACCGACCCGGCCACTTTGGCCCCGAGCGCCTCGGCTGTCACCTTGGCTTCGGCGCGCGACATGGTCTCGAGCGAGCCGGTGAAAACGAGTGTTTTTCCCGCCACCGCAGAGTCCTGCACATCCGGTGGCGCTGCCGGGGCCGGAGAGACCTCTGCCAGCAGCCGGTCGATCGAGGCGCGCTCGGCTTCCTGCGTCAGGGTCGTGACGAGGGCCCGCGCCATGACCTCCCCCACCCCGTCGATATTCAGAAGATCCTCCCACGCCTCGCTGCCCTCGTCCTGCGCGGCCTCGACCGCGGCCAAGAGCGCTTCGATCGTGCCGTAGTGATTGGCCAGAAGGCTGGACGCGCTTTCGCCGATATGGCGGATCCCGAGACCGAAGAGCAGCTTGGCAAGCGGCGCGTTGCGCGCCACATCGATGGCGTTGAACAGGTTCTCGGCGCTCTTCGCGCCCCAGCCTTCGCGGTTCCTGAGCTGTTGCAACCCGTCGCCAAACCGGGTCCGCAAGGTAAAGATATCCGCCGGTTCGCGGATCCAGCCATCGAGGTAGAACTGCTCCACCTGTTTCGCGCCCAGCCCGTCGATATCAAGCGCCCCGCGGGACACGAAATGCTTGAGCTTTTCCACCGCCTGGGCCGGACAGATGAGGCCCCCGCTGCAACGTCGCACGGCGTCCCCGGGTTCGCGTGGAGCCTCGGAGCCGCAATCGGGACAGGTCGTCGGAAAGACGAAGGGCGCTGCCTCCGGCGGCCGGCGTTTCAGGTCGACATCCTTGATCTTGGGGATCACGTCTCCGGCGCGATAGACCTGAACCCAGTCACCCACGCGGATGTCGACGCCGCCCCGGATCTCTGCACCGGTATTGTCGCGCCCGGCGATGTAGTCCTCGTTATGCAGGGTCGCGTTCGAGACGACGACCCCGCCAACCGTCACCGGGGTGAGGCGCGCAACCGGGCTCAGCGCACCGGTACGCCCGACCTGAATGTCGATGCCGTCGAGCCGCGTCCAGGCGAGCTCGGCGGGGAATTTATGCGCGATCGCCCATCGCGGCGTGGTCGAGCGAAAGCCAAGCCGCCCCTGCAGCGCGAGATCGTCGACCTTGTAGACCACGCCGTCGATGTCATAGCCCAGCGTGGCTCGGCGCGCTTCGATCTCGGCATAATGGGCGAGCATCTCGGCGGGACCGAGGCAACGCTTCGTCAGGGGATTCGTGCTGAACCCCATTTCGGCGAAACGGGCAATCGCCCCGCTCTGGGTTTCGGAAAACGGCGCCGAGATGTCCCCCCAGGCATAGGCGAAAAAGCGCAGCGGGCGGGCGCGCGTGATCTCGGCGTCCAGCTGCCGCAGGGAGCCGGCGGCGGCGTTGCGCGGATTGGCGAAGGGCTTGGCGCCTGCCTCGGACTGACGGGTGTTCAGGTCTTTGAAATCCGCGTGGCTCATATAGACCTCGCCGCGCACTTCGAGGATCTCCGGCGCGCCCTCGATCCGTTCAGGAATATCCGCAATCGTGCGGGCATTCGCGGTCACATTCTCGCCGATACTGCCATCTCCTCGCGTCGCGGCCTGGATAAGCACGCCGTGCTCATAGCGCAGCGACAGCGACAGCCCGTCGATCTTGGGCTCGGCGGTATAGGCGAGCGGCGCGTCCTCCGGAAGGTCTAGAAACCGGCGGACGCGCTGGTCGAACTCGGTGATAGCCGCATCGGAAAACCCGTTCGAGAGCGAGAGCATCCGCACCGCATGCTGGATCTTGGAGAAGGTCTCGGATGCTGGGGCACCGATCTGATCACTGGGGCTGTCGGCGCGTTTGAGCGCGGGAAAGCGGGTCTCGATCTCGGCATTGCGCCGCTTGAGCGCATCGTATTCCGCGTCGGAGATCTCTGGCGCATCGTCCTGATGATAGGCGGTGTTCGCCGTTGCGAGCAGCTCCGCCAGACGGGCCAGTTCCGCGCGGGCTTCCTCCGCGCTCAGATCCGCAACCTGAGGTGACGCTTGCGCCATCCCTTCCCCCTCTTGTCCGCTCACTCGGTCAAAAGGAATAGCAGGGCGACGTCCGAGGTCCAGATCGGTTTGCGCCAAAGCGGCCCCCGAACAAAAAAGACCGCGCCCCGATTGCCGGGGGCGCGGTCCTGAACACGACGTCGCGGAGTGATGGACTTCAGCCAGTGGCCAGTTGCGGTGTCGGTGCCTCGACCGGATCCGGATCGCGCAGCACGTAGCCGCGACCCCAGACGGTCTCAATATGGTTTTCGCCGCCTGTCGCCTGGCTGAGCTTCTTGCGCAGCTTGCAGATGAAGACGTCGATGATTTTCAGTTCGGGCTCGTCCATGCCGCCATAAAGATGGTTGAGGAACATCTCCTTGGTGAGCGTGGTGCCCTTGCGGAGCGAGAGAAGCTCCAGGATCTGGTATTCCTTGCCCGTCAGGTGAACCTGCATGCCGTCGACCTCGACCGTCTTGGCGTCCAGATTGACGAGGATATCGCCGGTCTTGATGATCGACTGGGAATGGCCCTTGGAGCGGCGGATGATCGCATGGATCCGTGCGACAAGCTCTTCGCGGTGGAACGGCTTGGTCAGATAGTCATCCGCCCCGAAGCCGAAGCCCTTGATCTTGCTTTCCGTGTCGTCCGCCCCCGACAGGATCAGGATGGGCGTTTCGATCCGCGCGAGGCGGATCTGACGCAGCACCTCATGCCCGGTCATGTCCGGCAAACCGAGATCAAGCAGGATGAGATCATAGTCATACAGCTTGGCCAGATCGATGCCTTCTTCGCCCATCGCCGTGCAGTACACGTTCAGATTGGCATGGGTCAGCATCAATTCGATACTTTTTGCCGTGGTCGGGTCGTCTTCGATGATTAGGATGCGCATTTGCCATTCTCTCCGCTTCGGCTCGCATTGGTTAACGACCACTGTGGGGGTAAATGGTTAACTGCGAGTTACCGATAAAGAGAACTTAAGCAAAACAACCTAAGGTTGTCTATACTCTTGTAACTTTGTCGCCTTGAGCCCTTTTAAACCGAAGCTTTCGATCGCAGATATCCAGGATCCGAACTCTTCTTCGGACAACCCGTACAACTTACAGGCTTCTTCCTGCGTGATCAGTCCGGACATCACACCCTTGACCACCGCCGCCTTTCGGCTCGCCACCCAGCGCCGCGTCTCGCGATCGGGCAGATCGGACCGCGTCATGATGCTGCCATCCGGCAGGGTCACGGAGGCGGGCCCCTTGTCTTTTCTCATATACATCGTACCAAAATCCCTCTTGTCCCTCAGACGAGATCAATTTCGGCCAGCAGCGTTAAGCGAGGGTGAAGCGGGCTCTTGAGAGTATTCAGCATTTAACTATATTCCGAGCATTCCTCAGGAGATCCCAAATGACAGCCTCCCCTGTCTCTGCCACGGTCGATACCGCGACCGGCCTCAACTCGCTCGGATTTGCCAAATCCCCCGCCGATACGCGGGTGGTGGTGGCGATGTCGGGCGGCGTCGACAGTTCCGTCGTGGCGGCCGAGCTCGCGCGCGAGGGCTATGATGTGGTGGGCGTCACCTTGCAGCTCTATGATCATGGGGCCGCGCTGGCCAAGAAGGGCGCGTGCTGCGCCGGGCGTGACATTCATGATGCGCGCCGGGTGGCCGAGGAAATGGGCTTTCCCCATTACGTGCTCGACTACGAGAATACCTTTCGGGAGGCCGTGATCGACGAGTTCGCCGACAGCTACCTCGCGGGGGCGACACCGGTGCCCTGCATTCGCTGCAACGAACGGGTGAAGTTCCGCGATCTGCTGGAGACGGCGAAGGATCTCGATGCCGATTGCATGGCCACGGGGCACTATATTCAACGGAAAATGGGCCCTCGGAAGGCCGAGCTGCACAGTGCGGCGGATGCCAATCGGGACCAGTCCTACTTCCTCTTCTCCACCACGCAGGAGCAGCTTGATTACCTGCGCTTCCCGTTGGGGCATCTGGCTTCCAAGGCGGACACGCGCGCGCTGGCGGCCAAGCACGGGCTGAGCGTGGCGGACAAACCGGACAGTCAGGACATCTGTTTCGTGCCCAATGGCAACTATGCGGCCGTGATCGAGAAACTGCGTCCGGGCGCGGGTGAGCCCGGCGAGATCGTGGATATGGAGGGCACTGTCCTCGGCCAGCATCGCGGGGTCATTCACTACACGATCGGGCAGCGACGGGGCTTGGGCATCGGCGGGCTGGAGACCCCGCTCTACGTGGTGAAACTCGATCCCGATGCCCGGCGCGTGGTGGTCGGCCCGAAAGAGGCGCTGAGCACGCGGACCGTGCCGCTGCGCGAGATCAACTGGCTGGGCGATGCGCCCCTGACCAGCCGCACGGAATGGCCGCTGGCGGTGAAGGTCCGCTCCACCCGCCCGCCGCGGGAGGCGATCCTGCGCCCGATCTCGGACACCGAGGCGACGGTGGAATTGCTCACGCCCGAGGAAGGCGTTTCGCCCGGACAGGCCTGCGTGTTCTATGACCCGGACGGAACGCGGGTGCTGGGCGGCGGCTGGATCTGGCGCGGGGCCTGAAGCCTAGCGCCCGACCGCCTGCAACACGGCGCGCGCCGCGCGCAGACCCGGAGCCTCCCCACCCCGTCCGAGCCGCGTCATCGTCTCGGTCATGGCCGCGATCTGCGCCTCGCGAGCCTCTGTGTCGTCGAGAAGCGATGAGAGGGCCTTGGCAATCGCCTCGGGCGTGCAGTCCTTGCCAAGGCATTCGGGAATCGTGCGCGTCTCGCTGACCAGATTGACCAGCGTCACCGTATCGATTCGCAGCAGCCGCCCGATCAGAAGCCGCGACAGCCAGTTCATGTCATAGGCGATCACCATCGGTGTGCCCGCCGCCGCAAGCTCCAGCGAGACGGTGCCGGATGCCGCCAGCGCCAGATCGGCGGCCGCAAAGACGGCGCGCTTCTCGTCAGGATCCGAGCCGCTGGTCAGGATCGGATCCCCCGGCCAGTCGCGCATTGCCTCGGCGACCATGTCGCGCACAGGGGTTGCCGGAACCACAACGACCCGCGCTTTGGGATGCGCCTCCAGCACGGGGCGCAAGGCGGCCCCGAACCGCTCGGCCAGGCGCCCGACCTCGCCCCGGCGCGAGCCCGGCAGAGCCAGAATCAGCGGTGCCTCCGCCGCCACCCCATGGGCGGCACGAAAGGCGACTGCCGCTTCGGCGCTGGCCTCGGGCTCGGCCACGACCGGGTGGCCCACGAAATGCGCCTGCATGCCCGCGCGGGTCATATAGGGCGGCTCAAAGGGCAGCAGGCAAAGCACCTCATCCACCACCTTGGCCATCTTGTCCGCGCGCCCGGGCCGCCAGGCCCAGACCGAGGGGGCCACGTAATGCACGATTTTCTGCGCCCGCGCGGCCTTGACGATCTTGGCCACGCGCAGACAGAAATCCGGGCTGTCGATGGTGACGAGCACATCCGGCGTCTCGTCCAGCACCGCCTGCGCCGTCTCGGCAATGCGCCGTTTGAGGGCGCGGTATTTCGGCAGAACCTCGGCGATGCCCATGACGCTGAGCTCGTCCATGGGAAAGAGGCTGCTGAGCCCTTCGGCCTGCATGAGCGGCCCGCCGACCCCGGTGAAGCGGATCTCGGGCACGAGGCTCTTGAGCCCGGCCATCAGTGCCGCGCCAAGCTTGTCGCCCGAGGGTTCCCCGGCGATCAGAAACACATGGAGGCTCATGGCTGCGCCCAGATGGCAATCCCGGCCTCTTCGGCCCGGCGAGACAGGGTATCGCGGTCCAGAACCAGTACGGCACCTTCCTGCACCGCAATCCCGCTCAGCCCGGCGCGCGCGGCGGCCGTCACCGTGTCCGGCCCGATCGTCGGCATGTCGATTCGCAGATCCTGTCCCGGCTTGGCGCGCTTGACGAACACGCCCGCTGTCTTGGCCAGGCCTCCCCGTGTTTCGGCCACAAAGCCCAGCATGGCATCGGTGCCCTGCAGGGTCTCCACCCCGAGACAGAGCCCGCCCGCCACCACGCAGCCCTGACCCAGATCCAGCGGGCCGAGCGCCGAAAGGATTTCGGCGCCGCGCGCGGCATCGGTCCGCTCTGCCTCGGTCGGCTGGCGTCCCACGGCTCCCGTGGCCAGGAGATCAGGAGAGACTTCATGGGCGCCGCGCACCTGCAGGCCCGCCTCCTCGAAGATCGCGATCACCTCGCGCAGAAGCCGGTCATCGCCCTTGCCGATCACCTTCATCAGGCGCGGCACCAGCGACAGGCTGAGAGGATGCAGTTTCGCCATATCCACCGGCGGGCGTTGCATGGCACCGGCAAAGCAGACCTCGGAGATCCCGGCCTTGCGCATGTCGCGCAAAAGACGGCCCAGAGCCTCAACCCGGAACAGCGTGACGTCGGGCAGGTCCGGGGCGAAGCCTTCCAGCGCATAGACCCGGAACGGGCGCCCTGCCCGCTGCAGCGCCGAGGCCAGCGCCAGCGGCAAGCCCCCGCGTCCGGCCACCAGCGCCAGCATCAGCGCGGCGTCAGGAAGGAGCGGTCGCTATCGGCCAGGATAAAGGCGACGATTTCGCGGACATAATCGCTCTCGGTTTCGTCGCCGAGCCGTGCGGCCCGGTCCATGAAGGCACCCTCGCCCTGCGCCAGCATCTGGAACGCGGCCCGCAGGGCGGTGATGTCCTTGCGCGCCACACCGCGCCGCTTGAGCCCCACGAGGTTGAGCCCGTCAAGCTCGCCGCGCGGGCCCTGCACGAGGCCGTAAGGCATCACGTCATTGGTCACCATCGAGACCGCGCCAATGATCGCGCCGCGCCCGATGCGGACCCACTGGTGGATGCCCGACAGCCCGCCGACAATCACGTCATCGCCAATATCGCAATGACCGGCCACCGCCGAATTGTTCACAAGGATCACCCGATCCCCGATGATCGCGTCATGGGCCACGTGGCAGCCCGCCATGAAGAGCCCGTCATCGCCGATACGGGTGACGCCACCGCCACCCTCGGTGCCGGTGTTCATCGTGACATGCTCGCGGATCCGGTTGCGTTTGCCCACCACGAGGCGCGAGCGTTCGCCCGAGAATTTCAGGTCCTGCGGGATCTCGCCAATCGTGGCGAAGGGAAAGATGATCGTCTCGTCGCCGATCTCTGTCCAGCCGGTGAGAACCGCATGGCTCTTGACCTCGACCGCGCGGCCGAGCGTGACCTCGGGGCCGATCACGCAGAGCGGCCCGATCTTGCAGTCGGGCCCGATCGTGGCACCGTCTTCGATCACCGCGCTCGGGTGGACCTGCGCGCTGGGATCAACGCCGCTCATGCGGCATCCTTCGGCAGGTCCATCATCGCCGTGAATTCGGCTTCGGCGGCAAGCTCGCCATCCACGGTGGCCTTGCCGGCAAATTTCCAGACCTTGCCGCCGGGCTTGCCGCGCAGCGCCTCGACCGAGAGCTCGACCACATCGCCGGGGACCACCTTGCGGCGGAACTTGCACTTATCGATCCCCATGAAATAGACCAGCATGTCCTGATCCGCGATATCCATGGAAATCCCGACCAGCAGCGCCGAGGTCTGGGCGAGCGCCTCGATGATCAGCACGCCGGGCATGATCGGCTCGCCCGGGAAATGGCCCTGAAAATGCGGCTCGTTGAAGGTGACATTCTTGATGCCGGTGGCCGATTTGAACGGGTCCATGGCGACGACCTTGTCGACCAGCAGGAAGGGATAGCGATGGGGCAGGATCCGTTGGATCAAGTCGATATCCGCGGTTCGGACGATCTGCGGCTCCGGTGTCGCCGTGTCGGTCATGCCTGCTCTCCTAGCTGTCTTGGGTCGTGTGGTGAGGTCTCGCCTAGCAAGCCCCGCGCCCTGTGACAAGGGAGCGGGCGGACCGGGCTACTCCGCCGCAGGGGCGTCTGTTGCGTCGGGCGCGTCGCCTGGTGTTTCGCTGCGTGCGTCCGGCAGCTCGGTTTCGAGCGCCGCGGGCGGCAGGGCCGCGCCGGATTGCGCCTCCATCTCGGCAAGGGCCGCATTGACCCGGGCGATGGCTTCATCGGTGACGTTGATGCGGTCATCGGTCAGAAACACCTGCCGCTGATCGAGGAAAACATAGGCGCCGTATTCCGAGAGCAGCCCCCCCAGCACCGGCAGCACGAGCCCGAGAAAGCGCTGGCGTTCCAGATCGCTCTGGCTGGCGAGTTGCTCGGATTTCGCGTCCTGCTCGTCGCGAAACCGCGAGACCTGCGCGTCGAAGGCATCGGCTGCCTCCCGGAAGGTTTCCGGAGTCATGGTGGCCCGCGCCTCCGTAAGGGCGCGCTCCTGCTCGATCAGGTCTGCCTCGATCTGGCGGTTCTCCTGAGCGAGCCGACGCGAGGCCTCTTCGAGCGCGCGATTGAGCTGGATGCCGAAGGTGCTCTCGGCGAAGAGGCGTTCCTGATCCAGGACCAGAACGCTGCTGCGGATTTGCTGCTGCGCATGGGCCTGACCCTGTGGCAGGGCCATGCCCAAGGCCGTGCAGAGCGCAAGACCGTGCAGCCACCCCCGCCCCAATGCCATGTCAGAACCGGGTAGAGATCGTGAAGTCGAAGTTGTTTACTTCGTCATAGTCCTCTTTCTGCAGCGCGCGCGAGAAGTTGAAGCGTAGCGGACCAATCGCCGTGTCCCAGAATACAGAGACACCAATCGAAGAGCGGAGGTTCAGGCTGTCATCGACCTCGACACCGTTGAACCCGTCCGTGTCATCCAGATCCCAGACCGTGCCCACATCGAAGAACGCACCGAACTCGATCCCGTATTCCTCGGGCAGGCCAAGCGGGAATTCGGCCTCGAACCGGGCGACCGCATAGTGGTTGCCGCCGAGCGCATCTTCATTCGGAGATACTGTGTCTCGTGGGCCGATGCCGTTCGATGCAAACCCGCGCATCTGCGCACGGGACAGGAAGAAGCGGTCCGTGACCCGGGTCTGGCCATCGCCGATCGAGGAAATTGTCCCGCCTTCGAGCGCAACCCGCAGCAGCAGATCCTCGTTCAGGAAGCGCCGCTCCCCGATGGCCCGGGCTTCGGTGATCAGGAAGCTGTCATCCCCGCCCAGACCTTCGACAGTCTGCCCAAAGCTCAACAAGACCCCGGCGGTCGGGTTCAGGCCCGTGCGCCGTGTGTCATAGCTGTAGGTATAGCCGATGCGTGCGCCCGATGCCTTGCCCGTCTCTCTGAGCAGGATCGGCGAGGACAGACCCGCGTCGAGATCCGAAAGCTCCGTCTCGAAATACCCGACATTCAGGCCCAGACGTCCGTTCTCGCTGACCGGGAAGGACAGGCCGAAATCGATCCCCAGCCGGTCGATATCAAATTCCCGGTTCGAGTTGTCCGAGCTTGTCACGCCCGCGGTGAACGAAAAGGCCAGATCCCGCGACAGGAAGGAAGGCTCGACAAAGCGGAAGCTGACATTCTGATCCCCGGAGGTGCCATCAAAACTCAGGGACACGGATTGACCGCGCCCGAGGAAGTTCCGCTCGGTCAGTGCCACGACGAGGCCGAACCCGTCTTCGACCGAGTAGGAGCCACCAAAGGACAGAGAGCCCGTCGGGGCTTCCTCGACATTCACATCCACGATGACGCTGTCATCCGCCGAGCCCGGCCGTGTGTCCACATCGGCATTCGAGAAAAACCCAAGCGCGCGGATACGGTCGGCGGCCTCACGGATCTCGCGGGGATTGAACGGATCGCCCTCGACCGTGTCGAACTGGCGTCGGATCACGCGGTCCAGCGTGGTGGCATTGCCCTCGATATCGATCCGCTCCACGAAGACACGGGGGCCTCGCTCAACCACGAAATCCACATCCAGAGTGCCAGCGGCGTCATTCCGGCTCACCCGGGGAGAGACGCGCACGAAATTCAGGCCCTGCTGAAGCGCGAGCCGCTCCATCCGGGTTGTGGTCCGGTCGATCTTGGCGGGCGAGTAGATCTCGCCCGGATCCAGATCGATGGCGGCCACGAAACTCTCGATATCCACCTCTCGCAGGTCGCTGCTCGCGGTGATCTCGCCCATGCGGAACTGCTGCCCCTCGCGGATGGTGAAGGTCAGCAGAACCGCATCCCGCTCCCGAGAGAGTTCGGGCGTGATCGACAGGACCTGAAAATCCACATAGCCGCGCGAGGTGTAGAAATCGGTGAGCAACTGGCGGTCAAACTCGATCCGGTCTTCGATGAAGCTGTCGGCGCGGATCACCTGACGCAGCAGCCCGGCCTCCTTGGTGGCCAGAACCCGGCGCAGGCGGCGGTCGGAATAGACCCGGTTGCCGACAAAGCTGATCCGCTCATTCTCGACCACGGCGCCCTCGGTCACTTCGAACACCAGATCCACCCGGTTCTCGCTGCGACGTATGATGCGCGGCTCCACCGTGGCGGCGAGGCGACCGCTGACGCGGTAGGCTTCGACGATTGCGGAGGCCCCGGCCTCGGCGAGGGCCGGGTTGTAGACCTGACGCGGGCTCGCTTCGATCAACGGCAGCAAAACGTCGTCATCCAGACGGCGATTGCCCTCGACATTGATGCGGTTGATCGTCGGGTATTCCACGACATCGATCACCAGCGTGCCGCCCCGGGGCGTAATTTCGACAGATTCGAACAGTCCCGAAGCCTGGATCCGGTTGAAGGCGTCGTTGAGCTCGCCCGCAGTGACCGTTTGCCCCCGGTCGATCTGCGCAAAGCTGAGGATCGTGGCCCCCTCGATCCGCTGGTTGCCGTTTATCTCTACGCGATCAAAGCGGAAATCCTGGGCTGCACCCATATTTGGGGCGCTGAGACTGAGCATCATACCAAGGAATGTAGCCATCAGGACGCGCATCGCCGACGCGCCCAACCTTGGAATCCAGGTAATCATAGAATCTGCCCCGCACCTTGCCTGTCCTTGTCCCGTAGCCGGAACGGCGAGGATTGTCAAAAAAACGGGCGCAATTCGTGCCACTTTTCGCCACCTCCGCGGGCGGGGTGGCGCGGTCCCTGTCAGCACCGCGGAGGACCCGCACAGTGGCGGGCTCAGGGGCAGAAGAGATCGTTGCTCAGAGCGAAGACCATCAGGGTCAGCAACATCGCGAGACCGGCGGTCATCATGACCCGCAGCGCCTTGTCGCTGGGCGGGCGACCGGTCACCGCCTCATAGGCGTGAAAGACCAGATGTCCGCCATCCAGCACCGGTACGGGAAACAGGTTCAGCATCCCCACCGCCGTGGACAGCACCGCGATGAACCAGATGAACTGATCGAGCCCCTGGGAGGCCACGGCCCCCGAAGTCTCGGCAATTCCGATCGGGCCGGAGATGTTGCAGGTGCTGATCGCGCCGGTGATCATGTGCCACAGCCCCGACAACGACGAGCGGATGATGAAGACCATCTGCTCCACCCCTTGCCAAAGGGCGGCGAAGGGCCCCGGGGTCACGGTCTCGGGTTCGAAGAACATCCCCCCGGTGATCCCGATCAGCCAGCGGGTCTCGAACCCGCCTTCGGGCAGGGGCAGATCCATGCGCCGGGGCGCCACCGTGATGGTCAGCTCCTCGCCGCCGCGCCAGACCTGCATGGCCAGCTCGGCCCCGGCGGAGGCTTCGACCGCCTCGCGCAGATCCTCGAACGCGTAAACCGGTGTGCCATCGATTGCCGTGATCACATCACCCACCTCGAACCCTTCGTCCATCGCGGCACTGCGAGGTTGCAGCCCCGAGACCAGCGGCGGCATCAGATAAGGCCCGGTCACATCGCGCGAGGCCCCGTCGCGATCCACCGTGTAGGTCAGCTCGGGCTGGCGGGGCAGCGTCTCGCGCAGGGCGTTCAACGCCACGTAATCCGGCGTGTCCTGCCCTTCGATCGCGGTGATCACATCGCCGCTGCGCAACTCGGAATTGGCCACGGGCACATCAACCAGCGTACCGATGGTCGGCCGCTCGGTCGCGGTCCCCTGCCAGAAGATCATGGAGCCGAAGACCACAATCGACAGGATAAAGTTGAAAACCGGCCCTGCGGCCACGGTCGCCGCGCGCTTCCACAGCTTGGCGCCATGCATGGTGCGGGACAGCTCTTCCTCGGACAGCGTGCCCATGGCCGCGCCATCCTTGCCGCTGGCCGCATCGCTGTCGCCGAGGAATTTCACGTAACCGCCAAAGGGCAAGGCCGCGACCTGCCACTGGGTGCCGCGCTTGTCGACCCGGCTGTAGAGCACGGGCCCGAAGCCCAGCGAGAAGACCTCCGCATGGATCCCGCACCAACGCCCGACGATGTAATGACCGTATTCGTGGATCGCCACGATGATGCTGAGTGCCACCACGAAGGCGATCACGGTGAATGCGAGCCCGCCAAAAGAGGGGATCAGTCCGACAAGGTCCAAGAGATGTCCTTCGCTTGATGCTGTCTTCAGCGTTGTGCCGCGCGGGTTTCCGCCGCGCGCGCGGCCATATTCCTTGCGAGATGGTCCACTTCCGCGACGCAATCAAGGCTTTGTGGTGGAATCGACAGACTTGTGTCCCGGTCCATGCCCTCCAGCGTGGCCTCGACCACGGCTGCCATGTCGAGAAATCCGATCTGACCGGCGATGAAGGCATCAAGCGCGGCCTCCTTGGCGGCGTTGAATACCGCGCCGGCGCGCCCGCCCGTGGCCATGACCTCCCGGGCCAGCCGCAAGGCGGGGAAACGGACCTCATCCGGACGCTCGAAGCTGAGCGACCCGATGGCCGCAAGGTCGAGCCGGGCCACCGGCAGATCGCGCCGTTCGGGCCAATGGAGCGCATAGCCGATCGCGTGGCGCATATCCGGCGCGCCGAGATGCGCCATCAGCGCCCCATCCTTGAACCCGACCAGCGCATGAACGATGGAGCCGGGATGCACCACGGCCTCGATCCGCTCTGGTGCGATGCCGAAAAACTCCCGCGTTTCAATGAGCTCAAGCGCCTTGTTGAACATCGAGGCGCTGTCGATGCTGATCCGCTGGCCCATGTCCCAGTTGGGATGGGCCACAGCTTCGGCCAGGGTGGCCTTGGCAATCGCATCGAGCGGCCAGTCGCGGAACGGTCCGCCGCTGGCGGTGATCACGATCCGCTCCACCGCGTCCATATCCTCGCCGACAAGCGCCTGAAACACGGCGGAATGCTCGCTATCCACCGGCAGGATCCGGGCGTCATGGGCACGCGCTTCGGCCAGAAGGAGCGGCCCGGCAGTCACGAGGCTTTCCTTGTTCGCAAGCGCCAGCGACCCGCCATGGCGCAGGGCGGCAAAGCCCGGGTAAAGCCCGGCTGCGCCGACAATCGCGCTCATCACCCAATCAGCGGGCCGGTCGGCGGCGTCGCAGAGCGCCTGCGCCCCGGCGGCGACCTCGACCCCGCTGCCCGCAAGGGCCGCGCGCAGATCCTCCAGCCGGTCCTCATAGGCCGTGATCGCGATGTCGGCTTTCAGATTGCGCGCCTGCTCGGCCAACAATGGGATATTGCCGCCGCCGCTGAGGGCCACGACATCATAGGCATCAGGGTCGCGCTCGATCAGGTCGACCGTGTTCTGACCGATCGAGCCGGTGGACCCGAAAATGGAGATACGTCGTGCCATGCCGTCAGCCCCCCGCGTTTCGTTACAAGGGGAGCGGCGGGAAATCGATGATCTGCTCCACCAGCAGCAAGAGAACCGATGCGCCGAGCATGCCGTCGAACCGATCCAGCAGACCGCCATGGCCCGGGATGAGGGTGGAGCTGTCCTTGACCCCTGCCCGGCGCTTGAGCGCGCTCTCGGTGACGTCGCCCATCTGGCTGGCCATGGCGAGCGCGATGGAAATCCCGATCAGCTCTGATCCCGCGATGGTCTGGGTCATGAAGATCCAGCCGACGATCCCGGCGCCGATCCAGCCCGCGACCGTGCCCGACCAGGTTTTCTTGGGGCTGACCTTGGGCCAGAATTTCGGCCCGCCGATGATCCGCCCGGCGAAATAGCCCGCCACATCCGTGACCACGACCAGCAGAACGAGCCAGAGCATCCAGATCATCCCGAAATCCTGCCGCAGCACCCACAGGCCGAGCCCGGCAACGCCGATGAATGCCGTGTAGAGGGCAAAGACCCGGCGCGAGGTTTCGAACCGCCCCACCCCGATCATGGCCGGCAACAGCAAGAGCGGCAGGGCAAAGCCCAGAGGCAGCACCGCACAGGACGCGAGCGCAGCACCCGCAGCCCCCGCCACCACCATGGCGCCACGGCGGTCTTCGGGGGCGATCATGCGGGCCAGTTCCCACACCATCGCGCCCACCACCAGCGCCAGAAGAAGAAGAAAGACCGTGCCGCCGACCCAGATCGCCGTCACGCCCACCACGACCATGACCACCGCAGACCCCAGGCGGGGCAAGAGGTCGTCGAAGCTGGCCTTGGCTGGCATTGGGGCGGGGTCCGCAGGCTCAGGCGATCGCGCCGAAGCGACGCGAGCGACCCCCGAAGCGGTCCACCACCTCGGCAAAGATCTCGGGCGTGAAGTCGGGCCAGAGCGTGTCGATGAACTCGTATTCCGCATAGGCCGACTGCCAGAGCAGGAAATTCGAGATACGGGCCTCACCCGAGGTGCGGATCACGAGATCCGGGTCCGGCAGCACGCAGGTGTCGAGAAAATGGGTCAGCGTGTTCTCATCGACGGTCTCGGCATCCAGTCGGCCTGCGGACACTTCCTGGGCAAGGCGCTTGGTGGCGCGGGCCACCTCGTCGCGTCCGCCGTAATTCAGGGCAATGGTCAGGTTGACCCGGGTGTTATGGGCGGTCAGCATCTCGACCTCATCCATCAGGTCGCGCAGCTTCTCGTCCAGCCGCACCCGGTCCCCGATGAAGCGCACCCGCACGCCCTCGCGCAGGAAACCCTGCATTTCCTTGCTGATATAGCGGCGGAAGAGGCTCATGAGGCCCGAGACTTCACTCTGCGTCCGTTTCCAGTTCTCGGTGGAGAAGGCAAAGATCGTCAGATACTCGATCCCGAGATCCGGGCAGGCCTCGACCACCGCGCGCACCCGGCGCGCGCCCGCCTGATGCCCAAAGAGCCGCGGACGCCCGCGTTCCTGTGCCCACCGGCCATTGCCATCCATGATGATCGCCACATGCCGTGGGCCGTCCCCGCCACCGGAGGATTTGAGCTGTGTCTGTGCTGCCTTTTGCATCTTCGTCTCGCTTTCGCTGCCCCCCGGATTGATCCAGAGCCCGCCTCGAGGCGGACCGTCCCCCTGTTCAGACCTGCATGATCTCCGCTTGCTTGGTCTCCAGGGCGTCATCGACTTTCTTGATCTCGGTATCGGTCAGGGATTGCACCTCGTCGGACCAGATCTTGTGATCGTCCTCGCTCATCCCGTCGGCTTTGAATTTCTTGAGCTGATCCATCCCGTCGCGCCGGACATTGCGGATCGAGACCCGGGCATTCTCGGCGTATTGCGCGGCGACCTTGGTCAGCTCGCGGCGGCGCTCTTCGTTGAGCTCGGGAATCGGCAGCATGATGATCGTGCCGTTGAGCTGGGGGTTGATCCCCAACCCGCTCTCGCGGATGGCTTTCTCGACCTTGCCCACAAGCCCCTTGTCCCAGACATTCACCGTCACCATGCGCGGCTCGGGCACGTTCACGGTGCCCACCTGGTTGATCGGGGTCTTCTGACCATAGGCATCCACCATCACCGGCTCCAGCATGGCGGCCGAGGCGCGCCCGGTCCGCAACGAAGCGAATTCCGTGCGCAAACTGGCGATCGCGCCATCCATCCGGCGGGCCAGATCATCAATATCGAGGTCAAAGTCGTCTTCGGACATGTAAGTCTCTTGGTTCGTGTCGCTGTCATCTGCCAAGGGCTTTGTATACCCGGCGACCTGCAGATGTATAGCAACCAATCATGACAAGTGTTGCAGTGAGGTTTTAAGACAGGCCGAAATCAGCCGGAATTGACCACCGTATAGGTGCCCTCGCCCGCGAGAATGCCCCGGAACCCGCCGGGTTCGTCCAGTGAGAACACGATGATCGGCAGCTTGTTGTCCCGCGCCAGGGCAATGGCCGATGCGTCCATCACGCCCAGATGCTGGGCGAGGCAGTCATCATAGCTGATCTGGTCGAACCGCACCGCGTCGTCATGCTTGACCGGGTCCTTGTCATAGACGCCATCCACCTTGGTGCCCTTGAAAATCGCCTCGCAGGACATCTCGTTGGCGCGCAGGGTCGCCGCCGTATCGGTGGTGAAATAGGGGTTCCCGGTCCCGGCGGCAAAGATGCAGACCCGCGCCTTTTCCAGATGGCGGACCGCGCGACGGCGGATATAGGGCTCACAAACCTGATCCATCGGGATCGCGCTGATCACCCGTGTGTGGATGCCCAGCCCCTCGAGCGCGGCCTGCATGCCGAGCGCGTTCATCACCGTGGCGAGCATCCCCATATAATCGGCGGTTGTCCGCTCCATCCCCTGGGCGCTGCCCTGAAGTCCGCGAAAGATGTTGCCGCCCCCGATCACCATGCAGATCTCGACGCCAAGATCATGGACCGACTTCACCTCCTGGGCGATGCGCTCCACCGTTGGAGGATGCAGCCCGAACCCCTGAGGCCCCATCAGCGCCTCCCCCGAGATCTTGAGCATAACGCGCTTGTATTTGGTCGCGTTTGGGGCAGCATCGTCCATGGGGTGACCTCTGTCTTGTCTCCGGAGCGGAATTGCGCGCAAAATGGTCTTTATCCGCGCCGGGATCAACGGCGAAACCGCCGCGCCCTGCGCGATTGCTCCAACCCGGTTCCCAGATGCCTCATTTTGACCTGTCGCAGATCTCTGCCGAGCACCCTGTGCTCATTGCCGGGCCGACCGCCTCAGGGAAATCCGCCCTGGCGCTGGAGATCGCCGCGCGGCAATGCGGCGTGATCGTCAATGCCGATGCCCTGCAGGTTCATGACAGCTGGCAGGTGCTGAGCGCGCGACCCGGCCCGGCGGATCTGGCGCAGGCCGATCACCGGCTCTATGGCCATGTGGCGCGCGGGGCCGAGTATTCCGTGGGACATTGGCTGCGTGAGCTCGCCGCGCTGCGCGCCGAGCCGGGTATGCGCCCGATTATCGTCGGTGGCACGGGGCTTTACCTGACGGCGCTCACCCAAGGTCTGAGCCCGATCCCCGAGATACCGGCCGAGATCCGGACCCGCGCCGATGCCCTGCGACTGGCCGATCCGGCCCAGATGGCCGCCGCGCTAGCGCAGAGCGATCCGGTCACCAGCGCCCGGATCGACATGGCCAACCCCATGCGGGTCCAGCGCGCCTGGGAGGTTCTGGAGGCAACCGGACGCCCCCTCGCCACTTGGCAGGACGAGACCCCGGCCCCCGATCTGCCACGGGATCAGGCCGCCGCCTTCGTGATCGACGCGCCCAAGGACTGGCTCACCCCGCGCATCGAACGCCGCTTTGAGCAGATGCTCGCCGAGGGCGCCCTCGACGAGGCCCGCGACGCCCTGCCTCACTGGGATCCCGCCGCACCCTGGGCCCGGGCCATCGGCGCACCGGAACTGATCGCCCATCTGCGCGGCGAGATGACCCTCGCCGAGGCGCGCGAGAAGGCCATCATCGCCACACGGCAATACGCAAAGCGGCAACGCACCTGGTTTCGCGCGCGGATGAAGGACTGGACCGCCTTGCCCGCGTAATCTTGCTCACCGCGCAGAGCGGTCTGGCCCAAACCCCGCGTCGTGGTTAACATTTTGCCATGACTGCGCCCGACCTTCCCGTTTCCGTCACGCCTCTGGCCGCGATCCTGCAACGCGGACGCTGGCGACTGACGGATCTCCATGCGGATCCGAACCCGGCGCTCTATGTTTTCACGCGCGGTCAGGGGCGCGTGTTTGTCGATGGCAAGACGCGGGGGCTGACCGGGCCCTGCTATCTCTACATCCCGGCGCGCGCCACGACGCGCTTTGCCTTTCCGGTGCAGGTGTTCGGCACCAAACTGAGCCTGGCCCCGGAGATCGCTGCGGCCTTGCCGCAGACCGCGTTTCTGTTGCGCAACCCAACGGGCGCGGTGCAGGCCGATCTGGCCTGGATGCAGGCGCGGATCGAGACGGAGGGTCGCGCGGGATCCGAAGACGCCCCCGCCGCCCTGACCGCCTGCGGAACCCTCCTCGCGCTCGAGATCGCGCGGCTGCACCGGCAGGATGGCGCGCCGCTCTGGGCGAGCAGCAAGTCCGAGCGGCTCGTGGCCGAATTCATGGGGCTGATCGAGGCGGATCTGTGCGATCGCCCGGCGGCCCAGCCTTCGGTCGCAGGCTATGCGGACCGGCTGGGGATCACCCCCACCCATCTCACCCGGGTGTGCCAGTCGGTGGCCGGTACCGGAGCCTCGGCCCTGTTGCAGGACAGGCTCCTGTCCGAGGCGCGCTGGCGGCTCGCCGACACGCCGAGCCCGGTCCACCAGATCGCCGATGCCCTGGGCTATGGTTCGGCGGCGTATTTCGCGCGCAGCTATGGCGCGAAGATGGGCCAGCCCCCCAGCGCCGACCGCCTCGCCCTGCGCCGGGGGTGATCCCGGATCTCACGCCGTTTGGCACTTGACCCAACGTCAAAGCGCTTCGGATTCGCCCGCGCGCGGCGCACATGTCGTTTTTGTGCGAAGTCAATGTCGTTTTTTTGCACTTTATTACCGGTTCTAGGTGTTGACCGGCCCCGGAGAATGGGGCGTCATGGGTCCAAAGAACCAGATCGCATTGGGTTTCCTGCTGTCCAAAGCGCTCCTTCACGGGGGGCTGCGGCGGGTCTCCGCTTGGCGATTGCAGAAAAAAACAGACTGTTTCTCAGGGGGAACTGAACGAATGACACGCACGACAATCCACGGGAAAGCCATGCATCCGGCGGTGGAGATGTACGCGGAAGACTGCCGCGCCGGAAAGATGAGCCGGCGGGAATTTCTGACCAACGCCTCGGCCCTCGGGGCAACCGCGGCGGCGGCCTATGCAATGATCGGCGCGCGTCCTGCCGTCGCCGCAGGTCATGGTGAGACCCCGGCCATGGGCGGCACCTTGCGGATCCAGCATCTGGTCAAGGCGATGAAAGAGCCGCGCACCTATGACTGGTCCGAGCTTGGCAATCAGACTCGCGGGTTTCTGGAATACCTCGTCTCCTACAATGCCGATGGCACGTTCAGCCCCATGCTGCTGGAAAGCTGGGAAGTGAATGACGACGCCACGGTCTATGTGCTGAATGTGCGGTCCAACGCGACCTGGAACAATGGCGATCCCTTCACGGCCGAGGACGTGGCCCGCAACATCGCCGGGTGGTGCGACACCAGCCTCGAGGGCAATTCCATGGCCGCGCGCTTTGCCGGGTTGATCGATACCGAGACCGGGCAGGCCCGCGAGGGCGCGATCAGCGTCGATGGCGACCTGAAGGTCACACTGACCCTTTCGGCGCCCGACATCACCGTGATTGCGAATATGTCCGATTATCCGGCGGCGATCACCCATGCCAGCTATGAGGGTGGCAATCCTTTCGACCACGGCATTGGCACCGGTCCCTTCCGCCCCGTGAGCTTCGAGACGAATGTCCGCGCCGTTCTGGAACGGGCCACCGACCACACCTGGTGGGGAACCGAGGTCTATGGCGGGCCCTATCTCGACCGGGTGGAGTTCATCGATTACGGCACGGATCCTGCCACATGGTTTGCCGGGGCCGAAGCCGAAGAGGTGGATCTGACCTACGAGACCACCGGCGAGTTCGTCGATCTGTTCGACGCCATCGGCTGGACCGGGACCGAGGCCGTGACAGGCGCGACCGTGGTGCTGCGCCCGAACCAGGTGGCCGAGGTGGACGGGGTGACCCCCTATGCCGATGCGGCCGTGCGTCGGGCCATGGCGCTCGCTGTGGACAACAACGTGCTGCTGGAGCTCGGCTATAACGGTCAGGGCACCGTAGCCGAGAACCACCATGTCTGCCCGATCCACCCGGAATATGCCGAGATCCCCGCGCCGGAATACGATCCTGCCGCCGCCAAGGCCGCCATGGACGAGGCCGGGCTGGGCGATTTCGCCCATGTGCTGATCACACCCGATGAGGAATGGCTGTCCAATACCGGCGCGGCACTGACGGCGCAGTTCCGCGATGCGGGCCTGCAGATCGAGCATCGCATCCAGCCCGGCGCCACCTTCTGGGGCGACTGGACCAAGCATGCCTTCTCGACCACCTCCTGGAACCATCGCCCGCTGGGTGTGCAGATCCTCGCGCTGGCCTACCGGACCGGCGAGGCCTGGAACGAGACCGCCTTCAGCAATGCCGAGTTCGATGCGGCACTGGCCGAGGCCATGGCCATCGCCGATGCGGATGCACGGCGCGAGAAGATGTCGAGCATCCAGCAGATCCTGCGCGACGAGGGCGTGATCATCCAACCCTTCTGGCGGTCGCTCTACAACCACCACCGGGGAGACGTGGTCAATGCCGAGAAGCATCCGAGCCACGAGATCCATCTGCACAAGATCGGGTTCCGCGCCTAAGCGCCCCGCGATCCTTCCGACAGCTCTGGGGCCGCCTCCGCGCGGCCTCGGCCCCACCCGGGCCGGCACGGGGTCTTGACCGAACCAAGAAAGAAAGGTCCGGCATATGTTCGCCTTCATCCTGCGCAGGACAGGCGTGGTCGCGCTCACAGCCCTTTGTGTGACCTTCATCGTCTTCGCGATGACCAACCTGCAGCCCAATCTCGAGAAGGTCGCCAAGAGCCAGGGCTCGGTGCGCATGACCGACGCAGAGGTCGACAGCTGGCTCACGCGGAACGGCTATGACGCGCCGATGCTGATGCGCTATGGCGAATGGCTGGGTGTCGTGCCCGGCTGGACCCGGGTGGAGGCGGATGGCGGCATGCGCGGGCGCTGCATCGACGGGACCTTGCCCGCCGGCGAGACGCCAGGCCGGACCCGTTGCGGCATCCTGCAGGGGGATTTCGGAACCTCAACGGTGTTCCGCGCCGATGTCAGTGCGGTGATCGTCGAGCGTCTGGCCCTGACCGGCAAGCTGATGTTCTGGGTGATGGTGGTGATGGTGCCTTCGGCCCTGCTGGTCGGCGTGTTGGCAGGAATGCGGGAAGGGTCGCGCACGGACCGGACACTCTCGACCTTTTCCATCGCGACCACCGCCACGCCGGAATATGTCTCGGGTGTGGTGCTGGTCGTGCTCTTTGCTTCCTCGACCTCGGGCCTGTCACCGATCCTCGCGGAATGGGGGCTGATCGACGGGCGCACCATGCTCAAAGGGTCGGCCGCCTCGGCCGCCGAGGATGCGACATTCGCCAATTTCACCCTGCCGGTGATGACCATGGCGCTTTATGGCATGGGCTATATCGCACGGATGACCCGGGCCTCCATGGCCGAGGTAATGACGGCGCAATATATCCGAACCGCGCGGCTCAAGGGGGTGAGTTTTCGCAACATCGTGGTGAAACACGCCCTGCGCAACGCGCTGATCGCGCCCTTCACGGTGATCATGCTGCAGTTCCCCTGGCTGCTGACCGGGGTGGTGATCGTCGAGACCCTGTTCAATTACAAGGGCTTCGGCTGGACACTGGTTCAGGCGGCCTCAAACAACGATATCGAGCTGCTTCTGTCCTGCTCGGTCGTTGCGGTCATCGTGGTGCTCGTCACGCAGCTGATTTCGGATATCGGCTATGTCTTCCTCAACCCCCGCATTCGGATCGCCTGAGGAGACACGGATATGGAGCCCATGACCCCTCTCGAGATCCTGATCAAGGTGCTGATCCAGTTCATGCCGGTCTGGGTCGCGCTGATCTCGACCTTCCTGTTGTCGACGGCCTACAAGCGGCGTCTGGGGCTTTATGGCAAGCTCTTTGACAGCCCCATAGGCATGATCGGTTTCGCCATCGTGATGTTCTGGGTGTTCACGGCGCTTTTCGCGGACCTGATCATCACCCATGATCCCCTCAACGTGGTGTCGGGGATGAAGAACAAGGTGCCGGGGACACCGGTGCCACCGGGCACAGAGGGGTTCAGCCACTACATCCTGGGCGGCGACAACCTGGCCCGGGATGTGTTCAGCCGCATGGTGATGGGGGCGCGCGAAGTGCTCAAGATCGCGCCGGCGGCGACGCTTTTTGCCTTCATGGTGGGGATCGTGCTTGGCCTGCCGGCGGGGTATTTCGGCGGACGTCTCGACACGGTGCTGAGTTTTGTCGCCAATATGGTGCTGGCCTTCCCGGTGATTCTGCTCTTCTACCTGCTGGTCACGCCCGAGATCGTCGCCACGGGGATACCCGTCTACATGGCGGCGGTGCTGTTTCTCTTCCCGATCCTGTTTCTCGTGGTGCTCTGGCATTCGCGCTATTTCACCCAACCCGGCAAGCGGAACCTTT
The DNA here is from genome assembly GCF_049801015.1 of Dinoroseobacter sp. S124A. Lineage (NCBI taxonomy): Bacteria > Pseudomonadati > Pseudomonadota > Alphaproteobacteria > Rhodobacterales > Roseobacteraceae > Dinoroseobacter > Dinoroseobacter sp. S124A. Next base: position 68,702 of record NZ_JBNAGD010000008.1, on the reverse strand, counting down.
ATGTCGGGCTGACGGTGCTGATCGGCGGCTGGCTCTATCTCGGGCTGGCCTTCAACGCGGATCCGTTGGGGGTGATTTCGATGCCGCCCAATGTGCTGATCGTGTTCGTGTCGGTGGTTTTCGTGAACTCGCCGACGGTCTTCCGGATCGTGCGCGGCATTGTGCTGGACATCCAGACCCGCGACTACGTGGCCGCCGCCCAGACCCGGGGCGAGGGCCCGTGGTACATCATGCTGTGGGAGATCCTGCCCAATGCGCGCGGTCCCCTGATCGTCGATTTCTGTCTGCGAATTGGCTATACGACGATCCTTCTGGGCACGCTCGGGTTCTTTGGTCTGGGGGTCAGTCCGGAAAGCCCAGATTGGGGCTCCACGATCAATGAGGGCCGCAGGCTCCTGTCGGTCTATGCCCACCCTGCCCTCGCCCCGGCGCTGGCGCTCATGAGCCTCGTGCTCGGGCTGAACCTGCTGGCCGATGGTCTGCGCGAAGAGAGCCTGAAGGACTAGGGGGATGAGCGCGCATGATCTCATTCCATCCGGGGCGGCCTTTGTCGCGTGTTCCTCTAGAGGCGGGACTGCAGGCGAGATGCCTGTTCCCGGCATGACCGGGCCCATGGCACGGTGGCGTACTGATCGATTTGAAGCGCCTTGCGGCGGGTCTGGCACAGGCGGGGGCCAGCCCCCGCACCCCCGGAGTATTTCAGGAACAATGAAAGACAGGTGGTGGCAATGACCGACAGGTATGATGGGCCCATTCTCGAGATCGAGAATCTGTCGATTTCCTTTTTTACCCGCCTGCGCGAGATCCCGGCGGTAATGGATTTTTCCTGCACCGTCATGCCGGGCGAGGCCATGGGCCTGGTCGGCGAGAGCGGTTGCGGCAAGTCCACGGTCGCGCTGGGCGTGATGCAGGATCTGGGCGTGAACGGGCGGATCGTCGGCGGGATGATCAAGTTCAAGGGGCGCGACCTGAACACCATGTCGCCCGAAGAACTCCGGAGGATCCGTGGCAAGGAAATCGCCATGATCTATCAGGAGCCCATGGCAAGCCTGAACCCGGCCATGCGGATCGGCAAGCAGCTCATGGAAGTGCCGATGATCCATGAGGGTCTCAGCGAGGCCGAGGCCTATGCCCGGGCGCTGGAGGTGGTGACGGATGTGCGCCTGCCGGACCCCGAGCGGATGCTGAACAGCTTTCCGCACCAGCTCAGCGGCGGACAGCAGCAGCGTATTGTCATCGCCATGGCGCTGATGGCGAACCCGGCGCTCCTGATCCTCGACGAGCCGACCACGGCGCTCGATGTGACGGTCGAGGCCGCTGTGGTCGATCTGGTCAAGGATCTGGGGGCGAAATACGGCACCTCGATGCTGTTCATCTCGCATAATCTCGGGCTGGTGCTGGAGACCTGCGACCGGCTCTGCGTGATGTATTCCGGCGAGGCGGTGGAGACCGGCTCGATCCAGGATGTGTTCGATCGGATGCAGCACCCCTATACGCAGGCGCTCTTTCGGTCGATCCCGCTGCCCGGGGCGGACAAGACCGCGCGCCCTCTGGTGGCGATCCCGGGGAATTTCCCCCTGCCCCATGAGCGGCCCAAGGGCTGCAATTTCGGACCGCGCTGCGACTATTTCGAGGCCGGGCGCTGCGATGGCGGCGCGATCCCCATGGCCGAGGTGGTGGGCGATGATCGGCACGGGACACGGTGCCTGAAATTCGACGAGATCGACTGGACCGCGCCGATCCAGATCGCGGCGGAGACCGCAAAGCCTGAACCGGGGCCGGTGGTTCTGAAGATGGAGAACCTCAAGAAATACTACGAGGTGGCGGCCTCGGCCCTGTTTGGCGGGACCAACACGAAAGTGGTGAAGGCCAATGAGGATCTGAGTTTCGAGGCGCGCGAGAGCGAGACCCTGGCCATTGTCGGGGAATCGGGCTGTGGCAAGTCGACCTTTGCCAAGGTTCTGATGGGGCTGGAGACCGCGACCGAGGGGCGGATCCTCTTGGACAATCGCGAGATCCAGGGCACGGAAATCGCCGCGCGCGACACCAAGACCGTCGCGGATGTGCAGATGGTGTTCCAGAACCCGTTCGATACGCTGAACCCCTCGATGACGGTCGGGCGGCAGATCATCCGCGCGCTGGAGATTTTCGGGGTCGGCGACAGCGAGGAGGCCCGCCGGGCGCGGATGCTGACGCTGCTCGATCTGGTGAAACTGCCCCGGGCCTTTGCCGACCGGATGCCGCGGCAGCTCTCGGGTGGACAGAAACAGCGCGTGGGCATCGCGCGTGCCTTTGCCGGGGATGCCCGGATCGTGGTCGCTGACGAGCCGGTCAGCGCGCTGGACGTGTCGGTGCAGGCGGCGGTCACGGACCTGCTGATGGAGATCCAGCGCGAGAACAAAACGACGCTGCTCTTCATCTCGCACGACCTGAGCATCGTGCGCTATCTCAGCGACCGGGTGATGGTGATGTATCTCGGCCATGTGGTCGAGCTGGGCACCACAGATGAGGTCTTTGCCCCGCCCTATCACCCCTATACCGAGGCGCTGCTCTCGGCCGTGCCGATTGCCGACACGACGGTCGAGAAAGAGCGGATCGTGCTGGAGGGCGACATTCCCTCGGCTATGAACCCGCCACCCGGCTGCCCGTTCCAGACCCGTTGCCGCTGGAAAGCGGACGTGCTTGAGGGCCGGTGCGAGCGCGAGGTGCCAGAGATGCGCCGCACAGAGACCGGGCATCAGATCAAGTGCCATCTCTCCGAAGAGGTTCTGGCCCGCATGACCCCGGTCATCAAGATCGCGGCGGAATAGGCCCCGCGGTCTCGGCCCGAAACCGCACGATCCACGCAGCGCTTTCAGCATCGGCGAGGCGCGCGGTGGGCACGGACACCGCCGCCGCACGCGCCGGATCCTGCCCAAGGGCCGAAAGTGTCTGTGCCAGCACCCCGCGCGGATCGGCGGCGAGAGCTTCGTAGCTGAGGGTCTGCGGCGCGATCCCCTCGGTCGCAAACCAGTCGGTCCATGCCCCATCCAGCGCCGACAATTCCGCCAGATGCGCGGCAATCGCGGCACGGTCATAGCGCGGCAGGCCCGCCGGGCGCGTGCGCTCCATTTCCGTTCCATCCGCATGAGCGTGCCAGAGCCCGCTCTGCTCGGCGCGCAGGCGCGAGACTGCCTGGGCCAGTTTGTCGGCCCGGCTGAGATGCAAGAAGGTGACCGGCCCAAAGGCCGCCTCGATCCGGCAGCGGTCCGAGGCCAGCCCCGGATGCAGAGTGTCGAGCTGGTCCATGAGATAGGCAAAGCTGCCCCGTTGCAGGCGCAGGCCGAAACAGCCCGACGCACCCGTTCCGCGGGCCTTGCCGGCGGCAATCGCGGCGCGGATCGCGGCAAGCCGATTGGGAAACCGGGTCGGCGAAAGCCCATAGACTTCGAGCCAGCGATCGAGCGACGGGCTGTGAAAATGGCTGTCCGGCGCCCCGGCGACACCACTGGCCGCCAACATCCGGCAAAGCAGTGTGCTGCCGCTCCGCGGTGTGGTGCAGAGGATATAGGCGGGCGCGGGCGACATGGGGGCTCCGTGTTGCATCGATCAAACCCTGCGCGCAAGGGCGCGCCCCCGCAAGCGCCTTTGATCCGGACCAATCTGCGGCGGGGGCTGCATGGGTCCCGCGCAGCCCGCGCTCATCGGGATAGTGCCAGCGCGCTCGCCCCAACCGCAACTCGTCCTACCGTCTCAACCACCTGACCATGCCCCACCGCTCTGTCCCGCTCGACCCGCGCTGCACGGCGCGCAAAACCGACCTTTGGTGTCGGGAACGGGCGTGACCCGGGGCCCCGTCGCCTCCGACGCTTTGGGGGCATGAGAAGGAGGCGGAGCATGGACACTCACACGCGGGTTTGCGTTATCGGAGGCGGCGTTGTCGGCTGTTCGGTCCTCTATCACCTGACCAAGCTGGGCTGGTCGGATGTCATGCTGCTGGAACGCTCGGAGCTGACATCGGGCTCCACCTGGCATGCGGCGGGCGGGTTTCATACCCTGAACGGCGACACCAACATGGCCGCCCTGCAGGGCTATACGATCGGGCTCTACAAGGAGCTCGAAGAGATCACCGGCATGTCCTGCGGCTTGCACCATGTGGGCGGCATTACCCTTGCCGACACGCCAGAGCGGTTCGACATGCTCAAGGCCGAGCGCGCCAAGCACCGCTATATGGGGCTGCATACCGAGATCCTCGGCCCTTCCGAGATCAAGGAGATGGCCGAACTGGTGAACACCGATGGCATTCTCGGCGGGCTCTACGATCCGCTGGATGGTCACCTCGACCCCTCCGGAACCACCCATGCCTATGCGCGGGCCGCCAAGATGGGCGGCGCGACGATCCAGACCCATACCAAGGTCACCGCCACCACGCCAAACCCCGATGGCACATGGACCGTCGAGACCGATCAGGGCACGGTGATCGCCGAGCATGTGGTGAATGCGGGCGGCCTCTGGGCGCGCGAGGTTGCGGCCATGGCCGGGGTCTATCTGCCGCTTCTGCCCATGGCCCATCAATACATCGTCACCGATGATATCCCGGCGATCTATGAGCGCGGCACGGAATTCCCCCATGTGATCGATCCCGGCGGCGAGAGCTACCTGCGCCAGGAAGGGCGCGGGCTCTGCATCGGGTTCTATGAAAAACCCTGTGAGCCCTGGTCCGTGGATGGCACGCCCTGGGATTTCGGGCATGAGTTGCTCAATGACCAGTTCGAAAAGATCGAGGACAGCATCGCCTTTGCCTATCGCCGCTTCCCGGTGCTCGAGACGGCTGGCGTGAAATCGGTGATCCACGGGCCCTTCACCTTCGCCCCGGACGGCAATCCGCTGGTCGGGCCGGTGCCAGGCCTGCGGAACTACTGGTCCGCCTGCGCGGTGATGGCCGGGTTCAGTCAGGGCGGCGGCGTGGGCCTCGCGCTGGCCCAATGGATGATAGAGGGCGAGACCGAGCGCGACCCCCGCGCCATGGATGTCGCCCGTTTCGGCAAATGGACGACCCCGGGCTATACGGTCCCCAAGGTGATCGAAAACTACCAGAACCGCTTCTCGGTCAGCTATCCGAACGAGGAGCTACCCGCCGCGCGTCCCTTCCGCACCACGATGATGTACGACATCTGGTCCGAAATGGGGGCCGTGTTCGGCCAGACCTACGGGCTTGAGGTCGTGAACTACTTCGCCCTGCCCGGTGAGCCACGCTATGAGACCCCAAGCTTCCGACGTTCCAACACATGGGAGGCCGTGCGGGCCGAGGTGATGGCCGTCCGCAATGGGGTGGGCCTCAACGAGTTGCAGAATTTCGGCAAGTTCCGCGTCACGGGCCCGCGCGCGCGGGCCTGGCTCGATCGGATCATGGCGGGGCGCATTCCGGGGCCCGGTCGGCTCGCGCTTACCCCGATGCTGGCACCCTCGGGCAAGCTCATGGGCGATTTCACGGTCTCCTGTCTTGGCGAGACCGAGTTTCAGCTCACCGCCTCCTATGGCGCGCAAGATCAGCACCTGCGCTGGTTTGAAACCCATCTCGAAGACGGCGTGTCGGTGGACAACATCTCCGACAGCCGCACCGGGTTCCAGATCGCGGGCCCCAAAGCGCGAGACGTGCTGGCCGCCTGCACCCGCGCGGATGTCTCCAGCACTGCGTTCAGCTTCCTCGATGTCCGCCCCATGACCATCGGCATGGCCCAATGCCTCGTCCAACGGGTCAGCTACACGGGCGATCTCGGCTACGAGATCTACTGCTCGCCCAGTGAACACCGTCACCTGTTTCACACCCTGTGGGCGGCGGGACAGGCCCACGGCATCCGGCCCTTCGGCATGCGCGCCATGATGTCCCTGCGGCTCGACAAGTTCTTCGGCGCTTGGAGCCGGGAGTATTCTCAGGATTACACCGCTGCGGAAACCGGGCTCGACCGTTTCATCCATTTTGCGAAACCGACCGCATTCATTGGACGGCAGGCCGCCGAGGCCGAGCGTGCCGCAGGCCCCGCCCGACGCCTCTGCGCCTTCGCGGTGGAAGCGACAGAGGCCGATGTGGTCGCCTATGAACCGATCTCGTTGCGGGGCGAAGTGGTTGGCTTCTGCACCTCGGGGGGCTACGCGCATTACTCGGACACCTCCGTCGCCCTGGGCTTCCTGCCCTCCAACCAGATCGCAGATAGGGTGACCGCCAGCATCGAGATCCTCGGACAACATTGCACCGCGAGGCTGCTGACGACGCCGCTCTTTGACCCGGATGGCACCCGGATGCGCGGCTAGGATCACTTAAGTCGAAGAATATCCCCGCCGGAGGCTCCCGCCACTGGTCAAATGCCCCGCCAGTCGCCAGTCTCGCGACCATGTCGGATGTCATTCTGATCCTCGCCGCCGGACAATCGCGCCGCATGGGCGGTCGCGACAAACTGTTGGAACCAGTGGATGGTCGGCCGCTCGTGGCGCGGCAAGCTGCGCTGGCCGCGCAGGTCACACGGGATGTCCTTGTCGCGCTGCCCCCCCGACCCCATGCCAGATACGCCGCCCTCGACGGTCTGGGCGTGACCGCGCTTTCGGTCCCCGAAAGCGCCGAAGGCATGGGGGGCAGCTTGCGCGGCGCGGTCTCTCGCTTGCCGGAGGGCTGTACCGGCCTGCTCCTGCTGCTGGGTGATCTGCCCGAGATCACCGCCGACGATCTCCGCGCGGTTCTCGCAGCGCGGGACGCGGTGCCGGACGCGCATATCTGGCGCGGCACGACCGAGGCCGGCGCGCCCGGTCATCCGATCCTGTTTTCTTCTGTGACATTCCCGGATTTCGCGATGCTCGAAGGGGACGAGGGCGGACAGCGCCTCATCGCCCGGCACCGCGACTACGTCCATTTGGTGCCCTTGCCCGGCAGCCGGGCCCGACGCGATCTCGACACGCCCGAGGACTGGGCCAGCTGGCGCAGCGAAACGGGGCGCTAAGGCGCGCCACTTGGATCAAACTGGGATTTGCGGCTGGTACCCGAGGTCGGACTCGAACCGACAAGATGTTGCCATCGGGGGATTTTGAATCCCCTGCGTCTACCAATTCCGCCACTCGGGCACGCGGGTGTGCTACCGCCACAGAGCCACCGCGTCCAGAGCAAAAAAGCCCTTGGCTGCCCCTAGAACATCACCCCGACAAGCCACAGAGTGATCCCCGGGAAGCTGACCAGAACCACCACCCGGATCAGGTCCGAGGCCACGAAGGGCGCGACACCGCGATAGGTCCGCCCCATGGGCACATCCTTCGCCATGGAATTGATGATAAACAGGTTCATCCCCACGGGGGGCGTGATGAGACCGACCTCCACCACGATCAGCGCGAGGATCCCGAACCAGATCGCGGCCTCCTCCGGTGTCAGGCCGAAATCCAGGGCCTGCACGATGGGAAAGAAGATTGGAATGGTTAGCAGGATCATCGACAGGCTGTCCATCACGCAGCCGAAAATGAGATAGCACAGCAGCATCGCCGACAGCACCATGAGCGGCGCAAACCCTTGGGTCGTCACCCATTCGGCCAGTTGTTGCGGCGCCTGGGTGAAGGCGAGGAAGGAGTTGAAGAGCTGCGCGCCCAGAACGATGAAGAAAATCATCGCCGAGGCGCTTGCGGTCTGCAGGATCGAATCGAGCAACCCGCGCCAGGTCAGCCCGCCGGTCGCCCAGCCATAGAGGCCCGTGGCAACCGCCCCCACGGCGGCCCCTTCGGTGGGTGTGAACAGCGCCTGCACCCCGTCCTGCGCCCAGTTCCAGTCCCCGGCAATCCCGCCCATCACCAGCCCGAAGATCAGCACGACCGGCCAGATCCGCCAGAGCGTCCGCATCCGCTCGGCCACGGGGATCCGGGCGGCGGTGGTGGCCGCATCGGGTTTGATCCGCACATAGATCGCCACGGTCAGCATATACCCCAGCGCCGCGATTATCCCGGGGATAAGTGCTGCGATGAACATCTTGACGATGTTCTGCTGGGTCAGGATCGCGTAGATCACGAGGATGACCGAAGGCGGAATGAGGATCCCAAGCGTGCCACCCGCCGCCAGCACGCCCGTGCTCAGGCTGTCGGAATAGCCGCGCTTGCGCATTTCCGGCAGGGCCACCTGCCCCATGGTGGAGGCTGTGGCGAGCGAAGACCCGCAGACCGCGCCAAAGCCCGCACATGCCCCGACCGCCGCCATGGCCACCCCGCCCTTGCGATGGCCCAGCCAATCCGACGCGGCCTGAAACAGCGCGGCGGACATGCCCGACTTCGTCGCGAACTGCCCCATGAGCAAAAAGAGCGGCACGATGGAGAGCGAGTAGCTCGAGAATGTATCATAGCTCAGGGTCTTGAGCTGGCTCAGGGTCGCGTTCGGATGCCCCAGCACCATCCAGGTGCCGAAGAACCCCGTCAGGCCCATGGCCACGGCGATCGGCACCCGCAGAAAGATCGCCCCGAGCATCAGGGCAAAGGCCGTCAGGGCCAGTTCGATCCCGCTCATGGCGTGGCCTCCCGCCCGGCAAGCACCCAGTTCAGGCTGCGCCAGACCGTGTAAAGCGCCACCAGCACGAAGACCGCAGCCCCGGTTACGGCCAGCGCATAGGGGATCCAGATCGGCAGCTCGAGCTCATAGGTGGTTTCGGGAAAGAACGGTTTATAGCCCATCGAGAGGGTCTCGCGCAGAGCGTCGGAGCCATAGGGAAACTTCTCGCCGAAACCGAGCCAGAGACGCCAGAAGATCACGCCCGCCGCCAGCGCGATGAGCATATCCCCGATCAGGCCGGTCAGCGCCTTGAGCCGCGCAGGAAGACGGTCCACGAAGATATCCACCGTCACATGGCCGCGCTTGAGCTGGCACCAGGGCAGAAAGGCAAAGATCGCCACGGCGCAGCCAGCCTCCACCAGCTCGAAATCCCCGGTGATCGGGCCCAACCCGAGCCCGATCAGGGCGCGCCCGGTGATTGAGGCCACGGTGAGCAGGGCAATCGCCACCAGGACAAGGCCACCGCCATAGGCCAGCCACCGCGCCAGCGCTTCGAGCACGCGGCCCGTCCGGGCCTCCAGGGTCGGTGCGATCATGTGAGCGTATCTCTTACTCTGGCGGGCAGGAACAGGCCGGGACCGTCCCCTAGGGTCGGTCCCTGATGTACCCTGCTCAGGCAGGGACGCAAGGGGCAGAACACCGCCTGCCCCGCGGCGCGCGCCGGGGCTGCGCGGGTCCGCGCGACGCGCATGCGTGTCGCGCCCCGGTCTCCGATTGCCCCGGCTAAAGCAGGATCCGTGGCAGGCCCCGACATGCGGGACCTGCGGACGCGTCTAGCTGCCGCCGTTTTCGTGCTTGGTCACGAACATCTTAGCATCCTCGACCATGGCCGCACCGGGCAGGCCCTTGCTCTCCATCTCGGCGACCCAGGCCGCCGTCAGATCATCCCCGATCTTGCGCAGCTCCGAGACCGCGCCGTCATCCAGCACGTGGATCTTATTGTCCGTTCCAGCGACGACGCCCTCGCCCAGTTCGTCCCCCTGATCCATGGCGCGCCCGGCCCAGGCCGAGGCCTCCAGCCCGGAATTGGCATCGATGATCGCCTTGAGGTCCTCCGGCAGCCGGTCATAGCTGGCCTTGTTCATCCCCCAGACGAAAAACGTGTTATAGAGCGCCCGGTCCCCGCCGATCTGGGTATGGCTGTCGGCCAGCTCATGCACCTTGAGGGGCGGCACGATCTCCCACGGGATCACGCCCCCGTCCACGATCCCTTTCGACAGGGATTCCGGAAAGGCCGGAACCGGCATGCCCACGGGCGTCGCCCCGAGCGTCTCCAGCAGTTTGTTGGCCTGCCGCGAGGGTCCGCGCAGCTTCAACCCGTCGAAATCCGCCGTCCCCATGATAGGATCGCCCTTCTTGTGGATCACACCGGGACCATGGACATGGACGGCCATGAGGTGGATATCCCCCATCCGCTCCATCAGGTATTTCTCGGTGAACTCCCAAGCGGCCCGGGACGACGCCTCGGCGGACATGGTCGTCATGAAGGGCAGCTCAAACGCCTCGCTTTCGGGAAAGCGCCCGGGCGTATAGGCCGGCAGGGCCCAGCCGCAATCGATCACCCCGTCGCGGATCTGGTCATAGAGCGCGGGTGGCTTGCCGCCCAACTGCATCGCCGGATAGATCTCGACCTTGATGCGCCCGTCGGATTCCGCCTCGATTTTCTCCGCCCAGGGCGTGATGAAAAACTTGGGCACCGACCCTTGCGGGCTCAGGAAATGCTGGCACCGGAGCGTGACCTCCTGGGCCGCCACAGCGCCCGCGCCAAGCGTCAGGGCCACCGCCCCGGTGAGGACGGTCTTCATAAGGCTGTTCATGGTGTTCCCTCCCTGGAACGACTGCAATCACATATCGCCCGGGGCGGATCGGTCTTCTGCCATCGCGGCCCCGGTTGGACCGAGTGTAGCCGGACCACGCAAAAGCGCCAGAGGTTTGTTGCATCTGCAACGAGCGTATTCGGGCATCGCCGCGCGTCAGCCTGTGGCAGTGGCGCACGCGCCCGGTCAGACCCCATAGTCAGAGAGATGGTCCCCGGGATGATCTCTGTGCGGAACCACAGGCAGGGCCGAGCCGGGGCCGAGGCTGGCCCCCACCCGACCCACTTCTGGTTTTGGGCGGACCCGCGCCGGGGTGTGAAAATCCGGACACTGAGAGTGTCTGCCCCTGGTCCCTCCCATACGTCCTGTCATCAAAGCCCCCCGAGACCGCAGAGCTTTTCCCGGTCGCCCCTGCGGTCTGGCTCTGGCCATGGCGAAGCGCATTTGCTAGCCCCCTTGCAACGCGCCCTCATGGTCCGAGCGCGCCTAGATCAGGAGCCTCGCCCGATGGCATCACCGTCTGAGGATTTGTCCATCTCGCAACGCCTTCACCAGTTGGCGGAGGATGCGGAGGGCACATCCGTGTCCCTCGGCTGGGTGATGACGCAGCTCCATGAGCAGGCATTCGGGCTGTTCCTGCTGATCCTCGCCCTGCCCTGCTGCATCCCGTTTCTTTACGGCGTGCCGCAAGTGGTGGCCTTGCCGCTCATGTTCGTATCGGCCCAGATCCTGTTCGGACGCCAGACCCCCTGGCTGCCGGAGCGGCTGAGCGCGCGGGAGGTCAAGACCGAGAGCCTGTCGAGCTTGGCAACACGCGCCGAACCCTGGCTGCGGCGGCTCGAAGGTGTCAGCCGCCCCCGGCTTGCGGCCCTGACCCACGCCCCCGCCGACCGCATTGTCGGGCTGGCACTGGTGCTGTTCAGCGCGTCGATCCTTGTGCCCCTGCCCTCGACCAACACGGTGCCCGGCATCGCGGTGGTCATCGTTGCGATGGGCCTGCTGCAGCGGGACGGTATCTTTGTCGTTCTGGGCGCGCTTATCGGGACCGCCTGGATCGGAACGCTTCTCTTCGCCGGTGCGACGGTCATCAGCCTCCTGAAATCATGGGTCGGCCTCTGAATGTGATCCGCCGGGGCCTTGCAGCGCCCCGGGACATGGGCGAAGAACACCCATCCGCCGGTCTCAGAGGTTTCGATGCTCGATAATCCCCGCATGCTCGCACTGATCGCCGCTGGCGGGTCCCTTGCCATGCTGCTGGGCGCCGTCGGCTTTCAGCATCTCGGCGGGCTTGCCCCCTGTGCCATGTGCCTCTGGCAGCGCTGGCCCCATGCGGTCGCGGTGGCGGCCGGGGGGCTGAGCCTCTTCTCCCCCCATGCAGCCTGGCTTGGTCTCGGCGGCGCGCTGACCACGGCGGGCATCGGCGGCTACCACACCGGGGTGGAACGCGGCTGGTGGGAAGGGCCCACCACCTGCACCTCCGGCGACATCACCGGCATGAGCCCAGAGGACCTGCTGGCTTCGATCATGGAAGCCCCGCTCGTGCGCTGTGACGAGGTCGCGTGGGAGATGTTTGGTCTTTCCATGGCGAGCTGGAACATGGTGATCAGCTTCTGTCTCGCCCTGCTCTGGGCGCTGGCCCTGATCCGGGCGCGGCGCAGCTGAGCTCGGCCGCCCGCACGTGGCGCGCAGTTGGCAAGACATCGCTGCATCTCTAGCCTATGCGCGGGCAACCACGGGGAGGATACGGGATCGCACATATCATCGAAGACCGCATGGCGGCGCAGATCGACGGGGATTTCGTGCTGTTTCTGATCGGCATGCGGATCAACAAGCCATGGAAGATCGCCAAATGGCTGCCCGCGCTCTTTGCCATGCCACGGATGATCAAGGAGCTGGAGGCCTTACCGGCGGATGAAACCGGGTTTCTCGGCCATAGTGGTGTGGGCCTGGGGATCACGGTGCAATACTGGCGCAGCTTCGATCATCTGGAGGCGTATGCGCGCGCCGAAAACCATCACCACCGCCCCGCTTGGACCGCGTTCAACAAACGGATGAAGGGCGCGCGCGGCGATGTGGGGATCTGGCACGAAACCTATCTGGTGCGCGACGGGGCCTATGAAGCGATCTATTCCGGCATGCCGCCCTTCGGGCTCGGCCGGGTGGCATCGCTGGTGCCCGCCACGGGCAACCGTGCCGAGGCCCGCGCGCGCCTGACAGGCTAGATCCCGCGAACCCCAGATCCGCCGCGTCAGTGCAGCGGCAGCTCATGGGTGACATGGCGCCACTCACCGGGCGAGATCATCTTGCGATGGGCAAAGCGCACGGAATGCAGCGCGCCCTCGATCTCGGCCTGCCAGAATTCGATGAACTTGAACAGCGCCGGGTAGTCCGGCGCGAGGTCGTAATCCTGCCAGATGAAGGTGTTCAGAACGCTGGGATGGTCGGGCATGCGGTAATACATCTCCGCCGTGGTCAACCCGTATCCGCGCAGCATCAATTCGGTCTCGTGGCCTGCCATATGCGTCTCCGTTCCGGTCCGATCCCTTCATCGAGACATATCGTGTTTGAGAATTCAATAAGAACAGCATGTTAGCACTCCATGGCAGAGGCTGCTCGTAAATGTCATGCACAACTTGTGCGCAAGATGAAGGTTCTGTTATACTCCAAAGGACTAAATATTGTGCCTCTGACATAGGAGTTCGGCCCACGTGACCGACACCCCGGAACCCCCTGAGAACATGGACGAAACCCCCGGCGGCGGGTCCGATTATACGGGGCCGACCATCTCCATCGCGGAGGAGATGAAGAGCTCCTATCTCGATTATGCCATGAGCGTAATCGTCAGCCGCGCGATCCCGGATCTGCGCGATGGGCTCAAACCGGTGCACCGGCGGATTCTCTATGCCATGCACGAAACCGGGAACTCTCACGAAAAGGCCTATCGCAAGTCGGCGCGGCCCGTGGGCGATGTCATGGGCAAATACCACCCGCACGGGGATGGAGCGATCTATGACGCGCTGGTGCGGATGGCGCAGGATTTCTCCATGTCGCTGCCGCTGCTCGATGGACAGGGCAATTTCGGCTCCATGGACGGGGATAACCCGGCGGCCATGCGGTACACCGAGGTGCGGATGGACAAACCCGCTGCCTCGCTGCTGGCGGATATCGAAAAAGACACCGTCGATTTTCAGGACAATTACGACGGCAAGGATCAGGAGCCGACGGTCCTTCCGGCGCGTTTCCCGAACATGCTGGTCAATGGGGCTGGCGGTATCGCGGTCGGTATGGCCACGAATATTCCGCCCCACAATCTCGGCGAGGTGATCGACGCGACGCTCGCGCTGATCGAGACCCCGGATCTCGAGGTTGAGGACCTGATGCAATACGTCCCCGCCCCGGATTTCCCCACGGGCGGGCAGATCCTCGGACGCTCTGGCGCGCGCAAGGCCTATCTGGAGGGACGCGGCTCGGTCATCATCCGCGCCAAGACCCGGATCGAGGAGCTGCGCAAGGATCGCTACGCCATCGTGCTCGACGAGATCCCCTATCAGGTCAACAAGGCCTCGATGATCGAGAAGATCGCCGAGCTGGTCCGCGAGAAGCGGATCGAGGGCATCGCCCATGTGCAGGACGAGAGCGACCGGATCGGGGTCCGCGTGGTGGTCGAGCTGAAGCGCGATGCGACGCCCGAGGTTGTGCTGAACCAGCTCTACCGTTTCACGCCCATGCAGACCTCTTTCGGCTGCAACATGCTGGCGCTGAATGGCGGGCGACCCGAGCAGCTGACGCTGAAGGATTTTCTCAGCAGTTTCATCACCTTCCGCGAGGAAGTTGTGGCGCGCCGCACGGCCTTCGACCTGCGCAAGGCCCGCGAGCGGAGCCATATCCTCTGCGGTTTGGCCGTGGCCGTGTCCAATGTGGATGAGGTTGTCGCCACCATCCGCGCCTCCGCCGATGCCGCCGAGGCCCGCGAGAAGCTGATGACGCGGCGCTGGCCCGCCGCGGACATCGCCGATTATATCCGTCTCATCGACGACCCGACCCATACGATGAACGACGACGGGACCTACAACCTGTCCGAGACCCAGGCCCGCGCGATCCTCGAGCTGCGTCTGCAGCGCCTGACCCAGCTTGGCGTCAAGGAAGTTACCGACGAGCTGCAGGAACTGGCGGGTAAGATTCAGGAATATCTGGACATTCTGCGCTCCCGCTCGCGGATCATGGCGATCATCTCGGACGAGCTGCGCGAGGTCCGCGCGCAATTCGCCGTGCCCCGCCGCACCGAGATCACCGAGTGGTCCGGCGACATGGAAGACGAGGACCTGATCGAGCGTGAGGACATGGTCGTCACCGTTACCTCGGGCGGCTATATCAAGCGCACCCCGCTGGTCGAATTCCGCGCGCAGAAGCGAGGCGGCAAGGGCCTGTCCGGGATGAACACCAAGGAAGACGACGTGGTCACGACGCTGTTCGTGGCGAACACCCACACGCCGCTTCTGGTCTTCACCACGGACGGAATGGTCTACAAGCTCAAGACATGGCGACTGCCCTCGGGTGGACGCAATGCGCGCGGCAAGGCCATCGTCAACGTGCTGCCGATCCCGACCGGTACCTCGATCGCGGCGATCATGCCCGTGGACCGGGACGAGGAAGACTGGTCCGACCTGCAGATCGTCTTTTCAACCTCTGCCGGAGATGTGCGTCGTAACGCCTTGTCAGACTTCACGAATGTAAAGTCCAACGGCAAGATCGCCATGAAGCTGCCCGAGGGGGTGAGCCTCGTGAAGGCGCGGATCTGTTCCGAGGATGACGATGTGATGCTGATCACCGCCTCGGGGCGTGCGATCCGCTTCCGCACCACGGATGTCCGGGTCTTCAAGGGCCGTGACAGCACGGGCGTGCGCGGTGTGCGTCTGGCCGAGGGCGACGAGGTCGTCTCCATGGCGGTGATCCGGCATTTCGAGGCCGACCCGCAAGAGCGCGCCGCCTATCTCAAGATGCGCCGGGCCGTGGCCGGGCTCGCGGATGAAGCCGAGAGCGATGATGAAGAGACCGTTGAGGCCGGGCAGCTCAGCCCCGAGCGTTATGCCGAGATGTCGGCGGCCGAGGACCTGATCCTGACGATCACCTCCGGCGGGACGGGCAAGATCAGTTCGAGCCACGACTACCCGGTCCGCGGGCGTGGTGGTCAGGGTGTGACGGCCATGGACAAGGCGATGCGGGGCGGCCCTCTTGTCGCCTGCTTCCCGGTGGAGCTTGACGACCAGATCATGCTCGCCACCTCCACGGGCCAGTCGATCCGCTGCCCTGTGGACGGGATCAGCTTCCGCTCCCGCGCGGCAGGCGGCGTGAAAGTGTTCAACACCGCGCCGGGTGAACAGGTCGTCTCGGTCGCCTATATCGCCGATCAGGGCGAGGACGAGGATGGCGCCGAGGACGAATAACCCTCGGCGCGGCCCGCGCGGCGGCGGATCGCACCCGCCGCCCCTCGGCCCGCCGGGGTCGTCAATCTGACATTTCCATCCCGCGCATGAGCCTCTATATCGAGGCCCATGAGCACAGCAGATCACACACTCCACATCATCGGCGGCGGCATGGCCGGATCCGAAGCCGCCTGGCAGGCCGCCCAGATGGGCGTCAATGTCGTCATCCACGAGATGCGGCCCAAGGTCGGCACCTTTGCCCACAAGACCGGGCATCTGGCCGAGATGGTCTGCTCGAACTCCTTCCGCTCCGATGATGACGAGCAGAACGCCGTGGGGCTCCTGCATTGGGAAATGCGCGCCGCAGGCGGTCTGATCATGGAGATGGCGGACCGCCACGCCCTGCCCGCCGGTGGCGCGCTGGCCGTGGACCGCGACCCGTTCGCGGCCTCAGTGACCGAGCGGCTTCTGGCCCATCCGAGGATCACCCTCGATGGGGATGAGATCACCGCCCTGCCCGAGGACGGAACCTGGATCATCGCAACCGGGCCCCTGACCTCGGGCGCGCTGGCCGAGGCGATTGCCGCCGAGACCGGACAGGAAAGCCTCGCCTTCTTCGACGCCATTGCGCCGATCCTCTATTTCGACAGTATCGACATGTCCAAGGCCTGGATGCAGTCGCGCTATGACAAAGGCGAGACCGAGGAAGAGCGGACCGCCTATCTCAACTGTCCCATGGATCGCGACCAGTACGAGGCCTTCATCGATGCCCTGCTGGCCGCCGAGAAGACCGAGTTCAAGCCGGGCGAGACGGCGGGATATTTCGACGGCTGCCTGCCGATCGAGGTGATGGCCGAGCGGGGCCGCGAGACCCTGCGCCATGGCCCGATGAAGCCCGTGGGCCTGACGAACCCGCACCAGCCGGACATCAAGGCCCATGCGGTGGTGCAGCTGCGCCGGGACAATGCGCTCGGCACGCTTTACAACATCGTCGGGTTCCAGACGAAGATGAAATACGGCGCACAAAAAGACGTGCTCCGGATGATCCCGGGGCTGGAGGAGGCGCGCTTTGCCCGCCTCGGCGGGATCCACCGCAACACCTTTATCAACTCGCCGACCCTGCTGGATGCGCAGATGCGCCTGCGCAAACGCCCCAACCTGCGCTTTGCCGGTCAGATCACCGGGGTCGAGGGCTATGTGGAAAGTGCCGCCATGGGCCTGCTTGCCGGTCGGATGGCCGCGGCCGAGATCCTCGGCCAGCCGGTCGAGGGGCCACCGCAGGAAACCGCCATGGGCGCGCTCATCCATCACATCACCGGCGGGGCCGAGGCCAAGACATTCCAGCCGATGAACGTGAATTTCGGGCTCTTCCCGCCCCTAGACGGGGTGCGCGGGGGGCGGCGGGGCCGCAAGGAGCGCTACAAGGGCTATACGGACCGCGCCAAGGCCGCCTGGATGGACTGGCTCGGGCAACCGCTCGCGGCGGAGTGATCCGCGCACCCCGAAACGCCCCATGAAGACGCGCTTTGCCCCCTCGCCCACCGGTCCGCTCCATCTCGGCCATGGGTTCTCGGCCTGCACGGCGGCGGAGATGGCCGAGGCGGCGGGCGGCACTTTCCTTTTGCGGATCGAGGATATCGATCAGAGCCGCGCGCGCCCTGAATGGGAGGCGCTGATCTATGAGGATCTGGCATGGCTCGGGCTGGCATGGCCGACCCCGGTGATGCGGCAGTCCGAGCGACAGGCGGCCTATGACGCCGCGCTCGACCGCCTTTGGTCAGACGGTCTGCTCTATCCCTGCACCTGCACGCGGCGCGATATCGCGGAGGCAACCCGCGCCCCGCAGGAGGGCGCGCCCCTGCTGGGTCCGGACGGGGTGATCTATCCCGGCACTTGCCGAGGGCGCTGCCGCAAGGGCCCCCGGCCTCTGGGCGCGGTGCTGCGGCTGGATATGGCGGCGGCGGTGGCGCGCTGCACACCGGAGGCACTGCGCTTTGTCGAGACCGGTGCGGGCCTAGCGGGCGAACAGGGCGAGATCACCCTCGCGCCCCAAGGGCTTGTGGACCGCGTCGGCGATGTGGTGCTCTGCCGGCGGGACATGGCGACCTCTTATCACCTTTCGGTGGTGGTCGATGATGCGGCTCAGGAGATCACACATGTGGTGAGAGGCCGCGACCTGTTCGAGGCCACGGCGATCCATGTGGTGCTGCAGGCGCTGCTTAGGCTGCAAGTGCCCGTCTATCACCACCACCGCCTGATCCGCGACGCGGTGGGCAAACGGCTGGCCAAGCGCGATGATGCGCGCGCCCTGTCGGCCTATCGGGATGCCGGACTGTCCGTGTCCGAGGTTCGCGCACTCTGGTCCGACCCGCAGGGGTGATGCGCCCGGATCACGGCCTCGCAGCGTTTGGCGAGCTCCTTGCGATTGGCGCAGGCGCGCACCGGGATCGGGTCGTGAAACATCACCTCGACGCGGCCATGGCGGGGTTGGGCCAGCATCTGCAGGAAATGCCCGCCGAACTCCATATCGCCCCACCAGCCGTAAAACCGCGGATCGACCCCGTCCGGCGCGTGATAGACCACCGTCACCGGCTGCACCGCGCTGTCCTCGCGCAGATCCGGTTGGAAGAACGCAGAGAAGAGCGAGGATTTGAAGGGCAGCACGCGGCGGCTGTCGCTGCTTGTGCCCTCGGGAAAGAGGATCAGGTGATGGCCCGCCCGCAGGCGCGCATGAAACGCCTGCGCCTGATCCGCGGTGGCGCTGCGGTCGCGACGGATGAAGAGCGTGCCCGTGGCCCGTGCCAGCCATCCGATGCCGGGCCAGCCCGCCACCTCGGATTTCGAGACGAAGTAGACCTGCTGACAGGAATTTAGGACGAAGATATCGAGCCAACTCGCGTGATTGGCGACCTGCGCCCCCTGGGCGCGCAGCGGGGTGCCGGTCACCTGTCGCGGCAAGCCCATCAGGGCCAGCGCAATGCGGCACACAAATGTGGTGATATGGGGCGTGAGGGGGCGGTGCAGTCCAAAGAGCGGGCGTTCAACCAGGCGCAGCAGAAGCAACAGCACGAGCCCGCCAAACACCACCAGCGCCATGGGCAGCCCGCGTATCACCACCCGCCCCCAGTCCGCAAACCCAAAGCGGCGGGGTGCGGGGGGCGGTCCGTCTCCGTCCCAAGTGCTCATGAGGCGCGCTGGGTGTGGAAGGCCTTGCGTTTGGCGGACATGCGATTGGTGTCCATGACAAGACAGACATCGGTGGTGTTGAAGGCATGGTCGATGAAGGCCCCCTCGCCCACGCCGCCGCCAAGCCGCAGATAGGCCTTGATGAGCGGCGGGATCGCGCGGCTGGCCGCAGCCATGTCTAGCTCGGCCTCGGGGATCAGGTCCATGGGCTGAAAATGCTCCGGCTGCGCCGAGACCCGCAAGCCCGAGGGGGCCAGATGCCGATGGTGCAGCAGGGACAGCGGCGCGCGCAGCGTCTCGATATCCGTGCCGTGAAAGCTGGCCACGCCAAAGAGAACCTCGACCGCGTTTTCCTCCACATAGGTTGCGAGACCGGACCAGAGCGCCATCATGGCCAGTCCGCTGCGATATTCCGCATGGACGCAAGAGCGGCCCAGCTCCAGCAGGTTGCGGCCCGAGCCCCGGAGCCGGTCCAGATTGTACTCTGCCTCGGAGTAGTAAGACCGTCCGGCCGGCAGGCGCTTGCCCTGCAGCAGCCGGTACACCCCGACCACCCGGTCCAGATCATCCGCAGGTCGCGCCAGATCGCGCAACAGAAGATGCTCGCAGATCGTGTCGTATTCGTCCCGTTCCAGCCGCGCGGCGTGATCGACCAGCGCGCCGGTGCCCCCAAGCTCGTCCACGAACACGTCATAACGGAGCCGCTGGGCCGCGCGCATGTCCGCCGCGGTCTCGGCCAACGTGACATCAAAACGGGGCGTATGGCTCAACATGGCACGCTCTTTAACGCATTCCCGAGAACATGCAACGGATCGGCGTCTTGGTTCGTTGACACAACCTCAGGTTGTTGTTAACCTTCACAAGTAGTCGGTTTAGGAAAGTCACTCCATGTCAAAAAGCCGATCCAATGCAATGCGCGTGGCGTCCATCACGACTTTGCCCTCATTTTCGAAATTGACCGTGATGCGACTGTTTATGTTTGACTGCACCTGCCCCACCCCCCACTCGGGTTGGTCGGGATTGCGCACGAACATGCCCGGTTCCAGAAGCGCGTTCATCTCTGACATGGCGGTGCATCCTTTCGTTGGAGGCGATCATGAGTGATCCGGGACAGGCAGGCCAAGCGCAGGATCTCAGCGCGCTCATAGGATCCAGGATCTGTCATGATCTTATTAGCCCGCTTGGGGCAATCGGCAATGGGCTGGAGCTGTTGCAGATGTCCGGCGCGAGCGAAGGGCCAGAAATGGCGCTGATCGCGGAGAGCGTCGAAAGCGCGAATGCGCGGATCCGCTTTTTCCGGATTGCCTATGGCGATGCGCAGGTCAATCAGATGATCAAGGGGGCCGAGTTGCGCGGCGCGCTCCATGGCAGCTATCAGGGCGGGCGTCTCGTCATTGACTGGCAGCCCGAGGATATGCTGCGCTCGGATGCCAAGAAGGCCTTCCTGACCCTGCAATGCCTTGAGACGGCGATGCCTTATGGTGGCACGATCCGGGTCACGGGACAGCCGGGCGCACTGGTCTATACGGGCACGGCGCAGCGCTTTGCCTTTGATGAAATGTTGTGGAACGGATTGGCGGGAACAGCGCCCCTTGATCACCTCCGGCCCGCGCAGGTGCAATTTGCCCTGCTGCGCGAGCTCGGACAGGTCACGGGGCGGCCGATCCGGGTGGTGCGGACCGACGAGACGACGCTGTCGGTCCAGACCTGAGGCAGTGCGACGATCCGGTCAGTTCCGGATCGTGCCATCCCCTTCGACAAGGTATTTGAACGAGGTCAGCTGCTCGGCACCCACGGGGCCGCGTGCATGCATCTTGCCCGTGGCGATCCCGATCTCGGCCCCCATCCCGAACTCACCGCCATCGGCGAACTGGGTCGAGGCATTCCGCATCAGGATCGCGCTGTCGAGCCGCTGAAAGAAGCGGTCCGCCGTGGCGTCATTCTCGGTCAGGATGCAGTCGGTATGCTGCGAGCCATGATCCCGGATATGGGCAATCGCCCCATCCACACCATCGACCACGCGGGCGGCGATGATCATGTCGAGAAACTCCCGGCCATAGTCATCGGCAACCGCCGGCACCGTGCCCGGCACCGCTCGCAGGGTCTCATCCGCGCGCACCTCGACCCCGGCCGCGATCAGATCGTTGAGGACCTGCGCGCCGTTTGCGTCGAACCACGCGCGATCGATCAGAACGCATTCCGCGGCCCCGCAAATCCCTGTGCGGCGGGTCTTGGCGTTGAGGATCACGGCGCGCGCCTTTTCCGCATCCGCGTCGCGGTCGAGATAAATGTGGCAGATCCCCTCGAGATGGGCAAAGACCGGCACGCGGGCTTCGGCCTGCACCCGGCCCACAAGCCCCTTGCCGCCGCGCGGGATGATCACGTCGATCGTATCCGTCATGGTCAGCATCTCGCCCACCGCGGCCCGATCCCGGGTCGGGACCAGCTGGATCGCTGCCTCGGGCAGACCGGCGGCGCGCAGCCCGTCCACGAGACAGGCATGGATCAGCGACGAGGAATGGAAGCTCTCGGAGCCACCGCGCAGGATCACCGCATTGCCGGATTTCAGGCAGAGCGCCCCGGCATCGGCGGTCACGTTCGGACGGCTCTCATAGATCACGCCAATCACGCCGAGCGGTGTGCGCACCCGGCGGATCTTCAGCCCGGTGGGCCTATCCCAGGCCGAGGTCACGGCCCCCACGGGATCGTCTTGTGCCGCCACGGCGCGCAGGCCCTGGACGATGCCGTCGATCCGTCCCTCATCGAGTGCCAGACGGTCCATCATCGCGGGGCTCAGCCCCTTGTTGCGGCCAAATTCCAGATCCGATGCATTGGCGGCGATGATCTCGTCGCGCCGGGCCCAGACAGCATCCGCCGCCTTGGTCAACGCCTCGGCCCGCTGCGCGGCTGGGGCAAATGCCAACTCCGCCGCTGCCTGTTTGGCTGCGGTCCCGATTTCAGTCATCAGGGCGGGGATATCGGCAAAGTCTTTCATGACAGACCCTCTGGGGTTGATTTGAACATTGGGGATACGGGGAAATCCCGTTTCGGGCAAGACCGGCGCTTCGTCCGGTCCCATGGGAACGGCTGGCTTACAGGACCATATCGTCCCGGTGCACCAGCACGGCACGGCCTGGATAGCCCAGCACATCGGCGATCTCGGCGCTGCGCTTGCCGCGAATGGCCCGCGCCTCGGCGGCCGTGTAGCGGGTCAGTCCCTTGCCGAGCGACTGGCCGTCCGGGCCGAGGATCGCCACGGGGTCACCGCGCCCGAACTGGCCCGAGACATCCGTGATCCCCGCGGGCAGCAAGCTCTTGCCCCGGCTCAGCGCCGCATGGGCACCCGGATCGACGGTGATCTCGCCGCGCGGTTTCATCGCCGCGATCCAATGTTTGCGCGCGGCCAGCGGGTCCGTGCGCGGCAGGAACCAGGTGACCGGCGCGCCGTCGATCAACCCCTGCAGGGGCCGCAGGCGCGAGCCTTCGGTGATCGCCATGGCGCAGCCCGCATCGGTCGCCGTGCGTGCGGCCAGAAGCTTGGTCTTCATCCCGCCCTTGGAGATGCCGGAGACCGCATCGCCCGCCATGGCCTCGATCTCGGGCGTGATCTCGTCGATCACGTCGAAGCGCCGCGCCTCCGGGTCAATCGCGGGATTGGCGCTGTAGAACCCGTCCACATCGGACAGAAGGACCAGCTGATCCGCCCCGGCCATGACCGCGACCTGTGCGGCCAGCCGGTCATTGTCGCCATAGCGGATCTCATCCGTGGCAATCGTGTCATTCTCGTTGACGATCGGCGTCACCCCGAGGCCGAGCAGCGTCCCGAGCGTCGCGCGCGTATTGAGATACCGGCGTCGATCTGTGCTGTCCTCAAGGGTCACCAGCACCTGGGCGGTGGTCTGACCATGGGGGGCGAGCACCTCCTCATAGGCGCGGGCGAGCCGGATCTGGCCGACGGCGGCGGCGGCCTGGGCCTGCTCCAACGGCAAGGGCCCGGTCCCGAGGCCGAGCACCCGGCGCCCCAAAGCAATCGAACCCGAAGAGACGAGGATCACATCCGAGCCCCGCGCCCGTGCGTCGGCCACGTCCTGCGCCAGCCCCTTGAGCCAGTCCTGACGCAGTGCGCCGCTCGTCTGATCCACCAGAAGCGCCGAGCCGATCTTGACGACAAGGCAGCGCGCGGTCTCTAGGGCTGCCATGCCTCGGGCTCCTGATTGGCGGCAATCTCGGCCTGCCGCGATCCCTCGATCCGGCGGCGGACGGCGCGCAGCACGTCCTGCACCCCCTCGCCGGTCACGCCAGAGAGTTGCAGCACGGGAAAGCCACTGGCCGCCTGCAGAGCGGCGGCTTTCTCGGCCCGCTCTTCGGCATCCAGCGCGTCGATCTTGTTCAGGGCAGTCACCCGTGGCTTGTCGGCCAAGGCACCGCCATAGGCCTCCAGCTCGTGGACGATCGTCTGATAATCCGCGACCACGTCCTCGGCGGTCCCGTCGATCAGGTGCAGCAGGACCGCGCAACGCTCCACATGGCCGAGAAACCGGTCGCCGATCCCGCGCCCCTCATGGGCCCCCTCGATCAGCCCGGGAATATCGGCCATCACGAATTCCGCCCCGTCGATCCCGACCACACCAAGATTGGGGTGCAGGGTCGTGAACGGGTAATCGGCGATCTTCGGGCGGGCATTGGAGGTCGCTGCGAGAAAGGTCGACTTGCCCGCATTGGGCAGCCCCAGAAGGCCCGCATCCGCGATCAGCTTGAGGCGCAGCCAGAGCGTGCGTTCCACCGCTTCCTGCCCCGGATTGGCCCGGCGCGGGGCCTGATTGGTGGAGGACTTGAAATGCAGGTTGCCGAACCCGCCATTGCCGCCCTTGGCGAGCAGGACACGTTGGCCGATGGTCGTCATATCGGCGATCACGGTCTCCTCGTCCTCTTCGAGGATCTCGGTGCCCACGGGGACGCGCAGCACGATGTCGTCGCCATCCTTGCCCGTGCGCTGCCGGCCCATGCCGTGCTGGCCGGATTTGGCAAAGAAATGCTGCTGGTAGCGGAAATCGATGAGCGTGTTCAGCCCGTCGACCGCCTCGGCCCAGACATCGCCGCCACGCCCGCCATTGCCGCCATCCGGGCCGCCCTGGGCGATGTATTTCTCGCGCCGGAAGCTGATGCAGCCGGCCCCGCCGCCACCGGAGCGGATATAGACTTTGGCGAGATCGAGGAACTTCATGTCTTTGCCTTTATGGGTTGCCGCCGCTCGTACAGGAACACGTCTGCGGGCTCAAGCCGGGCGCGCGAGGTCGCGATACCCTGCCCCACATGGGCAAAGCCGCAGGCTTCGAGGACCTTGCCCGAGCCGGGATTATCGGTGAAGACCTCGGCCCCGAGCACCGGAAGGTCGAACCGGGCCATGACCGCGTCGGCGACAGCACCCACCGCCTCGCGTGCATAGCCGTGCCCCCAGACCGCGGGGTCGAAGAAATAGTAGATATGAGGCTGCGCACTCACCCCGATGGACCCGATGAACCGGCCCGCCTCGGTCAGCACCGCCAGCCGAAACCCCAGCGCGCCGCGCCACATATCGCGCGCGATCAACGCTTCGGCCTCGGCGAGGGGCCAGGGCACAGTAGCCACGAAGATGTTCGGCGCGACGCTCGGATCCCCGGCAATCCGGGCCAGATCCGGCGCATCCCGCATTTCAAGCGAACGCAGGCGCAACCGCGCGGTGCGCAGGTTCGGTAGGTCTTGGTCAGCCATGTGTGCCTCCGCCCCGGGTCGCGTGATAGGTCTCCGGGCCCAGCCACATGCCATGGATGGTCACCACGCGGTCCACGGCGAGCGCATGGATCTCGCGATCCTCGCAAGGTGTGAACCCGAGCTTGCCCAACACATGGGCCGAGCGGTCATTGCCCGTGTGATACCCCGACAGGAGGCCCGGCGCAGCGGGGTCCGCGAAATGCAGGTCGAGCACCGCCTGTCCGGCCTCGGTCGCATAGCCCCGGCCCCAGACAGACCGGGCCAGCCAATAACCGAATTCGCGCTTGCGCCCGATACAACCGACCAGACCGCTGGCATCCTCGATCATCCAGACCTGTCCAGCGTGCCCTGCATTCTTGCCGATGAACGCCAACGCATCCGACCGGGTGTAGGGAAAGGGCGCGCGGGAGAGCCAGCGCACCACGTCGAAATCATTGATAGCCGTGACAATCGCATCGGCATCCGCCTCCAACACGGGGCGCAGGCGGAGCCGGGAGGTTGTCACGATGTGGCCCGGCGCCTGCATGGGATCAGTCCACCCGTTTGAGATAGGTCCAGGTTCGGACCTTGGCGTTACGCGCCACGGAGAAGGCTTCGGCATCGCCGAGATAGTCGAACCCCGCATTGGTCAGCACCCGGGCCGAGACCGGGTTGTCCTGAAAGACCGAGCCGAAGATCGTCTTGTTCGCCAAGGGGTTCGCCGCCACGAGGGCCGCCACGGCCTCGCTGGCAAAGCCCGCATTCCAATAGGCGGGCGCGACCCAGTAGCCGATCTCGGACTGGCCGCGATCCATACGTTGCAGGGACAGAACGCCCAAGAGCTCTCCACCGCCGAAATCCGAGGCGTCGATCACCCAGACGACCTCATCGGTCTCGGGCGCGAGCACCCGCGCGATAAAGGCCTCCGCCGCGCCGGGCGGCAGGGGATGCGGGATCGAGGTCGTCGCCTCGGCCACGCGCTTGTCGCTGGCAAACAGCGTCATGAGCCCGGCATCTGAGGGCCGGATCGGGCGCAAGACAAAGCGCTCGGCATTGATGGTCTGCACGCTCTCGGGCGCGGTCACGTCCATGGTCATGCTTGTCCTCCTCCGAACAAAACATACAGCACACTGGCCAGTGTCAGTCCTGCGAGCGCGTACATCAGGCCACGCTCCGCAGGGGTTCCAGCAACCCGCGACGCCAATGCGGACCCTCCCCAGGCCCAAAGCGGCTGCAACAGGATCTGGCAGGAGATCAGGCAAAGCGCGATCGCCAGAGTTGCCTGAAACGCCGGTGTTCCAGGGTCGGTAAAGCTCGTGAACCCCGCCGTGATCATCGCCCAGGCCTTTGGGTTGAGCGGGTGCACGATCAGCCCGGCGGCAAAGCCTGGGGCCGCGACATCGTCGCCCCGCGCGCCCGGTTGCAACCGGATTTGCGTCACCCGCCAGGCGAGCCAGCAGATATAGGCAGCCGAAATCCATTTCAGGGTCTCGAAGATCCACGGATGCTGGGTCCCCAGCGCCAGAAGGCCAAACCCCATGGGCCAGATGATCAGCTGCTTGCCCGCGATCACGCCCGCCACGAAGGGGAGCGCCCGCCGCAACCCGAACCGGGCCCCGGTCGTCATCAACGCCATGTTCGCCGGGCCGGGGGTTCCGACCTGACTGGCAGCGAAAACGAGGAAGCTGCCTATGGCAACACTCATAGCCTCGAACCCTGATGGGGCAGCGCGATGCTGCGATTGCAAAAAACGGGGCGCAAAACGAAAAAGACCGGCCTGGGAGGCCGGTCCGTCAGGAACCTGGGTCCTGAATTGGGAGCGGCTTACTCAGCGGCCTCTGCGGCTGGCAGAACGGAGACAAAGGTGCGGCCTTTGAAGCCTTTCTTGAAGGAGACATTGCCTTCCGCGGTCGCGAAGAGGGTGTGATCCTTGCCCATGCCAACATTGTCGCCCGGCCACCACTTGGTGCCGCGCTGACGCAGGATGATGTTGCCCGGAATGACGACTTCGCCACCGAACTTCTTGACGCCAAGACGGCGACCAGCGGAGTCGCGGCCGTTGCGGGATGAGCCGCCTGCTTTTTTATGAGCCATACCGTGTGCCTCCTATCAGCTGTTTGCCAGTTCCTGGGCCTGTGCGATCCAGCCTTCACGCTCGATCCGACCCTTGAACGACAGTTTCTCGTCCATAGCAGCCACGTCCTCTTCGGTCCATGCTGCAATCTGCGCGAAGGTGGTCACACCGGCTTCGAGCAGTTTCTTTTCCAGCGCCGGGCCAACGCCCGAGAGCTTCTTGAGGTCATCCGCGCCTGCGGGGGCCTCGGCGGCCTCTGCCTTGGGGGCGGCGGCCTTCTTCTTGGGCGCCGGTGCGGCGGCTTCGACAGCTGCGCTGGAGACCGAGCCCGCGCCGATCGCGGCCTTGACGCCAGAGGCATCGGCACCGGAGGCGAGGATGTCGGTGACGCGCAGCAGCGTCAGCTGCTGACGGTGACCCTTGGTCCGCTTGGAGCTGTGCTTCCGGCGGCGCTTGACGAAGTGGATGACCTTCTTGCCTTTGATCTGTTCGATCACTTCGGCCTGCACCCCGGCGCCCTCGACGAGGGGCGCACCAACGGTGCCGTCAACCATGAGAATCTCGTTGAACTGGACTGTGTCGCCAGCTTCAGCGGCAAGTTTCTCAACACGGAGGATATCTCCGCTGGAAACCTTGTACTGCTTGCCGCCGGTCTTGAGGACCGCAAACATATGAACTTCCTTCATTTTCTACCGCGTCCTGTGGCCCCGGAACCCCGGTGTTCGTGACCCGGTTCCCCGGATCGCCGCGAACAGCGCGCCTTGTCTTTGGCGTCATTCAATGCTCCGCCACCGGAACGGGCCCGGTGCGGATGGCGGCTTATCCTCGACACGCCCTTGCAAGTCAAGGCTATTCCGGGGCTCTATCGGCCCATGCGCGTGCTTTTCTGTCTTGTCGCGCTCGGGGCCTGCGGGACCGAGGCGAACCATCTGGGCAATCCCCTGCTCTGGCCCGTGACCCTGCCGGTCTCGGCGGTCGAGGAGGCGGTCTATGGCGCGCGCCGTGCGGAGGTATCCGACTATGTCGCCGACCAGTACCCTGCGCTTCTGGCCGATATTCGCGCCTCTGGCGGCCCGACGCTCGCCACGGGTTTCGATCTGGCCCGGGTTCCGCCCGAGACACGCGCGCTGGTCACAGCGCGCATGGCCGGGGATATCGCGCTTTACGAGGCCGACCGCGAAGCGCTGGTCGTGGCGCTGATGGTGTCGGGGCCCTGAGCGCTCAGAGCTCTTCGCTTGCCATGAACCGCGAGGCCGCCATGCCAAGCCCGCGCGACACCTCGATGAACATCTCGTCGAACCCGGCAAAGAGCGCGCGGGTAAAGGCCTGCCCGGCCTCGGAACGTGACAGGTCGAGATACGCCTCCATCCGGTCCGCCTCCAGCGGCAGATAGGCGGTCAGCAGAAAGGCATAGAGCCACTCGGTCGTGTTCTGGCGGATCTCGCCCTCCTGGCCCCAGACATCCGCCAGAATGTCCGACTCGCTCAGATCGCTGGGAAAACCGCCCCCCTCCATCAGCCCGACATAGAAGGCGTAGTTGGAATTCAGCGCGCCGACCACGTTTTGGTCCACCAGATCATTGATCTCGATGAAGGCCGTCACCTGATCAAAGGCCTCGGGATTGCTCGCCTGCAGCTCGGGGATCTGGGCCTTGGTCGCGTCCTCCAGATCCCGGTCCAGAAACGCCTCGCGCGCCGCGATCTCCAGCGCCACGATCTCGACCCCGGTCTCGGAGCCGTAGAACGCCTCCAACGGGCTCAGCATGTCTTCGTCGAAGCTGTCGGTGAATCCGGACTTGAGGGTCTCGCGCATCCGATCCGTGTCATAGACCGCGCTCACCGCCGCATCCCAGGATGTGCCTCCCGGCCCGCCCAGAAAATCCGCGGCGAGCTCGTCGCCATAGACAAGGCCCTCGGCCCGCATCAGGTCCAGCATCCGCTCCATGCCGACGGCATCCAGCAGGGCGTCGATCCGGGGCGAGGCCAGCGCGGCCAGCGGGGCGAGAGAGAGACAGGCGCTCAGGGCGATGGCATGACGCAGCATGGGACCTCCATTAGGGTGCTCCCCTAGAAATATGGAGCCGCGCCCGAGTTTCCAATGCAGGATTTGCGCAATTGCGTGAACCCGCTGCATGGGATCGCCCATTCCCTCTTGCACCCGCTTCGCCGCGCCGCTAAACGAGCCGCCACAGACCCTTCGCGGAGAGGTGCCGGAGTGGTCGAACGGGGCGGTCTCGAAAACCGTTGTGGGTGCAAGCCCACCCAGGGTTCGAATCCCTGTCTCTCCGCCACGGGCCGTCCAGAACGGACAACGCCCGACAGGCCCCCACGCAGTCCCCATGTCATTGGCGATAGAAACGCCCCGCGCGGCCTGATAGGTTTGGCGGTGCTGCGACACTGGTCGGCCCCTGAGGCGCAGCTTTGGTCGGGGTCAACGGATGCGCTCCGCTGGCCCCGATCCCACCTCCCGACATAGACGTGGCGCGGGTGAGTTGCCTCAGGCCGCCAGCGCGTCGTCGATCGCCCCCGCAAGCATGTCCACCAGCGCGTCGATCTGGATGTCCTCGATGATGAAGGGCGGTGCGAGCAGGATATGATCCCCGTGCTTGCCATCGATGGTCCCGCCGCCGGGATAGCAGATCAGGCCGCGTGCCATGGCGGCCTTCTTGATCTTCGGTCCCAGCTTGAGGTTCGGGTCGAACGGGGTCTTGGTCTCGCGGTCTGCAACCAGCTCGATCCCGCGAAACAGCCCCCTGCCCCGCAGATCGCCCACATGGGGATGTTGGCCGAGCCGCGCCTCCAGGTGCGCCTGCAGCCGCGCGCCCTTCTCGCGCACGCCGTCCATCATCCCGGGCGCGCGCAGCACCTCGAGCACAGCCCCCCCGGCCGCGGCGGCCAGCGGGTGGCCGTGATAGGTATGGCCATGCTGGAAACTGCCGCTCCCTGCGGCGATGGCATCGTAGATCCGCGACGAGGCCAGCATGGCGCCGATGGGCGCATACCCGGCCCCCAGCCCCTTGGCGATGGTGACAATATCCGGGCGGATTCCGTCCTGTTCGCAGGCAAAGATCGTGCCCGTCCGCCCCATGCCGCACATCACCTCATCGAGGATCAGCAAAACGCCATAAGCGTCACAGACCTCGCGGATCCGCTGGAAATACCCCGGCGCGGGCGGCACCGCGCCAGCGGTCGCCCCGACCACGGGCTCGGCGACAAAGGCCATGACGGTCTCGGGGCCCAGCCGCTCGATCTCGGCGCGCAGGGTTTCGGCGGCGCGCAGGCCGTAGGCCTCCGCGCTCTCCCCCTCCTGCTGCTCGCGATAGGCGTAGCAGGGCGGGATATGGGTCGTCTCGGCCAGAAGTGGCGCGTATTTCTCGCGCCGCCATGCATTGCCGCCGGCGGCCAGCGCCCCCAGCGTATTGCCGTGATAGCTTTGCCGGCGGGCGATGATCCGGTGACGCTTGGGTTCGCCGACCTCAAGGAAGTATTGCCGCGCGAGTTTCAGCGCGGCCTCGACGCATTCCGACCCGCCTGAGAGCAGATAGACCCGCTCGATCCCCTCAGGCGCGCAGTCGATCAGCGCATCTGCGAGCCCTTCGGCAGGCTCGGAGGTGAAGAACCCCGTATGCGCGAAGGCGATCTTGTCGATCTGCGCATGCAGTGCCGCGCGCACCGCAGGGTGGTCATGGCCGAGACAGGACACCGCCGCCCCGCCCGAACCATCGAGATAGCGCCGCCCCTCGGCATCGATGATGTAGCACCCTGCCCCCGCAACCGCGGTGGGCAGCGCGGCGGTACTGCGCCCGAAGACATGACCAGCCATGGTCTTTATCCGTCTCCGCGCACCACAAAGACCGACTGCTTGGCGTGGCGCACCACGCGCGCGGCGTTGGGCCCAAGCAGGTAATCCGCGATGTCCGGGCGATGCGAGCCCAAAACGATCGCGTCCACATCCAACCGGTCGGCGGCGCGGATGATCTCGTCATAGACCCGGCCATGCATCACATGGGGATGCACATCGACCCCCTCGGGGACATGCGCCTGCACCCAAGCGGTCAGCTTCTCGCCGACCTCATGCAGGGCGCGTTTCTCGAACCCCTCTTCGAAAAAGCTCCCCACGACCGAGAGGCCGAAATCCGGCACCACGGTTACGATATGCAGGGCGCAATCCGAATTGCCGAGCCGCAGCGCAGCAGGCAGGGCGTTTTCCCAGCTCTGCGGGCTTGAAAGGTCCACGGGCAAAAGCAGTGTCTTGAACATGGGAGGCTCCTCTCAAAAGGCCGGCGTGGTTTGACGCCGCCGCTGCAGGGCGATCACGCCACCCAGCAACAAGAGCGCCGGGATGTAGAAGACCTGCTCGGGCAGCTGGCGCTGGGGCACCTGGATCGAGGCGATCTCCACGGGCTCATCCGCGTAGAAGTCGAAATCCGCGAGGATCTCGGCGGTCTCCGTACCAAAGGACGGCTCGTCCAGCCGCACGGTCTCGCCCTCGGGGATCAGAAGCAGGCCCGAGGCGGTGATCCGCTCGGCCAGCGAGCCATCCTCGATCTTCATCAACAGCGTGGTCTCCGCGACCTCGCCGGTGTTAAAGTCAGGACCCCGGATCAGCAGCCGCAAGGCATCGCCCGATTGCGCGTCCGCGACCACCTGTTCGAACTCTGCCGGCGGGGCATCGCGGAAGGGTGGCTGCAGCATGTTGAGCCAGACATTCGGCACGAACAGGGTGAAGGCCACCAACAAGAGCGCGAGGCTCTCGTGGATCTTCGACTTGGCGAGGAAGTAGCCCTGCGTCGCGGCTGCAAAGAGCAGCATCGCAAAGGTTGCCACGATAAAGACCCCGATGGCCTGGACCACCCCCTGCCAGGTCCCCAGATCGACCCCGTACAGGATCAGCGTCGGGTTGAAGATGAAGAGGAACGGCAGGGCCACGGTCCGCAGGCTGTAGAAGAAGGCCGTGAAACCGGTCTTGATCGGATCGCCGCCCGAAACCGCCGCGGCCGCGAAACTCGCAAGCCCCACCGGTGGCGTCACATCCGCCATGATCCCGAAGTAGAACACGAAGAGATGCGCCGCGATCAGGGGCACGATCAGGCCTTCCTGCGCCCCGAGCGAGACCACCACCGACGCCATGAGCGACGAGACCACGATGTAGTTCGCCGTGGTCGGCAGCCCCATCCCGAGGATGAGCGAGAAGAGCCCGACGAGGATCAGCATGATGATCAGCACCCCACCGGAGAGCTGTTCGACCAGCCCGGCAAGCTCGGTCCCGATGGGCGTCTTGGTGACCGTGGCCACGATGATGCCCGCCGCCGCCGTGGCGACCCCGATCCCGATCATGTTGCGCGCACCTGCGATCAGACCGTCGATCAGATCCTGGAACCCGCCTTTGAACTCCTCCATCGCCTGGGCCGCAGCCCCCCGGAAGAACGCCTTGAGCGGGCGCTGGGTGAGGATGATGAAGATCATCAGCGATGTCGCGTAGAAGGCCGATTTGGCCGGGCTCTGACGCTCCACCATCAGGAACCAGACCAGCACCACGATGGGCAGCACATAATGCAGACCGGTGGCGTAGACGTCCTTCACCTCGGGCAGCTTGATCTCGGTGGCGTTGGGGTCATCGACCTCCAGGTCCGGACGGCGCGACGCGATGGCCACGAGCCAGATATAGACTGCCAGCAGCACCAACGCCATGAGCGGCCCGGTCAGCGCCGGGGCAACCGCCTTCAGCGCGCCGACCGCGTAGATCAGGATCGTGAACGCCACACCGGCAATGGCGAATCCGACGAAGAACTTGACGATCATCCCGACGAAGCTCTTGGCCTCGCCGAGCGCCGGCATGTCCTTTTTCAGGGCCTCCAGATGCACGATATAGACCAGCGCGATGTAGGAAATCACCGCCGGGATGAAGGCGTGCTTGATGACCTCGACGTAAGAGATCCCGATGAACTCCACCATCAGGAAGGCCGCGGCCCCCATGACGGGGGGCATGATCTGGCCGTTCACCGACGAGGCGACCTCGACCGAGCCCGCCTGTTCCGCGGAAAAGCCCACCCGTTTCATCAGGGGAATGGTGAAGGTCCCGGTCGTCACCACATTGGCGATCGACGAGCCGGAGATCAGGCCGGTCATGGCCGAGCCGACCACGGCCGCCTTGGCCGGACCCCCGCGCAGGTGGCCAAGGCCCGCAAAGGCGAGCTTGATGAAGTAATTGCCCGCGCCCGCCTTATCGAGCAGCGAGCCGAAAAGCACGAAGAGGAAGACAAAGGCCGTAGAGACCCCCAGCGGGATGCCGAACACCCCGGCCGTGTCGAGCCATTGCGCGTTCATCAACGCGGTAAAGGACAGGCCCTCATGCTCGATCAGGTTCGGGATCAGCCAGCCCTGGCCCATATAAGCATAGAGCAGGAACAGCGATCCGACGATGGTCAGCGCCGGGCCAAGCGCGCGTCGGCTGGCCTCCAGCAATGTCAGCAGGCCGACCGCGCCGATGATGATCTGGGTCTGGGTCGGCAGGCCCGACCGCGCCGTCAGCGCCAGCGTGTCCGCAAACCAAAAGATGTAGAAGGAACAGAACCCGCCGACGGCGATCAGCACCCAGTCAAAGATCGGGATGCGGTCGCGGGGGGAGCTTTTAAAGGCCGGATAGGCCAGAAACGCCAGAACGATGGCAAAGGTCAGGTGCAAGGGCCGGGTCTGGGACGAGTTCAGCACCTTGACGTATTCGGCAAACCAGAGCTGCGGCTGCGCGATCCAGAGCTGGAACAGCGACCAGACGAGCGCCAGCCCCGCGATCAGAAGGGCGACATTGCGGTTTGCCGGGTTGCGGGCGCCACTGTCAGTGGAGGCGACGAGATCCTGCAGCTCCTCATCAGTGAACTGGCGGCCGGACTCGGACTGCGGGGGTTTGTCTGCCATCGGTGCAGCCTCTTGAAAATCGGGGACTGAAAAAAGGGCGCCCCGGGTGCGAGACCCGGAGCTGCCGATCTTGGGACGGACCGACTTAGTCGATCAGGCCGGCTTCCTTGAAATACTTCTCGGCACCCGGGTGCAGAGGCGCGGACAGACCGGCTGTGGCCATCTGCTTGGGGTCGAGATTGGCGAAGGCCGGGTGCAGACCGCGGAACTGGTCGATGTTCTCAAAGACGGCCGAGACCACCTCGTAGACCACCTCGTCCGGCACATCCGTGGAGCTGACGAAGGTCGCGCCGACGCCGAAGGTCATCACGTCCTCGTCCGAGCCGCGATACATGCCACCGGGAATGGTGGCCGTACGGTAGAACGGGTTGTCCGCCACAAGGCCGTCCACCGCGTCGTTCGCCACAGTCACCAGAACGCTGTCGCAAGCGGTGGTGGCCTCCTGGATCGAGCCGGAGGGGTGGCCGACGGTGTAGATCATCGCGTCGATATTGTTGTCGCAGAGCGCCTGGGACTGCTCGGCCGCCTGAAGCTCGGAGGCGACGGTGAAGTCATCCATGGTCCAGCCCATGGCGCCCATGAGCACTTCCATCGTGCCGCGCTGACCCGAACCCGGGTTGCCCACATTCACGCGCTTGCCCTTGAGATCCTCGAAGGTCGCGATGCCCGCATCCGCGCGCGCCACAACCGTGAAGGGCTCGGGATGGACCGAGAAAATCGCGCGCAGGCCTTCGAACGGACCCTGCTCTTCGAAGCGGGAGGTGCCGTTGAACGCGTGGAACTGCCAGTCGGACTGGGCCACGCCGAATTCAAGCTCGCCGCCCCGGATCGCGTTGATGTTGAACACCGACCCACCGGTCGATTCCACACCGCAGCGGATGCCATGCTCCTTGCGACCCCGGTTCACCAGACGGCAGATCGCGCCGCCCGTCGGGTAGTACACGCCCGTCACACCGCCGGTGCCGATGGAAATGAAGCTTTCCTGCGCTGTCGCGTTGCCGCCGCCGATCGCAGTTGCTGCCGCAACCACAGCCGCTGTCATATAGTGTTTCATGAGTACTCCCGTTGGAAACTTGTTGTTATGCGATCAGGATGATCGCAATTCACCAAGGCCGTCAAGCGCAGCCTGCGCGCGGTGCGCCAGCTTTCCCATACGTCAAGCACGCCGGTTCCCGCCCGTGCCTCACGGGCAGGCACTCCAACCCGGTCTGCCCTGTCACAGCGCGTCTGCGGGCCCCTCTTCCGGCGCGCGCGGAACGCTTTTCAGCGCCGTGGCCGCCGCGCAGGACTGGGCGACAAAGCGCAATGCGTCGAGGCTCGGCATGAAGAAATAGGCCCCGCCCTTGACGGTGACGAATTGCGGCACGCTCTTGAGCACCCGGCGATAGGGCGTGCGCGGGATGGTGAACCGGTCCACGGGCCCGACCCCGCCCCGGGGCGCGCGCGGGGTGCCGATGATCGGGTCGACCTCCTTTTGCAGCCCCTGAAAGAAGGCGTTGTTGCACCATGTGGATTGCATGAACTCGAACTGCCGCACGATCGAGGCCTGAAAACAGATGAATTGCAGGCCGGTCTCGCCCTCTTCCTCGTAAATCCGCGCGCGGCGCAGGATCCGGTGGCGCTGGGTGACATCCAGCGAGACTTTCTCGTTGCGGATATTCACCGCCCGGTTGTTACCCCGCCGCACATGGGAGCCGATGGGGCAGAATTTTCCGTCCCGGTCATCGGTGAAATCAAAGCTGTTATTGTTGTTCTCGGCATCGGGGTTCGGAGCCAGGGCGCGCCCATCCATGCCCCGCCCCACCATCTTCTCGGCCAGATCGATGGGCGTGTCATTCTCCTCGCCCGTGGCCACCTCGTTCACATAGTCCCAGAACGCGTCCACATGCTGCTCCAGCGTGCGGAACACCAGATAGGAGCCATCCTTGCCGAAATCGCGGCGCTCGTTCCATGTCGGATGCGGCGGCAGGATCCCGTCCGGGTCGAGCCCGGCACTGGTCGCGGGCGTCTCGGGCAGCTTGCCCGTGCCATCGGGATAGCCGAGGATCAGCTCGCCCGGCGGCACGACCATCAGCTTGGCCTCCTTCGGCCGCTCGCGCTTGAGGAAGGTTTCGCGCGGCGTCCCCGCAACCACCGGCTGGCTGACCCCGTCGAGAAACCCGAAGGGCTCTTTATGGGTGCGCTCCAGCCCGCCAAAACTGTGATGCACGCAGTCGGCGCCGTTATTGGCGCACAGGCAGGCCAGAAGCTCGTCCCGCGCGACCTCCTTGGTGGGGGCAAAGGACATCAGCACCCCGTGGATCTCGTCATGCCCGCCCCAATGCCAGTGCCGGGGGTCATTGGCGTCCACATCGCCGAGGATCCGGCTCCGTTCCGGCGCGACCATGCCCCCGGTGAAGGAATGGTCATAGCTCTCGCCGAGAAACCCATCCTCCAAGAGCGCCTTGAGGCCCGGAGCGGTGAAAGCGATGTTCATGCGGTTCTGTACGCTGTCCGCAGGCTGCTTTTCGGCGGCGGAGGTGATCCGCCCGCCCGCGAGCATCCCGTCAAGCCAGCGCTGAAACGCCGCCCGGTCCGTGACCTTGAAGAAGCCATATGCCGCCTGATCGAGCTTGGTATAGCCGCGAAAGAAGATGCCCTGGATGTTCGGGCTCACACTGAGATCGGGATATTCCATGTCAGACAAGCTCCAGCCAGGCGGTGGTCGTGCTGCCCTTGCGGGCCTCTTTCAGGGCCGCGCGCAGGGCGCGGTTGCGGGCAATATTCGTCACGCTCAGCGTCGGATAGGCGTTGTACCAGACCAGGGTCGGATACATGGACCGGCGCGCGAAATCGATGAATTCCGGCCCCATGGAGGCCCCGCCCCAAAGCATCGCCCATGTCTTGGGAAAGCCCGTGGAATGGGCCCAGGCGAGGTTCAGACCGTTGCTGGCCTTGAGCGTGAAGTCGTCGAGATAACTGCGCCATGAGCCGTCATAATTGCTGACGAAGATCAGGCGGCGCTTGTCATTGGCAAAGGCCCAATGGGCGAAATGGATCGTGTTGATCTCGCCCAGAAAGCTCTTGTTGAAGATCAGCGCCACAAGCTGTCGCAGAATGCCGAAGGACATGCGCTTGGCCATCTGCCGCCCGGCATCGGTATGCAGATGCACGACGCTCAGCATGTGATTGGTGGGCACGAGGTCTTCGCCGATCTCAAGGGACCGGCGCAGATCCGGATCCGGCCGGGCCTGATCCATCCGCGCGGTCCGTTCGGGGATCAGGTTGATCAACGCGAGCCCCAGAAACCCGATCCCGTGCCCGAGCAAGCTCGCCACGGCCTTGGCCTTGCCCGCGAAATCCATCTCGACGCCCGGATCCCTGAGGCTGTGCCACCGCTCCTGTGTCTCGGCATCCGCGTCCAGCGCGGCGAGCACGGCCTGTTGCGCCGCAGCCCCGTCCAGCGGCACACCCGCCTCACCCAGGGTGCGATCGACCACCTCATAGACCGCGGCATCCAGCAGGATCTGCTCGCGGGACATGTTCACCGCCGAGATGAAGCCGGCCGCGGGCCTGTGAACCCGCTTGAACATATAGCCATGAAGCTGGTGCAGCGTGCCATCCTCGAACCCCTCGCAAAGCCGGTAGAGCCCCAGAAGGAACGCCCCGCCATCCCGCGCCTCCGCCGTGGCGATCAGCTGGCGCAGGTGATCCCCGATCTCGCCATCCACGTTGTGCTCAAAGAGCAGCGACCAGCCATCGGTGGGATCATCGTAGAGACAGAGCGACGCGAAATGCAGCTCGGGCATGTCCTGAAACCCGAAATCATCGGTGTCAGCCCCGGGAAAGACGTAGTGATTGTCCTTGAGCATCGCGACAAGCGCGCCCTGCTGGCCGGGCCGGACCCGGGCCACCACGGTGAATTTGTTGTGCATGAAAACCTCGCCTGCGGCTGAAAACGGATACAGCCCAAGTGCATAGGCCCCGACCCGCCGGGTCCGGGCTCAGCTCAGAGCTGTCAGATGTGAAAACCGACGCCGGGCGGACCGAGACGGCAGCCCCGGGATCGCGGCGACCCGCCCCCCAACGCGCAATCGTCTGGATTCCATGTGATGCCACCCGGCCCCCTCAAGACAAAACATCGCGCTGAAAAACACCCTGCGCGTCATCAATAATATCGAATTTGGTAGCATAGAGTTGCCATTCCGGCAACAGATGCGCCGGGCCGTACCTGCCCGGATCAGCTGCGCGGATCGAGCAGTTTGCCGAGGATCGAGGCCCGCGTGATCTCGCCCACCACCGCGCCGTTTTCCACCACGCTGGTGGGGGTTTCGGTCTTGCGCGCGGCCTCCATCACCTCGCGGATATCCGCCTCTGCCGCGACCTCGGCTGCGTGCCGGACCGTGCTGGGCTGCATCACGTCGCGCGCGCACAGCACGCCGAGCGGGTTCATATGGGCGACGAACTCTGCCACGTAATCCGTTGCAGGATCTGAGAAAATCTCTTGCGGGGTGCCGCATTGAACGATCCGCCCGCCTTCCATGATCGCGATGCGGTTGCCGATCTTGAAGGCCTCGTCCAGATCATGGCTGACGAAGATGATCGTGCGCTGCAAGGTCTCCTGCAGCTCCAGCAGCTCATCCTGCAGCTTCGTGCGGATCAGCGGGTCGAGCGCCGAGAAGGGTTCGTCCATGAGCAGGATGGGCGCTTCGGTGACAAAGGCGCGGGCGAGGCCCACGCGCTGCTGCATCCCGCCCGAGAGCTCTTCGACCTTGCGATCCGCCCAATCGGCCAGACCGACCAGCTTGAGCTGGGCATCCACGCGCGGCCCGCGCTCGGCGGCCGACAGCCCCGCCAGCTCGAGACCGAGCCCGACATTCTCGTGCACGCTGCGCCAGGGCAGCAGGCCGAATTGCTGAAACACCATGGCCACATGCTGTGCCCGGACCCGTCGCAGGGTCGCCTCATCCGCATGGGTGACATCCACCATGCCCGCGCCGTCATTCACATGGACCGCGCCGCGCACCACCGGGTTCAGGCCATTCACCGCCCGCAGAAGCGTGGATTTGCCCGAACCCGAGAGCCCCATGAGCACGAGGATCTCGCCCGATTGCACCTCCAATGCGCAGTTATGCACGCCGAGCACCTGCCCCGTGTCGCGCTGGATCTCGGCCCGGTCCTGGCCCGCATCCATGAGCGGCAGCGCGGCTTTCGGATCAGCGCCAAAGACGATGGACACATTGTCGAAGGAAACGGCTGTCTCGGTCATTTGCGCTCCACCCGCAGGACGCGGTCGAGAAGGATGGCGACGACCACGATCACGAAGCCGCTCTCGAACCCGAGCGCGGTGTTCACCTGGTTGAGCGCGCGTACAACCGGCACGCCCAGCCCGTCCGCCCCGACCAGCGCGGCGATCACGACCATCGAAAGCGACAGCATGATGGTCTGGTTCAGCCCGGTCATGATCTGCGGCAGGGCATAGGGCAACTCGACCTTCCACAGCACCTGTCGCGATGTGGCGCCAAAGGCCCGCGCGGCCTCCAGCAGCGGCGCGGGCGTGGAGGAGACGCCGAGATGGGTCAGCCGGATCGGTGCGGGCACCACGAAGATCACCGTCGCGATCAGACCCGGCACCATGCCGATCCCGAAAAAGATAATCGCTGGAATGAGATAGACGAAGGTTGGCAGCGTCTGCATCAAGTCCAGAAAGGGACGCAGCGCCCGAAAGAGCCAGGGCCGGTGCGCGGCGGCGATCCCGATGGGAACACCGATCGCCATGCAGACGAGACAGGAGGCCAGAACGAGGGTCAGGCTCTCGGTCGTTTCCTCCCAGTAGCCCTGATTGAGGATGAAGAGGAACCCGAGGACCACCATCGCCGTGGTCGCGCGCGAGCGCTGCAGAAACCATGCGATGGCCGCGAAGACCGCGATCACGATCAGGGGGTGCGGCGTCTGGAAGACCCAGAGCATCCCGTCGATCAACCCCTCCATCACGTCGGAGATCCAGTCGAAGACCGGCGCGGCGCTGACCTGCAGCCAGTCAAAGACCACCTGCGCGGTCTTCCCCACCGGGATCTTAGTATCCGTCAGCCAATCCACGCTGTCCCTCGTCTGTCGTTCCTATCCCGGTCGAAAGGGGCGCTGTCGCGCCCCACCCGGGGATCAGAGCCCGAAGGCCTCTTTCACGGCGGCCATGGCATCGCCGCCATCGGCGGTGGTCACTCCGTCGAGCCAGCCCAGAACCATGTCGCCATTGGCCGAGATCCAGGCCGTGGCCGCGTCCTCGGGGTCTTCGCCGTCATTGAGGATCGCGCCCATGATCTCGTTCTCCATCGCGAGGGAGAATTTCAGGTTGCCCAGCAGCGCGCCCACATTCGGGCATTCCGCCACATAGCCCGCGCGGGTGTTGGTATAGACCGTTGCCCCGCCCAGGTTCGGGCCAAAGAACTCGTCCCCGCCGGTCAGGTAACCCATCTCGAAATTTGCGTTCATCGGGTGCGGCTCCCAGCCGAGGAAGACGATCGGATCGCCGCCCCGGGTTTCGCGCGCCACCTGCGCCAGCATCCCCTGCTCGGAGCTTTCGACCACTTCGAATTCTTCGAGGCCAAAGGCATTGGCGTCGATCATGGACTGGATCAGGCGGTTGCCGTCATTGCCCGGCTCGATGCCATAGATCTTGCCGTCCAGCGCATCCTCATGGGCCGCGATATCCGCGAAATCCTTGATCCCCAGCGCCAAGGCCGCGTCGTTGACCGCCAGCGTGTATTTCGCCCCTTCGAGGTTCTCGCGCACGGTGTCCACTGTGCCCGCCTCGCGGTACGGCGCGATATCGGCCTCCATCGTGGGCATCCAGTTGCCGAGAAACACGTCGATATCGCCCTCTGCCATGGCCGTGTAGGTCACCGGCACCGACAGGACCTTGATCTCGGTCTCATATCCCAGCGCCTGCAGCAGCTCGGTCGTGGCCGCCGTGGTCGCGGTGATGTCGGTCCAGCCCACATCCGAGAAGGTCACGGAGGTGCAATTGGCAAAGGCGGGCATGGCGCTGCAGATCGCGAGCACCGAGATGGCAGAAGTAAGTTTCATGAGACGGACTCTCCCGAGGCGTTTTTCTTGATTGACTAATCAATAAAGAGAGGTTCTTGATCGACCAGTCAACAAAAAACACGCCGCCCGCAAGGAAAGAGATCCGCGTGCCAAAACTGGGAATGGAACCGATCCGCCGCGAGGCGCTGGTTCAGGCCATCATTGACGAGATCGGGGCCTCCGGCTCGCTGGACGTGCCGGTCAGCCGGATCGCGCGCCGGGCCGGTATGTCGAGTGCGCTGGCCCATCACTACTTTGGCAAGAAGGACCAGATGTTCCTCGCCGCCATGCGCCATATCCTGCGCGAATATGGCCGCGAGGTGCGCTCTGCCCTCGCCGAGGCAACGACACCCCGGGCGCGCCTGACGGCAATCATCATGGCCAATTTCGCCGACAGTTGCTTCACCCAGCCCACGGTCAATGCCTGGATGTTCTTTTACGCGCAGGCGCAATCTTCGCCCGAGGCCGCGCGCCTCTTGCGGCTGTACCAGCGCCGGTTGCATTCCAACCTCGTGGACGCCCTGCGCCCCCTGACCGATGCGCCCGTGCGCGTGGCCGAGGCCACCGCCGCCACCATCGATGGCATCTACCTGCGCGCGGCCTTTGATGGGCTGCAGCTCTCCAGTGCTGCGCCGCAGATCGTTCTGTCCGTTGTCGAGTCCATGCTCGGAGACCAAAAATGAGATACGACACCCAGCCCACCGCCAGCCATTTCATCAATGGCGCCTATGTCGAGGACAGCGCGGGCGCGCCCATCGACGTGATCTACCCCGCCACGGGCGCGGTGATCGGGCGAGTCTACGCGGCGACACCTGCGATCATCGAGCAGGCGCTGACCTCCGCCAAGGCAGCGCAGGCGGATTGGGCTGCACGCAGCGGAACCGAGCGCGGGCGCGTGCTGCGCCGGGCCGCCGATCTGATCCGGGCGCGGAACGAGGCGCTCAGCGTGCTTGAGACCTATGACACCGGCAAGCCGATCCAGGAGACCAGCGTGGCCGACGCCACCAGCGGGGCCGACGCGCTGGAATATTTCGGCGGTCTCGCCGGGAGCCTGACGGGCGAGCATATCCAGCTCGGCCAGGACTGGGCCTATACGCGGCGCGAGCCCCTCGGGCTTTGCGTCGGGATCGGGGCGTGGAACTACCCGACCCA
The DNA here is from genome assembly GCF_049801015.1 of Dinoroseobacter sp. S124A. Classification (NCBI taxonomy): domain Bacteria; kingdom Pseudomonadati; phylum Pseudomonadota; class Alphaproteobacteria; order Rhodobacterales; family Roseobacteraceae; genus Dinoroseobacter; species Dinoroseobacter sp. S124A. The sequence goes on along the minus strand of NZ_JBNAGD010000008.1, from coordinate 26,793 downwards.
GATCGCCTGCTGGAAGGCCGCGCCCGCGCTGGCCTGCGGCAATGCGCTGGTCTTCAAACCGTCGGAGACGACGCCGCTCTGCGCCCTGAAAATCGCCGAGATCCTTGTGGAAGCCGGGCTGCCGCCGGGTGTCTTCAACGTGGTCAACGGGGCGGGCGCGGTTGGCGGTGCGCTGGTCGCGGATCCGCGCGTGGACAAAGTCACACTGACCGGTTCGGTGCCCACAGGACGCAAGGTCTATGCCGCCGCCGCCGAAGGCATCCGCCATGTCACCATGGAGCTTGGGGGCAAATCGCCGCTGATCATCTTTGACGATGCGGATCTCGAGAACGCCGTGGGCGGCGCGATCCTCGGGAATTTCTATTCCTCGGGGCAGATCTGCTCCAATGGGACGCGGGTCTTTGTCCAGCGCGGCATCAAGGAGGTATTTCTTGCCCGCCTGACCGAACGCCTGAAGGGTGTAGTCATGGGCGATCCGCAGGATCCGGAGGTGAATTTCGGCCCCATGGTCAGCGCGGCACAGCGCGAGATCGTGCAGGGCTACATCGCCAAGGGCGCGGCCGAGGGCGCGCGGCTGGTCTGTGGCGGCGCGCCGGAGGATCGTCCGGGCTTCTTCCTGCCGCCCACGGTCTTTGCCGATGTGACCGATGACATGGCCATCGCCCGCGAAGAGATCTTCGGCCCGGTCATGGCTGTACTGGATTTCGACGACGAGGCCGAGGTGCTCGCCCGCGCCAATGCGACGGAGTTCGGCCTCTCGGCGGGGGTGTTCACCCGGGACATCTCGCGCGCGCACCGGATGATCGCAGGGCTTGAGGCCGGGACCTGTTTCATCAACTCCTATAACGACGCGCCGGTGGAGATGCCCTTTGGCGGGGCCAAGCAGTCCGGCGTCGGTCGCGAGAACGCCAAGGCCGCGATCGCGCACTACTCGCAACTGAAATCCGTCTATGTCCGCATGGGCGATGTGGAGGCCCCCTATTGATGGAAGCCGATTATGTCATCGTAGGCGCGGGCAGCGCGGGCTGCGCCATGGCCTTCCGGCTGGCCGAGGCCGGTCGCTCGGTTCTGGTGATCGAGCATGGCGGCACCGATGCAGGGCCGCTCATCCAGATGCCGGGCGCGCTGAGCTATCCCATGAACATGCCGCGCTACGATTGGGGCTACCGGACCGAGCCGGAACCCCATCTGGGCGGACGGCGGCTGGCCGCGCCCCGGGGCAAGGTGATCGGCGGATCCTCTTCGATCAACGGCATGGTCTATGTGCGCGGGCATGCCAAGGATTTCGACCATTGGCGCGACAGCGGTGCCGATGGCTGGGGCTATGCGGATGTGCTGCCCTATTACAAACGGATGGAGGCCTGGGATCCGCGCGGCCATGGCGGAGATACCGATTGGCGCGGCACGAACGGACCGCTCCATGTGCAGCGCGGCAACCTGTCGAACCCGCTGACCCGCGCCTTTATCGAGGCCGGGCGCGAGGCGGGCTATCCGGTCAGCGCCGACTATAACGGCCAGCAGCAGGAAGGCTTCAGCCCCTTCGACATGACCGTTCACAAGGGCCAGCGCTGGTCCGGCGCCAACGCCTATCTGCGCCCGGCGCTGAAGCGCGAGAACTGTGACCTGATCCGGGGGTTTGCCCGCAAGATCACGGTCCAGAACGGTCGCGCCACCGGCGTCGAGATCACCCGGGGCGGCAAGATCGAGACGATCAAGGCGCGCGAAGAGGTCATCCTCGCCGCCTCGGCCTTCAACTCGCCCAAGCTGCTGATGCTGTCGGGGATCGGCCCCGCCTCCCATCTGGCCAAGCACAGGATCCCTTTGATCGCGGACCGACCCGGCGTGGGTCAGAACCTGCAGGATCATCTGGAGCTCTATCTGCAGATGGCGGCGAGCCAGCCGGTGAGCCTCTATTCCTACTGGAACCTGCTGGGCAAAGCCTATGTCGGCGCGCGCTGGCTCTTCACCCGCTCGGGTCCCGGCGCGTCGAACCAGTTTGAAAGCTGCGCCTTCATCCGCAGCAAGCCGGGCGTCGAATACCCCGATATCCAGTATCATTTCCTGCCGATTGCGGTGCGTTATGACGGGCAGGCCGCCGCCGAGGGCCACGGGTTTCAGGCCCATGTGGGCCCCATGCGCTCCCCCTCGCGCGGGGCGGTCACCTTGCGTTCGGCGGACCCGATGGACGCCCCGAAGATCCTCTTCAACTACATGAGCACCGATCAGGACTGGGAAGATTTCAGGCGCTGCATTCGCCTGACGCGCGAGATCTTTGCCCAGGACGCCTTCAAGCCCTTCTCGAAACATGAGATCCAGCCGGGCGTGGATGTGCAATCGGATGACGACCTGAACGCCTTCATCAAGGAACATGTGGAGAGCGCCTATCACCCCTGCGGCACGGCCCGGATGGGGCGGCGCGACGACCCCATGGCGGTGGTCGATCCCGAATGCCGGGTGATCGGGGTCGAGGGGCTGCGCCTTGCTGACAGCTCGATCTTCCCGCGGGTGCCCAATGGCAATCTCAACGCGCCGTCGACCATGGTGGGCGAAAAGGCGGCCGATCATATTCTCGGGCGCGCGCCCCTGCCCCCGGAAAATGTCGAACCCTGGATCAACCCGAACTGGCAGACCAGCCAACGCTGAGCCCGAGGACATCGCCCATGACCGCGCCGCAGACACGCCCGAATATCCTGATCCTGATGGTGGACCAGCTCAACGGGACGCTCTTTCCCGACGGCCCGGCGGAGTGGCTGCATCTGCCCAACCTCAAGGCGCTGGCCGCGCGCTCCACCCGGTTTGCCAATGCCTATACGGGCTCGCCGCTCTGCGCGCCGGGCCGGGCGGCGTTCATGTCCGGGCAATTGCCTTCGGCCACGGGGGTCTACGACAATGCCGCCGAATTCCCCTCTGCCGTGCCGACCTTTGCGCATCATCTGCGCCGGGCGGGCTATCAGACCTGCCTGAGCGGCAAGATGCATTTCGTCGGGCCAGATCAGCTTCATGGCTATGAAGAGCGGCTGACCACGGATATCTATCCGCCGGATTTCGGCTGGACCCCGGATTACCGCAAGCCGGGCGAACGGATCGACTGGTGGTATCACAATATGAGCTCGGTCACCGGCGCGGGCGTGGCCGAGATCACCAATCAGCTGGAATATGACGATGAGGTCGCCTTTCACGCACAGCGCAAAATCCAGGACTACGCGCGCAGCAAGGACAGCCGGCCCTGGTGCCTCACCGTGAGCTTCACCCACCCGCACGATCCTTACGTGGCACGGCGGAAACACTGGGATCTCTATGAGGAGTGCGCGCACCTCCTGCCCCAGACCCCGGCCATGGATTACGGCGATCACGACCCCCATTCGCAGCGGATCTTTGATGCCAATGACTGGCGCAGCTATGACATCACCGAGGACGATATCCGGCAGGCCCGCCGCTCCTATTTCGCCAATCTCAGCTATCTCGACGACAAGATCGGCGAGATCCTCCGCACACTGGAGGAGATGGAGCAGGAGGCGGTGATCCTCTTTGTCTCGGACCATGGGGATATGCTGGGCGAGCGGGGTCTGTGGTTCAAGATGTCCTTCTTCGAGGGCTCCGCGCGGGTGCCTTTGATGATCGCCGCCCCCGGCATGGCCCCGGGCTGCGTGGGCACTCCGGTCTCGACCATCGATGTCTGCCCGACCCTCTGCGATCTGGCGGGGGTCGATCTGGCAGAGATCGCACCCTGGCTCCAGGGCGAGAGCCTCGTGCCCCTTGGCCAGGGGGCCGAACGGACCGCACCCGTGGCCATCGAATACGCGGCTGAGGCGTCCTATGCCCCCATGGTCGCCCTGCGTTATGGCAAGTGGAAATACACCCGCTGCGCGCTCGACCCCGATCAGCTCTTCGATCTGGAGGCCGACCCGCAGGAGCTGCGCAACCTGGCCGAGGACCCGGCCCATCAAGGCACGGTGACCAGCCTGCGCGCGAAATCCGAGGCGCGCTGGGATCTGGCAGCATTCGACGCCGCGGTGCGCGAAAGTCAGGCGCGACGACTGGTGGTCTATGACGCGCTGCGGCAGGGCGGCTACTTCCCGTGGGATTTTCAGCCGCTCCAGAAAGCGTCGGAGCGCTATATGCGCAATCATCTCGACCTCAATGATCTGGAAAGCGACCGCCGCTACCCCCCGGCGGACTGATCCCACCGCACCATAGGGATCAGCCGGGGATGGCCGGGTCGAGAGGCTGGCAGAACGTAGCGTGAAAGAAATTGTCCGGTCCACCGCCTGCCTGCGGGCGCAGTGGAGAGGCACACTGAGTCAGAGGGCCGCAAGAACACCATGGCCGCGTCCACGCCGAGGGGCCTGTACCCGGGATAACCGGGATGAGCGGATCAAACGAATAGGCGCAGAGCGTCGGCCAGAGCATCGGCGGGCGATGGTTTTGGGACCTCGCCGTCCCCGGCCTTCGAAGCCGCCACATGCCTTCGACGTCGTCCCACCGAAGGCCGCGTCGAAGTTAAGGGTTCAGACCATCCCAGCCGAGAGCAGCGTATGACTGTCGCGATTGGTGGCGGATGGGTGTTCGGCACTGTTGATGTGTTCTGCGTCCACGGCGTAGTGGCGCGCCCCCGCAAAAGCCGTCACGGCCTCTGACGGGTTAAATTCCTGCAGGGCAAGGAGCGATGCGGTTCGACGCGCGCGTCGTCCAAATAGGGTTGTTGTTTGGGATGTTTGGTTTGCTGGAAATGGTTTGGCGTTTGCGATGGTAGCAGGGGTTGAGCAAAACAAGCCTGATGACTCGGTCAATTCGAGCATTTTCGAGCGGTCAGATACCGCTACGAATACGCTTCGGACAAACGCAAGTACCTCTAACCGTTTGATTATATGGTGCCCCCACACGGACTCGAACCGCGGACCTACTGATTACAAATCAGTTGCTCTACCAGCTGAGCTATAGGGGCTTCCGAGCGGGTGATTATCGTCGTGGGCGCGCCGTGACAAGCCCTCTCGCGCGCTCGCCTGCGATTTTCCCGTGCGCCAGGCCCGCGCGAACAAAGTGCAATCCGGTGCGGAACCGGTTAACACTTGCTCAACCAGAACCGGCGAAACTCGGCGCAGGATCCAGCGGACGAAGACACATGCATATCGCTTACCATATCGGCGCGCATAGCACCGACGACGACCTTCTTCTGACAAGCCTGCGGGCCAATGCGCCGATGCTGGAACGCAATGGCGTGATCGTGCCACCGGGCGACGTGTATCGCCCGATCCTGCGGGAGACCGTGCGCCGCCTGCAAGGGGCCCATTCCGATCGGGACGCGGAGGAAGCCGTGCTCGAGGCGATCGTCGACGGCAAGGACGGGCATCGCCTGATCATGGCGAGCGAAAACTTCATCTGCACCCAGCAGAAGATTTTTGACGAGGGCAGCTTCTACGGCAAGATGGGGCAGAAAGCCGTCTGGCTTCGCAATGTGTTCCCGCATCATCCGGTCTCGTTTCATATCGGTCTGCGCAGCCCGTCAAGCTTTCTGCCCGCGATCTTTGCTCGCCGGCAGAACATCAGTTTCGAAGACTTCCTTGCGGAAATAGATCTGGAGACGGTCAGTTGGCATGACGTGATCGAACGGCTGCGCTTTGCCGTCCCGGATGCCGAGATCACCGTCTGGTGCAACGAGGATACGCCCCTGATCTGGCCCGAGGTCATGACCTCGATCACCAATCTGACCGACAATTCGGCGCTGCATAAACGCCATGCGCGGCTGCGTGAAGTCATGACTCAGGACGGGTTCGAGCAGTTCATTGCCTATCTCGACAGCCATCCCAAGATCACCGTGGCCCAGAGACGCTGGGCCGCCGTGAATTTCCTCGATCGCTTCGCCAAAGCAGAGGAAATGGACGAAAGCTATGACCTGCCCGACTGGTCGCAAGGACGGATCGACGATCTGGACGCGGCCTATGAAAAGGATCTCGAGCGGATCGCGACCCTTCCGGATGTGCAGGTTCTTGCTGTTGGCGGAACCATCTGCGCCCCGCAGCCAAGCGAAGACAGCATGTCGGTCGGCTTCGCCTGAACCGGGTGCCGCCGGACGCCTGCGCCGGGGCTCAGGACATGCCAAGCGCTTCCTTGTAGAGCTCGAGCACGGCCTCTTCTTCGGAGATGTCGTCCGGGTCGCGCTTGCGCAGCGCGATGAGCTTGCGCATCACCTTGGTGTCGTAGCCGCGGGACTTGGCTTCGGCCATCACCTCTTTCTGCTGCTCGGCGATGTCCTTCTTTTCCTGATCAAGGCGCTCGATCCGCTCAACGAATTGCCGCAACTCGCCCGCCGTCACCCGGTAGCTGTCCGGTGTCCCTGAGGTGTTGTCCGTCACCGCGTCATCCATCTCGCGCATTCTCCCTGAGTGTCTTTGAGGCCTTGCGGTAGCCCGTCTCCGACCGGGCATCAAGACCGTTTCGCACCGCGCCCACTTGTGCCCCTGCCACAGGCGCGCTACCCCGCCGCAACAGATCGCATAATCGGAGACAGAGGATGGACATGCTGGTGCCCGCCGGGGCCGTGATCACCGTTCTGGGCCTGCTGGGTCTCATCTATTGCATCATCGAAGTGGCCCGCGCCAAACGTGCCGGACTGGACGAGGATGCCTTGCGCGCGCGCCTACAAAAGGCGGTCGCGCTCAATCTCGGCGCGCTTGCGGTCTCTGCGCTCGGCCTGATGATCGTCATCGTAGGCGTCTTTCTCGCCTGACCCCGCTCACGGGCTAGGCGGGGTCTTTTCGCCGCGGTCAAACGCCTCCCAGCCCTCGCCAGCAAAGACATCATGCCCCAATTGGGCCAGCACATGGGGGAAATCCACCATGACCCAATTGTCGACGATCTTGCCGTCCACGACCTTCCAGAAATCCATGTAGCGGATCTCCACCCGCTTGCCGGTCGCTTCGATCCCCATGAAGGGGCCGGTATGCACAGCCTCCTGCCGCCCGAAAGCCGCCGCCCATTCGCCCATATAGAGCCGCGCCTCGTCAACGCAGACCTTGTCGGAGAAGGCGGCCTGAAAGGGCTTTTGCCAGTTCTCCTGAAACTCCCGGAGGCCGGTCTTGGTCCCACAGCCCTGGTTGCCGTACCAGCCGAACCCTTCGGAAAAGAACTCGCCGATATCGGTGATGCGGTGATCGTTGAGCCCGTCGACCATGCCCTCGATGACCGCGCGCGTGGCAGCCGTCTTGGTCATGTCCGTATCACGGCTCAACACCGCCTGTTCGGGGCGCGCCCCGCTCACAGATGCGCTCCGGTCTCGGCATCGAAGAGATGGCAGATCTCGGATGGCACGCTGAATTGCACCGGCGCGCCGATCTCCGACCGGTAATCCTTGGCCGCTTTCACCGCGAGCAGCGTGCCCCCCGCCTTGACCGTGACCATGGTCGCATCGCCGAGAAGCTCCATGGAGTAGACCGGGGCCGCGATTTGCCCGCCCGCGCCCGTCACTGCCGCATCCTCGGCCCGGAAGCCCAGCGTCACCTTGCCGGAGACAGAGTCGAACCCGGCGATCTCGACATTCTCAGCCCGGAACACGCCATCGGCAATCTCGCCCTCCATCAGGTTCATGGCGGGCGAGCCGATAAAACTGGCGACAAATGTGTTGGCGGGCCGGTCATAGATATCCGTCGGCGTGCCCACCTGCTGGACCACACCCGCCGACATCACCACCACGCGATCGGCAAGGGTCATGGCCTCGATCTGGTCATGGGTCACGTAGATCGTCGTCACCTGCAACTCATGGCTCAGGTTCTTGATCTGCGCCCGTGTGCTGACCCGCAGCTTGGCATCAAGGTTCGAGAGCGGCTCGTCCATCAGGAACACATTCGGCTCACGCACGATGGCCCGCGCCAGGGCGACGCGCTGCCGCTGCCCACCGGACAAGGCCGCGGGCTTGCGGTGCAGGAAATCGTCCAGCTCGACCATGGCCGAGGCCCGCATCACGCGCTCCTTATGCTCCGCCTCGGGCACCTTCCGCACCTTCAGCGGGAACCGGATATTCTCGTAGACATTCATGTTCGGATAGAGGCCATAGCTCTGGAACACCATCGCCACATCGCGGTCCTTGGGATCGAGCCTGTTGACCATCCGGTCCCCGATCCAGATCTCGCCATCGCTCGGATCCTCCAACCCCGCGATCATCCGCATGGTTGTGGTCTTGCCGCAGCCCGAGGGACCCAGCAGCACCAGAAACTCCTTGTCCGCGATGGTCAGGTGGAAATCATCTACCCCGATGAAGGAGCCCCAGCGCTTCTTCACATGGTTCAGCCGGATCTCAGCCATTCTGGCCGCCCCCCTCATTGTTCTGAAAATACTCACCCGCGGGCCGCAGGCCCGCGCCGGGCCCAACCCGCCAAGACCGCAGGTCGCGCGGGGCGGGAGAGCGCCCTGCCCGCCTCATCCTTTCACCGCCCCGGCGGTCAACCCGCTCACGATCTGGCGCTGGAAGAACAGCACAAGAATGAAGAGCGGCGCCGTGGCCGACACCACTGCCGAGACCGCGAACATCACATTGCCCTCCTGCTGCGTCGTGCCCAGGAAACTGGCGATCTTGGGGATCATGGTCTGATTGTCCTGGCTGAGCAGCGTCGCCGTCACCGCGAAATCGTTATAGGCCAGAAGGAACGAGAACAGACCCGTGGTGATCACTCCCGGCCACATGACCGGGATGATCACCCGGCGAAAAGCCTGAAACCGGGTGCAGCCATCGACCATGGCGCTCTCATCCAGATCCTTCGGAATGTTCATGAAGAACGAGCGCAGCATCCACAGGGTGAAGGGCTGGTTGATCGCCACCAGAACGATGATCGTCGTCGGCAGGATCCCCCAGATGTTCAGCTCGAAAAAAGGCAACAGATAGCCCGAGACCAGCGTGATATGCGGCATGGCGCGAAAGATCAGCGCCGCCATCAGGATCCAGAACGTGTATTTGAAGCTCGACCGGCTCAGCGCATAGCCCCCGAGCGTTCCGAAGGTCAGCGAGATCGCGACCACGCAGAGGGTCACGATCATCGTGTTCAGCCCCGCCCGCCAGAACTCCTCCTGAACCCAGGCGCCCTCATAGCCGCCACCGGTGAAATACCCGCCGGTCTCGGCAATCGTCCGCACCCCCGAGAGCGCGTTGCGCCAATCCTCTCGGCTAAAGAAATCGCCCTGAACCTTGAACGAGCCCCAAAGGGTCCAAAGGAACGGGAACGCCGCCAGCACCAGCCAGACCAGCACGAACCCCCAGAGGAACAGCCGCAGGGGCAAGGATCGTTGCGTCGCGATATTGGTCGCCATCTCAGTGCCCCGTCTTCGAGAAATCGCGCCAGGTCCGGATCAGAACCGGCGTCAGCAGGATCGCGACACCCAGGATCGTCAGCATCGACGTGGCGGCTGCAGAGCCGAACAGGGACACCTCGCTCCCCCTGAGATCGTTATAGATGATCCAACTGAGCGAGGTCGCATTCGCCTCGGCGTTGAACCCGACGATCGGCTCGAACACCCGGAAATTGTCCATGAGCTGGATGAGCGCGATGAAGGTCACCAGCGGCATCAGATACGGGAGCACCACGTACCGGATCCGCTCCCACCGGGTGGCCCCGTCGATCATCGCGGATTCCAGCGTGTCCTGCGGGACTGTCTGGAGGCCCGCATAGAACACCACGAAGGCAAAGGGCGCCGAGGACCAGACACCATAGACCATCAACGTGATCCAGGTCAGCGTCGGCGAGGCCTTGAGGCTGAGATCCGGGTCCTCAAAGATGAATTGCAGGGTTTTCCCGATCACCCCGCGACTGTCGATCATCCAGAACAGGATCAGCGAGCCGACAAGCGGCGTGATAATCATCGGCAGAAGCGAGGTGAAGATCACCGGACCCTTCAGAATCTTGGGCAGCGCGTTCACCGCCACCGCGATCAGGAACCCCAGCGCGATGATCAGGGGCGTCACGATGAAGGTATAGGCCAGCGTGAAGGTCAGCGCCTTGTAGAATGGCAGGCCATAGACTTGCTTGATGAAGGCGCCGAGACTGTCACTGCTGCGCCAGAACGCCCCGATCTCGGCAAAGGCCAGGTGGTTGCGGTTCGTATAGGTGGCCAGCCCGTTGAACTGACCCAGCGGCTGCGCAGCGTTCAGGGCCGCCGTCGCCTCCTCATCGACCATCACCTGGGTGGTACTGCCAAAGGGGCCACTCGTTGTGACCTCGACCAGCACCTTCTCGTTCTCGACAAAGAGGGATTGAACGAAGACCGATGCGATGGGCAGTGCGATGAAAAGGAGCATCGCGAAGGCCGACGGCAGCATGAACCAGAAAAACGTCTTGTGCTTCATCTCGGTCTCCGGGGTACGGGATTATCCGGGGCGCGCACCCGCCCCGGACCTGCGCGCGCGCTTAGTTGAGAAAGCCTGCTTCCTTGGCCGCCGCGATATAGGAAGCCTCCACATCCGCGAGCGCCTGGGCCGCGCTCTCGCCGCCCTGCAGGAACTCGACGATTTCCGTGCCGAGCGCCGTATGCAGCAGGCTCATATAGGGCAGCATCGGATAGGGCGCCGTGCCCGCCTGCGCGGTGGCCAGTACCCCGGTCGCGGCGGCACCGGGCGTGTACCCGTCAATCAGCCAAACCGCAGCATCCGGATTGGCATTGGCCACATCTGTCGATGCGCCATTGAGCATGGCGATGAAGCTCGCGGTCGCGTCCTCGTCGCTGATATTCGAGGCGATGGTGAAGCCATCCCACCACAGGGTGGAGGCCGGACGCCCGCCATCCCCGATGGTCGGGGCGGCGGCGAACTTGATCGCGCCGGCAATCTCGGGCGCGGCCCCTTCCGCATCTGTCACACCGCCGGTCCGTGAGCCCCAGAAATTGGCGAGCGCCACGTTTCCGGCTTCAAATTCCGCCTGCAATGCATTGGAATCATATGTCAAATAGTCCGGGTTCATGTATTCTGTAAGCGCCTTCATCATCTCCAGCGCGGCTTCACCTTGCGCATTGGCGATGGCAGGGGCCGCCGAGCCCGGCTCGAAGAATGCACCACCCGTGCCCAGATACATGTTCACGAATTCCTGCGCCACGTTCCAGCCCGCCTTGTAGGTGCCCCCCACGGGGAACTCCATCAGGCCGGCCTCCTTGATCGCCTTGGCCGCCGCGAGGACCTCGGCATAGGTCTCGGGCACATCAAGGCCGACCTCCTGCAGGATATCCTCGCGATAATAAAGATGCTGGGCATTGGCCTGGAAGGCGATCGCCTTGGTTTCGCCATTGATCACGATCCGCTGGTTCGGGGACACCGTCGCGCCATGGGCCGCAATCAGATCATCGAGCGTCCGCACCAGACCATCCGTCAGCAGCGGCACGAGAGAGCTGTTGGACACGACCGCCACGGTATATTCCGCCGGGTCCGCGGTCAGGGCAGGCACCTGAATGTTCCGATGCTCGGTCGTCATGTTCGCCGTAACCGTCACGCCATCGGCGGCGCATTCAGCTGCCGCGCCATTCACCGCCTGCAATGCCGGAAAATCATTGGACAAAATGCGAATTGAGCCAGCCGAGACATCACAGGCCCAAGCCCCACCGGTTCCCAATAGCACGCATGCGGACGTGGCCAGTGCCGATTTCATCAAAGTCATCTCTGTCTCCCTGTCATGACCTGGGGTCGTGACGCCCCGTTTTGGGAGCACGCTGACAGCAGTCGCATAGGTTTGCAATAGGGTTAACAGGTGCGGATTGGCCGCTCCGCCGCAACAACAGCCTTGCCCGGGAAACGGGCGTTCTTACAGGAAATTCGCGGAAACCTGATGCAGCCGCCAGAGCCCGCCACCGCGCGGGACAGAAAGGCTCAAACCGAAAAAGGCGACCCTTGCGGATCGCCTTTGAGCTGGATCTGGACCTATGCAGATCGGTCCGGCATGCGGATCAGATCGGCATATTGTCGAACGCGTCTTCCTGCGCTTCAAAGGCCCGCTTCTCGGCACGCAGACGCGCGCAGAGATCGACAAGCGACGAGGGCACTTCGACATTCTTGGCCTCGAGCTCCGTGACAGCGCGGGCAAGCTCGGCCTCGCAGACAAATCCGCGGGCCGGGTCGGCCTGCACCCGGTCGAGAAGGGTGAAGACCTTGGTGAGGGCTTGGTCAGTTGTCATCGCGTTGCTCCCTAGCGATCTGGTGAACCAAAGGGCCATTGCACAGGTTGGGATTAACCTTCCCCTTTGCAAGAGGCGCAGAGTGTCGTGGAGGGATCCGCGTTCAGCCGTGCCGCGCTGATCTGGCCGCCGCATTGCATGCAGATTCCGTAGCGTCCATCGGCGACCCGGTCGAGTGCGGCCTGAAGCCGACGTAATTGCCGGACCGTTCCCTGCGTCGAAAGCGCAGGTCCGGAGGTCGGACTCCCTGCCCCGTGCTCCCGTATCTGCCGGCGCGGTTCGGCGCTGAGCCGGGTCTCCCGCAACCGGTTGATCAGATCGCGGCGTCGCGCGCGCAATGCCTGTTGGCGCTCCATCAAATCAATCATTGTCACCCCCCGTGACGTCCTTGTCAGCACATTAGACACTTCAAACCGTCACGGCCTTGATACAGGTCAACGGTGACGGATTTGCGACGCACGACCGCGCGTTTTTGCAGACTCGACGCCGTTGCGCGGGCCTTCTACATACGCGGTCATGGATATCCGTTCGCTCTCGCCCAATTTCGCCGTCTCCCCTCAGATCGCGCCGGAAGACATCCCGGCTCTTGCCGAAGCGGGGGTCGCCGCAGTGATTTGCAATCGCCCGGACATGGAAAACCCCGTGGAGCTGCGGGCCGATGTGCTCCGCACCGCTGTCGAGGCCGCAGGTCTCGCGTTTTACGACAACCCCGTCATGGGCGGCGGTCTGTCCCTTGAAGATGTTCAGGCACAGGCCAAAGTGATGGCCGAAACCGATGGCGCGGTGCTGGCCTATTGCGCGTCGGGCACACGCTCTGCGATCCTCTGGGCCTTTGCTATGGCCGGAGAGATGTCCACCGATGACATTCTCGCAGCGCTATCCGGGGCGGGATACGCGCTGGATGGAATGCGTCCGCAACTGGATGCGCTTGCCGCCCAACGCTGAACAAGCGGCACGTCGGGGCGTGGGCCAATGCTGACATCGTTCCGACGTTGGAGCAGACGGCGGGTCAGCTCGGGTCCGATGTTATGGCGAGGCCCGCGCCGTCTTCGAACCCTTCGGGATTATGGGCAAGCGCCTGGGGCGGTGTTTCCGCCTTGGCGGTCGCCTTGGGCGCGCGTTGCGCGCTGATCTCGTTGAGGCGCAGGGCGCGCACGCCGCGGGCCTGCCCGAGCCGTGCCGTCGCCACGCAGGGCCCGTTGCGCCGCCCGATCGTCACCGACGAGAGCGCAGAGGCCGGGATCGGCACCTGATCGCCCACGGCCCAACGGCGCACTTCGTCCAGGGTCAATTCGAGCTTGCACAGGACCGCTTCGAGTTCCGCCGGGCTTTCGAGGACGGCGGCGCGCCAATCCTTGGCCCAATCCTCGACCCCGCGTTCCGTTTCTTCGGGGACAGCGACGCCTCCGGCTTGCGGACGCGCTTGCGGCAGGGCCGCCCAGAACGTCACCGCGCGGCTGCCATCGAATTTCGCTTCGATGGTGTGGATCTTATAGGGCACATCCACCGCAGACATGCCGATGATTTCGGGTGGGATCATGCAATCGGCGGGGGCGAAATCAGCCAGCCAGGCTTCATGGGCGCTCCCCTCCATCAGCTCGCGCCAGGCTTCGAGGAACCGCTCCAGAAATCCGTGGCACAGCAAGCGGTCAATGGTGCTCGCAGAGCGCGGCTCCCCTTCCCCGTCGGAAATACGTCCTGTCGTGGTTTTCTCCACCAGCGCGGTCAAGCCGCCCGGAGACAGGGCCAGATAGCCTTCGGCCTCGTCCGGCGCGGGACAGGGAATGATCAGGCCGGCCTCGGCCATGACATCGCCCAATTCCAGCCCGCCAGAAACATCGGTCACCTCGACCGTCTGCGCCGACACCTTGAGCCCGGCGGCGATAAACCCGGCCCGCGCCATTGCTTTCATGCAGCCGGTCTCCAGCGTGACCGCGAGGGACCCGGCCGCGGGCGCAGGCGTGGTCTCCATCTTGCGCCGTAGGAGGCTGGTCTGATCGGGATTGGACATGGGGCGACTCGCGTTCTGCAATTCGGGACGCCTTGTTGTCGCGCAGAACCCGTTAATGCCCGGTAACTGATCGCCGCCAAAACCGCGACAATTCAGGCAACAGCCCGGGAAATCCGCATCGGGAACGTCACGCGGAAGGCCGCCCCCTTCTGACCGCGCAGATAGCTGATCGAGCCCCCCAGCTTGACCATCACCTCGCGGCAGATCGCCAGCCCCAGCCCGGCGCCTCCGGCCTTGGACTGATCATCGAGCCGGGCGAATTTCTCGAAGATGACGCTCTGGCTGCGCGCGGGGATGCCCGAGCCATTGTCGATGAAGTCGAGCGCCAGGGCAGCGCCCGTGGTGCCGACACGGATAGTCAATTCAGGCTCGTCGGCATCGCAATACTTGATGGTATTGGCGATGATATTGATGAACACCTGCACCAGCCGATCCGTATCCGTATGGATCAGGTGATCCTCGCGTTCCGGGTCGCGCAGCACCTTGAGCGGCCGGTTGCGCCCCGCCGCCGTGGCCGACAGCGCGCGGTCGAGCAGGTCGGCCAGCACCTCTTCCTGCGGGTTGAGGACCACCTGCCCGTTTTCCAGCACGCTGAGATCCAGAAGATCGTCCAGCAACCGGGTCAGGCGCAGGCTCTCATCATGGATGATCGTGGAATACCGGGTCTGCGCGCCGCTCTCGAGGGTGCCCTCCATCAGGATCTCGGAAAAGGAGCGGATCGAAGTCATTGGCGTGCGCAATTCGTGGCTGATCTGGCTGAGAAAGGCGTCCTTCTGGATCGACAGCTCGGTCAGCTTTTCATTGGCCTCGCGCAGCTTGGAGGCGGTCGCCTCCAGCTCGCGGGACTTCGCCTCGAGCTGGCTCGAATACTCCATCATCTGCGCGGTTTCATCGGCCACGGCCATCAGCTCGCGCACAGAGACCGCAGCCCCGCCGTTGATCTGCGCGATCATCGCATGGGCAGTGGCGGCCCCGACCGACCCGGCCAGCTCGCGCTCCAGGTCCACGAGGAATTCCGGCGTGGTATCCGGCAGGTAGCCCGTCTTGCCCTGTTCGGCGGCGGCGCGGACAAAGACGCTCTGGGCGTGCTGGGGCCCGAGGATCCGCTGCGCCATGATGAGCAGGTCCTCGGCCTCGGCCCGCCCGCCGGCCCAGCTGCGCGGGGTGGAGGAATGCTCGAACACATTGACGAATTGCGCGCCCTGCAGCCGCTCCATCGGGGACGGGAAAGACAAGAGAGAGACCCCGAGGAACAGCCCGCCATTCACCACCATGGACCACAAAAGCGTATGGACCAGCGGATCGAGCCCGGTCAGACCGAACAGGGCGTGGGGCTTGAGAAAGCCGATCCCAAGAGGTCCATGGGCGACGATATCGGCAAAGAGCGATTGCGGCACCGCCAAGCTCGGCAGGTAGAGCGTGTATCCCCAGAGCGCGAACCCCGCGACCAGCCCCGCCACCGCGCCGCGCCGGGTCGCGCCCCGCCAGAAGATCCCGCCCAGAAGCGCAGGCAGGATCTGCGCCGCGCCGACAAAGGAGATCAGACCGATTGCCGCCAGCGCCTCGCCGCTCTCGGACACCGCGTAATAGGCAAAGCCGAGCCCCAGCACCGCCGCGATGGACACCCGGCGCGACAGCAGCATCGCGCGGCGCACATCGCCCGAGACACTCGCCTTGCCGCCATCCTGAAAGCTCAGCCAGACTGGCATGATCAGGTGGTTCGACACCATGGTCGAGAGTGCGATCGCCGCCACGATCACCATGGAGGTGGCCGAGGAGAACCCCCCGAGAAAGGCCAGCGCCGCCAGGGTGTTCTGGTCTTGGGACAGTGGCAGTGTCAGCACGAAGAGATCCGGGTTCGCCCCCTCGGGCATGATGTCGAGTCCGACCACCGCAATGGGGATCACGAAGAGGCTCATCAGCATCAGATAAGCCGGGAAGGCCCAGCTCGCCGTGCTCAGATGGCTTTCATCGGCATTCTCGACGACGAGCACCTGGAACATGCGTGGTAGACAGATGACCGCCGCGGCGGAGACGAAGATCAACCCGACCCAGCGGCCGCCCTGCACCTCCCATGCGGAGACGGGCGAGGCGTCGATCCGGGCCAGTACATCCGCGACACCGCCGCCAATGCCCCAGACCACGAAGACACCCACGGCCAGCAGGGCCACGAGCTTGACGATGGCTTCCACGGCAATGGCCATGACCACGCCGTGATGCCGCTCGTTCACATCGAGGTTCCGGGTCCCGAAGAGCACCGTGAAAATCGCAAGACCGATCGCCACCCAGAGCCCATCGGTCACCCCGTCCACCGGGTTGGCGAGATCGGCCATATCCTCGGCCCCGAAGACCGCCAGCGAGAGCGAGACCGATTGCAACTGCAACGCGATATAGGGCGCGGAGGCAATCACCGCGACCACGGTCACGATCACGGCCAGCCCGTTCGACTTGCCGTAGCGTGACGAGATGAGATCCGCGATCGAGGTGATCCGCTGGGCGCGACCGATCCGCACAAGCTTGCGCAGGAGCCACCACCAGCCCACGAAGACGAGCGTAGGACCGAGATAGATCGTGACGAATTCCAGCCCCGAGCGGGCCGCGTACCCCACGGCGCCGTAGAAGGTCCAGGCCGTGCAATAAACCGAGAGGCTGAGCGTGTAGATCATCGGCGCGCGCAGCCAGCCGATCTTGCCCTGTGAAGCCCGACGCTCGGCCACGAAGGCCACCGCGAAGAGGAACACCACATAGGCAAGCGAGATCACCACCAGCAGGTTCAGCGAGAGCATTACCCGTCTCCGTTCCGATCAGGATTGGCGGGCGGGGTCTGCCCGCCCAGGGCGCGACCGAGCGTGCTGTCGGGCGGCGGTGCCAAAAGGTCGATCTCGGCGCCCTCGGTCGCGGTCGCAGGGGATGGCGCGAAGCCCGGAGCACGCGTGGTCGTCTGCTCTGCGCGCCGGATATAGCGGGTGAGCAGCGCGCTGAAGACAATCAGCAACAGCCAGAGCAGGAAGACATAGATCATCGCCTCTGCGGTCGACCCCGCCTGCCCCTTGGGCAGAAGCAGCATCGGCACCACGAACAGGAATGTCCCGAACACCGGCAAGAGCCGCGCGGCATCGATCAGCCGCCGATGGCGGTACGGCTCAGGCTGCAGGAACAGAGGCGGCCGTCCCCGGGCCATCTCAGGCGCTCAGATCCCGCACGCGATCGAGAATTTCGCGGTTCGAGAAGGGTTTCGTCATGAAATGGGACACGCCATAGCTCTCGGCGAGCTCGCGATCCTTTTTCTGACCTTTCGCCGTCAGCATCAGAACCGGCATCTCGGCGGTCTCCGGGTTCTCCCTCAGATCGCGCAGGATATCGAACCCGCTCCGGTTCGGCAGCATCACGTCGAGCATGACCAGATGCGGCGCCTCCCGGGCGATGGCGTCCAGGGCCGTGGCCCCGTCGGAATGTGTGCGCACGTGCCAACCCTCGCGCGACAGTATGAAACTGATCGCCTCGATGATATTCGGCTCGTCCTCGATAACCAGAACGGTTTTCGCCATGATCGGGTCCTCCTCCGCTCTGGCGATTCTCAGGCGCACCACAATCACCCGCTTGACGGCGCATGTCAAAGCACTACCGACCGTGACTGCCGTATTTTCGGGCGCCGGGAGGACGGGTTGCGGTTTCAGCCCGCAAGGATCGAGGGTTCGCGCCTTGCGCTGCAGGCGTCCCGGGGACAGATGCGGCAGGTGGTCCCGATGGCCCGGGCCTCGGCCGCATCCCGTTCCGGGCGATCTACTTCCATCACCAGCATCCAGGCCCGGGGGATCTGCGGCACGTCAAAGGCCACGGGCGCGCTCACCTCGCTGATTGCATAGGTCACAAAGCGCCGCCCGGGCGGGGTTACGACCTCGACCTTGAGGGGCTGGGTCGGGTGGCTCAGGGACTGATAGACCGGCCAGAGCGAACAGGCCGCCCCGAAGCGTGGGATCGGGAAGCCGTCGATGCCCTTGCGGTGCAGCAGGCTGCCGGAGCTGTCGGCCACCACCAACCCCACATCCACTGCCCCCGTCGATTGCGGCAGACAGGCGAGCCGGTGCATGACCTGGGGCAGCGGCACCTGGAATTGCTGGGCCAGACGCGCCGGATCCCGTTCCTTGGCGAAGGCGGCCTGCAAGGGCTTGAGCGGCAGCCGCTCCGCGTCCCGGATATAGGTCCGGAAATAGCTGAGCGCGAGGGCGCGGGCCTGGGGCGTGGTCAGCTGGGGTGCGTGGTCGATCAGATCCTCGGCGGCGGCAATCCCGCCGGTCTCGAGCGGCGCCAGATGGTGCTCATGCTCGGCGAGCACGGATTCCAGCGCTTCCTGCGCCGTGGCGAAGGTCACCTCCGAGGCGACCTGCGTGTCGAAATACGACACCAGCGCCTGACTGCCCTGGGCCAGCCGGTCGCTTTCCTCCAGCATGTTGCGGTGGAAGCGGTCGCGCCAGGCGGCCTCGATCTCGGGGGTCTGGGCGAGGATCGCGGCGGTGGACCGGATCGCGGTCACATTCGAGACCAGATCATGCATCGCCTCGGCCAGGAACGGGTCATGGGTCAGCCGGTCATTCAGCGCCTCGATGGTGCGTTCCTGATTGACCATGCGCCGTCGCTGGGCGGCGACGAGCTGGGCCCAGCCGGGGAAGCGGGCCACGAACTCCTCGATGCGGTCCAGCTCGGCCGCGCTGCGCCGGGCGGAGGCCGCCGCCTCCCGCAGCCCTTCGAGCAAGGTTTCCTCTGCGCCCTGGGTCAGGGCGTTCACATCGACCCGCAGGGCCGTGGCGATATCAAGCAGGACTTTTCCGCCGATTCTGCGCCGGTTGTGTTCGATCAGGTTCAGGTAAGATGCGGATATTCCAACATCGCGGGCCAGATCGGCCTGCTTCATGCGCAAAGACTGCCGCCTTTCGCGGATGCGGCTGCCGGTCAGAGAGCTCTTGGGCATGGATAAACCTGAGTGTTATCACGGGTTTTCTGCAACCGCGCGAGAATAACTTTACACATACTGCAACTGCATTGTCCAATCCTTTACAAATAAACCCTTCAAATCGAACGACTTGTTGCGCCGCGCTGCAAATTTGTAATTTCTTTGGGGCGGGTTTGCACGCCAGTGCGACCCGCGCGGGGCGGGAGTGAGGATCAGCCCCCGAACAAAAATATTGGGAGGACTTCAATGTCTAAATCTGAGATCAGTCGCCGTCGCGTCCTGAAAACAGGCGCGGCCACAGGTGCGGGCCTTGCCCTGCCCACGATCTTTACCGGCGCCGTATGGTCGGATGGTCACAGCGGCTTCACCAACGCGCCCCAGGGCAGCAGCGTCACACTGGGCTTCAACGTGCCCCAGTCCGGCCCCTATGCCGACGAGGGTGCGGACGAACTGCGCGCCTATGAGCTGGCTGTCGAGCACCTGAACGGTGGCGGCGATGGCGGCATGATGAGCACCTTTAGCTCCAAGGCGCTGCAAGGCAACGGCATCCTGGGCAAGAAGGTCGAGTATGTCACCGGTGACACGCAGACCAAATCCGACGCCGCGCGCGCATCCGCCCGCTCGATGATCGAGAAGGACGGCGCGGTGATGGTCACCGGCGGCTCCTCCTCGGGTGTGGCCGTGGCCGTGCAGGCACTCTGCCAGGAAGCCGGCATCATCTTCATGGCGGGTCTGACCCACTCGAACGACACCACCGGCAAGGACCGCAAGGCCAACGGGTTCCGTCACTTCTTCAACAGCTACATGTCCGGCGCCGCACTGGCTCCGATCCTGGCGAAGAACTACGGCACCGACCGGAAGGCCTATCACCTGACGGCGGACTACAACTGGGGCTACACCACGGAAGAAGCCGTGAAGTCCTCGACCGAAGCCATGGGCTGGGAGACGGTGAACACCGTTCTGACCCCGCTGACCCAGACCGACTTCTCGGCCTATATCACGCCGGTTCTGCAGTCTGACGCAGACGTGCTCGTGCTGAACCACTATGGCGGCAACATGGTCAACTCGCTGACCAACGCGGTGCAGTTCGGCCTGCGCGATCGTCTGGTCAACGGCAAGAACTTCGAGATCGTCGTGCCGCTCTACTCGCGCCTGATGGCCAAGGGTGCCGGTGCCAACGTGAAGGGCATCTTCGGCTCCACGAACTGGCACTGGTCGCTGCAGGATGCAGGCAGCCAAGCCTTCGTCCGCTCCTTCGGCACCAAGTACGGCTTCCCGCCGTCCCAGGCCGCGCATACCTGCTACGTGCAGGCGATGCTCTATGCGGATGCGGTCGAGCGCGCAGGCTCGTTCAACCCCTGTGCCGTGGCAGAGGCCCTCGAAGGCTTCGAGTTCGACGGGATGGGCAACGGCAAGACGCTCTATCGTGCCGAAGATCACCAGTGCTTCAAGGACGTGCTCGTCGTGAAGGGGAAAGAGAACCCGACCTCCGAGTTCGACCTTCTGGAGATCGTGGAAGTCACCCCGGTCGAGCAGGTGACCTACGCCCCCGACCACCCGCAGTTCGGCGGCGCAGACGCGACGCTCGGGACCTGCAACCCGGGCGCCTGATCCGCACCGATCTGACCCCTAGACCGGGGCGGGCGTGTCTGCGCCCGTCCCTCCTCTGCGCCCCGGACAGGCGCAGTCCGCATCAGCCGAGGTGGGAGCCATGGACGCAATCATCCTTCAAATTCTCAACGGTCTGGACAAGGGATCGGCCTATGCGCTGATCGCGCTGGGTCTGACCTTGATTTTCGGCACCCTGGGTGTCGTCAATTTCGCCCATGGGGCGCTGTTCATGATGGGCGCGTTCTGCGCCGTGACCCTGAGCCGGATCCTCACCTTGAGCCATCAGGTGGTGGACGAGACCCGGACAGACTTTCTCGGCAACCCGCTCAAGGTCGATGTGCCGTATGTCTACGACATATTCGGGCAGTCGGCGGGCGATACGATCATCGACTGGGCGGTGCCACTGGGCATCCTCTTTGCCCTGCCGATCATGGCCGGCATCGGCATCGCCATGGAGCGCGGGCTGATCAAGCACTTCTACAAGCGCCCCCATGCGGACCAGATCCTCGTGACCTTTGGCCTCGCCATCGTGCTGCAGGAAGTGATCAAGTATTTCTACGGCGCCAACCCCATCCCGACCCCCGCCCCCGAGGCCTTTGTCGGCTCCTTCGACTTCGGCGCGATGCTGGGCTTCGATCCGGGCTCGATCATCTATCCCTACTGGCGTCTGGTCTATTTCGTCTTCGCGATGGTGATCATCGCCGCCGTCTTCGCCTTCCTGCAATTCACCACCTTCGGGATGGTCGTGCGGGCCGGGATGGCTGACCGCGAGACCGTGGGCCTTCTCGGCATCAATATCGACAAGCGCTTCACCATCATGTTCGCGATTGCCGCCTGTGTGGCGGGGCTTGCCGGGGTGATGTACGCGCCGATCAACTCACCAAATTACCATATGGGGATGGACTTCCTCGTTCTGAGCTTCGTGGTGGTGGTTGTCGGCGGCATGGGCTCCCTGCCCGGCGCCGTGGCCGCAGGGTTCCTGCTCGGCATCCTCGAAAGCTTTGCGTCGATGTCCTGGGCGATCAACCTCGTGCCCGGCATCAACCAGATCATCATCTACCTTGTCGCAATCATCATCTTGCTGACCCGGCCGCGTGGCCTGATGGGACGCAAGGGCGTGATGGAGGACTGATCCATGTTCGGACTTGAGAAAAAAGACACCGTCCTTCTGATTATCGTCGCCTGCCTGACGATGTTCGCGCCCTTCCTGCTCAACCCGTTCCCCGAGGGATCCGGTCTGGCGCAGTTCAATGCGGGCTATCCGGACCTGATGCAGCGCTTCGTGATCTTCGGGATCTTCGCCATCGGCTTCAACATCCTGTTCGGCCTGACCGGCTACCTCTCCTTCGGCCACGCGGCCTTCCTCGGAGTGGGCAGCTACGCGGCGATCTGGATGATGAAGCTGCTGACCATGAATGTGATCCCGGCGATCATCGGGGCGGTCATCCTTGCGGGCATGTTCTCGCTACTGGTGGGCTGGATCTCGCTGCGGCGCTCGGGGATCTACTTCTCGATCCTGACCCTGGCCTTTGCCCAGATGTCCTATGCGCTGGCCTATTCGGTTTTGACGCCGATCACCGGCGGGGAAACCGGCCTGCAGCCCAAGGTCAATGACCCGCGTCTGCTGGACCCGGCCCTGGCAGAGGGGGCAACGCCCTCGGCCAACCTCTTTGGACTGACCATGAAATCCAGCTACGAGCTGAATGTCGGCGGCTGGCTCTTTACCTTCAACGCGGGCTATTACCTCGCGGCCGTGGTCATGCTGATCAGCTTCTACGTGGCGATCCGCATCTTCCGCTCGCCCTTCGGGATGATGCTGCGGGCGGTGAAATCCAACCAGCAGCGGATGAACTATACCGGCCTGAACTCCAAGCCCTACACCCTCGCCGCCTTTGTGATCTCCGGCATGTATGCCGGTCTCGCAGGCGGGCTGATGGTGGCGATGGACACCCAGGTGGGGCCGGAACGGATGTTCTGGACCGCCTCCGGCGAGGTCGTTCTGATGACCATTCTCGGCGGTGCGGGCACGCTGATCGGTCCGGTTCTGGGCGCAGGCATGATCAAGTACATGGAGAACATCATCTCCAAGATCAACGAGACCATCCTGCACCAGTGGTTCGCCTTCCTGCCCGACGGGATGGAGGACGCGCTTGTCGCCATGGTCTATCCCTTCATCGGCAAGGGCTGGCACCTGACGCTCGGCATCATCTTCATGCTGGTGGTGATCTTCCTGCCCGGTGGCCTCGTTGAGGGCGGCCAGCGCATCGCGCGCCTCTTTGGCCGCGGCAAGAAGGCCGACAGCGATGACGGCAAGAAATCTGCCGAAACTACCCCCGCGGAATAAGGAGAGAGACCCATGGGAATTCTCGAAGTGAAAGGGGTGGGCAAACGCTTCGGCGGCCTCCAAGCGCTCGGTGACGTGAACCTCTCAGTCAAGGAACAGACCGTTCACGCCATCATCGGCCCTAACGGGGCGGGCAAATCCACCCTGCTCAACTGCCTTGTGGGCAAGCTGATCCCGGATACCGGCTCGGTGATGTTCGATGGCCAATCGGTGCTGGGGCGCTCCCCGCATGAGATCTGCCAGATGGGGATCTCCCGGGTGTTCCAGACGCCCGAGATCTTCAGCGATCTGACGGTGATGGAGAACGTGCTGATCGCGTGTTTCGCCAAGCGGGACGGGTCGTTCGAGCTCAACGCGATCGTCTCGGTGCGCAGCCAGGCGGATATGCGCGAGATGGCCGAAAGCATCCTCAAGGATGTGAACATGCTCGACAAGCGCAACATGCATGCGGCCTCGCTCAGCCGGGGCGACAAGCGGCGGCTCGAAATGGCCATGTGCCTCGTGCAGCAGCCGCGGATGCTGTTGCTGGACGAACCGACCGCGGGCATGGCGCGGGCCGATACGAACAACACGATCGACCTGCTCAAAGAGATCAAGAACACCCGCGATATCACCATCGCGATCATTGAGCATGACATGCATGTGGTGTTCTCGCTCGCCGACCGGATCACGGTTCTGGCCCAGGGCACGCCCCTGGTCGAGGACAGCCCGGAAAACATCAAGGGCCATCCCAAGGTGCGCGAAGCGTATCTCGGCGAAGCGCACTAGGAGGGGATAGAGATGAATGTGAAGCCTG
This sequence comes from Dinoroseobacter sp. S124A, assembly GCF_049801015.1. NCBI lineage: Bacteria > Pseudomonadati > Pseudomonadota > Alphaproteobacteria > Rhodobacterales > Roseobacteraceae > Dinoroseobacter > Dinoroseobacter sp. S124A. Next base: position 2,939 of record NZ_JBNAGD010000008.1, on the reverse strand, counting down.
ACTTCTCCAAAGGCGTGAACCACGCCGAAACCGCCCCCGCCTATCTGAGCGTCTGGGACATGCACGCCTATTACGGCGAGAGCTACATCGTCCAAGGCATCAGCTTCAACGTCCATGAGGGCGAGATCCTGGCACTTCTGGGCCGGAACGGCGCGGGCAAGACAACGACCCTGCGGGCCATCGCGCGACTGGCGGATCCGCAAGTGACCCATGGCGAGATCTGGCTCGACCACCAGCGCCTCCACGAGATGGAAAGCCATGAAGCCTCGGTCGCGGGTCTGGGACTCGTGCCCGAAGACCGTCGGATCATCCCCGGCCTGACGGTCGAAGAGAACCTGCAACTTGCGCAAATCGTCGAGCCCAAGGGCTGGTCCATCGAGCGTCTCTATGACCTCTTCCCGCGCCTCGGCGAACGCCGCAAGCAGGAGGGCGTGACCCTGTCGGGCGGCGAGCAGCAGATGCTCTCGATTGCCCGGGCGCTGGCACGCGACATCAAGGTCCTGCTTCTGGACGAGCCCTATGAGGGCCTCGCCCCGGTGATCGTGGACGAGATCGAGAAGACCCTGCGCATCATCAAGGAGCAAGGCATCACCACGGTCATCGTCGAGCAGAACGCCGTGCGCGCCCTGCAACTGGCGGACCGGGCGGTGATCCTCGATACCGGCTCCATCGTCTTCGACGGCACTGCCGCCGAAGTGCTCGAGAACGCAGAACTGCGCGCCGAGTACCTGGCGATCTGATCGCCATCCCCCCGCCCGGGGCGCTTCCTAAGGGCGCTCCGGGCTCCCTGCCGCATTCGGCGCGCGCCCTGCGTGAGATCAAGTCTCGGGCCTGCGCTCTTGATCTCGCGCAAGCGGGACGGCTCGCTGCGACGGCATCTACGACCAAAGCACAAGGCGACAGCGACCGCTGCGGCAACCCGCAGCCTTGATCGCCGCCCCACCCGCTTGCACAGTTTTCCAAATATTCCGAACCCGGGGGAGCCCAATGCTTGACGAAAAAGACGGTGTATACACACCCAGCGCCGACTTCGTGAAAAACGCCCATATCAACTCGGACACCTACGACGCGATGTATTCTGCGTCGGTTTCTGATCCTGAGGGGTTTTGGGGGGAGCATGGTCGGTCTTTGGACTGGATCAAGCCCTATACGAAGGTGAAGGACACGTCCTTTGCGCATGATGATGTGCATGTGAAGTGGTTCGAGGATGGCACGCTGAACGTGGCGGCCAATTGCATCGACCGGCATCTGGCCACGCGCGGGGATCAGACCGCGATCATCTTCGAGCCCGATGATCCTGCCGAGCCGGCCCAGCACATCACCTACAAGGCGCTGCACGCTTCGGTCTGCAAGATGGCCAATGTTCTTGAAGAGATGGGCGTGCGCAAGGGCGACCGGGTCATCCTCTATCTCCCGATGATCCCCGAGGCGGCCTATGCGATGCTCGCCTGCGCGCGGATCGGCGCGATCCATTCGATCGTCTTTGCGGGCTTCTCCCCCGATGCCCTGGCCGCCCGTGTGAACGGCGCCGATGCCAAGATTGTCATCACGGCCGATTACGCCCCCCGTGGCGGCCGTCAGACCCCGCTCAAGTCCAATGCGGATGCGGCCCTGCTGCACACCAAGGACAGCGTCAAGATGCTGGTGGTCAAGCGCACCGGCGGTCAGACCACCTGGGTCGACGGGCGCGATTTCGACTATAACGAGATGGCGCTGGAGGCCTCGGACCACCACATGCCCGTCGAGGTCGAGGCCGAGCATCCGCTGTTCATCCTCTATACCTCCGGCTCCACCGGTCAGCCCAAGGGCGTGGTGCACAGCTCGGGCGGGTATCTTCTCTATGCGGCGATGACCCAGAAATACGTCTTCGACGTGCATGAGGGCGACATCTACTGGTGCACGGCCGATGTGGGCTGGGTCACCGGCCACAGCTACATCGTCTATGGCCCGCTCGCCAATGGCGGCACCACGGTGATGTTCGAGGGCGTGCCGACCTATCCGGACGCGTCCCGCTTCTGGGAGGTCTGCGACAAGCACAAGGTCACCCAGTTCTACACCGCCCCCACCGCGATCCGCGCGCTGATGGCGAAGGGGCCGGAGTTTGTCGAGAAATGCGATCTGAGCACGCTCAAGGTGCTGGGCACCGTGGGCGAGCCGATCAACCCCGAGGCCTGGAACTGGTACAATGACCATGTGGGCAAGGGCAAATGCCCGATCGTCGACACCTGGTGGCAGACCGAGACCGGTGGGCACCTGCTGACGCCGCTGCCCGGGGCCACGGCCCTGAAGCCCGGCTCGGCCACGACGCCCTTCTTCGGCGTCCAGCCCGTCGTGCTCGAGCCCACCACGGGCGAAGAGATCACCGCGACCGAATGCGAGGGCGTGCTCTGCCTCAAGGACAGCTGGCCGGGCCAGATGCGCACGGTTTACGGCGACCATGAGCGCTTCGTGAAGACCTACTTCTCGGACTACAAGGGCTACTACTTCTCGGGCGATGGCTGCCGCCGGGACGCGGATGGCTATTACTGGATCACCGGCCGGGTCGATGACGTGATCAACGTCTCGGGCCACCGGATGGGCACCGCCGAGGTCGAAAGCGCGCTCGTGGCCCATGCCAAGGTCGCCGAGGCCGCCGTGGTCGGCTACCCGCACGAGATCAAGGGCCAGGGCATCTATTGCTACGTGACCCTGATGAATGGCGAAGAGCCCTCCGAGGAGCTCCGCAAGGAGCTGCGCACCTGGGTCCGCACCGAGATCGGCCCGATCGCCGCGCCGGACCTGATCCAATGGGCCCCGGGCCTGCCGAAAACCCGCTCCGGCAAGATCATGCGCCGCATCCTGCGCAAAATCGCCGAAGACGACTTCGGCGCCCTCGGAGACACATCAACCCTCGCAGACCCCTCCGTCGTCGACGACCTCATCGAAAACAGAATGAATAA
>NZ_JBNAGD010000007.1:156537-211930 GCF_049801015.1 Dinoroseobacter sp. S124A | reverse complement strand
GGGGCGCCCCCAACTTGTGGGGCGCGCCACGTCCCGCACAACCCGCCTGCCAAACCCTGCGTGACGCCAAGCAGGTCCGTGGTCTAGGCTGCCGGGACACCCACCCCCAATTGTGAGCCCCCCATGACCGACCCCCACCAGACAGCCATGATGGAAAACCTCTACTGGTGGGGCATCCCGACCATGTTCCGCTGCCCCAACGAACCACCCGAAGGCGCGGATATCGCGCTGGTGGGGGTCCCCCATTCCAGCGGCAACGGCACGACCGAGCGCGACCAGCATCTGGGCCCGCGCGCCGTGCGCAACGTCTCCAGCGTTGCGCGGCGGATGCATGGCGGGTTCAACCTTGACCCCTGGAGCGCCGCTCGGATCGTGGATATCGGCGATGTCCCCCTGCCCCGGGCCAATGACAACGAAGCCTGCATCGCCGACATCACCACCTTCTACAAAGGCATCGACGCGGCCGGCGCGCGCCCGGTCTCGGTGGGCGGCGACCATTCGATCACCGGCGGGATCGTCCAGGCCCTTGGAAACGGACATCTGGCGGGCGGCGAGAAGGTCTGCTTCCTCCATCTGGACGCCCATACGGATGTCTTCACCAAGGTCGATCACTTCCTCGGCGCGAAGAAATCGGCGGCCCATTGGGGGGCCTATCTCGCAGATCAGGGCCAGGTGGACCCGACCCACTCGATGCAGATCGGATTGCGCGGCCATGCCCGCACGCTCGACTGGCTGCAGCCCTCCTACGAGTACGGCTACAACGTGGTCACCATGAAGGAGTTCCGCCGCCGTGGCCTCGCCGAGGTGGTGGCCCAGACCCGCGAGACGCTGGCCGGACGCCCGGTCTATATCACCTTCGATCTCGACTGCCTCGACCCGACCATCGCGCCTGCGGTCTCCAATCTCGAACCGGGCGAGAAGGGTTTTGACATCGACGAGGCCGTGGGCCTTCTCCACGCGGTGCGCGGGCTCAACATCATCGGCGGGGACGTGGTCTGCATGATGCCCACCAAGGACGCCCCGAACCAGATCACGGCCCTGACCGCCTCGGCCATCCTGTTTGAAATGATCTCGATGATCGCGGAAAATACCGCGAAATCTTAACGAATGGCCGTGTTCACCCCCCGATGCAGAGTCGCAACGACGCGGCTATGGGACCAATGGCTTGGTTTTCCTCGTGCAGTTTTTTCTTATGATTAAAGTCAAGAACCGGCCGCCTCAGAAGCCATGAGGCCCGACCGGACGGCAAAAGGACAACAGGCGATGGTGGCAACAGTCTTCAAGACAGCGATGATCGTGGATGATCACCCGTTGTTCTGCGATGCGCTCTCGATGACCCTGAAAACGGTGGCCAGCATCGATGCCATCAACACGGCCGATCATCTGGAAGCGGCCCTGACCCAGCTTGAGGATGTGCACCCGGATGTGATCATCCTCGATCTGAACCTGCCGGATGTGAACGGGCTCGACGGGCTGATCCGTCTGAAATCCGTGGCGCCGGAAACGCCCGTGGTCGTGGTGTCGTCCATGGCGGACAACCGGATGATCTCGTCGACCCTGCGGGTCGGGGCTGCGGGCTTTGTGCCCAAGCATTCCAAGCGCGACGTGTTCCGCGATGCGTTCGAGGCGATCCAGAAGGGCGCGATCTTCACACCTGACAGTTATGTGCCCACCTCGGACCGGGACGGACCGCAGAACAATGCCGAGGAAGCGCTCGCCCGGCTGGGTCTGCTCACGAAGCAGCAGGCGCGAATCCTGCAGCTGATCTGCGCGGGCAAGCTGAACAAACAGATCGCCTATGACCTGTCTATTGCCGAAACGACGGTAAAAGCGCATGTCACCGCGATTATGCGCAAATTGGGCGTCCAAAGCCGCACGCAGGCGGTTTTGATTGCACAAGAGGCAAATTTCGCCAACTTTGTGGCGAACGAGAACAGCTCGATGGCCTGAGCGGCGTACCCGCCGGGCCTTGAGGACAGCTTCCGGGAGGACGGGGGCTGGAAGGGGGGACCGCGGAGATGCTCAGCACGCCCGATGGCGCGCCACAGGCCTTTTTGCAGGCCCATATACGCTGCGATGAACCCGATGCGATGACCCGATTGCGCGATGCCCTGTGCACCGAGCCTTTGGCCCTTGTCATCCTCTTCGTCACCCCGGCCACGGATTTCCGCGATGTGATCGCCCGGGCCGACAAGCTCTTTGGCGACACCCCGGTGCTGGCCTGCACCACCGCCGGAGAGATTTCGGCCTCAGGCTATACCGAGGATGAGATCGTGGCCGTCGGCCTGCCCTCCGCGCTCTTTGCGGTCGAGACCATGCTGATCGACACGCTGGAAAAGATCGACACGCAGGAGCTGATCGGGCGCACGATCCGCAAACGTCAGAAGCTGACGCGCCGCGCCGAGACCTGGGAGAACGAGTTTGCCTTCCTGATGATCGACGGGCTGTCGCTCAAGGAGGACGAGCTGGCCTTTGGTCTGGCCACCGGGCTTGGCCCCATGCCGCTCTTTGGCGGCTCGGCGGGCGACGGCGCGCGGTTCGAGGAAACCTTCGTCTCGCTGAACGGCACCCCGTTTCAGAACGCGGCCATCGTGACCTTTGTGCGGACGCTCTGCCCGGTGAAGGTGTTCAGCCTCGACCACCTGACCCCGACGGACCGGCGTCTCGTGGTGACCGATGCCGATCCCAGCCGCCGCATGGTCCACAGCCTGAACGCCGCCCCGGCGGCCCGGGAATATGCCCGCGTGCTGGGCAAGGACCCCGAGCAGCTCGGCCCCTTCACCTTTGCCGCCCATCCGGTGGTGGTGACCATTGGCGGCACCCATCATGTGCGCGCGATCCAACAGGTCACCGAGGATGGCGATCTGGTGTTTTTCTCGGCCATCGACGAGGGGCTGGTGCTGACCCTTGCCGAGCCCGATGATCTGGTGGCCCATCTCGAACGCGAGTTCGATGCGCTTGCCGAAGGTGGCAAGCCTGCGGGCATCATCGCCTGCGACTGCATCCTGCGCCGGCTGGAGGCCGGGCAGAAGCAGATGATGGGCCGGATCTCGAACACGCTGGCCGAGCATTGCGTTGTCGGTTTTTCAACCTATGGTGAGCAATTGAACGCCATGCATGTCAATCATACGATGACCGGCGTGGCGATCTATCCGCCTGCACCCCAAGGCGACCAACCCGGGAGCGCGAATGACGGACTGGCTGATCGATCCAAGTGACTCGCTGGAGCGGCAGAATGAAAAGCTGCGCCAGATCACGGATGTGCTCATGCGTCGGGTCGAACAGGATACCGACAAGACCGGCGTCGCCTACCGCCAGTTCGAACGCGCCGCCCTGCTCGAAGATCAGGTGCGCCAGCGCACGGCGGATCTCGAACATGCGCTGGATCTGCTCAACGATTCCAACGCCCGGCTTGCCGAGGCCAATCGGGCCGCCGAGAGCGCGCGGGCAGACCTGTCCAGTGCGATCGAGACCATTCAGGAGGGGTTCGCCCTCTTCAATGCACAGGACGAGCTGGTCATGTGCAACAGCCGCTTCGGCATGCATATGCTCGACCTGCAGGCGGAGCTGTCGCCGGGCCTGACCTTCAAACGCTATGTCGAGCTGGTGAGCCACAGCCGGTTCCTCGCCCTGCCCGTGGATCTGTCGCCCGAGGCCTGGGCCGAGCGGCGGCTCAAGCGGCACCAGGACAACCACGTGATGTTCAATGTCCGCATGGTGCGCGACCGCTGGGTACAGGTGTCGGAACACCGCACCCATGATGGCGGAACGGTGATCATGCAGACCGATGTCACCGACATCATGCGGCTGGAGCGGGAAGAGCGCGACAAGCTGCTCGACGGCCAGTCCCGGATGATCCGCGCCACGCTCGACCATCTGAACCAGGGCGTGGTGATCTTCGACCGCAACGCCCGCCTGATGGGCTGGAACAAGCGGGTGGGCACGTTGCTGACCCTGCCGGTCAACCGCTTTCGCCTCGGCACCCAGTTCCAGACCCTGCTCGACCGGTTCGAATCCGAAACCACCTCGGAGGCGGCCGAGAAACGCTCCAGCCTATGGCAATGGGTGATGGAGGATGGCGACCGCAAGCCGATCAGTTTTGAGGTCAAGCGCCGGGACGGGCTGATCCTGGATGTTTTCGCACAGGAAATGCCCGACCGGGGGTTCGTGATCAGCTTCACCGACGTCACCGCCGAGCGCGAGGCGACCCGCACCCTGTTTGAGGTCAACGAGCTTCTTGAACAGCGCGTGATGGAGCGGACGCTGGAGCTGGAGGATGCACTCTCCTCGGCGGAGCGGGCGAATGCCTCCAAGTCGCGCTTCGTGGCGGCGGCGAGCCATGACCTGTTGCAGCCCCTTTCGGCGGCCAAGCTCTATGTCTCGGCGCTGGACGGGCCCGAGACCGGCTCGGCCACGCGCGAGATCGCCCACAAGGCGCACCGGGCGCTGAACTCGGTCGAGAACATCATTGACGCCCTTCTGGACATCTCGAAGCTCGAGGCAGGGATGGCCTCGCTCGAAGTGACCTCCGTGCGGCTCGACACGATCTTCGACACGATCCGCGAGGAATTCACCCCGATTGCCGCGCAAAAGGGGTTGGATTTCAAGGTGCTGACCTGCTCGGCGGTGGTGGAATCCGATACCTCCTACCTGCGCCGGATCGTGGCCAATCTGGTCTCGAACGCGATCCGCTACACGGATACGGGCCGGGTGCTGGTGGGCGCGCGCAGCAACGGGAATTCCTTTCGGATCGAGGTCTGGGACACGGGCCCGGGCATCCCAGAGACCAAGCAGGACATCATCTTTCAGGAGTTCGAGCGTCTGGATGCCAAGGCCAGCGCCTCCGAGGGGCTGGGGCTGGGCCTTGCGATCGTGGAGCGGGCCTGTGCCCGGTTGGGCCACCCGCTGGGCCTGTGGTCCGTGGTGGGCAAGGGCTCGGGCTTTTTCGTGAATGTGACCCTTTCGAACCAGCCGCACCTGACCTTGCCCGGATCGCTCAGCAAGATCACCGGCGGGCAATTGGCGGGCTCGGGCATGATCGTCCTGCTGGTCGAGAATGATCTCGAACTGCGCCGGGCGATGACGCTCCTGCTTGAGAAATGGGACATCTCGGTGCTCGACGTCCATGGCGCGGAAGAGGCGATTGCCCTGCTGGACGAGATCGAGATCGCGCCGGATGCGATGCTGATCGACTACCAACTGGATGACGGCGAGAACGGGCTCGACCTGATCGACCAGATCCACGCGCGCCATGGCAAGCTGCCGACGCGGCTCATCTCGGCCAACCGATCGCCCGAGCTTCGCGCCCAATGCGCGGCCCGGGATGTGGACCTGCTGAACAAGCCGATCGATGCCCGCACGCTGGAACGGTTCCTGACCAGCGCCCTGGAAGCCGTGGCCGAATACTAGGGCGACGCGCGGTCGATCAGGGCCTGCACCTCGGGGCCGAGCGCCTCGACGATCAGCGCCACGCCATCGGCATTCGGATGGATCCCGTCGCTCTGCATGTAATCGCGCACCGCCTGCACCTGATCCACCTGCGCGGTCAGCGCGCCGAGAAAGCTGTCCACATGGAGCGTGCCATAGGTCTCGGCCAACTCCGGGTACATCGCGTCAAAGGATGCCTTGTACTCGGGGCCGTAATTGCCGGGTGCCACCAGTCCGACCAGCAGCACCGGCAGCCCGCGGGCCTGAGCCTTGGCGAGGATCCCGTCGAGATTGGCGCGGCTCACCGATGGGTCGATCCCGCGCAGCAGGTCGTTACCGCCCAGCGCCACGATCATCGCATCCACGTCGGGCGTCAGGGTCCAGTCCACCCGGCTGAGCCCGCCCGCCGTGGTATCGCCCGAGACCCCGGCATTGATCAGCGCGACCTCTTCGCCCTGCGCCTCGAGCCAGCGCTGCAGCTGCGGGACGAACCCGTCCGCCTGCGGCAGGCCATAACCCTGGGTCAGGCTGTCGCCGAGGGCCGCGACCGTCACCGGCTCCGCCATGGCCGGGCTGAGCGCCAGCCAAACCGCGCCCGCCAGCCCGGCAAGCCCTGCCCGCGCCTTGCGAAACGCCCTACGCGCCCCATATGCCCTTGCAACCCCCTTCGCTCGGAGATCCCCGCCCATGTCAGACGCTGTCCTGTCGCTCACCGATGTTTCGCTTCGCCTGGACGGGAATGCGGGGCCGGTGGACATTCTGCATGACATCTCGCTGGAGGTCACAACCGGGGAAACGGTGGGGCTCATCGGGCCGTCGGGGTCGGGCAAATCTTCACTCCTCATGGTGCTCGGGGGGCTCGAACGTGCCACCGGCGGTCAGGTGCTGGCCCTTGGCCATGACCTGACGCGGCTCGACGAGGACGCATTGGCCCGGTTCCGCAGGGATCATATGGGCGTCGTGTTCCAATCCTTCCACCTCATTCCCACCATGACCGCTCTGGAAAACGTGGCAACCCCCCTTGAACTGGCCGGGGCCGCCGATGCGTTCGAGCGTGCCGAGGCCGAGCTCGCCTCGGTCGGGCTGGCGGACCGGTTGCACCATTACCCGTCCCAGATGTCCGGTGGCGAGCAGCAGCGTGTGGCCCTGGCCCGCGCCGCAGCCCCCCGTCCCAAGCTTCTGCTGGCCGATGAGCCCACGGGCAATCTCGACGGCACAACCGGCGAGGCGATCATGGATCTGCTCTTTGGCCTGCGCGACCGCCACGGGGCGACGCTGGTGCTGGTCACCCATGCGCGCGAACTGGCCGCGCGGTGTGACCGGGTCATTCGCCTGCGCGACGGGCGGGTGGACAGCGACACCACCGCCCAGCGTGAGGCGGCGGAATGAGCCTCGCGGTCGCGGGCCGGATCGCCCGACGCGAGCTGCGCGGCGGGATCGCCGGGTTTCGGGTCTTTCTGCTCTGTCTTGCCCTTGGCGTGGCGGCGATTGCCGCCGTGGGCTCTGTCCGCGTGGCAATCCAGCAGGGGCTGGAGCGCGAAGGCGCGGTGATCCTTGGCGGCGATGGCCAGATGGAGTTCACCTATCGCTTCGCCACCGAGAGCGAGCGCGCCTGGATGGACGAGAACGCGCTGGAGGTCTCTGAAATCGTGGAGTTTCGCTCCATGGTGGTGGTGGACGGGCCCGATGGGCCCGAGCGCGGCCTGACCCAGGTGAAGGCGGTCGATGACCTCTACCCGCTGAAGGGCGCGGTGGTGCTCAGCCCGGATATCCCGCTGGTCTCGGCCCTCGGGGGCGAGATCCCCGGGGCGGTGATCCAGCAGATCCTCGTGGACCGGATGGGGCTCCAGATCGGCGATACCTTCCGGCTTGGCACCCAGGAGTTTCGCCTTTCGGCCGTGCTGGAACGGGAACCGGACAGCGCCGGAGGCGGCTTCGGGCTCGGCCCGACGACCATCGTGCGCACCGAGGATCTGGCCGAAAGCGGCTTGATCGGCCCCGGCAGCCTGTTTGAGACCGAGTACCGCCTTTCCCTGCCCGTGGGCACCGACCTGCAGGAGATGGAGGACACCGCCGAGGGCCTGTTCCGCGACAGTGGCATGCGCTGGCGTGACAGCCGCAATGCCGCCCCGGGGGTCGAGCGGTTTGTCGAACGGATCGGCTCGTTCCTCGTGCTGGTCGGCCTTGCGGGGCTGGCCGTGGGCGGGGTCGGGATTTCCGCCGCCGTGCGCGCCTATCTGGACGGCAAGACGCCGGTGATCGCGACGCTCAAGACCCTTGGGGCCGAGGGCAGCACGATCTTTGCCGCCTATCTCATGCAAATCGGCGTTCTGACGGCGCTTGGCGTGACCGCAGGGCTGACCATTGGCGCAGCGATCCCCCTTCTGGCGGCCCCGATCCTGAGCGAGACCCTCCCCATTCCCGCCGCCTTCGGGGTGCATCCCGGTCCGCTGGCCGAGGCGGCACTTTACGGGATCCTGACGGCGCTTGTCTTCACGCTTTGGCCGCTTGCGCGCACCGAACAGGTCCGCGCCGCCGAGCTCTTCCGCGATGCCTCTACGCCCAAGTTTCACTGGCCGCGCGGGAAGTACCTCGCCGCCGTGATCCTCGCCGTGCTCGCGCTGGTGGGCAGTGCGGTGATGTTCTCGGGCATTCCGACGCTGGCCATGGGTTCGGTCGGCGGCATTGCCGGGGCGCTGGTGCTGTTGATCGGGGCTGCGTGGCTCGTGCGGCGGGCCGCGCGCCGGTTGGCCCGGTCCAGGATCGTGCGCGGGCGCACCGCCCTGAGGCTGGCGCTCGGCGCGGTCGGGGGCCCCGGAGGCGAGACGACCTCTGTCGTGCTGTCGCTCGGTCTCGGCCTTGCCGTGCTCGCAGCCGTGGGGCAGATCGACAGCAACCTGCGCACGGTCATCGCCGAAGAGCTGCCGCAGGACGCGCCGAGCTACTTCTTTGTGGATATCCAGACCGACCAGCTGCCGGATTTCCTGTCCCGGACGCGGGGCGATCCGGATGTGCGGCGCGTGGATACCGCGCCGATGCTGCGAGGCGTGATCACCGAGATCAACGGCCAGCCTGCGCGCGAGGTGGCCGGGGATCACTGGGTCGTGCGCGGCGACCGGGGCATCACCTACGCGGCTGCCCTCGGCCCGGACACGCGGATCACCGAGGGGGCCTTCTGGCCCGAGGATTACTCTGGACCGCCCCAGATCAGCTTTGCCGAGGAAGAGGCGCTGGAGCTCGGTCTCGAGCTGGGCGACCGGCTGACCGTGAACATTCTGGGCCGCGATATCGAAGCCGAGATCACCAGTTTCCGCGTCGTGGATTTTTCGACCGCAGGGATCGGTTTCGTGCTGACGATGAACCCCGCTGCTGTGGCTGGCGCGCCCCATACCCATATCGCCACGGTCTATGCCGCCGAAGAGGCCGAGGCGCAGCTTTTGCGCGATGTGGCGGCAGATGCGCCCAACATCACCGCGATCCGGGTGCGCGACGCCATTGACCGGGTGACCGAGGCCCTGTCCGGGCTGGCCGCGGCCACAAGCTATGGCGCGGCGGCCACGCTGATCACCGGCTTCGTCGTTCTGATCGGGGCGGCAGCAGCGGGGGAGCGGGCGCGGGTGTTCGAAGCCGCCGTGCTCAAGACGGTGGGTGCCACCCGGGCGCGGATCCTTGCGAGCTTTGCCTTGCGCTCAGCCTTTCTCGGGCTGGCAGCCGGGCTGGTCGCGATCCTTGCGGGCGGATTGGCCGGTTGGGGCGTGATGACCTTTGTGATGGAGACAAGCTACCGGTTCGAGCCGATTTCGGCTCTGGCGATTGTCACCGGCGGGGCCGCGGCCACATTGTTGGCGGGGCTCGCCTTCGCCCTGCGCCCGCTGGCGACCCGGCCCGCGCGGACCCTGCGCGGGCGAGAGTAACGTATCGCCATTGCGCCGCGCTGACGCGCGTCGCCCGGGGCGAGAGGGGTCAGCCCCTCTCGCGCTCTCCCCGGGATATTTGGAGACTTAAGACATTGCAGCGCGGCGGCACTCTCAGCACTCGGGCAGGTTGACCGCGAGGCCCCCGAGGCTGGTTTCCTTGTATTTGTGAGACATGTCGATCCCGGTCTGGCGCATGGTTTCGATGCAATTGTCCAGCGGCATGAGATGCGTGCCATCCCCGCGCAAGGCGAGCGAGGCCGCGGCCACCGCCTTGATCGCGCCGAGGCCGTTGCGTTCGATGCACGGGACCTGCACCAGCCCGCCCACCGGGTCGCAGGTCATGCCGAGGTGATGCTCCAGCGCGATCTCTGCAGCGTTTTCCACCTGCGCATTCGATCCGCCCAGCGCGGCGCAGAGCCCGGCGGCAGCCATGGCCGCGGCGGAGCCGACCTCACCCTGGCAGCCCACCTCGGCGCCGGAGATCGAGGCATTGTGCTTGATCAACCCACCGATCGCAGCAGCCACCAGCAGGAACTCGCGCTCACCTGCTTCGGTCGCGCCGATGCAGTGGTCGCGGTAGTAGCGCAGCACCGCCGGGATCACCCCGGCTGCCCCATTGGTCGGTGCGGTGACGACCTGCCCCCCGGCGGCGTTTTCCTCGTTCACCGCCATGGCGTAGACGCAGAGCCAGTCATTGACCTCATGGGGCTGCGAGAGGTTGAGCCCCTGCCCCGCCTTCAGTGCCTCGTGGATCCCGTGGGCGCGGCGCTTGACCGAGAGCCCGCCGGGCAGGATGCCGGTCGTGCCTAGCCCCCGATCCATGCAGGCGAACATCACGTCGCGTACCCGGGCGATCGCCGCATCCGGGTCGCCATGGACGCGCTCATTGGCATGCTTCATCTCCGAGATCCGTTTATCCGAAGCCGCGCCCATCTCGAGCATCTCCGCCGCCGAGCCAAAGGGATAGGGATATCCCTGCGCGGCCTTCTCGTCATGAAACGCCTCTGCCCCGCCATGATCCGCCGCCGCGATCTCGGAGCCGCGCAGGACAAAGCCCCCGCCGACCGAGTAAAAGACCTCCTCCATGTAGAGGGCACCGGTCTGGTCATAGGCCCGCAGGACCATGCCATTGGCATGGCCGGGCAGGGTCGTGTCATAGTCAAACAGCACGTCCCGTTCCGGGTGAAACGCAAGCTCCGGCAGGGCGTCGGGGCGTACCTGCCCCTCGGCGCGCATGGCCGCCAGCGCTGCCTCCGCCGCGACAGGATCCAAGGTTTCCGGCACGAAGCCCGCAAGCCCGAGGCAAACCGCCCGATCCGTGGCATGCCCCTTGCCGGTGAAGGCGAGCGAGCCATGCAGCGTGGCCTGCAGGGCGGCCACGGTTCCCGCCCCGGGCTCCTTCTCGCGCCCCCCACGCAAATCGTTGAGGAACATGGCGGCGGCCACCATGGGCCCCATCGTGTGCGAGCTCGACGGGCCGACCCCGATCTTGAAGATATCGAAAATGCTCAGAAACATGGGCGCCCTCCCTCGGTCCTTACCTAGTGCGCCACGGGGCAGATCCACCGCCCCTGTGCGACATGGTTTTCCGGATCCCGACACGCGCGCCCTGGAAACAAGGCGGGTCCGCCCGGTGCGACAGCACCGGGCCACGCCCAACGGGAGGCGCTGCGCCGCATGGCGCGGCAACGACGGGCGGGAGCCCCCCGAACCCTATTCCGCGGGTTCCGCGTAATCCTCCACCGGCGGGCAGGTGCAAACGAGGTTGCGGTCGCCAAAGGCATTATCGACGCGGTTCACAGGGGGCCAGTACTTGTCCACCCGGAACGCACCGGGCGGGTAGCAGGCCTGCTCCCGGCTGTAGGGCCGGTTCCACTCCCCCACCAGATCCTCCACCGTGTGAGGCGCGCGTTTCAGCGGGTTGTTCTTGGCATCGAGGGTCCCGGCGGCAATCGCGTCCGTCTCCTCGCGGATCGTCAGCATCGCGTCACAGAACCGGTCGAGCTCGGCCTTGGGCTCACTCTCGGTCGGCTCCACCATCAGGGTGCCTGCCACGGGCCAGCTCATGGTGGGCGCGTGAAAACCGCAATCCATCAACCGCTTGGCCACATCCTCGACATTGACCCCCGCGATCTTGTCCAGAACCCGCGTGTCCAGAATGCACTCATGGGCCACCCGCCCCTGATCATTGGCATAGAGGATCGGGAAGCCCGCGCTCAGTCGCTTGGCCATGTAATTCGCGTTCAGGATCGCGACCTTGGTGGCCTGTGTCAGCCCGGCCCCGCCCATGAGCAGGCAATAGGCATAGGAGATCGTCAGGATCGACGGGCTGCCATAGGCCGCCGAGGCCACCGCCCCCACATCGCCAAACCCGGCGCCCTCGCGCGTGATATGACTGGGCAGATGCGGCGCCAGATGGGCCTTCACGCCAATCGGGCCCATGCCCGGGCCGCCCCCGCCATGGGGGATGCAAAAGGTCTTGTGCAGGTTGAGATGGCTCACATCCCCGCCCAGATCCCCCGGCGCCGAGAGGCCGACCATGGCATTCATATTGGCCCCGTCGATATAGACCTGCCCGCCATGGGCATGGGTGATCTCGCAGACCTCGCGCACGGTTTCCTCGAACACGCCATGGGTTGAGGGATAGGTGATCATGCAGCCCGCAAGCGCGTCGGAATGCAGTTCGGCCTTGGCGCGGAAATCCTCGAGATCGATATCGCCATTCTCAGCCGATTTCACGACGACGACCTTCCAGCCGACCATCTGGGCGCTGGCCGGGTTCGTGCCATGGGCCGAGGTCGGGATGAGGCAGATATTCCGCTCGGCCTCCCCCCGTGCACGGTGATAGCCGCGGATCGCCAGCAGGCCCGCATACTCGCCCTGCGCGCCCGAATTGGGCTGCATGGACATGGCGTCATAGCCCGTCACATCGCAGAGCATCTGCGACAGCTCGGTGATCATCTCGGCATACCCTGCGGCCTGATCCGCCGGGGCGAACGGGTGCAGATTGGCAAATTCCGGCCATGTCAGCGGCAGCATCTCGACCGTGGCATTGAGCTTCATCGTACAGGAGCCCAGCGGGATCATCGCCCGGTCCAGCGCCAGATCCCGATCCGCGAGCCGCCGCATATAGCGGGTCATCTCCGCCTCGGCGCGGTTCATGTGGAAAATCGGATGGGTCATGTAGCTGCTCTCGCGCAGCATCTCCTGCGGCAGGTGATAGACCATCCGCGTCTTGTCATAGGTCATGTCCACCGCGCCAAAGGCGCGCCAGACGGCCTCCACGGTGCTGCCGAGGGTCAGCTCGTCGAGCGTGATCCCGATCCGGTCGGTCCCGACCTTGCGCAGGTTTACCCCCTCGCGCAGGGCCGCGGCCAGGATCACCCCCTGCATCGCGCCGACCTTGACGGTGATCGTGTCGAAATAGTCCTTGGGCGCGACCTTGAAGCCGAGCTCGGTCAGCCCGTCCGCCAGTCGCGCGGTCTTGCGATGCACGGTCTGGGCGATGGCCTTGAGCCCGTCCGGCCCGTGGAAGACACCGTACATGGACGCCATCACCGCCAGCAGGGCCTGCGCGGTGCAGACATTGGAATTGGCCTTCTCGCGGCGGATATGCTGCTCGCGGGTTTGCAGGGAAAGGCGGTAGGCCTTGTTGCCCCGCGCATCCACCGAAACGCCGATGATCCGCCCGGGCATGGCCCGTTTCAGCGCTTCGGCGCAGGTCATGTAGGCCGCGTGCGGCCCGCCAAAGCCCATGGGCACGCCAAAGCGTTGGGTCGAGCCGATGGCGATATCCGCCCCCATCTCGCCCGGGGATTTCAACAGGGTCAGCGCCAGCGGATCGGCCGCGACGATGGCCAGCGCCTTGACCGCGTGCAGCGCCGCGATCTGTGCGCTGTAGTCGCGCACATGGCCATAGCTGCCGGGGTATTGGAACAGCGCGGCAAAGACCGCCTCGGGGTCCAGCGCGTCCACAGACCCGACAATCACCTCGATCCCGAGCGGTTCGGCCCGGGTGCGGATGACCTCGATGGTCTGGGGATGGCAATCCTCGGCCACGAAGAAGCCTGTTGCCTTGGACTTGGAGGCGCGCTGCGCCATGGCCATGCCCTCGGCCGCCGCCGTGCCCTCATCGAGCAGCGAGGCATTGGCAATCGGCAGGCCGGTCAGATCCGCCATCATGGTCTGGAAATTCAGCAGCGCCTCGAGCCGGCCCTGGCTGATCTCGGGCTGATAGGGGGTATAGGCGGTATACCAGGCCGGGTTTTCGAGGATGTTGCGCAGGATCACCGGCGGCGTATGCGTCCCGCAATAGCCCTGCCCGATCAGAGAGGTCAGCACCGTATTCTTATCCGCCAGCTCCCGCATCCGGTGCAGGGTGTCCCGCTCGCTCAGCGCCGGGCCAAAGGCCAGCGGATCGCGCCGCCGGATCCCCTCGGGCAGGGCCTCGTTGATCAGCGCTTCGAGCGAAGGCACGCCCAGCACCGCAAGCATCTGTGACATCTCCTTGGGGGAGGGTCCGATATGGCGGCGATTGGCGAAATCATAGGGCGCGTAGTCCGTCAGCGAAAAACCCATCTTGGTCTCCTTGCGGTGGGCGGCAGGGCCAGAGGCGGGGTGCGGGACCGCCTCCGGCGGGAGTATTTTCAGAACAATGAGGCGGCGTTACTCGGTCAGCGCGGCATAGGCATCGGCGTCGAGCAGCTCAGAAAGTTCGCCCGCATCGGTCAGCTTGATCTTGTAGAGCCAGGACGCGCCCTCGGGATCCTCGTTGAGATCTGCAGGCGCCTCGACCAGCGCCTCATTGGCCTCGACAATCTCGCCGGTGACGGGGGCGAAGATATCCGAGGCGGCTTTCACGCTCTCGACCACACCGATCTCGTCGCCCTTGGCAAAGGTCTCGCCCACGGGTTGCAGCTCGACGAAGACGACCTCGCCCAATTGCTCGGCGGCATGCTTGGTGATGCCGATCGTGGCCATATCCTCCTCGACCTCGATCCATTCATGGTCATCGGTGAAATAGATGGTGGGCATCGTCTTGGCCTTTCAACGTTTGTAGCGGTGCGGAACAAAGGGAAGCGGGGTGACCGTGGCGGGCTTGGGTTTGCCGCGCAGGATCACGTGAAGCGCGGTGCCCGGGGCGGCATGGTCCGCCGCCACATAGCCCATGGAGATCGGGGCCTGCAGCGTGGGTGAAAACCCACCGCTGGTGACATGACCGAGCGCCGCGCCCCCGGGCGTCGTGATCTCGACCCCGGCGCGCACCGGGGCGCGGCCTTCGGGGCGCAAACCGACGAGTTGGCGGGCCGGGCCGGTTTCGGCCTCGGCGCAGATCCGGGTCGCGCCGGGAAAGCCGCCTTCGGCCCGGCGACGTTTCGGGATCGAGAAGCCCAGGCCGGCCTCCAGCGGCGAGGTGGACTGGTCGATGTCCTGACCGTAAAGCGGCAGGCCTGCCTCCATCCGCAGCGTATCGCGCGCGCCAAGCCCGGTGGGCACCGCCCCGGCAGCGATCAAGGCGCGCGCGAAGGGATCGGCGGCCTCGGCTGGCAGCGAGATCTCGAACCCGTCCTCGCCCGTATAGCCAAGCCGCGAGACACGGAGGATGTGCCCCTCCCACGCATGTTCGCAGGACTGCATGAAGCGCAAGTCACCGGCATTGGGCAGCAGCGGCGCGACGATATCCGCCGCCTCCGGGCCCTGAAGCGCCACCAGCGCGCGGCTTTCGAGCTGGTGGAGCGTGCAATCGGGCAAGCCATGGCGCAGGAGCGCGACGTCCTGATCGGCCATGGCGGCGTTCACCACCACATAGAGCCCGGCTTCGGTCCGGGTCGCGATCAGGTCGTCATAGATCCCGCCCTCTGCCGTGGTGAGCTGGGTATAGCGCGCGCACCCCGGCGCGAGGCTGGTGATGCCCCCGGGGACGAGCCGCTCCAGCGCCGTGGCCGGGTCATCGCCAGTGATCTCGAGCTGGCACATATGGCTGACATCGAAGAGGGCCGCGCCCGTGCGGCAGGCCGCGTGTTCTGCCATGATCCCGGTGGGGTATTGCACGGGCATCTCCCACCCGGCAAAGGGGACCATCTTGGCTCCCAGCTCTAGATGTAGATTGTGCAGGGGCGTCTGCTTCAACATGCGCGCAGTCCGGTCTGAGTCGTGGCCCGGAGGCCTTGCTTGTTTCCTATCGGAAACTTCGCCCGGGATGCAAGGATTTCCGGGGCTTGGGACCTGCGACAGTCTGGGCGCGGGGTGGCTTGCATCCCGGGCGCGTCCGCCGGATCCTCGGGGCTCAATTTGCCCCCCGGAGATCCCCATGACCGCTGTCTCGAAATCCTTCGGCACCACCGCGCAGGGCGCGCCCGTGACGGCCTATACCATCGGGTCAGAGGCGCTGCGCGTGACCGTTCTGAGCTGGGGCGCGGTGCTGCAGGATGTGCGCCTGAACGGGATCGCCCACAGCCTGACCCTGGGGACGGATCAGATCGCCGCCTATGAGGCGGGTATGATCAGTTTCGGCGCGTTGATGGGACCGGTTGCCAACCGGATCCGGAATGCGCGCGCGCCGATTGCCGGGGTGATGCATGCGTTCGAGGCGAACCTGCCGGGGGGGCATACCCTCCATGGCGGGAGCGCGGGCACGCAGGGCAGGGTCTGGGATCTGGTCGCGCAAGGTCCCGATCACGTGACACTGGAGACAGAGCTGCTCGACGGGCTGTCCGGGTTTCCCGGGCACCGCAGGGTGCAGGCGCGCTACCGGGTGACGGGCTGCGATCTGGACCTGGAGATCACCGGGACCAGCGATGCACCGACGCTGATGAACATCGCCAATCACAGCTATTGGAACCTGGATGGCACCGACCGGATCGACGGACACCGCCTGCAGGTGCATGCCGAGCGTTATACGGAGAGCGGGGAGGACCTGATGGTGACCGGCGCGCTCGGGAAGGTTGCGGGCACGCCGCTGGATTTCACCGAACCGCGCCCCTTCGCGCCCGGGCCGGACCGGCGCTATGATCTGAACTACGTGCTGGCCGAGGCGCGCCGCGGGCTCAGCCCGGCCTGCAAACTGACCGGGGCGTCCGGAGTGAGCATGGAGATGTTCACGACCGAGCCGGGGCTTCAGGTCTTCGATCTCGGGACCTTCGACACGGCGCCCTTCCCCGTGCATTCGGGGCGGATCGCGCCGCGGTTTTCCGCCATCGCGCTGGAAGCACAGGTCTGGCCGGATGCGGCGAACCATGCGGGCTTCCCCTCGCTCGAGATGGGCCCGGACGCACCCTACCGGCAACACACGCGCTGGCGCTTTGCGGGACCTTGATGAGATCGGTGGCCGGATCGGCCAAGGCCGATCCGGCGGACGCGCTGCGCACCCACCGAGGGGCGACACCCTGACCGGGTCTCGGACCAGCGCGGGTCCGCGCGCTCCACATGTGGAGCGCGCCCGGCAATCCTAGCGGGCCGCGCGGTACCAGGCCACGATGGCGGCCCGTTCCTGGGGCTCCATATAGCTCAGGTTCGCCGGGGGCATCGCGTGGCTGAGGCCCGATTGCAGGTACACCGCCTTGGCCTGTGTGGCGAGATCTGCCGCGCTTTCCAGCACCACGCCCTTGGGCGGCCAGTAAATCCCGTCCCAGCTCGGCTCTTTCGCGTGGCACATGGAGCACCGCCCGAGCACGATGTCATGCACATCCTCGAAGCCCTCGGCCTCGGCAAAGCGCATGGCCCCCGGGCTCAGCTGCGCCTCCCCCTCGGTCTCGGGCGTGCCAAGCACCGACAACCACACCGCGGCCATGAACAGCGTCACCGTGATCGCCCAGGTCCAGAGCGGCGGCTCGCCCCCCATATGCTTGGTGTTGAAGTAATGCCGGATCGTCACCCCCATCAGGAAGACCAGCCCCGCAATCAGCCAGTTATACTCGCTCGCAAAGGCCAGCGGGTAGTGGTTCGACAGCATCAGGAACAGCACTGGCAGGGTCAGATAGTTGTTATGGGTCGAGCGCTGCTTGGCGATCTTGCCGTATTTCGCATCCGGCTCCCGCCCGGCCTTGAGATCCTCGACCACGATCTTCTGGTTGCGGATGATCACGAAAAACACGTTCCCGCTCATGATCGTGGCGGTGAACGCCCCCAGATGCAGCAGCGCCGCACGACCCGTGAAGACCTGCGTATAGCCCCAGGCCATGATTACCAGCAGCACGAACAAGAGCACCATGAGCCGGGTGTTGTTCTCGCCGAACTTGCTCTTGCAGAGCAGATCATAGGCCATCCAGCCGAAGCCCAGCGAGCCCAGCGAGATCAGCACCGCCCCCCAGACCGGGATATCAGCCACATTCGGATCCACCAGATAGAGCTCGGCCCCCAGGTAATAGACCAGCACCAGCAGCACGAAGCCCGAGATCCAGGTGAAATAGCTTTCCCATTTGTGCCAGGTCAGGTGATCCGGCAACCGTTCCGGCGCGACCAGATACTTGGTCATGTGATAGAACCCGCCGCCATGGACCTGCCATTCCTCCCCATGGGCGAGCTTGGGCATGCCCTCGGCCTTGCGCAGGCCAAGATCCAGCGCGATGAAAAAGAAAGATGAGCCGATCCACGCGATCCCGGTGATCACATGGAGCCAGCGCACGGCAAATTCGGCCCAGGCCTCGAGAACTGCTAGATCATACATCGGGGGTCTCCTTCGGTCCGGGTCACTATACCCATGGCGATCTTTCTGATAATCGGAGAAATAGCCAAAGACCTTCAAACAGGCGCGAAGAATACCAATGATGTCGCTGAAGAACCTCGCCATGTTCGTGCGTGTCTACGAATTGGGCAGTATGTCAGCGGCGGCGCGGGATCAGCGATGCTCGCCCGCCGTGGCCTCCAGCCGGATTTCCGAGCTGGAGAAGTATCTCGGCGTGCGCCTGTTCAACCGCACCACCCGCACCCTGCGGGCCACGGAGCATGGCAAGATCTTCTATCAGGGCGCGCGCAAGGTGACCGAGGCGCTGGCCGAGGCCGAGGCTGCGGTGATGGAAACCAGCCAAAGCCCGCGCGGCTCGATCTTCGTGGCGGCCCCGCTGGGGATCGGACGGCGGCTGGTGGCCGCACAGATCCCGGCCTTCAAGGACCTCTACCCCGAGATCGACGTGCGCCTGCGCCTGTCGGACCGCAAGCTCGACCTGACCGCCGAGGGGCTGGACATGGCGCTCCATATGGGGCCCCTGCCCGACAGCGATCTCAAGGTGCGGATGGTGGCGGAATGTCCCCGGGTGCTGGCGGCCTCGCCCGCCTATCTCAGCCGCCGGGGCACGCCGCTCGACGGGGCGGCGCTGGTGCAGGACCGCCATGACTGCCTGATGCTCCGCTTCCCCGGGGCAACCGAGTTCCAGTGGACCCTGATGACGCAAACCGGGCCGAAACGCTTCGACATTGCGGGGCCGTTCGAATCCGATGACGGGGATGTCCTGACCGATTGGGCGCTGGCCGGGCGCGGCATCATCCTGAAACCCGCCTTCGAGCTGGCCGAGCATCTGCGGGCCGGGCGACTTGTCCCGGTCTGCGAAGACACACCCCCCGCCCCGGTCCCGCTGGCCTGGCTGTTTCCCCACCGGCGGTTCACGGACCCCAAGGTGCGCCTGTTCTCGGACTACATGACAAGGCAATGCCGCGCGGCCATCAGCGGCCCGACCGCCAGCGCCCCGGTCTGACCCGGCATCGGGCACGGCCCTGCCATGCGCAGTCTCAGGAAATCCTCAGACACCCCTCAAGCAGCGGATCCCCGCGCCCCGCTAAGCAGGCCGCGCAGGCGCCATACGGGATGGCGCCCTCCTTGAGGACAACATGTATGAAGATGAATATCGTGTTCGCCGCCTTCCTTGCGACGATCCTGGGGCTCGACCTGGCTCAAGCGGCATCGGTCACCCTCACCAGCACTGCGGGTTTCGGGGCCCAATCGGATCCGTCCCGCCAGAGCTTTGCCGACGGCACCTCCAACGGTCAGACGGACTCGACCGTGACAGACCGAGCAGGCGCGCAGTTCAGCACCTCGCTCGCCACGTTTCAGGCCAATGGCGATGACCTGTTCGCGGCCACACGAGTGGTCCGCCCCGAGACCGGGATCACCGCAAGCCAGACGGCTTCGGGCCGCGGCGAGGCCGAGCGCACGATCCGCGTCGCCACCGCGGGGACCCTGCGGATCGAACTGCGGGTTTCGGGTTTCTACAGCATCACGGCGACGGCTCCCGGGACCGATCCCTTCGCCGCCTTCATGGCGGATCTCGACGTCTCGAAAAACGGCATGCCGGCGGTGTCAGACAGCTTTGGCTTGTCCAGCAATGCCGGCCCCCCGGACCTGACATTCGCGGAACGGCTGAGCACCGAGATCGCGGTCGAGGCCGGGGATGACCTCACGATCTACACCGGGGTCTGGGTCGCCGCGGGCGCGACGCGCCAGATCCCGGCCTTTCTGGATGTGCAGGCCAATATGGACAGCGTCTTCAGCATAACGACCCTTGATGGTGCGACCCTCGGCACGGGCACGGTTGCGCCGGTGCCGCTGCCGCCGAGCCTGGCAATGCTCGGTCTCGGCCTAGCGGGTCTGACCGGATATCGCCGGGCGCGCCGCCAAAGCTGAAACGCAAGAGACGGGCCAGCCCCTGCGGGGTGTGCTCCGAGTGCCAGCGGGTCCGCGTTGGCGGGCCCGGTGGTCAGCTGCCCCGATAGGTCGAAAAGCTGAAGGGCGAGAGCAGCAGGGGCACATGATAATGGGCCGCGCCATCGCTCATGCCGAACCGGATCGGGATCTCGTCGAGAAAGAGCGGCTCCGCCCCGGCCTGCCCGGTCTCGCGCAGGTAGTCGCCCGCGTGAAAGACCAGCTCATAGGTGCCGGTGGCAAAGCTCTCGGCGGGCAGGATCGGCCCATCCGTACGCCCGTCGCTATTGGTATGTTTGGCCGCGATCACCTCGCGCGTGGTCCCGTCCAGCCGATAGAGCACGATGTGCATCCCCTCCGCCGGAACACCCCGCGCAGCGTCGAGCACATGGGTTGTCAAATAGCCTGTTTCTTGCGCCATCACGTTCCCTTTCGTCTGATCCTTTGGCAGGGCTCGGCCAAACCTGCCGAAAAACTGCGCGAATGCCTATGGATTAGGTCTTTCAAAGTTTTATTGAAAAACACGCCGATTGTTTTGCATTAGAAGCAATTCCATCAGCGAGGGGAAACAAAAAACGTGAACCGCTATCCGCGTGACATGCAGGGGTATGGACAGACCCCACCGAACGCCCAATGGCCGGGCGGGGCGAAAATCGCTGTCCAGTTCGTCATCAACTATGAAGAGGGCGGCGAGAACTGCATCCTGCATGGGGATGCGGCCTCCGAGGCCTTCCTGTCCGAGATCGTCGGGGCCGCCGCCTGGCCCGGGCAACGCCATTGGAACATGGAGTCGATCTATGAATACGGCGCGCGCGCCGGGTTCTGGCGACTGCACCGGATGTTCACCGCCGCCAATGTGCCGGTGACCGTCTACGGCGTGGCCACCGCGCTTGCCCGCGCGCCCGCGCAGGTCACCGCGATGCAGGATGCGGGATGGGAGATCGCCTCCCACGGGCTGAAGTGGATCGAATACAAGGACTATGCTCCCGAGGACGAAGCCGCCGACATGGCCGAGGCCATCGCCCTGCACCGCGAGGTGACCGGCGCGCGGCCCACGGGCTGGTACACGGGGCGGTGTTCCGAGAACACCGTGCGGCTCGTGGCCGAGGAAGGCGGGTTCGCCTATGTCTCCGACAGCTATGCGGATGACCTGCCCTACTGGGTCCGCTACGGCGATCAGGATCAGCTGGTCATCCCCTATACGCTCGACGCCAATGACATGCGCTTTGCCACGCCGCAGGGCTTCAATTCCGGCGATCAGTTCTACGCCTATCTCAAGGACAGCTTCGACGCGCTCTATGCCGAGGGGGCCGCGGGGACGCCGCGCATGATGTCCATCGGGCTCCATTGCCGCCTCGTGGGGCGGCCCGGGCGGGCCCAGGCCCTGCAGCGCTTCATCGAGTATGCCCAGTCCCATGCGGATGTCTGGTTCGCCCGGCGCATCGACATTGCCGAGCACTGGCACGCGACCCACCCGGCGCCCGCGCCCTGGGATCGCCCCTCCGACATGGATCGGGAGGCTTTCGTCGCCGCCTACGGCGGGGTATTCGAGCACTCCCCCTGGATCGCCGAGCAGGCCTGGGAGGGCGAGTTGAGCGCCGTCCATGACACCGCAGGCGGGCTGCACAACGCCCTCGCCCGGAAGTTCCGCGCCGCCGATGACACCGCCCGCCTCGGCGTGCTGCGCGCCCATCCGGACCTCGCCGGAAAACTTGCCGCCGCCAAGCGCCTGACGGCAGAGTCCACCGCCGAGCAGGCCGGGGCCGGGCTCGACGCGCTGACCGACGCCGAGCGCGCGACCTTCAGCGATCTCAACACGCGCTACACCGACCGCTTCGGCTTTCCCTTCATCATCGCGGTCAAGGGGCTGAGCAAGGACGACATCCTGAGCGCCTTCCAAAGGCGGATCGAGAACACACGCGACACTGAATTTGAAACCGCATGCCAGCAGGTGGAACGCATCGCGCGCCTGCGCCTGCAAGACATGCTACCGGAGTAACCAAGAATGAGCCCTGAGCAACAGGACCCCAATATCCCCCTTTTCGTACGAACAGGCATCAACCTCGCCTCCGCCGGGTTGGGCGCACGCGCGCTCTATGCCTCTGACGAGTTTTTCGCCCCGCTCAACCGGATGCTGCAGGACCAGCCGGCGATCTTCATCCCCGACAAGTTCGACGCCCATGGCAAGTGGATGGACGGATGGGAAACCCGCCGCCGTCGCGGAGGCGGGCATGACCTGGCGGTGGTCTCGCTCGCGGCGCCGGGCCGGATCCTCGGCTTTGACGTGGACACCTCTCACTTCACCGGCAACTACGCCCCCGCCGTGATGATCGAGGCGGCCAATTGCGACGGCGACCCCACCGACGAGACCCGCTGGATCGAGGTGCTGCCGCACAAGGCCCTCGGCGCTTCAGCGCATCACTATTTCAACTGCAAGAGCTTCGAGAGCTGGACCCATCTGCGCATCCATATCTTCCCCGATGGCGGGGTGGCGCGTCTGCGGGTCTATGGCATCCCCGAGCTCGACCCGACCGAGGACGGGCAGGATATCGAGCTCTCGGCGGCCCTGAACGGCGGCCGGATCCTGAGCTTCTCGGATGCCCACTACGGCGACTACATGCGGCTGCTCGCCCCCGGGCGCGGGGTGAATATGGGCGATGGCTGGGAAACCCGCCGCCGCCGCACCCCGGGCCATGACTGGATGGTCATCGCGCTGGGGGCCAAGGGGCGGGTCAATCGCTGCGAGATCGACACGGCCCATTTCAAGGGCAACTTCCCCGACCGCGCCTCGATCCAGGCGGCGGATCTGGCGGTGTTCGGCGACGGGCTGACCGATGCCATCGTCACGGATTCGATGTTCTGGCACACGCTCCTGCCCGAGGTGAAACTGACCGCCGATACGATCCATGAGTTCACCAGCGAGCTCGCCGATCTGGGCGCGATCACCCATATCCGCTTCAACATCTTCCCCGATGGCGGGGTCAGCCGGTTGCGGCTCTTTGGACGGCCCGAATGGTCGCCGGGCTCGATTTGAGCGGGCGGATCACCGCACAGCCCCTGACGGCGGCGCGGTTCGCGGCCTTTGGCGACGTGCTGGAGGTGGCGGGCGCGCCGGACAAGCTGATCAATCAGGGGCTCTGCGGGCGACATCATGACCGCGCAACGCTCGATTTCGGACCTGAGGGCCGCGCGGGGATCAGCCTGTTTGACGCCGAGCCCCGGGCGCTGCCGCTCAGGCTCGACATGGTGGAGCGGCACCCGGAAGGCTCACAGGCCTTCATCCCCATGGGCGGCGACCCGTTCCTGGTCGTGGTGGCCCCGGATGACGCGGGCCGCCCGGGTCGGCCCGAGGCATTCCTGACCGCCCCCGGTCAGGCCGTGAATTATCACCGAAATACCTGGCACGGGGTGCTCACACCGCTCCACGCGCCCGGGTTGTTCGCCGTGGTCGATCGGATCGGATCCACGCCGAACCTGGAAGAACACTGGTTCGACACACCCTACGAGGTGGTTGCGCCGTAAATCCGCGCGACGGGGACGCCAGAAGCCCCGCCGCTCCATCAGGAAGGAAGAAAGGCCCCTCATGGCAGATACCTCCATTGGAACTCCCGCGCAGTTGCGCGACCCCAATTTCACCCCCCCGCTGGCCAAGGCCATCCCGCTGGGCATCCAGCATGTGCTGGCGATGTTCGTCTCGAACGTGACCCCGGCGATCATCGTCGCGGGCGCGGCGGGCTTCGGCTTCGGCTCGAACTCGCCGGATTTCCCGGAATTGCTCTACCTCATCCAGATGTCGATGCTCTTTGCCGGGCTCGCGACCCTGCTGCAGACCATCACGCTCGGCCCGGTCGGCGCGGCCCTGCCCATCGTGCAGGGGACAAGCTTTGCCTTCCTGCCGATCATGATCCCGCTGGTGGCGGGCAAGGGGGTCGATGCCCTCGGCGCGCTCTTTGGCGGCATCATCATCGGCGGGCTGTTCCATGCGCTGCTCGGGCTTGTGATCGGCAAGATCCGCTTCGCCCTGCCGCCACTGGTGACAGGCCTCGTGGTGACGATGATCGGCCTCGCGCTGGTCAAGGTCGGCATCCAGTACGCGGCGGGCGGCGTCCCGGCGATTGGCACGCCGGAATATGGCAGCCTGCTGAACTGGTCCGCAGCGCTCGTGGTGATCTTCGTGACCCTCGGGCTCAAGTTCTTCACCAAGGGGATGCTGTCGATCTCGGCGGTCCTGATCGGCCTGATCGTGGGCTATGTCTACGCCATCATGGTCGGCATGCTCAGCATCGACGCGATCACCGGCTCCTGGGAGCGGTCCGCCGCCTTCGCCCTGCCGCAGCCCTTCAAATACGGGTTCGAGTTCTCCTTCGCGGCCATCCTCGGCTTCTGCCTGATGGCCTTCATCTCGGCGATTGAAACCGTGGGCGATGTCTCGGGCATCACCAAGGGCGGCGCAGGCCGTGAGGCGACCGAGGACGAGATCAAGGGCGCGACCTATGCCGACGGCTTCGGTTCGGCCCTGGCCGGGATCTTCGGCGGCTTCCCGAACACCTCCTTCAGCCAGAATGTCGGCCTGATTGCGATGACCGGCGTCATGAGCCGCCACGTGGTCACCTGCGGTGCGATCTTCCTGATCATCTGCGGGCTCGTGCCCAAGGTGGGTGGCATCATCCGCACCGTGCCCATCGAAGTGCTCGGCGGCGGCGTGATCGTCATGTTCGGCATGGTCGTGGCCGCGGGCATCTCGATGCTCTCGGATGTGGATTGGAACCGGCGCAATATGGTGATCTTCGCCATCGCGCTCTCCGTGGGCCTCGGCCTGCAACTCGAGCCGGGCGCGGTGCAATACCTGCCCGACACCCTGCGCATCCTGATGACCAGCGGCCTCTTGCCCGCGGCGGCCATCGCCATCGCGCTGAACCTGATCCTGCCCGAAGAGCTTTCCGAGGAATCCACCGAGGAAGTCTCCGGCGGCCTGAAGGGCAACGCGAAGGGCTCCCTGCCCCGCTAACCAAAGGCGGGCGCGTCGATCCCGGCGCGCCCCCTCCCCCTTAAGTCTGCAAATATCCTCGCCGAAGGCGCACAGCCACCACAGGCGATCCCGCCCGCAGCGGGGCTCAAAACTTCGACATCCGGATCGCCACGTCGAGCATCCGGTTCGCGAAGCCCCACTCATTGTCATACCAGCCGAAGACCCGCACCATGCCGCCATCGCTGACCTGGGTCTCGGGCGTGGCCATGACGATGCTCTCGGGCCGCTGCCGCAGATCCGAAGACACCAGCGGCTTGCCGGTCACCCCGATGATCCCGCCCTCGGCCCCGCGCAGCACCGCATTGACCGCCCCACGGTCAGGGCCCTGCCGGGTCATCACGCTCAGATCCACCGCCGAGACGCTGGCCACCGGCACCCGCACCGCCGATCCCTGGATCCGCCCGGCCAGCCCCGGCAGCACCAGATCCGTCAGCGCCTGCGCACTGGTGGTGGTCGGCACCATGGACAGGGCCGCCGCCCGGCTCCGCGCCGGGTTGGCCATGGGCATATCCACCGTGGGCTGCGAGCCGGTATAGCAATGCACCGTGGTCATATGCCCGGTCTCGATCCCGAACGCCCCGTCGAGCAGCTTGACCAGCGGCGCCACGGCGTTCGTCGTGCAGGAGGCGTTCGAGACAATCCGGTGCTCGCGGCTCAAATCCGCGTCATTCGCCCCCAGAACCAGCGTCCAATCCGCCTCCAGTGAGGGCCCCGAGACCAGCACCCGGCGCGCCCCCGCCTCGAGCGCGCGCTCGGCAAAGGCCCGGTCCGAGCCGCGACCGGTGCATTCCATCACCAGATCCACGCCCGACAGATCGCGATCTCGCAGGTTCGCCACGGTGGAAAACGGAATGCGCCGCCCATCCACCACCAGCCCGCCATCCTCGGTCCGCACCTCACCGCGCCAGGGGCCGAAGACACTGTCATACTCAAAGAGATAGGCGCAGGTCTCCAGCGGCGCGATGTCGTTCACGCCGACAATCTGCAGTCCCGGCCAGCCGCCCCCGAGCCAGGCCCGCAAGACAGACCGACCGATCCGGCCAAAGCCGTTGATGATGACACTGTACTGACGCATGGGGGGCCTCCTCGCCCATGACATGACCCAAGCGCCCGCCCCGCGCAAGATCCAGTCCCGCGATCCCGCATGGAGCCAGATGCGGGTCCGAAGCCCACGCCCAGCCAGGCGGACCGCACAGAACAAAGGCATGTGCCCGCCAGCTCCTGCCCTGTATCGGGCGCAAGTTGGCATCAGGCGCAGACATGTCGCGGCTTGCGGACACAAAACCCGTTACAAAAGCCCTGCGCACTGACTTGCAGCGGCCACAGTCGCCAGAGTTAACCGAATTTCATCCACCTGGCCCGCCTCAGGTCTTCCCCATCGCCGAGCGGCGCTCCGTCACAACGCTTGGTCGCATATCGACCCATCAAGGGCCCACAGGGTCCACCATCCACAGGAGCGCCCCCATGTTCGCCTTTTCCCCGCAGCCCTGCACCTCGCTCCGCCTATGCGGCGTCCTCCTGGCGCTCCTCTCCCTCGCGACGCCCTTTTAGGCCACCGCGCAGAATATCTTTATTGGCTCTGGGGAGGTTCTTGAGACCACGGATGGCTTCCTTGCCGATACTCTCTCCATTGAGGGCGAGCTGATCAATAACGGAGGAATTTTGATCCTTCGGAAAACCGACAACTTCGGCGGAACGATCAGGAACAGAGATACGTTCATAGGCCTCGGCGACATCGATAACAGCTCCGGAACGATCACAAACGCGGGCACGTTTCAAAGCGGTGGCGACATCGATAACAGCCGTGGGACGATCACAAACAGTGGTTTGTTTGCAAGCGGCGGCGATATCAACAGCTCTTCTGGAGTGATCCAGAACAGTGGCACCTTCATCACTGGGGACATGGATACTGAGGGCGGAGAAATTGAGAATACCGGGATTTTTCACGTAGACGGCAATGTCACCGGAGTTGATTGAAACTTTCGACAAACCAAAGGTACCCTCATTCTCGAGGGCGACATGGAGCTGAACACCATTCGCATCGAAGGTGGAACGGTTGAGGTCAACGGGGGCTTTCTCAAAGCCGACCTCAGTCTCGCGTTTAACAACACCAGACTGTCGATCGGCAATGGGGACCGATCCTTGCTGATTGCGGGGAACTCTGGCAGCGCCGAGTCTGCCTCTTTCGCACAGGGATCTGTCGTCGACATTCTCCTTGATCCGACCGAGGATGGAGTTGCGCTTGAACTGGACGGAACACTGGCGATCTTGGATACGGTCACGTTTCAGATCGATTTCGTTGACGGCACAAATATCGAAGACGGGGATATCTTTGATCTGCTCACCGCGGACTTTATCTCCGGGTCCTTCGATGTCGCAGACATGTCCAACTTTGCCTTTCCCGACATTTTCGGGATCGACTGGAGCGTGTCCATCGTGAGCGATGGACACGTTACAAATCGCCAGATCCTGCGCGCCACGGCCACCGCCTCCGCCGTCGCCCCGGTCCCGCTGCCCGCGGGGGTCTGGCTGCTGGGCGCAGGTCTGCTGGGTCTTGCGGGCCTCAAGCGCCGCCGCGCGCCAGCCTGACCCCAAGCTCCGCGAAACTGGCGGGGATGTGCACACTTCAAGGATCCCGCCGCACCTGAAACAGGCTTGTCCTGGCGGACCCACCTCCTGCATACTTCGGTCCTGCAATGATCTATGCATTTGGCGCCTATCGTCTGGACACCGATCTGGGCGAGCTCCACGGCCCTCTTGGCGCCGTCGCGCTGGAGCCGAAATGCTTTGCACTCTTGCGCCATCTGGTGGTCAATCGCGCCCGCAGCGTGTCCAAGGACGAGATCTTCGAGGTGATCTGGCCCGGCGTCTTCGTCTCGGACGCGGCCCTGTCGACGGCGATAAAGCAGGTGCGCGCAGCCGTCGGCGATAGCGGGCAAGCGCAGGCGGTGATCAAGACCGTGCGCGGCTTCGGCTATCGGTTCGTTGCCGATGTGGAGCCTTAGGACACAGCCGTGCCGGCCACCCCTGCGCCCGAGCCGGGGGGGCCGACCGCGCCCCTTGACGGGGGACGGCCCACCATCGCCGTGCGGCCTTTTGAGCTTCTGGGCGCGGCCCCCTCGCAGCAGGCCATCGCCGAGGCCATCCCCGCCGAGCTGATCGCCTCGCTCTCGCGCTTGCACTGGCTCAATATCATCGCCCGGGCGCCGAGCTTTCAGATGCCCGAACCGGGCAGCTGGTCTGGACCGAACGGCTGGTCGGCGCGCGGGACGAGATCTATGACCTGCGCGCGCAGCTGGCCCGGGGCCTCGCGATCGCGCTGGAGAGCCGCCTGCCCAGCCACGAGGCCGAGAAACTGCGTCACCATCCCTCCGAGAGCATCGATGCCTGGGGGCACTACCATCTCGGGATCCGGCACATGTTCCGCTACAACCGCGCGGACAACCAGATCGCCGCCGGGCACTTCCAACGCGCCCTGTCGCTGGATCCGCACTGCGCCCGGGCCCATGCGGGACTGTCCTAAACGGAGTTTCAGACCGCGTTTCAGCATCTCGAGGGCGAGAGCGCGGCCCACACGCGCCAGGCCCTGCACCATGCGGCCAACGGGCTGCGCCATGACGAGCACGATCCCTTCTGCAACCTGATCTATGGCCGGGCCAAATGGCTCGAGGGCCACCCGGAGGACGGGCTCATCTGGGTCAAACGCGCTGTGGAGCTCAACCCGAACTCCGCCTTTGGCTACTACAACAGCGCGACCCTGCAGACCGTTCTCTGCGCGGGGAAGGACGCGGACCAGAACGTGGCGCGCGCGCTGTTTCTCAGCCCGATGGACCCGCATCTGCAATCGATGTTCGGCACGCGCGCGCTCGCGGCCTTCGTGACCGACGATCTGGCGGCTGCGATCCGGTACTCGGACCGGGCTGTCGCGGCGCCGAACCCGCATCTCTATGTCTTCATGATCGCGGCGGCGGTGTATAACCGGGCGGGCCATGAGGACAAGGCCCGCGCCTGCGTCGATCGGATCCGTGCACTGAACGCGCCCTTCGGCAAGACCGACTTCCTGACCCATTTCAACCTGCGCGACCCGGATCGGCTCGCCGCCCTGTCCGAGGCGTTCGACAGCCTGGACATCTGAGAGGGCGCGCGGGCCGGGATCAGACGGGCAGTGCGTCGGCGCTGTAGTGCTCGGCGAACCCCGCTGCGGGCGGGATCGGCCGGATCACGTCGATCAGCACACCATTGGGATCCCGCGTGATGAAATGGCGCTGGCCAAAAGCCTCATCCGTCAGGGTCTTGAGGATCGGCAAGCCCGCAGCCTCGGCGCGGGCGAATTCCGCATCCACATCTGCGACCTCGAAATTCAGGATAAGCCCGCCGACAACGCCCCGGCCCTCTTCCGGGATCGTCTCATGATCCGCTTGCAGGATGGCAAGGTTCACAGTCGGATCCTCGCAGGATTGCAGATGGCAGTACCAATCCGCCGCAAAGGCCTCGCGGAAACGGAAATGGTCAAGATAGAACGCCTTGGTCGCGGCGACATCGCGGGTCTGGATGACAGGGTAGTACTGGGTGCATTTCACGTTGCGTCTCCTTTCTTGCAAACATACAGTATGTATGTATCTGAACGATAAACATACAGGCTGTACGTATGCAAGAAGAAAAGCAGACGCGGACCAACAAGGCGCGCACCGAGGCCACGCGCGCCGCGCTGATCGCCGCCGCGCGACAAATGTTTTCCGAGAAAGGCTATGCCGAGACCTCGACCCCCGAAATCGTCCGGGCCGCCGGGGTGACACGCGGCGCGCTCTACCACCATTTCGAGGACAAGACCGCCCTCTTTCGGGCCGTCATCACCGAGGAATATCAGGCTGTCGCGGCCCAGATCACGGCTGAGGCCACCAGCCAGCCCGGTTCCACCATCGACGCCTTGCAACTGGGCAGTCGCGGCTATCTCGCGGCGATGGCCGATCCCGGGCGGGTGCGGATCATGCTGCGTGACGGCCCCGCGGTGCTCGGCCAGGCCGCGCTCGACACGATCGACCGCGAGACCTCGGCGGATGCGCTCCGCGCGGGCCTCGCCGCCGCCATGGAGGCAGGCGAGATCCGCACCCTGCCGCTCGACGCGCTGACCGTGCAACTCTCGGCGCTGTTTGACCGGGCGGCGCTCTCCGTGGCCGAGGGCGGCTCGGCCGAAGCCCATCTGCAGGTGATCGACGCGCTCCTGGCCACGCTCAAATGACCCGCCCCGCCGGAGCGGGACAGCGGGTCGCACCCTCTCTCGCTGGCAACCCTGAGGTGAAAACCTAACTCTGAAACAAGACAAAAAGACCAGGCATATGAACCCCCGAGGAGGTCCCCGATGGACACCCTGATCCTGTCGCGCATCCAGTTCGGCGCGAATATCTCGTTTCACATTCTGTTTCCCACCATCACCATCGCGCTTGGCTGGGTGCTGCTGTTCTTCAAGCTGCGCTTTCAGGCCACGCAGGACGGCAAATGGATGGAAGCCTACCGCTTCTGGGTGAAAGTCTTCGCGCTGACCTTTGCTATGGGCGTCGTGTCGGGCATCACCATGTCCTTCCAATTCGGCACCAACTGGCCGGGTTTCATGGAAAGCGTCGGCAATATCGCGGGGCCACTCCTGGCCTATGAGGTGATGACCGCCTTCTTCCTCGAGGCGGTGTTCCTCGGCATCATGCTCTTCGGTGTCAGCCGCGTGCCGCCCTGGCTGCATACGCTGGCCACCTTCCTCGTGGCCTTCGGCACCACCATGTCGGCCTTCTGGATCCTTGTCCTGAACAGCTGGATGCACACGCCCGCCGGGTACGAGATCCGCGATGGGGTGGTGCATGCCACGAACTGGCTCGAGATCATCTTCAACCCGTCGCTGCCCTACCGGTTCTTCCATGTGCTGCTGGCCTCGGGCCTGACCGCGTCCTTCCTGCTGGCCGGGCTGTCGGCCTTCCGCTGGCTGCGCGGAGACCGCTCGGGCGGCATGCGCGCCGCGATGAAGACCGGTGTGACGGTCGCCGCCTTCCTGATCCCGGTGCAGATCTTCGTGGGCGACCAGCACGGGCTGAACACGCTCGAGCATCAGCCCGCCAAGGTTGCCGCCATGGAGGGGCACTGGGACGGCGACAAGAGCCCGGTGCCGCTGGTGCTCTTTGCCCTGCCAAATGAAGACACGCGCGAGAACGACTTCGAGATCGCGATCCCCTATGTGGGCTCGCTGATCCTGACCCACAGCCTCGATGGCAAGATCCCCGGCCTGAACGACTTCGTCACCGAAGACGGCGAGGTGCTGCACCCGCCGGTGGCCAAGGTCTTCTGGTCCTTCCGGATCATGGTCGCCACCGGCATGGCGATGCTGCTGATGAGCTGGGCGGCCATGTGGTTCATGCGCAAGGGCCGCGGGATGGAGGGTCTGCCGAAACCGATGTTCTATGGCTTCGTCGCCATGGGCTTTTCCGGCTGGATCGCCACGCTGGCGGGTTGGTACACGACCGAGATCGGGCGTCAGCCCTGGCTGGTGGACGGGGTGCTCAAGACCGCTGATGCGGTGGCGGATGTGCCCGCGGGCATGGTGCTCGGCACGCTGATCGCCTATCTCGCGGTCTATGCGGCGCTGATCGTCTGCTATGTCAGCGTGCTGACCTATCTCGCCGCCAAGGCCGCCAAGGGCGAGCCCACCCGCATCTTCGACACGCCGCGCTCCGGCGAGGCCGAAGTGCGCATCATCAACCCGGCGGAGTAGACCCATGTCCGAGATATTCGCCGACCAGACCCAATGGCTCCCCCTGGTCTTTGCGGCCCTGATGGGCCTGTCGATCCTCATCTATGTGGTGCTCGACGGGTTCGACCTGGGCGTGGGGGTGCTCTTTCCCTTTGCCGAGGATGCCGAAAAGGACCGCATGGTCGCCTCGATCGGCCCCTTCTGGGATGCCAACGAGACCTGGCTGGTGCTGGCCATCGGCATCCTTCTGGTGGCCTTCCCCTCGGCCCATGGGGCGATCCTGACGGCGCTCTACTTGCCTGTGGCGATCATGCTGGTGGGGCTGATCCTGCGCGGCGTCTCCTTCGAGTTCCGCGCCAAGGCCCCGGCCAAACAGAAACCCGCCTGGAACATGGCCTTCTTCATCGGCTCGATGATGACCTCGCTCAGCCAGGGGTTCATGCTGGGGCTTTATATCATGGGCCTGCAATGGACGATCCTGACAGTGGGCTTTGCCCTGCTGACGGCGGTGTTCCTCACCGTGGCCTATTCCTTCATCGGCGCCACATGGCTCGTGCTGAAGACCGAAGGCGCGTTGCAGAAGAAAGCCGTCGCCTGGTCGCGCGGCGGGATCTGGGGGCTGGTGCTGGGGCTTGGGGCGGTCTCGCTCGCCTCGCCGCTGGTGAGCCCGCGGATCTTCGACAAATGGTTCTCCTTTCCCGAGATCGTGCTGCTTGCCCCCCTGCCCTTGATGTTCTGCCTGCTGATCGGGCTCCTCTTCGTGGGGCTCAAGCGCCTGCCGACCGCCGATGACAGCTTTGCATGGTTCCCCTTCGCGGCGACCATCGTGCTGTTCATCCTCGCCTTCTTCGGGCTCGCCTACTCGTTCTACCCTTACGTGGTGCCCGAGCAGCTCACGATCTACGAGGCGGCAAGCGCGCCCGAGAGCCTGCTGATCATCCTCTTCGGGACGATCTTCGTGCTTCCGGCGATCCTCGGCTACACGGTGCTGAGCTACGTGATCTTCCGCGGCAAGGCCCGCGCGCTGAGCTACGACTGACCACCGGGCGGCGGCCCCGCCGGGTCGCCGTCAACGCACTCTAGCGGGAAGGCGTCTGTGCTGCGGGGAGGATGCCCCCCCCCGGCCAGCCCGACACACCCGAGGCTCGTGGGACGCCGCGCATCGGCGCGCCCGCGATAGCCGGGCCTTCACCAACCGGCGGATCACACCGTCCTGTGCGCTACATCATCGCCGCAGGCGAGAGCGCGGTGAAGACGCGGATATAGTCGCCGGGCGAAGAGCCCGCCCAATAGACCCAGAGCCGCGCGGGGTTGTCCTCGTCGATCCAGACGTAATCGCCCTGCTCCAGCCCGCGCAGATCGGTGCTGATATAGTTGACCTGGGTATTGGCGAGGAAATCCGTCGCATCCATCGATGCCGGCAGCGCGGCCACCCCGAGGATCGGCGCATCGAACTCGACCCAGCCGTAATGCACACCGTTCACACTGTCGAAAAACACGTAATGGCTGGCCACGACCTCGCCTTCGGGGATCACCCCGTCGATCCCGCCCACATCCACGGCGATCGGAGCCATCAGGCGGATATTCTGATCCTCATCGAAGGCATAGAGGTGATCCGTGTTGAAATTGTCCCGCCCCACATCGAAGGGCCTGTCGGTCTCGAGGATGACGAACTGCCCCTGCCCACTCTGGCGCAGGATCTGACCGTCGAGCACGGTCGCCAAGGCCGGGCCCGCCAGCCCGCCTGCGAGCGCTGAGGCCAGCGCGGCCTTCCATAGTCCCGATCCGATCATCCGCGCCCCTCTTTCCTGTTGCGCAACAGGCTAGGCGCGGGCCCGCCCCCGGGCCAGTCGCAGGCGCGCGCCTCGCAGAAACGTGACCGCCGGGCCTAGCGCAGTTTCGGGCGAAGCTGGCTGACCCGCTCTTCGCCGCCCCCCGCACGCAGGGCCACCGGACCGCCCAGCGGACGGGTCGCGCGGATCTCGATCTCGTAGGTCTCGGCGTAGTGGCGGGCGACTTCATCGACGGGCACCGAGAAGGGCGGGCCGTCGGTCTGGCTCTGGTCATAGGTCAGGGTGACCAGCAATTGCGGCGCGGCCCCGGTGACCTGCACCAAATGCCGGGCATAGCGCGGCCGGGTCTCGGGCGGCAGGGCGATCAGCGCCGCACGATCATAGATCGCCGCCACGGGGCCCAGCATCTCGGCGGTCAGGGCAAAGGCATCGCCCACGAACAGACGCAGACCCGGCGCCTCAAAACACTCGAGCGCCCCCAGCCGCGAAACCTGCGGCGCAAGGCCCAGCCGGTCGAATACCTCGGCGACGGCCATGCGGTTGAACTCCACCCCGGTCACGGCAAAGCCCCGGTCCCGCAGCCAGTCGAGATCGAGGCTCTTGCCACAGAGCGGCACGAAGACCGGCGCGCCCGGGGCCAGGGCCAGCGCGGCCCAGTGATCCGTCAGCAGCGCGTTGGCCTCGGGTTCGTGAAACCCGATCCGGTTCTCGCGCCACCTTTCCTCCCAGAATGCCTCGTCCATCCGCGCCTCATCTCCTCTGTTGCCCCCGAGTGCTGCCTTCCGGCGGGGGGCCGGGTCAAGAGGGCAGCCCGCGACATGGCGAGAAATCCGCGGGCGCGGTCTGCCTGCCCTTGCCAAACAAAGCGCGCTTCGATTGTCTGAACCCAGAGCGTGGAGGCAAGCGATATGGCACTCGAGATTTATCAATACCCCTATGGTCCCGGCGCGAATTACGGCGTGCTGCTGCATGATCCGTCCTCGGGTCAGACCGCGTCCGTGGATGCTGGCGAGGCCGCAGCCCTGATGACCGCGCTGGACAAGACCGGCTGGGGGCTGACCGAGATCTGGGTGACCCATCACCACCATGACCACACCGACGGGATCGAAGAGGTGAAGGCCGCCACGGGCTGCACCGTGATCGGCCCGAAGCCCGTGAGCCAGCCCATCGCAGGGGTGGACACCCGCTACGGCGATGGCGAGAGCTTCGAGTTCTCCGGGCACCGGGTCGAGGTGCTGCACACGCCGGGCCATACCACGGACATGATCAACTTCTACCTGCCCGTCGAGAGGGTGGTCTTCACCGGGGACACCCTGTTCGTGATGGGATGCGGGCGGCTCTTTGAGGGCGACGGGCCGATGATGCATACCAGCCTGCAGAAGCTGACCACCCTGCCGCCCGAGACGGTGATCTATTGCAGCCATGAATATACCGAGGCGAATGCCGGGTTTGCCCTGACCGTGGATCCCGACAACACCGCCCTGCGCGAGAAGGCCGCGACCGTGAAAGCCCTGCGGGCTCAGGGCAAGCCGACAGTGCCGACCACGTTGGCCGAGGAGCTGGCGACCAACCCCTTCCTGCGCGCCGCCGATCCCGCGATCCGGGCCCATCTGGGGATGGAAGGGGCAAGCGATGCCGAGGTATTCACCGAGATCCGCCGCCGCAAAGACAACGCCTGAGCACGGCCCGGTGGCGCCGTCCGTGCCGGACGGCGCGGACCCACATCACCCTTCACGACATGCAGGATGGTGATCCTGCGCTCGCCCGCTCTGCCCCGAGGATCCCGGCGCGGGATCCTCACCCCGCATGACCACGGTCAGGCGCATGATTGCGGAGGGGCGCTTGCCGGAGCTTCCCCGGCGCTGCAGATGCCCCAATGTCCACGTGACCCGCGTGCCCGCCCAAATGGCCTTAGGTCGGTGGCACAGGCCTTTGCCCTGCCCCGCCTGACACCTCTTGCAGGGCCACATGTCCGATGGCGCGCCGGTCAGCGTCACGCCCGCCCATTCAACACGCCGCCACCCGGATCACGGGCCCAACGCGGCCACGGCGGCACACTGAAAAGACAGGGGGATCATAGGTCTCCTCGTCGCCAGTCGACGCTCGGCGGGCGGAACGGGCCCGGGGCTCGCTCTCTCTGCTGCAGGAGGTGGTGGCGTGGGGGAGACTTGAACTCCCGACCTAACGATTATGAGTCGTTCGCTCTAACCAACTGAGCTACCACGCCATCGTGCGCGGCTGGGTATGACACCCGTGTGGGGGCGTCAAGAGCCTTTCGCGCGACTTCGCGACCTGACATGGCCGGGGCGACAGAAAGACCCGCTTCGCGCCCCGCCCGGGGTGCCGCGCCCCTGCCCGGGGTGCCTGTGGCGCGGGCTGCGCGCCGCCGCGCGTGAAATCCTGTGCGTGACGCTGCAATGCGGCAGAGGGCGTGCATACGCAGAAAACCGCGCAAAACAGCTTTGAGAACTGCGCACAAATTAGTCACACCGCGCAAAACGCGAGCAGATGCGCTCAATTCTTGCCGGTTGACGCGCTCTGGTGGCGCTGACAGCGCGATTCTCGGTTCTTCCGACGGGATGGCTGGTCGAAGTTGCCCCCGCGCTCAGTTGCGGTCAGCCGCTCAGGGCGCAGGAGGTGTGCGACGGCGTCGTTCCTGGCAGTTCTCTGCCGCCGCACAATGCAACAAAAAAACGCTGCGTATGGGCATGTATGCAGATCCTGGTCCGGTTTCAATCCATCGGGCCCGTACCTGCCCCCACGCAGTCATGGCTTTGGGAAACAAGCATATGACAAAATTTGGGAAATCCTTGCTGCTGGGCGGCGTCGCCACGGCCCTCATGTCCACCACGGCGCTGGCACAGGACGAGACAATCAAGGTCGGCATCCTGCACTCGCTCTCCGGGACGATGGCGATCTCCGAGACGACGCTCAAGGACGCCATGCTGATGCTCATCGAAGAGCAGAACAAGAAGGGCGGCGTGAACGGCAAGATGCTCGAGGCGGTCGTGGTCGACCCGGCTTCCGACTGGCCGCTCTTTGCCGAGAAGGCGCGCGAGCTGATCGAGGGCAATGGCGTGGACGTGGTGTTCGGCTGCTGGACCTCCGTGTCGCGCAAATCCGTGCTGCCGGTCTTCGAAGAGCTGAACTCCCTGCTGTTCTACCCGGTGCAGTACGAAGGTGAGGAAAGCCAGCGCAACGTGTTCTACACCGGTGCGGCCCCGAACCAGCAGGCGATCCCGGCGGTGGATTACCTGATGAACGAAGAAGGCGTGGAGCGTTGGGTCCTCGCGGGCACCGACTATGTCTATCCCCGCACCACCAACAAGATCCTCGAAGCCTATCTGCAGTCCAAAGGCGTCGCTGCCGAGGACATCATGATCAACTACACGCCCTTCGGTCACTCCGACTGGCAGACGATTGTGTCCGACATCGCCTCCTTCGGCGGCGCGGGCAAGAAAACCGCCGTGGTCTCGACCATCAATGGCGACGCCAACGTGCCGTTCTACAAGGAACTGGGCAACCAGGGCATCTCCGCCGAAGACATCCCCGTGGTGGCCTTCTCCGTGGGTGAGGAAGAGCTCGCCGGCCTCGACACCGAACCGCTCGTCGGTCACCTGGCGGCATGGAACTACTTCATGTCCGTGGACACGCCCGAGAATGACGCGTTCATCGATGCCTGGATCGATTTCATCGGCGACGAAGACCGCGTGACCAACGACCCGATGGAAGCCCATTACATCGGCTTCAACATGTGGGTCGAGGCCGTCGAGGCTGCGGGCACCACGGATCCGGATGCGGTCATCGACAGCATTGTCGGCGTCTCCGTGCCGAACCTGACCGGTGGTTATTCCACCATGCTGCCGAACCACCACATCACCAAGCCGGTGCTGGTGGGCGAGATCCAGGATGACGGTCAGTTCGACGTTGTGTGGGAAACCTCCGGCCTCGTGCGGGGCGATGCGTGGTCCGACCACCTGCCCGAGAGCGCGCCGCTGATCTCCAACTGGCTGCCGCCCATGTCCTGCGGCAACTTCAACACCGAAACCGGCGTCTGCGGCGGCGGCTCCTAAGCCCTGCCCCCTGTCGCGGCCCTTGCCGGGTCGCGACACCGCCTGACTGTCATGGCCCCCTGCTTCTGCGGCGGGGCCGTGATCTTCTCTGACCCCCGAGAGACACCATGACCCTTCTTCGCCTCTGCGTCGCGGCCCTGTTGACTTGTCTTGCCGCCCTGACCGCGCCCGCCGCGTCGGCTCAAACCTTCGAAGAGCTTGTGGCCAAGTTGCCCGATGGCAAGTTTCCCGAACGCGCAGCCGTGGTGACACAGCTGGGCGTGCTGGGGGATCCGCGCGCCGTGCCGGTGCTCGAGGTGCTGCTCGAGGGCAATCTGCATGTGCTGAAAGCCAATGACCGCGTGGTCGAAGTGCGCGAGGTCGCCGATGACGACGTGGCCTATGATGCGCTGACCGGCGAGGAATACGGGATCGTGCCCCGGCGCGGCTCGACAAAGATCCGGGTGAATAACGGGCTGCGCCGGGACATCCGTGCGGCCATCGGCACGCTCACCCTGCGCGCCCCGGATCCGGCCCTGCGCCTGGCGGCTGCCGAGGCGGCCTTCCGCGCCCCGAATGT
Source organism: Dinoroseobacter sp. S124A (assembly GCF_049801015.1). Lineage (NCBI taxonomy): Bacteria > Pseudomonadati > Pseudomonadota > Alphaproteobacteria > Rhodobacterales > Roseobacteraceae > Dinoroseobacter > Dinoroseobacter sp. S124A. The sequence goes on along the minus strand of NZ_JBNAGD010000007.1, from coordinate 173,766 downwards.
GGACCAGCTGGAGCTGTTGCGCGCCGCTCGCAACGAAGAAAGCGACGAGGGTGTTGCCGAGGCGCTCGATTTTGCCATTGCCGCAACCGTGCTGGAGGGCGATCTGCCCGAAGCCGAGCAGGTTGCGGCCATCGAGGTGCTGCGCGAGATGGGCAATCAGGAGGCGCTCGGCGTTCTGACCCCGCTCCTGCAGGCCACGAACCCGACGCTCGCGGCGGCAGCGGCGGACGCGGTCAGGGCCATCGAGGACAACCAGCGCCTGTGGAACATGGCGCAGAATGTGTGGTTCGGCCTGTCCCTGGGCTCGGTCCTGCTGCTGGCGGCGATCGGGCTTGCGATCACCTTCGGCGTGATGGGCGTGATCAACATGGCCCATGGCGAGTTGGTGATGATCGGGGCCTATACGACGTTTTTCGTACAAGAGATCATCCGTTCCTCGTTCCCCGGGCTCTTTGACTGGTCGCTGCTGATCGCGGCCCCGCTGGCCTTTGTGATTGCGGGCGGCGTCGGCGTGGCGATCGAGCGCGGCTGCGTGCGGTTTCTTTATGGCCGCCCGCTGGAGACGCTGCTGGCGACTTGGGGGATCAGCCTGATCCTGCAACAGACCGTGCGCTCGATCTTCGGGCCGAACAACCGCGAGGTGGGCAATCCGAGCTGGATGTCCGGCGCGTTCGAGGTCGGGCAGATGACGATCACCTATAACCGGCTGTGGATTTTGCTCTTTGCGCTGGCGGTGTTTGCGATCCTGCTCTTCGTGCTGAAGAAGACGCCGATCGGGCTGCAGATGCGGGCCGTGACCCAGAACCGGGCGATGGCGGCGAATATGGGGATCCGGACCGGCTGGGTCGATGCGATGACCTTTGGTCTGGGCGCCGGGATTGCCGGGCTGGCGGGCGTGGCGCTCAGCCAGATCGACAACGTGTCGCCGAATCTCGGCCAGAGCTACATCGTGGACAGTTTCATGGTGGTCGTCTTCGGCGGGGCCGGGAATATCTGGGGCACGCTGGCCGGGGCGTTTTCGCTGGGCATCGCGAACAAGTTCCTGGAGCCCTATGCAGGGGCGGTGCTGGCCAAGATCCTGGTGCTCGTTTTCATCATCCTCTTCATCCAGAAGCGGCCGCGCGGGCTCTTCGCGGTGAAGGGCCGGGCGGTGGAGAATTGACGATGACCTTAACACATCGTGACCCCGCCGCGCGCCGATGCCCGACACTTGCCCGACACATGCCCGACGCAGGGCCGACGCAGGGCCGACCGGGTCGGACCCAGGGTGTTGAACCTCTCTGGCAGGGGGATTCGTGGCTCTCCCGCCTCCGGCTTTCGGACCGCTTCGCGGTCCCTCATCCGGCGTTGGGCCCAGCCGCGCGCGCATGCGCGCGCGGTGGTCTCGCCCGGACTCCCCAGGGCCTTTTGACGACCACCGCCTGGCCTGAGGCGCGTCCGCCGCGTGCGCCCGCACGCGGCCCGGCCCAACGGGAGGCGCTGCCCGGCAGGGCGGCAACGACGGGCGGGAGCCCCCTTTCCTCACTCACCCCCGGAGGCCTGCTATGAGCCGTCTCATCGACCGTCGCATGGGCATTTTCCTCGCCGGGCTCTTTGTCCTCACGGTCGCCATCCCCGCCGGCAACCTGTGGATGGAGGGCCAGCCAGTCCCGTCCTATGTCGTCAGCCTGCTCGGCAAGTATCTCTGCTACGCGCTTCTCGCCGTCGCGCTCGATCTGGTCTGGGGCTATACGGGCATCCTCTCCCTCGGCCATGGCGCTTTCTTTGCTCTGGGCGGCTATGCCATGGGCATGCACCTGATGCGTGAGATCGGAGACCGGGGCGTCTATGCCAATCCCGACCTGCCGGATTTCATGGTTTTTCTTAATTATCAGGAGCTTCCGTGGTTCTGGTACGGGTTTGATCAGTTCTGGTTCGCCTGCCTGATGGTCCTCCTGGTCCCCGGTGCTCTGGCGTTTGTCTTTGGCTGGTTCGCCTTCCGGTCCCGGGTCACGGGCGTGTATCTGTCAATCATCACTCAGGCCATGACCTATGCTTTGATGCTCGCCTTCTTCCGCAACGAGATGGGGTTCGGCGGCAATAACGGCCTGACGGATTTCAAGGACGTCCTCGGCTTCGACCTGCAATCGGACAGCACTCGGGCCGCCCTCTTCGCGCTCTCGGCGCTGGCCCTGACCGCTGGCCTGCTGATCTCCAAGGCGATCACCACCTCCAAGCTCGGCCAGATCCTCGTCTGCGTCCGGGACGCCGAGAGCCGCACGCGCTTTCTCGGCTACCGGGTCGAGAGCTACAAGCTCTTCGTCTGGACCGTCTCGGCCATGATGGCAGGCGTGGCAGGCGCGCTCTATACGCCCCAGGTTGGCATCATCAACCCGGGCGAGTTCAGCCCCGCGAACTCCATCGAGATCGTGATCTGGGTCGCCCTGGGCGGGCGCGGCACCTTGGTGGGCGCGGCCATCGGCGCGATCCTCGTGGCCCTGTCCAAAACCCTGCTCACGGGCTGGTTCCCCGAGATCTGGCTCTTCGCCCTCGGCGCGCTCTTCATCTTCGTGACGATCTTCATGCCCAAGGGCGTGCTGGGCGTGGTGGAAAACGCCCTGCAGCGAAAACCCAAACCGGGCGCGTCCCCTGAGGAGGCAAAGGCATGAGCATCCAGCTGTCCCTGAACGGCGTGAACCGCAGCTTTGACGGGTTCAAGGCGATCAACGACCTCAGCCTCCATGTGGAAAAGGGTGAGATGCGCGCGATCATCGGCCCCAATGGCGCCGGGAAGACCACGATGATGGACATCATCACCGGCAAGACCCGCCCCGATGAGGGCGAAGTCCTGTGGAACCAGACCGTGGATCTGACCAAGACCGACGAGGCCGACAGCGCCCGCCTCGGCATCGGACGGAAGTTCCAGAAACCCACGGTATTCGAGACCCATACGGTGGCGGACAATATCGCGCTGAGCCTCAAGGCGGACCGCTCGGTCTGGACCACGCTGTTCAACCGCCGGACCGCGGCAGAAGAGACGAAAATCACCGAGCTTCTGGAACTGGTCAAACTTGACGGCGACCGGGACCGGCTGGCCGCAGATCTCAGCCACGGGCAAAAGCAATGGCTGGAGATCGGAATGCTGCTCGCCCAGGATCCGGAGCTTTTGCTGGTGGATGAACCCGCCGCCGGCATGACCGATGCCGAAACCATGCGCACGGCGGAACTGCTGCGGGGCATTGCCGGGCAGCACACGGTGATCGTGGTCGAGCATGACATGGATTTCGTGCGCGCCCTCGACTGCCGCGTCACCGTCCTGCATCAGGGCCATGTGCTGGCCGAGGGATCGCTGGACCATGTCTCGGCGAACCCACAAGTCATCGAAGTCTATCTGGGGCGCTGAGATGCTGACGATCGAAAACATCGACCTCCACTACGGCGCCGCCCAGGCGCTGCGCGGCGTCTCGCTCACGGCGGAAACCGGCAAGGTCACCACCGTGCTGGGGCGCAATGGTGTGGGCAAAACGACCCTTCTGCGGGCCATCACCGGGCGCCAGCCGATCTCGGCGGGCCGCATGGACTGGGAAGGCGCCGACCTGTCGCGCCTGCGCGCTGACAGCCGCGCCCGGGCCGGGATCGCCTCGGTGCCGCAAGGGCGCGAGATCTTCCCCCTGCTCACTGTGCAGGAGAACCTCGAGACCGGCTTCGGCGCCCTGCCCCGCAGCCTGCGCCATGTGCCGGACGAGGTTTTCACCCTATTCCCGGTGCTCAAGGACATGCTCGGACGCCGCGGCGGCGATCTTTCGGGCGGCCAGCAGCAGCAGCTCGCCATCGGACGCGCCCTCGTGATGCGCCCCCGCCTTCTGGTACTGGATGAACCCACCGAAGGCATCCAGCCCTCCATCATCCAGGATATCGGGCGCGCCATCAGCTTCCTGCGCGACAGGGGCGACATGGCCATCCTGCTGGTGGAACAGTATTTCGACTTCGCCCGCGATCTCTGCGACAGCTTCGCGGTGATGGATCGCGGCCAGATCATCAAGTCCGGCACCCGCGCCGAGATGGATGAAACCGAACTGCGCGGACTTCTGACCGTCTGACACGCCCCTTTCATTGTTCCTGAAATACTCCAGGGGTCCGGGGACAGCGCCCCCGGGGTGTGAAGCTGCGCGCGCCCGTCAGCCGCGCATGGGTGTCACGGACAGACGCCTCCGGCGGGAGTATTTTGGGAACAATGAGGCCAGGCGCGCGCCGGAAGGTGACTTGCGCCGCTTCCCTGCGCGGGTCATCCTCGCGCCAGAACGGAGCCTCAGATGACCATCACCACCTGCATTTTCGACGCCTATGGCACCCTGTTTGATGTCAGCGCCGCAGCCCGCGAGGCCGCCGCAGAACCGGGGCGCGAGGCCTTTGCCGACAAATGGCCCGAGATCGCGCAGAACTGGCGGCTCAAACAGCTACAATACACCTGGCTGCGCGCGATCACCGGGCATCATTGCGATTTTTGGCAGGTAACGCAGGACGGGCTCGACTGGGCGCTCGAAGCCTCGGATCAGGCCGACCCGGACCTGCGCGCGCGGCTCTTGCAGCTCTACTGGGAGCTGTCGGCCTATCCGGAGGTGCCCGCCATGCTGCAAGCCCTCAAGGATCAGGGTCTTGCCACGGGGATCCTGTCCAACGGCTCGCCGGACATGCTGGCGGGTGCTGTGAACAGTGCCGGTCTCGGCCCGCTTCTCGACGATGTGCTCAGCGTCGAGTCGGTGTCGATCTTCAAGCCCGCCGCACTGGTCTACGACCTTGTGGGCGCCCGGTTCAACTGCGCCCCGGAGGAGGTTCTGTTTGTCTCGTCCAATGGCTGGGATGCCGCTTCGGCGGCCGCTTACGGCTTCCGCACAGCCTGGGCCAACCGTGCCTCCGAGCCGGTCGACCGGCTGCCCGCCACCCCGGACCGGGTCCTCGCGGATCTGCGTCCCCTCCCCGTCCTTGTGAAAGAGTTCTGATGCCCCAGATCACCGCCCCCGATGGCACCCGCCTGTTCTACAGCGATGAAGGCACGGGTGTGCCGCTTTTGTGCCTGTCGGGCCTGACGCGGACCACCCGCGATTTCGATTACGCCATGCCTCATCTCACGGGCTGCCGGGTGATCCGGATGGATTATCGGGGCCGCGGACAAAGCGACTGGGCCGATCACGCCAGCTACACCTTGCAGCAGGAGGGGACCGACGCGCTGCAACTGCTGGATCATCTCGGCATCGACAAGGCCGCGATCCTCGGGACCTCGCGCGGCGGGCTGATCGCCATGGGGCTTGCGGCGGTGGTCAAGGACCGGCTCCTGGGCGTGTGCCTGAACGATATCGGGCCCGAACTCGACCCCAAGGGGATCGACGTGATCAAGGGCTATCTGGGACATAACCCCTCCTTCAAAACCCATGCGGAAATGGCCGCCGAACTGCCCAAGCTGATGCGCGGCTTTGCCAATGTGCCCGCCAGCCGCTGGATGGAGGAAGTGACCAAGCATTATACCGAGACCGAGCGTGGGCTGCAGATCACCTATGATCCGAAGCTGCGCGACGCGGTGCTGGAATCCGGCGCGACCCCGGCCCCTGATCTCTGGCCGTTTTTCGATGCCTTCGAGGGGCTGCCTCTGGCGATCATTCGCGGGGCCAATTCCGATCTTCTGAGCGCCGAGACGGTGGCCGAGATGACGCGCCGCCGCCCGGACATGATCGTGGCCGAGGTGCCGGACCGGGCCCATATCCCCTATCTTGACGAGCCGGAAAGCATCGCTGCGCTGCGTGCTTTCATCTCAGCACTCGGCGCATGACCGCACCGGACCCCGGGATGATCCGCGCGGCTGCCGCGCGGCTTGCGGGCCATATCCGGCGCACGCCCCTGCTGCACGCGCCCGCGCTCGACGCAGTTGCCGGGCGCAGGGTCTGGGTGAAGGCCGAAGCGCTGCAGCATACGGGCTCTTTCAAGGCGCGGGGAGGCTGGGCGGCGGTGTCCGCCCTGACGGAGACCGGGCAGAGGCGCGGTGTGGTCGCCTATTCCAGCGGGAACCATGCCCAGGGGGTGGCGCGCGCCGCCAAGGCCTTTGGCGTGCCTGCGCTGATCATCATGCCCCGCGACGCCCCCGCGATCAAAGCGGAGACGACCCGGGCGATGGGGGCGGAGCTGGTCTTTTACGATCGCGCCACGGAAAACCGGGAGGAGATCGGCGCGGCGCTCATGGAGGCGCGCGGTCTGACCCTGATCCCGCCCTATGACCATCCGCAGGTGATGGCCGGTCAGGCCACAACCGGGCTGGAGATTGCCGAACAGGCGGCCGAGGTCGGGATCCACACAGCAGATGTGCTGGTCTGTTGCGGGGGCGGCGGTCTCAGTGCCGGCACGGCGCTGGCACTGGCGGACACCGCGCCGGATCTGCGGGTGCGCACCGTGGAGCCGGAGGGGTTCGACGACATGGCCCGCTCCCTCGCGGCGGGGACGCGGGTGACCAATACGCAGCGCAGCGGTTCGATCTGCGATGCGATCCTGACACCGACCCCGGGGCAGCTGACCTTTCCCGTCCTGCAGGCGCGGGCCGGGCCCGGGCTGGTGGTCAGCGAAGATGACGCGCTGCGGGCCATGGCCCTGGCCGCGCAGCATCTGAAACTGGTGTTGGAGCCCGGCGGCGCCGTGGCCCTGGCCGCCGCGCTGTTCCAGCCCGGGGCGTGCGCAGGTCCGGATGTGATCGCCATCGCCACGGGCGGAAATGTCGAACCCGGGATGCTGGCCCGCGCCTTGGCACGCGGGCCTGGGCACAGCCCAGCGCCCACCGAGTCCTGAGATGCCGCGTCAGGCGGCCTCGACCCGCGCGGCGAGCCCGTTCACCAGATAGGCGAGCGACGCGCGCTTGCCCCGGGGCACCCGGCTGGAGATCAGGAAGGCCACGCTGGCGCTGTCACAGGCAATCGACCGTTCGACCAGACGCAGCAGCCATGTCTCGTCAAAGGTGATGCTGCCCGCCTCGGGCCCATGCCATTCGGGTGCGCGTTCCAGCGCCTGCCCCAGCGTGCGCGCCACCGCATCGGCGAAATCATAGGCCGAGGCCTCTTCCCGGAGGGACAGGACGGCACAGGCCTTGAAGAGATCAAGTCGCGCGGCACTGCGCGATGCATCCGCGCGCTGGCGGATCAAGGTGAGGACGTGCTGTGTCTGATCGTCGTTTGGGACGTCTCGCAACGCCTCTGCCGGTAGATACGTCATGTCAGGCCTCAAAATACTCGCGGCACGGAAAACTTGGTAAACCTAGTCTGACAGAGATTGAGATTTCCCAAAGAGACCGCTCGCCGCAGCGCAGCGATCCGTCGCATGCTGTGGCGAAAACCGGCCAGAATCCGTCAGACTTGCACAGTAAGCCAGCTAAAGAAGTCCTTGGGTGCGCGCGCGCGCAATCTCTCGGCGACCTCAGTGCCCATTTTCGCGGCATCCTCAATTGGTGCGGTTTCCGCATCGATCAGAACATCCGAGCCGTCGGGGCGCAGAATCTCCGCCCGCAGATGGACGGTGCCGTCCTTCAGCTCCGCCAGCCCCGCGATGGGTGTTTCGCAGGACCCGTCCAGCGCCGCGAGATAGGCGCGCTCGCAGGCCAGTCGCTGCCCCGAGGGGCCGTCGTGAATTGCCGCCAACATCTCGGCGGCGCGCATATCGTCGGCGCGGCGCTCGATCCCGATGCAGCCCTGGGCGACCGCGGGCAGCATGTCCTCGGGCGAGATCGCCGTGCGCGGCACCTCGTCCATGCCCAGACGGTTGAGCCCGGCCATGGCGAGGAAAGTCGCCTCGGCCACCCCGTCGCCAAGCTTCTTCATCCGGGTCTGCACATTGCCGCGAAACTCGACCAGTTTCAGGTCGGGACGCCGATGGGCAAGCTGCGCCCGGCGCCGCAGGGAGCTCGACCCCACCACCGCGCCCTCGGGCAGATCCGCAAGCGTGCCCCCATCCAGGGTCACAAAGGCATCGCGCACATCCTCGCGCGGCAGATAGGTATCCAGAAGCAGGCCCGCGGGCTGCTCCACCGGCATGTCTTTCATGGAATGCACGGCGATATCGATCTTGCCGGACAGCATGTCCTCTTCGATTTCGCGGGTGAACAGGCCCTTGCCGCCGATCTCCTTCAGGGGGCGGTCAAGCACCCTGTCCCCGGTCGTCTTGATCACCACGATCTCGAACGCCGCCTCGGGCAGATCAAAGGCCGCCATGAGCCGCGACCGCGTCTCATGGGCCTGCGCCAAAGCCAGCGGAGAGCCACGTGTGCCGATTTTGAGAGGTGAAGCGGGGGACGGAAGTGTGATAGCCATAGGTCATTCTCTATATGTGTCAACTTGACTTGACAACCGATTACCGGTGTAACGTTGACAGCACGAGGGGGACTCGTCGTCCCACACACTAAGGAATGACCTCCATGACTGACAGAAAAAAACTTCTCCGCGCGCTGGACGGAGAGACGCAAAAGGTCCCACCCATCTGGATGATGCGGCAAGCCGGGCGGTATTTGCCCGAGTATCGCGCGACACGGGCCGAAGCGGGTGATTTTCTGTCCCTGTGCTACAACTCGGATCTGGCAGCCGAAGTCACGTTGCAGCCGATCCGGCGCTACGGGTTCGATGCGGCGATTCTCTTTGCCGATATCCTTCTGATTCCCGACGCGCTGGGAGCGGACCTGTGGTTTGTGACGGGCGAAGGACCGCGCCTGTCGACGATCACGGACATGGCCGGTTTCAACGCGTTGAAACCGGCGGACGCGATCCACGATCATCTGGCACCGATCTATGAAACCGTGCGGATCCTGTCGCGCGAGCTGCCGTCCGAGACCGCACTGATCGGCTTCGCCGGCGCGCCCTGGACTGTGGCGACCTACATGATCGCCGGGCGCGGCACCCCAGACCAGGGCCCCGCGCACAAGCTGATGGCCGAGGCGCCCGAGGTGTTCGACGCCCTGATGGACCGGCTGACCGAGGCGACCATTGCCTATCTGTCCATGCAGATCGAAGCGGGCGCCGAGACGGTCAAGATCTTTGACAGCTGGGCCGGATCGCTCAAGGGCGAAGCGTTTACCAAATACGCGCTGGAGCCCACCAAGAAGATCATCGCTGCGCTCAAGGCCAAGCACCCGAACGTGCCGATCATCGCCTTCCCGCGCGAGGCGGGGGACGGCTATATCGGCTTTGCCAAGGCGACCGGCGCCGATTGCGTGGCACTGGACAATTCCGTCTCCGCCGCCTGGGCGGCCGAGCATGTGCAGGTCGATGGCTGCGTGCAGGGCAACCTCGCCTCTTCGCATATGGTGACCGGGGGCCAGGCCCTGATCGACGAAACGCGCGAGATCGTGCAGGCCTTCTCGAAAGGGCCGCATATCTTCAACCTCGGGCACGGGATCACCCCGGATGCGGATCCCGAGAACGTGCAGCTCATGATCGACACGGTGCGCGCCCAGTAATCCCGGGCCCTGCCGCCAAGTTCGGCGGGGCACCCAAGACGCGGCGAGGTCCGCTGCCCCATGCGCCTGCTCATCACATTTGCGGCCCTGTTCGCGTCCGTGGCCCTGTTGCAGGTCTCTTCCGGGGCGGTGGGGCCGCTGGACGCGATTTCGGGCTCAGCACTGGGGTTCAGCACCGCCGAGATCGGCTTTCTCGGCTCGGCCCATTTCATCGGGTTTTTCTTCGGCTGCTGGAGCGCGCCGCGCATCCTCGGCTCGGTCGGGCACGCGCGGGCCTTTGCCGTGTTCACGGCAGCGGGGGCGATCGGGCTTCTGGCGCATATGATGCTGGTCCATCCCATCGCCTGGGCCGGGCTGCGGATTGCGACGGGAATGTGCATCGCGGGCTGCTACACAGTGGTGGAAAGCTGGCTGCAGGCGCGCCTGACCAACGAGACACGCGGGCGGGCCATGGGGCTTTATCGCTTCGTGGATCTGGGCGCGGCCCTGGTGGCGCAGCTAATGATCGGCGTGCTGCCGCCCGCAGCCTATCTGTCGTATAACCTGCTGGCGATCCTGTGCTGCGCGGCCCTCCTCCCGCTTGCCCTGACGCAGACCACCGCGCCCGAGGTCCCCAAGGCCCCGCGCCTGCGCCCGGGCCTCGCCTTCGCGCGCTCGCCCCTCGCCGCGGCGGCGGTGGTGGTGGCCGGTCTGACAGCCGCGGCCTTTCGCATGGTGGGACCGATCTATGGGCAGGAGGTCGGCCTGCGCCCCGACCAGATCGGGCTGTTCCTGGCCGCTTTCATTCTGGGCGGCGCATTGGCGCAATTCCCGGCCGGATGGCTCGCGGACCGGTTCGACCGCCGCTACGTGATGATCGGCTTCTCGCTCGCCGCGATCCTGAGCTGCGGTGTGACCATCTACACCCAGAGCAGCGGCACCCTCGCCGTATTCGGGGCCGCATTGTTCTTTGGCCTAACGACCTTCCCGATCTTCTCGGTGGCCGCCGCACACGCCCATGACTTCGCCGAAGACCACGAGCGGGTCGAACTGTCGGCGGCGCTGATGTTCTTCTTTGCCAGCGGAGCGATTGCGAGCCCGCTCGTCTCGTCCCTGCTGATCGATGCGTTCGGGCCCATGGCGCTCTTCGTGTTTCTGGCCATGGGGCATCTGATGCTGGTGGGGTTCAGCCTGGCGCGGATGCGGGTGCGCGCCGCCCCGACAGAGCGGACCGATTACGTCTATACGCCACGCACCAGCTTCACCATCGGGCGGCTCCTGGGCCGCAAGCGCTAGACCTCTGCGCGCGGCTGCGTTAGGCCATGCGGGCACTTCAGAAGGTCCCGCGCCATGGCTCGCATCCTCATCACCTCCGCGATTCCCTATATCAACGGGATCAAGCATCTGGGCAATCTCGTCGGCAGTCAGCTTCCGGCGGATCTCTATGCGCGCTACTGCCGCGCGCGGGGCAACGAGGTCATGTTCATCTGCGCCACCGATGAGCACGGCACCCCGGCCGAACTGGCTGCGGCCAAGGCCGGAAAACCCGTGGCCGAGTATTGCGCCGAGATGCATGCGGTGCAGTCGGATATCGCGGATCGCTTCGGTCTGAGCTTTGACCATTTCGGACGCTCTTCGTCCGAGCGGAACAAGGCCCTGACCCAGTATTTCGCCGGACAGCTCGCTGAGAATGGGCTGATCGAGGAAGTCGAGGAAAGCCAGGTCTATTCCCATGCGGATGGGCGGTTCCTGCCGGATCGCTATATCGAGGGCACCTGCCCCAATTGCGGCTATGACAAGGCCCGTGGGGATCAGTGCGAGAATTGCACCAAGCAGCTGGATCCGACGGACCTGATAGAGCCGCGCAGCGCGATCTCGGGCTCGACAGATCTCGAGGTGCGGGCGACCAAGCATCTCTACCTGCGCCAATCCGCGCTGAAGGATCAGCTGGATGCCTGGATCGACAGCAAGACCGACTGGCCCGTGCTGACTACGTCGATTGCCAAGAAATGGCTCCATGACGGCGACGGGTTGCAGGATCGGGGCATCACCCGGGATCTGGACTGGGGCGTGCCGGTCAAAAAGGGCACCGAGGATTGGCCGGGGATGGAGGGCAAGGTCTTCTATGTCTGGTTCGACGCCCCCATCGAATACATCGCGGGCACGGCGGAATGGGCCGATGCAAATGGTCTGGACGATGCTGCGTGGGAGCGGTGGTGGCGCACCGACAAGGGGGCCGAGGATGTCCGCTATGTCCAGTTCATGGGCAAGGATAACGTCCCCTTCCACACCCTGAGTTTCCCGGCCACGATCATGGGGTCCGGCGCGCCGTGGAAGCTGGTGGATTACATCAAGTCCTTCAACTACCTGACCTATGATGGTGGCCAGTTTTCGACGAGCCAGGGGCGCGGGGTCTTCATGGATCAGGCGCTGGAGATCCTGCCGGCGGATTACTGGCGCTGGTGGCTTCTGAGCCATGCGCCGGAGAACTCCGATGCGGAATTCACATGGGAGAATTTCCAGGCCTCGGTGAACAAGGATCTGGCCGATGTGCTGGGCAATTTCGCGAGCCGCGTGACGAAGTTCTGCCGGTCGAAATACGGCGAGGCGGTTCCGGGCGGCGGCGCCTATGGCCCCGCCGAGGACGCGCTGATCGCGGATCTGACAGAGAAGCTGCGCGCCTATGAACGGCATATGGATGCCATGGATGTGCGCAAGGCCGCGGCCGAGCTGCGGGGTATCTGGGTGGCCGGCAACGAGTACCTGCAGGCCGCCGCCCCCTGGACCGTGTTCAAGACCGATCCGGACGCGGCCGCCGCGATCATCCGGCTGGGCCTGAACCTCGTACGGTTCTACGCGGTGCTCTCGGCGCCCTTCATTCCCACGGCCAGTGCGGATCTGCTGCGTGCCATGCGCGCCGAGGATGCCCAGTGGCCCGAGGATGTGGCCGAAGCCCTTTCAGCGCTGCCGCCGGAGCATGCCTTTGACGTCCCCGAAGTGACCTTCGCCAAGATCACCGACAGCGACCGCGAGGACTGGGCCGAACGTTTTTCCGGAATTCGCAGCTGAACGCATTGCATTTGCAAATTGCAAAGCTACCTTCTTTGTCAGGGGAGTGCCTCTTTGGGATGGTCATACGTCTATCTCAAATGTAGGTTTGGACCTGATCTAGGGACTTGGCGCAATGCCTGAGACGACACTAAACGGCCTGCAGTCACATGTGATGAACCCCTTCTCGGAGTTCTTTGCCAAAGCACCGATGATGATGCATTCGGTGGATCGGGACGGTGTGATCGTCGCAATCAGCGCCTACTGGGCCTCGCGACTGGGTTATGACCCGACCGAGATGGTCGGCCGGGACCTGACAGATTTCATGACACCGCAATCGGCCAATCGGGTCCGCACCGAGTTCATTCCGACCCTGATCCGCACCTCGTCGGTCGAGCGCGTGAGCAATGTCTTTCTGCGCAAGGATGGCAGCCTGTTTCCCGTGCTGGTCTCCGCCGTGGCCCTGCGCGACAAGGACGGGTTGTTCGAACGCTCTCTCTCGATCGTGACGGCGGATGATGGCACGGACGGGCTGCACCAGGACCTGCAGAGCGCCCTGATGAAGGCCGAGGATGCCAGCCGCGCCAAGAGCCGGTTCCTCGCCGCCATGAGCCATGAGATCCGCACACCGATGAACGCGATCCTCGGCTTTGCGCAACTGCTCAAGCTGTCGGATCTGGACGCCAAGCGGCGCGGCCATGTGAATGCGATCATCTCGGCGGGCGGGCAGCTGATGAACCTGCTGACCGATCTGCTGGATCTCAGCCATATGGAAACTGGCCAGATGCGGGTCGAGACCCGGCCCACCCTTCTCCAGCCCATGCTCGATCAGGTGGCGGACTGGTGGTACAGTTCGGTCTCCGAAAAAGGCATCACGCTGAAGGTGCTGATCGACGAGGATCTGCCCGACTGCGTTCTGTCCGACAAGGTGCGCCTGCAACAGGTCCTCAACAATTTCCTCGCCAACGCCCTGCGCTACACGGATGAGGGCGCTATCACGCTCAAGGTCACGGAAGTCTCGCGCCGGGCCGGGATCTGCCGGATGCGCATGGAAGTCACCGATACCGGGATCGGCATCTCCGAAGAACAACAGGCCCTTCTCTTCCGTCCCTTCGTCCAGATCGAGAGCGATTTCGGCAAGGATCGGGGCGGCTGGGGGCTTGGCCTGTCGATCTGCCACAACATCGCCAGCGCCATGGGGGCCGAGATCGGTGTGACCTCTACCCCGGGCGCTGGTTCGACCTTTCATTTCGAGCTGAGCGCCCCGGTGGAAGAGAAAACCGCACGCTCCGCCCCGCCGATCCGCGCGGCGGACCTCGCCGCAACCTCCGAGAGCCTGAATGTCCTCATCGCCGAGGACAATGAGCTGAACCAGAAGGTGATGGAGGCGATGCTCCGCGATCTGGGACACAACCCGATCGTGGTGTCCAACGGGTTCGAGGCGGTGGAGGCGATCATCTCGGACAGCTTTGATCTGGTGCTGATGGACATCACCATGCCCGGGCTCGACGGGCTGGGCGCAACCGAGCAGATCCGGACCAGCGCCCCCGACAAGAGCGGCGTACCGATCATCGCCTGCTCGGCCCATGTGGGCGGCGATGTGCAGGCGCGTTACCGCAATGCCGGGATCGATGATTTCCTGCCCAAGCCGGTGGACCCGTTCGAGCTGCAATCGGCGATTGACCGGGCGGTGAAACGCTCCGGCCCCTCAGCCTGAGGCCTCGGATCACGCCGCGCGGAATGTCAGCGCCACACCGTTCAGGCAATGACGTTTGCCCGTCGGCTTCGGCCCATCGTTGAACACATGGCCCAGATGCCCGCCACAGCGGCGGCAATGCACCTCGGTGCGCACCCGCAAGAGCTTGCGGTCAGGCTTGGTGCCGATGGCATTGTCCAGCGGCTCCCAGAAGGACGGCCAGCCGGTGCCGCTGTCATACTTGGTGCGCGACGGATAAAGCGGCAGGTCGCAGCCAGCGCAATGATAGGTCCCGTCCCGCTTCTCGTCGTTCAGCGGGCTGGTGAAGGGGCGCTCGGTGCTTTCCTTGCGCAGGACCTTGAACTGCGCCGGGGTCAGGCGCTCGCGCCATTCCGCCTCGCTCATGGTGATCTCGAAAGTGCCCTCTGACGCAATCAGGGTCTGCGGCAGCACGGCCACGCTGGCCAGAAATCCGGTCGTGGCAGCAAGGAAGTGACGGCGGTTCATGGGGCATCCTTTCGATCGTGTGAGAGGTATATAAGCGCAGCGTCCGGTCCCTGTCCCGATTACGACAGGCGCGTCACGCGCTTGTGTGCGCCCGTGAGGGCTTGCCTCTGCCGCCCGGCTGGGCCATCCCGCGCCCATGGCCACTCCGCAAGACAGTTACACCACCGTGATCCTCGGCGCTGGCGCCGCGGGCATGATGTGCGCCGCCCATGCGGGTCCGGGCGTGCTCGTGCTCGATCACGCGGCGAACCCGGGGGAAAAGATCCGGATCTCGGGTGGCGGGCGCTGCAATTTCACGAACATGTATGCTGGCCCCGAGAATTTCATCTCGGCCAACCCGCATTTCGCGAAATCCGCGCTGAGCCGCTATACCCAGTGGGATTTCATCGATCTCGTGGCGCGGCACGGGATCCCGTATCATGAAAAGACCCTGGGCCAGCTCTTTTGCGATACATCCTCCAAGGACATCATCCGGCTGCTGCGCGACGAGATGGACCGGGCAGGCGCTGCTCTGTGGCTCAGGACCACACTCGACGAGGTCACCCATGATGGGGCGCGGTTCCGCCTGCGTGTGACGCGAGAGGGTCAGAGCCGGGAGGTGACCGCGCAGCATCTGGTCGTGGCCTGTGGCGGCAAGTCGATCCCCAAGATCGGGGCGAGCGATCAGGGCTACCGCCTCGCGCGGCAATTCGGCCATGCCCTGACCGAGACACGCCCCGCCCTCGTGCCCCTGACTTTTGGCGCCGAGGCTGCCTTTGCGGATCTGGCTGGCGTGGCGAGCCCCGCCCGCATCGCAGCGAATGGCACCAGTTTCGACGAAGCGCTCCTGTTCACCCATCGTGGGTTGTCGGGCCCGGCGATCCTGCAGGTTTCCTCCTATTGGCGCGAGGGTGACGGGATCACGGTGCAACTTTGTCCCGAGGTCCCGTTCTTCGAGGAATTGCGCACCCGGCGCAGCACGTCCGGACGTCGTGATCTGGCGACGGTCCTGACCGAGTGGCTGCCCAAGCGTCTCGCCCAGAGCATCGCCGCCCGGGTCGCCCCAGAGCTTGCCGGGCGCGGCAATCTCGCCGATCTCAGCGATGCGCATCTGCGGGCGGTGACGGACGCGCTGACGGAGTGGCATCTCAAGCCCACGGGGACCGAGGGCTACCGCAAGGCCGAGGTGACCCTGGGCGGGGTCGAGACCGACGGGCTGTCCTCCCGCAGTCTCGAAAGCCGCACCCAGCCCGGGCTCTACTTCATCGGCGAGGTCGTGGATGTGACCGGCTGGCTCGGCGGGTACAATTTTCAGTGGGCCTGGTCTTCGGGCTGGGCGGCGGGACAGGATATCGCGGCGAAAACCCGGGCGGGCTGAGCGGATCGGGCGAGAAAACCCCGCCCTGACAGGCTGGACCCCCCTTTCCCTCGGCGCGCCCTACGATATGTTGCGCAGAAATACCCCCCGGGTCTGGCCCGGGCGACTCAACAGATTCGGGGACACGAATGGCGGACGGCAGCTTGGATATTGGCAAACCCACGGAAGAGATCTCGGTCCGCGAAGTGTTTGGCATCGATACGGAGATGAAGGTGAAGGGGTTCGCCGATGGCTCGGACCGCGTTCCGGATATCGACAGCACCTACAAGTTCGACCCGGACACGACGCTGGCGATCCTCGCCGGGTTCTCTCACAATCGCCGCGTGATGATCCAGGGCTATCACGGGACAGGCAAGTCGACCCATATCGAACAGGTCGCGGCCCGGCTGAACTGGCCCTGCGTACGGGTCAATCTCGACAGCCATATCAGCCGGATCGACCTGATCGGCAAGGACGCGATCAAGCTCAAGGACGGGGTGCAGGTCACCGAGTTCCACGAGGGGATCCTGCCTTGGGCGCTGCGCAATCCGACTGCGATTGTGTTCGACGAATACGATGCGGGCCGCGCGGATGTGATGTTCGTGATCCAGCGGGTTCTGGAAGTGGACGGCAAGCTGACCCTGCTGGACCAGAACGAAGTGATCACGCCGAACCCGTATTTCCGGATCTTCGCGACCTCGAACACCGTGGGCCTGGGGGATACGACGGGCCTCTATCACGGCACGCAGCAGATCAACCAGGGCCAGATGGACCGCTGGAGCCTTGTTGCGACGCTCAACTATCTCAGCCATGACGCAGAGGCGGCGATCGTGCTGGCCAAGAACCCCCATTACAACACCGAGGCCGGGCGCAAGACCGTGGGCCATATGGTGACCGTGGCGGAACTGACCCGGACCGCCTTCATGAATGGTGATCTCTCGACAGTGATGAGCCCACGGACCGTGATCGCCTGGGCGCAGAATGCGGAGATCTTCCGCAATGTGGGCTATGCCTTCCGGCTGACCTTCCTCAACAAGTGCGACGAACTGGAACGGGAGACCGTGGCCGAGTTCTATCAGCGTTGCTTTGACGAGGAACTGCCCGAGAGCGCCGCGTCCAACGCGCTGGGGTAACGGCCCGGTGGCGCGCGCCGCCTGCGGGGCGCGGGGGCCCCCGCCGCGCCGCCGCATCGCCCCACAAACCCAC
>NZ_JBNAGD010000007.1:0-156527 GCF_049801015.1 Dinoroseobacter sp. S124A | reverse complement strand
ACGGCCCGGGGCGCGCCGCCACCCCCGGGGGGGGGACCGGCCGGGGGGGGGCGCCCCGCTGGGGGCGCCCGCGGACCCGCTCAGCGCATCCGCTTCGCCACAGATACCGACGACAGTCCAATAGCCCGCAGAAGACCTGCTCGCGCGTCCGCCGCGCGCTGCCGCAGGCAGGGCGCGGCCACCGGGCTTCCCTGCCCGCCAAAGGCTCAGCTGTCGCCGGGATCGGAGCCCGGCGTCTCCGGCTTGGGACGCCGCATCACCAGAGCCCAGACCACAACCGCCGCATAGGCCAGGCACAGAATCACAAGGGTCGTCCAGGCAAAGGTGAACACAGCCGCCACTACCGCCACGAAGCCCACGAGGAAGAATTTCACGTTCTCCCGCGAGACCCGCGTGGTCTTGAAGGACCATGTGGGGATCCGGCTGATCATCAGGTAGCCGATGATCATCATGTAGATCATGATCACGGGCCCCGGAACGATGGGCGCATCGGCCACCGCGAAAGAGGCAAACATCGGCAGCATCACCAGCATCGCCCCCGCAGGCGCGGGTACGCCGGTGAAGAATTCCGACAGTTTGCTCGCGCCTTCATCCGCCTTGCTCGTGGCGTTGAACCGTGCCAGCCGCACCACGCAGCACACGGTAAAGACCAGCACCGAAATCCAGGCCGCGCCCCGCATGTCCTGCAAGGCCCAGAAATAGATCAGGAGCGGCGGCGCCACCCCGAAATTCAGGAAATCGGCCAGACTGTCGAGCTCGGCCCCCATCTCGCTGTCACTGCCCAGCGCGCGGGCCAGGCGACCATCGAGCCCGTCCAGAACCGCGGCAAACAGGATGAGCAGCACCGCGCGCTCGTAATTGCCGTCCACCCCGAAGCGGATCGCCGTCACCCCCGCGCAGATCGCCGCAACCGTCAGCATGTTCGGCAAGAGCTGAACGATGGCGAACTCCTTGCGGGGCTTGCGCGGCGGGCGGGTCATGCGGGCTGCTCCTCCGCCGCCATCGGCGCGCCAAGATCGGCCAGCACGGTTTCTCCGGCGACCATGGTCTGTCCGACCATCACCGAGGGTTCGACCCCCTCGGGCAGGTAGACATCGACCCGGCTGCCGAACCGGATCAGTCCGAACCGGTCCCCGGTGGCGAGTGCCTCGCCGCCGGAGACGAAGCTGACGATCCGCCGCGCCACCAGCCCGGCGATCTGGACCACGGCGACTTCACGTCCATCGGCCATCTCGAGGCAAAGGGAGTTGCGCTCATTGTCTTCGGACGCCTTGTCGAGCGAGGCATTCAGGAACTTGCCCGGGCGATAGGCCACAGCCTTGACCGTGCCCGGCACGGGCGCGCGGTTCACATGGCAGTTGAACACGTTCATGAAGACACTCACCCGGGTCAGGGGCGTGTCCGCCATGCCCAGTTCGGCAGGCGGCACCGCAGGCTCGATCAGCGACACGACGCCATCGGCCGGGCTGATCACCAGCCCGGGGCGCGGCGGCGTGACCCGCTCGGGGTCCCGAAAGAAATAATAGCACCAGACGGTCGCCCCGACCCCGATCCAGCCGAGCGGCTCCCATAGCAGAAACAGCGCCAGCGCCACGGCGGCGAAGATCGCCACGAATTTCCGGCCCTCGGGATGCATGGGCTTGATGAAGGTATCGGTCATGCGCATGGGCGCTTCGTGCTCCGTTCGGGGTCCAGTCGCCCCAAGCGCTAGGGCCAAATCGGCCCTATTGCAACCGCGTTTGACGCAACGGAGCCCCCGTGGCGCGCCCCGCCCGACCTGCGCCTTGTGCGCCAAGCCCTTGACGTGGCGGCGGATCTGCCCCATCTACGCCACAGCGAAACTGGTCCTGCCGCGTGAGCAGAGCCGTCGGCCTCGACCCGAAGACCTTCGACGGACACCAGATCGCCACCCACCGGTTCCCATTCACGCCTGGGCCCTGCGGAGAGTTGACGGTCCGGGGAGACGCCCCGCCGCCCTTCGCACCCACCCGTGCCATGCGCCGCCCAGACCGGGCCGCATGGACCCAATGCCTGCGCCCCAACGGCGCGGAAAGGACATGATCCTTCATGGATTTTGATATGCTGGGGCTCTCGCCCCGTCTTGTGGCCGGCCTCGCCGCCCAGAACATCACCGACCCGACCCCGATTCAATCCCGAGCGATCCCGCACGGGCTGAACGGGCGCGACGTGCTCGGTCTCGCCCAGACCGGCACCGGCAAGACCGCCGCCTTCGGTCTGCCCCTGCTCGACAAGCTGTTGAAAGAGGGCACCAAGCCCGCCCCGCGCACCTGCCGGGGCCTGATCCTCGCGCCGACGCGCGAGCTGGTCAGCCAGATCTCCGAGAGCCTGCGGGGCTTCACCGAGGGCAGCCATCTGCGGATCAACCTGATCGTGGGCGGCGTCTCCATCAACCCGCAGATCAAGCGTCTGGAAAAGGGCGCGGATCTGATCGTGGCCACCCCGGGCCGGTTGATCGACCTTCTGGACCGCAAGGCCGTGCGCCTGTCGGACACCCGCTTTCTGGTGCTGGACGAGGCCGACCAGATGCTCGATCTCGGCTTCATCCATGCCCTGCGCAAGATCGCACCGCTTCTGCCGAAAGAGCGTCAGACGATGCTCTTCTCGGCGACGATGCCCAAGCAGATGGAAGAGCTGAGCCGCGCCTACCTGACTGATCCAGTCCGGGTAGAGGTCTCGCCTCCGGGCAAGGTCGCGGACAAGATCACCCAATCGGTGCATTTCGTGGACCAGAGCGAGAAGCCTTCCAAGCTGATCGAGCTGCTGGCCCATCACCGCGATGAGCTGGCGCTCGTCTTTGCCCGGACCAAGCACGGGTCCGACCGGCTGGCCCGCAAGCTTGCTGCCGCGGGCTACGAGGTCGCCGCGATCCATGGCAATCGCAGCCAGGGCCAGCGCGAGCGCGCGCTCAAGGCGTTCCGCGAGGGCACGCTCAAGGTGCTGGTCGCCACGGATGTGGCCGCGCGCGGGATCGACATTCCCGATGTGCGCTTCGTCTACAACTACGACATGCCGAACGTGCCCGAGAACTTCGTGCACCGGATCGGGCGGACCGCCCGCGCCGGGCGCGACGGACAGGCTGTGGCCTTTGTCGCGCAGGACGAGATGGGCGAGTTGCGCGCCGTTCAAAAGGTGATGGGCCTCACCCTGCCCGTGGCCGGTGGCTCCCCGTGGGAGCGGGATGAGGAACGCGCCAAGCCCAAGCGCAACGGCGGCGGTGGTGGTGGCGCAGGTCGCCGCCGCGGCGGTCCCGGCGGCAATGGCGGCGGGCAGAAGCGCAAGACCACAGCGGCCACGCCGAACCCGGGCCGCAGCGCCAAGGGCACCGGCGGGCCAGGCAAGGCCCCGGGCAAACCCGGCAACAAGCGTCGGCGGCCGCGCCGCGCGCGCAGCGCGGCCTAAGCCCTGCGCCCGCCTCAACAGGCGGGCACGGGCACGCCCTCTGCGATCAGGTCCAGCCGCGGCGCGACCGGCACGAACGGCCGGTCCGGCGCAAGCTGTATGAAAACATCCACAATTTGCGGCCCCTCGGCGCGCGCCCCTGCGATGCAAGGCGCCGCAGAGACCGAGAGCTGGCCAGCCGTGTCCGGATCCTCGGCCTTCAGGGCGAGGATCGCCTGACGCGTATCCTCCAGCCGGGCCGCGTCTTCCTCTGCGACCCCGAAGAGCCAGCGCGCCCCCTCAGCCGCGCGGCGCTCGTCGAGGATGAACTCCTCTGACACCGCGCGCCCATCGGACGCCGCCGCGCGCAACAGCATCACCGCCCCCTCGGGCGCCACGCGCAACCCATCGCTCACATCCACCGCGACCGTCACCGCCGCCAGATCACTGGAAAGCGGGTCAAAGCGCGCAAGCTCCACCATGCTCATCACGGGCACCTGCCCACATCCGGCGAGCCCGATGGCCGCCACCCAAGTCAGTTGTCGCATCGACACCTCGCTAGACACGAATCATTTATTGTTTTACATTAAACTATCACTGCGAGGATTGAAAACATGGGATCTGCTCTTCCACCAAATCTGGGGCGTCTCTGCCGGGGGCTCTCCCATGGCTGCGCGTTGGGCTGTGCCGCGCTGATTGCCGCCTATGGCGTGGTGCTGGCGGATCCATCCGCGTTCCTGCCGCCGATCGAGACCGCGACCGGGATCACCCCGGGCAAGTGGCGCGCACTTGCCCTGCTGACGGCGGTACTCTTTGCGCCTGCGCTCATCGCGCTCTGGACCGCGCGGGGTCTTTTCGCCCGCTATGGGCGCGGCGACGTGTTCAGCGCCGGGAACGCGCGCGCCATCCGGCGGATCGGGGTTGCCCTGCTGGCCGGCACGGGGCTGGCGATCGCCGGGCGGACGGTGGCGATCCTGATCCTGACCCATGACAACCCACCCGGCGCGCGGTCGCTGACAGTGTCGCTGGCCAGTCACGACCTTCTGCTGGCACTGCTCGGGGCGCTGTTGCTGGTGGTGGGCTGGGTCATGGCCGAGGCGACCCGGCAGGCGGATGAAAACCGGCTTTTTGTCTGAGATGGGGATTGTCGTCACCCTCGATGTGATGCTGGCCCGGCGCAAGATGCGCTCGCGCGAACTGGCCCGGCGGATCGGCATCACCGAACAGAACCTGTCGCTCCTGAAATCCGGCAAGGTGAAGGGCGTCCGCTTCGAGACGCTGGCCGCTATCTGCGCCGTGCTGGAGTGCCAGCCGGGGGATCTGTTGACATTCGAGGGCGATCCGGCGGCCGGGCCCTCTGGCCAATCCTCCCCATCCGCTCCATAACACCTATATGTGTCCAGCGGCCCCGCCGCATGGCCCCTCTCACGACACGCAGGCTCCGATGTCCAAGCCCGACAATCCCGTTGAACCGTTCAAGAAGGCGCTGGCCGAGGCGACCCGTGTGCTCGCCGATGATCCGGATATCGCCGTCACCTATTCGGTGGACCCGCCCGGCATGACCTCGGACGCCATGCGGCTGCCCCAGATCAGCCGCCGGATGACCCGGGACGAGGTGCTCTTTGCGCGCGGCACAGCGGATGCCTATGCCATGCGGCGCAAGTATCACGACGCGGGCACCCATGTGAAATATGAGCCCGCCGGGCAGATGGCGCGCGACCTCTATGAGGCGATGGAAACCGCCCGCTGCGAGGCCATGGGCGCGCGCGCCATGCCCGGCACCGCGGGCAATATCGACGCCAAGATCGAGGCCGAAGCGACCCGCAAGGGCTATGACCAGATCACCCAGGCCTCCGAGGCCCCGCTGGCCATCGCCGCGGGCTACCTGATCCGTCATCTGGCCACCGGGCGCGACCTGCCCGAGGGGGCGCAGAATGTGATGGATCTGTGGCGCGATCACATCGAGGACCAGTGCGAGGACACGCTCGCCTCCCTGCAGGAGGATCTGAGCGACCAGGCCGCCTTCGCCAAGCTCGCCCGGCAGATCATCGACGATCTGGGCTATGGCGATCAGCTGGGCGATGACCCCGACCAGCAGGAGGAGGAATCCGAGGACAGCTCCGAGCAGGAGGAGCAGGAAGAAAGCGCCTCGGATGAAGGCAATGATGGGGACGAGCAGACTGAGCAAGGCGAAGCTGCCCCCGACCCGACCGACATGCAGGAGATGGACCCGGCCCAGGCCGAAGTCGCCATGGATGACTTCGCGGATATGGAGCTTGGCGACGAGGCCGAGCTGCCCGAGGGCGAAGCCCCGCTGGACCCGCCACCCCCGCCCGCCCATTCCGATGCGGATCCGAATTACATCGTCTTCCAGACCGAGCATGATGAAGAGATCAAGGCCGAGGAGCTGGCCGAGGCGGCCGAGCTCGAACGCTTGCGCGCCTATCTCGACCAGCAGCTGGAACCGCTCAAGGGGGCGGTCTCGCGTCTGGCCAACAAGCTGCAGCGGCGGCTGCAAGCCCAGCAGAACCGCAGCTGGAAATTCGACATGGAGGAAGGCATCCTCGATGTGGGCCGCCTCGCCCGTGTGGTCGCCAACCCGACCACCCCGCTCAGCTTCAAGGTCGAGCAGGACACCGAGTTCCGCGATACGGTTGTGACCCTCCTGCTGGACAATTCCGGCTCCATGCGCGGGCGTCCGATCTCGATCGCGGCGATTTGCGCGGACGTGCTCGCCCGCACGCTGGAACGCTGCCAGGTCAAGGTCGAGATCCTCGGCTTCACCACCCGCGCCTGGAAAGGCGGGCTGAGCCGCGAGAAATGGCTCGCCGATGGCCGCCCGCAGCAGCCCGGACGCCTGAACGATCTGCGCCACATCATCTACAAGCAGGCCGACGCCCCCATGCGCCGGACCCGGAACAATCTCGGCCTGATGATGAAAGAGGGCCTTCTGAAGGAAAACATCGATGGCGAGGCGCTGGAATGGGCCCACCGCCGGATGCTCGCGCGGCCCGAGGCCCGCAAGATCCTGATGGTGATCTCGGACGGCGCGCCGGTGGATGATTCCACCCTCTCGGTGAACCCGGCCAATTACCTCGAAAAGCACCTGCGCGACGTGATCGCCATGGTCGAGAAACGCCGCGCGGTGGAGCTCATCGCCATTGGCATCGGCCATGACGTGACCCGCTACTACGACCGCGCCGTGACCATCACCGATGTGGAACAGCTCGCCGGGGCCATGACCGAACAACTCGCCGCGCTCTTCGACACCAATCCCCGCGCCCGGGCCCGGGTCATGGGCATGAAGCGCGCGGGCTGACCGCTCAAAAACCGCCAGACGGAGGAGACGCGCGCCCGGACTGGGCAGCGCGCCCTCCCCCTCATTGTTCCTGAAATACTCACATCCCGACCGTGCCGCCGCCGCGCCCGCCAGACGCGGCGCGCCGCGGACCCGCATGTGATAGGCTAAAGGCACCGCGCCCAAAGGAGCCGTTCACATGACCAAATTTCGCCTGTGCAGCTTCAACATCGAGAACCTCTTCACCCGGTTCGACTTCTCGGCCTTCTCCGACCCGGATGCCGCGCGCTACCTCTCGCCCATCGTGCAGTTCTACGGCGATTTCGGCGATGACGACCTGACAAAATTCGACGCCTTCAAACGCATGGTCGAGACCGCCGCCATCGCGCAGGATGACGACAAGCGCCAGCAGACCGCGCTCGCCATCGCCGAGGCCGACGCGCATCTCTACTGCCTGCAAGAGGTCGACGGCTTCGGCCCGCTGACCCGCTTTCTCGAGGCCTATGTGAAGAAGACCATGGGCGAGAGCTTCCACAACCGGGTGCTCCATGAGGGCAACGACATGCGCGGGATCGATGTGGCCGCGATCTCGGTCCGGAAATTTCCGTTCTACAGCCGCAGTCACGCCTGGCTCACCGGATCGGTGATCGACGACACCCCCACGGGCCGGGCCCTTCTGGAGGCCTACCCCCTTGCCAAATCGCGCGCCCGCTCCTTGCGCGCGGCGCGGGTTTTTCGCCGCGACTGTCTCGAGCTGGAACTGGCCGTGGGTGACGATCGCCTGTCGCTCTTCAACTGCCATTTCAAATCCATGGGCGGGCGCGACGCAGAGAAATCCCTCGCCACGCGTCAGACCGAGGCGATCCTCGTGCGCGAGCTGATCACCCGCAAATTCGCGGATCCGGCCACGGCCCTCTGGGCGATTTGCGGCGATCTCAATGACGCGCTCGACTACCGCTTCGTCAGCTCGGTCAAACAGCCCGATGGCAGCTTCAACGAGACCCGGAAAGACAAACCGCCCTCGGGCGAGGACGGCTCGGGCGTCGCTCCGCTGCTCGAGGACGGGTTCGGTATCAACCTCGTGGCGTCCCAGCCGGAGGCCGAACGCTGGACCCATTATTATGCAGGCGGGCGCTCAAAGACACAGCTTGACTACATCATCGTCTCGCCCGCGCTGGCCCAGCGCGTCCGTGGCACGCCCGAGATCCTCCGGGCCGGCATGCCCCACAGGGTCCCGAACCTTGCCACGGCCCGTTATCCCCGCATCGGCTGGGACCGCCCCAAGGCCAGCGACCACTGCCCGGTGGTGGTTGAGTTCGACATCTAGGGCACGCGGCACCGCGCAACATCCCGCAGACCGCGCCCTGCCGGGCGGCGGGGACCGCGCGACACCGGCCGGACCGATTGGCATGGCAGTTTCCTCGCGAAACGCTATCTTAGAACCTCTAGCACAAGACGTCGGACTCCATGTTTCAATCCTTTTCTGCCACCACCACGCCCGAGCAAGGGCCACCCCGGCTTGCCGCCCTGCGCGCGGAGATGACCCGCGCCGGGGTCGATGCCTTTCTCATTCCCCGGGCCGATGCCCATCAGGGGGAGTATGTGGCCCCGCGCGACGACCGGCTGGCCTGGCTCACCGGGTTCACGGGCTCGGCCGGGTTCTGCATCGCGACGGCCAAGACGGCCGGGGTTTTCGTGGACGGGCGCTATACGCTGCAGGCGCGCCAGCAAGTGGCGACGGAGGCCTTCACACCGGTACCCTGGCCCGCGACCCAGCCCGGGCCCTGGCTGACCGAGACGTTGGGCACGGGGGTGATCGGCTTCGACTCCTGGCTGCACACCCATTCCGAGATTGCGCGGCTCGGCAAGGGGCTGGGCACGGGGCTCAGCCTGCAGCGGGTCGAGAACCTCGTGAACCGGATCTGGCCGGACCAGCCCGCGCCCCCGCAAGGTGCGGTCATCATCCATCCCGACGCGCTGGCCGGACGCAGCTCTGCCGAGAAACGCGCCGAGATTGCGGCGACCCTGCGCGAGGACGGCGCGACCGCGACCATCCTGACCCTGCCCGACAGCCTGTGCTGGCTGCTCAACATCCGTGGCTCGGACATTCCCCGCAATCCGGTGGTCCATGCCTTCGCGATCCTGCATGCGGATGGGACCTGCGATCTGTTCATCGATGCAGCAAAACTGTCCGATGCGCTGCATGCCCATCTGGGTCCGGATATCCGGATCCATTCCCCCGACAGCCTGAACGCCGGGGTGATGGCGCTGACCGGTCCCGTACGCGTGGATCCGGCCACCGCCCCCGTGGCAATCTTCGATCTGCTCGAGAGCGCCGGGATCGAGGTCCAGCCAGCCGAGGATCCCTGCATCCTGCCCAAGGCCTGCAAGACCAAGGCCGAAATCGCGGGCACCGCCGAGGCGCATCTGCGCGATGGCGCGGCCATGATCGAGTTCCTCGCATGGCTGGATGCGCAGGATCCGGCAAACCTGACCGAGATCGACGTGGTCCGCGCGCTCGAAGGGTTCCGCGCGGCGACGGGTGCTCTGCGCGACATCAGCTTCGACACGATCTGCGGCGCGGGTCCCCATGGGGCGATCGTGCACTACCGAGTGACCGAAGACACCAATCGCGCGGTCACCCCCGGAGATCTCCTGCTGGTGGATAGCGGCGGGCAATATGCCGATGGCACAACGGATGTGACCCGCACCATGGCCACGGGCACTCCGCCCGAGGGGGCCGTGGCCGCCTTCACCCGGGTGCTGCGCGGGATGATCTCCGTCAGCCTTGCGCGCTGGCCCAAAGGGCTGGCCGGGCGTGATCTGGACGCGCTGGCCCGCGCGCCGCTCTGGCAGGCCGGACAGGATTACGACCATGGCACCGGGCACGGGGTCGGCGTCTATCTCTGCGTCCATGAGGGGCCGCAACGGCTCAGCCGTGTCAGCGAGGTGCCCCTGCGCCCGGGCATGATCCTGAGCAACGAGCCCGGCTATTACCGCGAAGGCGCGTTCGGGATCCGGATCGAGAACCTCGTCGTGGTCACCGAGATGCCCCCGCCCGAGGGCGGCGATCCCGCGCGTGAGATGCTGGGATTCGAGACACTGACCTATGTGCCCATTGACCGGCGGCTGATCGATCTCGACCAGCTGGCCCCGGCTGAACGCGCCTGGCTCGATGCCTATCACACCCGGGTGCGCAACCATCTCGAGGCCCGGGTATCCCCCGCGGCCCGGGATTGGCTGTTTCGCGTGACCGAACCGCTCTGAGCGGGACCGGCCAGACCATCGCAACAAAACTGATACAGTCCGCGTCCTACTACACGGGATACGGAGAACCGAAGGAAGGGGAGTGCCATGAGCGACCATATCAAGATCCACAAAGCCGAGGGGGTCTGGACCGTCCGGGCGGATGGGGCCGTTCTGGCAGAGAGCGAGAATGCCCTGGAGCTTGTGGAAGGCAGCAGTGATCCGGTCATCTACTTTCCGCGCGCCGATATCGGCATGGCCTTCCTTGAGCCCTCGGAGACCCGCTCCCACTGCCCGTTCAAGGGCGATGCGAGCTATTACTCGATCCACGCCTCCGCCGGGCTGATCCCGGATGCGGGCTGGTCCTATGAAAGCCCCAAGGACGGGGTGGCGCGTATCCGCGACCACATCGCGTTCTACCCGCATAAAGTAACCGTCGAACGCATCTAGTCTGACGGCCTCGCGGCCTGCTACGGGGTCGCGGGGCCGGATCAATGGGCCCAGAGCCGAAAGGGGGGAGTCGCGCCGCGCGCGACGGGGGCATCGCCCCCAAATCTGGCACGCAGTGCGCATGGACTTGCGCCGCAGGCGCGCATTTTGACAGCCCTGCCAGCCCGCGCATCCGGTGTTGCGATCAGGTCTCCGGGTCGTCCTTTTCCAGCGAATACCGCTCCAGCATCCGCGCCTGCGCGATGAAGAACGCAAACAGCGCCGCGGGCAGAGCAAAGGTTTCGAACTTCACCCAGAACTCGGTATCCATGGTCCGCCAGACGATCTCATTGGCGATGGCCATGGCCGCGAACATCGCCGTCAGGCGCTTGGTCAGCCGCATCCAGCCCTCCTGCGCCAGCGGCATCAGATCTTCCATGACGAAGGCCAGATAGGATTGCCCGCGCAGCAACCCGATCCCGAGGATCGTGGCGAACATGCCGTAGACGATGGTGGTCTTGATCTTGAAGAAGGCCTCGTCATTGAAGATCACCGTGAGCCCGCCGAAGACGATGACCAGCACGGCGGTCATGATCTGCATCCGGCTGAGCTTGCCCGTCAGCTTCCACAGGATCGCGATCGACAGAAGCAGAACCGGCACGAAGCCCGCGGTTGCGACGATGAACCCGTCATAGTCGCGGCCCCAGATCGGATAGACCTCATCCTTGATCCGCATATAGACGATGAAGAAGCCCAGAACGGGGCCCAGCTCCAGGGCCATCTTGACCCAGGGGTTGATCGGTTTCTGCTCTGCCATCGGGCCTCTCTCACTCATCCTGCGACTTCCACTATCACAGCCCCCGCCGCAATCAATGCCATCAGGCCCATCCGGCGCGGGCCCACGGTCTCCTTCAGGAAGACCCAGCCGATCACGGCCGCAAAGACGGTGGAGGTTTCGCGCAGGATCGCGGCCTCTCCCACCTTGTCGAGCCGCGTGGCCAGCATGATCGAGCCGAAACTGCCGATCGCAACCACGGCACCGATGGCCCCGCGCAGGGCGAGCGGTCCGAGTGCGGGCGCCGCCGCCATCCGGCGCCAGCGCAGGGCAGCCACCCAGGGGAACACGAGGCTATCGATGAAGAAGAACCAGGCGAGGAAGGTAAAGGGATCCGCCGTCGCACGAATGCCGTAAGCGTCAAAAGTCGTGTAGAGCGCCACGAAGAGGCCCGTCGCCACCGCCAGCCCCAGCGCCGGCACAAGCGTGTCCCGGTCCAGCTCGATATGGACCAGATTGTAAGCCGCAAGCCCGAAGATCCCCGCTAGCAGCACCGCCACCCCGACCCATTGCAGCGGGGCGAAGGTCTCGCCGAAGATCAGATAGGCCCCGAACACCGTGAAGAGCGGTCCTGTTCCGCGCACGACCGGGTAGACCACCGTGTAGGCCCCCTTGGAATAGGCAAAGCCCTGCAGGATCTTGTAAGCGGTGTGGATCAGGAACACGCCCGCGAAGATCGGCCACATATGGGCCTCGGGCCAGGGCACGACGAAGAGGGCGATTGGCGTTGCGATGACGAAGAGGGCCGCGTCGATTGCGCCCCGGGACAACCAGG
Source organism: Dinoroseobacter sp. S124A (assembly GCF_049801015.1). NCBI lineage: Bacteria > Pseudomonadati > Pseudomonadota > Alphaproteobacteria > Rhodobacterales > Roseobacteraceae > Dinoroseobacter > Dinoroseobacter sp. S124A. The sequence continues at coordinate 144,545 of NZ_JBNAGD010000007.1, read as the reverse complement.
GATCGTGGCGGCCCTTCTGCAACGCGCCAAAGATCGCGTGCAGGAGCGCCGCCGTCAGGGCAAGCATCAGGGCAAGGGACTTGCCGTCTGCGGTCCCTTCGAGGCTGATCAGCCAGTCGCTCACCGGTTAGTCCTTGCGGCGGGGGACGGAGGGGGGCTGTCTGCCCCCCGCGCGGGCAAGCCGCGCCCCCCCGAGGATATTTCGAGACTTAAGACCTCAGCGCTCGAGACCGGTGAGCGCATCGGCAAACTCCTCCGGGTCGAAGGGGGCGAGATCGTCGATCTGCTCGCCGACGCCGATGGCGTGGATCGGCAGGCCGAACTTGTCGGCCAGCGCCACGAGCACGCCGCCTTTGGCCGTGCCATCGAGCTTGGTCATCACAAGGCCCGACACATCTGCGAGTTTGCGGAAGGTTTCGACCTGGCTCAGGGCGTTCTGTCCCGTGGTCGCGTCCAGCACAAGCAGGGTGTTATGGGGCGCGGTCTCGTCGACCTTGCGGATCACCCGCACGATCTTGGCGAGCTCCTCCATCAGGTCCGCGCGGTTCTGCAACCGCCCGGCCGTGTCGATCATCAGAAGATCCGCGCCGGTGGACTGCGCCTGTTTGATGGCGTCAAAGGCGAGCGAGGCCGGGTCCGAGCCTTCGGGCGCGGTGAGCACCGGCACACCGGCACGATCCCCCCAGACCTGCAGCTGTTCGACTGCCGCAGCGCGGAAGGTATCCCCGGCGGCGATAACCACGGATTTTCCAGCGGCCCGGAACTGGCTTGCCAGCTTTCCGATGGTCGTGGTCTTGCCCGATCCGTTGACCCCGACCACCAGGACGACCTGGGGGCGTTTGGGATAGATCGGCAGGGGCCGTGCCACAGGCTCCATGATGCGGGCGATCTCATCCGAGAGGATCCGCTGGATATCAGCCGTGGAGACTTTGCGCCCCATCCGGCCTTCGGCGATATTCGCACTGACCCGCAGGGCGGTGTCCACGCCCATATCCGAGGCAATCAGCACCTCCTCGAGGCTTTCCAGCATGGAATCATCCATGACGCGGCGCATGGTCGGGCCGCTTGGGGTTGGCGCAGGAGCGGGCTCAGGGGCGGGTTTGGGGGCTGCTGCCTGCGGGGTTTCGGGGGCGGGCTGCGCTGTGCCTCCGCCGAAAAGACGACCCATGAGACCGGGTTTGCGTGCGGGCTCGGCCGTCGGGGCCGGTGTCTCGGGGATCTCAGGCTCAGGCTCAGGCTCAGGCTCAGGCTCAGGCTCAGGCTCAGGCTCAGGCTCAGGCTCAGGCTCAGGAGGTGTCGCGCGCTCTGGGCGGGGCGCAATCTCTTCGACAGGATCCGCGGGCGCGGGCAGCTCTGAGTCCGCGGCACCGGGCTCGGGCGCGATGGGCTGGTCCGCTGTGGCAGGGTCCGCCGTGGCAAACGGGGGCTCGGGGGTGATCTCCGGCTCCGGGATGGGCGCTGCGGGCGCGGGCGGCTTCGCCGTCTCGGCCTCTGGCGCGGGCACGGGGGGCGGTGGGGTCGCGTCAACCTCGCCCCCGTCCTCGACGATCGCGTCCAGCCCTTCCTCCAGCTTCGAGGAGGATTTGAACATCCGGGTCTTGAGCTTCTTGAAAAACGACATCGGGGGCCTTCTCGCGGGGTCTACACCTCTGGCTCACACCTAATCCCCCCTGTCCCGGAGGAAAAGCCCGCAGCCCGCTTCTGCGTGGATTCGCCCGGGCCTGATGCGGCCCTGCCGCCCGCATCGCCCCGCGCGCCAACAGGGATCGACGGATGCCGGGCGCATTGCTAGCCTGCGGTCATGCTGCGCGCGCTCTGCCTTTGCCTGATCACGGCCCTTCCTGCCACGGCCATGGCGGAAACGCCCCTCTCCGGGGTGGATTTCGCGGCGCGGGTGACAGGCAAGACCATCTATTTCGAGCAATACGGCCGCGCCTATGGCGCCGAAACCTATCGCGGCGACGGGTCGGTCACCTGGCGGTTCTCAGGGGAGGAGTGCCGCGAAGGACACTGGTACCCGGAGGAAGATGCCATCTGTTTCGTTTATGATTACGCACCGGACGCGCCGCAGTGCTGGCATTTCTTCGATCAGCCCGAGGGGCTGGTGGGGCGGCTGGTCGGGGCGGATCCGCTGGATGACCTTACGGGGCGTCGCGAGAGCCCCGCGCCGCTGATCTGCGACCAGCCCTATCTCGGGGCGTGACCCCTAGAAGAGCGAGCCCTGATCCGGTGCCGGTGGCTTGCGTTTGCGCGCGGCGGCGGGCTTGGGTTTGGGCGTGACCGGCTCTGCCGGGGGCGCGTCGCCGGTGGCCACGGCGAGGCGTCCATCCTGGAACTGGATCTCGAGCGCTGACGCCTTTGCCGCCCCGGCCCGGGTCGTGACGATCGCCTCGCCGGCGCGCACCACTGCATAGCCCCGTTTCAGCGTCGCCTCATAGCCCACGGTGGCGCGCACGCGCTCGAGCCCCTCAAGCGCCGCGCGCCAGCCAGAGACCTGGGCCGCAGACACCCGCGCCAGCCGGGCCGAAAGCGCGTCGAGCCGCTCGCCATCGCGACCCAGCTGCCGGGAGAGCACCTCGGGGCGCAGCCGTGCTGCGCGGGTCGTCAGGCGCTCGGATTGCAGGGTGACGACCCGGGGCAGCGCGGTATCGAGCCGCGTGCCCGCCTGCGCCGTCCGCTGCGCGCCCGTCTCGATCTGCGTGCGCAACAACCGGGGACGCAGGGCGGCCCCCGCCTCGGCCAGCGCGCCGCGCTTGGCCTGGGTTGCACTGCGCAAGGCGGTGGGCAGCCGCGCCGTCGCATGGTCGAGCCGCTGGGAAGGCGTGCTCAGCAACTCCTCGGCGCGCGGCAGGGCCCGGGACAGGTCGCGCACCCGCTGGCCCCGGGCGCGCACGCCCCCGGTCAACCCGGTCAGCATCCGCGCGCCCAACGTGTCGAGCCCCGCCAGCAGGTCGAGCCGCACGGGCACGGCCCGCTCGGCCGCCGCCGTCGGCGTGGGCGCGCGCAGATCCGCGGCATGGTCGATCAAGGTCGTGTCGGTCTCGTGCCCCACGGCCGAGATCAGGGGGATGTCGCTTTCGGCCGCGGCGCGCACCACGGATTCCTCGTTGAACCCCCAGAGATCCTCCAGGCTGCCCCCGCCCCGCGCCACGATCAGCAGATCGGGTCGCGGCAGCGCTCCGCCCGGTGTCAGCGCATTGAAGCCGCGAATGGCGTTCGACACCTCGGGCGCGCAGTTCTGCCCCTGCACCGCCACCGGCCAGATCAGAACCTTGCGCGGGCAACGCTCGCGCAGGCGGTGCAGGATATCCCGGATCACCGCGCCGGAGGGGCTGGTCACCACGCCGATCACCTCGGGCAGAAACGGGATCGGACGCTTGCGCCCCTCGTCGAACAGCCCCTCGGATGCGAGCTGCTTGCGCCGTTTCTCGAGCATCGCCATGAGCGCGCCGACCCCGGCCACGGCGATGCGGTCCACATTGATATTGTAGCGGGACGAGGGCGCATAGGCGCTCAGCTTGCCCTCGACCACGACCTCCAGCCCCTCTTCAGGCATCACGCCGAGGCCTGCCACCTGACCTTTCCAGGTGGTGCAATTGATCACCGAACGGTCATCCTTGAGGTCGAAATAGAGATGGCCGGACTTCGCCCGCATCACCCGGCCCAGCTCACCCTTCACGCGGACACGGCCAAACTCCCCCTCCAGCGTGCGCTTGATCGCGCCCGAAAGCTCCGAGACCGTGAATTCCGGCGCATTCTGGCCCGGCTGGGGATCGTCGATCAGATCGAAATCGGACATTTGGCCTCGCTTGCCTCGCTTTGCGTCGCATCTTAGAACGCGGCAACCTCGGGTAAAAGTCAAAGGACGCGGCAGATCATGAACATCCTCATTCTCGGCAGCGGCGGTCGTGAACATGCCCTGGCCTGGGCGGCATCCCAGAACCCGAAATGCGACCGGCTGATCGTGGCACCGGGCAATGCGGGCATGGCCGAGATCGCCGATTGCGCCGCGCTGGATATCGAGGATCGCAACGCGGTGGTGAGCTTTGCCGAGGAAGCCGCCATCGATTTCGTGATCATCGGGCCCGAAGCGCCCCTGGCCGCCGGGGTCGCGGACCGGCTGCGCGAGGCGGGGATCCTGTGCTTTGGCCCCTCGGCGGCGGCGGCCCAGCTCGAAGCCTCCAAGACCTTTACCAAGCAGGTCTGCGATGCGGCGGGCGCGCCGACGGCCGCCTATGCGCATTTCACCGAGGCCGCCGCGGCCCGGGCCTATATCGAGGCGCAGGGCGCGCCCATCGTGGTCAAGGCCGATGGTCTGGCCGCCGGCAAGGGCGTGATCGTGGCGATGACCGAGGCCGAGGCGCTCGCGGCGGTCGACGACATGTTCGGCGGGGCCTTTGGCGGGGCCGGAGCCGAGGTCGTGATCGAGGAGTTCATGACCGGTGAAGAGGCCTCCTATTTCGTGCTCTGCGATGGCGAGACGGTTCTGCCCATCGGAACGGCGCAGGATCACAAGCGCGCCTTTGACGGCGACAAGGGGCCGAATACGGGCGGCATGGGGGCCTACTCCCCCGCCCCGGTCCTGACCGATGCCATTGCCCAGCAGGCGCTGGACGAGATCATCCGCCCCTCCATGGACGAGATGGCCAAGCGCGGCATGCCCTATCAGGGGGTGCTCTATGCCGGTCTGATGATCGAGAACGGGCGCGCGCGGCTGGTGGAATACAATGCCCGCTTCGGTGATCCGGAATGTCAGGTCCTGATGATGCGACTCGGGGCGCAGGCGCTGGATCTGATGCTGGCGTGCGCCGAGGGCGAGCTGGCCGAGGCCAAGGTCAACTGGGCCGAGGACCATGCCCTGACCGTTGTGCTCGCCGCCGAGGGCTATCCCGGGTCCTATGAGAAGGGCACCGAGATCCGCGGGGTCGAGGATCTGCCCGAGGACAGCGCCAACATGGTCTTCCATGCGGGCACCCGGCGCGAGGGAGGACGGCTTCTGGCCAATGGCGGGCGGGTGCTCAACGCGACAGCCCGTGGCGCAAGTCTCGCCGAGGCGCAGGCCAGGGCCTATGCGCTGGTGGACGGGATCGACTGGCCCGAGAGCATGGTGCGGCGCGACATCGGCTGGCGCGCGCTCTGAGGCGTGCTCAGGGCGCGCAGCGCAGCGCCTCGGCAAAGCCCGCCGGGGTGGCCGGATAGGGCAAGGCCTGCCGCGAAAGCTGGCCTGCGGTGAACCGGACAGCAACCGTGCCGGACCAGTTCGCCTCGGCCACGATCATCTCCAGCGCACCGGCGCAATCGCGCACCCCACCCGAGATGAAATCTTCGCCGATCCGGTGATTGGTGACGCCAGGCATGGCGGCAACTTGGGTCAGGGACCGGTTCTCGTAGCGCCAGAGCAGCAATGTCTTGGCCAGATGCGGACGGTCGATATAGCCGATCTCCACCGCGCCATCGCCATCGAAATCCGCCGCACCAATGGGCGCAAGCCAGCGATTGGCACGCCCGATATGAGGCGTGGCGGCAATCTTGCCCTTGGGGCCATAGATCGCGAGTTGCCCGCCGAGATCCCGGTGGCTCTCGACCACCACGACCTCCGCCGCGCCATCCCCGTCGAGATCCACCACCCGCGGGGCCAGATCCTCGAACACGGAATGCTCCGGCAGCACGATGCGCAGGCGACGCCCGCGATCCGTCACGATGGACAGGCTGCCATATTCGATGGCATCGCCCAGAACACCATGGGCATAGCGGGTGGTCTCATCCCCATACTCGGCGGACACTACCCCCTCAGCGGCCTGAGCCGCGCCGGAGGCCAGCCAGGGGGCGGCCATCGCCACAAGCGCGGCGGCCCGCAACGCGCCGCGGGCCCGCGCGGCCCACAAGCGCGCCGCCCGACGCGGCGCCCGGTGGATCATCAGATCTGCTTCTCGGGCATCTGCACCACGAGACCGTCAATCGCATCGCTCACCTTGATCTGGCAGGTCAGGCGCGAACGCGCGGGATCCGGCTCGAATGCAAAATCCAGCATGTCCTCTTCCATGGCTTCCTTGCCGGGGATCTTCTCGACCCAGTCGGGATGGACATAGACATGGCAGGTCGAACAGGCACAGGCCCCGCCGCAATCGGCCTCGATGCCGGGGATGTTGTTGTCCCGTGCGCCTTCCATGACGGTCAAACCATTGGCCACCTCGACCACATGCTCCGTCCCATTATGCTCGATATAGGTGATCTTCGCCATTCTGACCGTCGTCCTTTGCTCTGCAAAACAAGTGTTAACTCTCACATAGATCAGCCATGCAGAATTGGCCAGCCTTGCGAAACCCGATAGATGTTCTACTTATGTTCTCATGCCGCCATCCAGCGACCTCCCGGCCCCTGCGCAGCCCCCCTGGCCCCGGCCCCCGGCCTGTATCCCGGCGGACCTGATGCACCGACCGCCCAATGGCGCGCGGGTCTGCGTGGCCGGGCTGGTCCTGCTGCGCCAGCGGCCGGGCACGGCCCATGGCGTGATCTTCATCACGCTCGAGGACGAGACCGGCACAATCAATGTGGTGGTCTGGAACAAGATCTACGAGCGTTACCGCCGCGCCGTGATCGCCGGGCGGATGCTGCGCGTTCGGGGCCGGATCCAGCGCGAGGGCGCGGTGCTCCACCTGATCGCCGATGAGATCGAGGATTGCTCCGACATGCTGGACGCCCTGCTCCGCCCCGAGATCTGCCGCGCCGCCGACCAGCCCTGAGCCCACGAAAAACGCGCCCCCGGTCTCCCGGAGGCGCGTCTGTCTCTCACGTCGAGACCTCGGTCTCGCGCGGCTCAGTTCAGTGCGAGCGCCACGAAGCGCGGCTCGTTATCCCGCCGCACCAGCAGCAGGATCGAGTTGCGCCCGGCCTCTTTCGCGGCGTCGATACGCGCCTCGAGATCATCTGCCGAGGCGACCTTCTCCTGGCCGGCTTCGGTGATCACATCCCCTGCCCGCAGACCCTTTTCATAGGCCTGGGAATCTTCGTCGACATCGCTGACCACCAGACCGGCAAGGCTGTTGGTGATCCCGAGCTGCTCGCGCAGCTCATCGTTCAGCTCGGTCACGGTCAGCCCCATGATCTCCCGCTCGATGGGCTCATCGGCAGGGGCCGAGACCGGCACGGCCCGCTCGGCATCCTCGCGGCGACCCAGGGTCACCAGCAGGGTCTGCGTCGCGCCGGACCGGAACACGACCACGCGCACGGCCTTGCCGACGGCGGTGTTGCCGACGATCTGCACAAGCTCGCGCGTATCTTCCACATCGCGCCCGTCAAAGGTCAGGATCACGTCACCCGCTTCCATACCGGCATCGAGGGACGGGCCATCCGGCACATCCGTGACCAGCGCCCCGGCGGCCTTTTCGAGGCCCAGCGCCTCGGCCACGTCATCGGTGACATCCTGAATGCGCACGCCCAGCCAGCCGCGACGGGTCTCGCCAAACTCCTTGAGCTGGTCGACCACATTGGTCACCACGCCCGACGCCATCGAGAAACCGATGCCGATCGAGCCGCCATTCGGCGACAGGATCGCGGTGTTTACCCCGATCACGTCTCCATCCATGTTGAAGAGCGGACCGCCCGAGTTGCCCCGGTTGATCGCCGCATCGGTCTGGATGTAGTCGTCATAGGTCCCGGACAGGGCGCGGTTGCGCGCCGAGACGATCCCGGCAGACACCGAGAAGCCCTGGCCCAGCGGGTTGCCCACGGCCATCACCCAGTCGCCCACGCGGGCCGCGTCGCTGTCGCCGAAGCTCACGAAGGGCAGCGGTGTGTCACTCTCGACCTTCAGCAGGGCGATATCGGTGTTGGGGTCGGTCCCGATCACTGTCGCTTCGAGCTCTTCACCAGAGAAAAACTCGATCAGGATCTCATCCGCCTGCTCGATCACGTGGTTGTTCGTGACGATGAAGCCATCCTCGGAAATCACGAACCCCGAGCCCAGCGCGTTGGAGCGGCGCTGACGCGGGGCGGGACGCCCCTCTTCCTGCTGGCGGTCCATGAAGTCGCGGAAGAAATCTTCCAGCGGGGAGCCTTCGGGCACGATGGGCTGCGGACCACCGGGAGTGGCCACATTGGTCGACGTGGTGATGTTGACCACTGCCGGGCTCACGCGCTCGGCCAGATCGGCAAAGCTGCCGGGCATGTCGCGCGCCTGTGCGACGAGGGTCTGTGCCAGCACCAGCGCGAGGGCCAGCAGAGCTGCCGCCATCGCGTGAAGTGGGGTTACCCGCCGGGACGCGGGGGTCGCGACTTGCGCAATGACCTGCGGCTCGCGTCGCTGTAATTCGTGTCTGTTCACTCTTGGGGTCCTCCTGAACATCCGCCACGGGGGAGCGGGTCTTTAGGTCTCGTCACGGGACAGAGCCCATGCTGTCCCAGATGTTTTCATTGCCTGCGCCATATTCAAGCGGTCTGACTCTCGCGCGCCGTCACGTAGACGTGACCTGCTCGGGCGGAAGTCTTCCATGGGACGGCTATGCGGCCAAGCTCTTTCCCACCCAAACCAAGATAGTACCTAGGGCAATCGCGCCCAAACCCAAGCCGCGTCGTGTGGTAACGGGCATCCGGGCAAATGCGGCCAACAGATCCTCGATACGCGAAGGGGCCAGTGCGAACACCAGCCCCTCGATCACGAAGACCAGCCCGAGGGCGGTCAGCAGCGTTTCCATCACCGATCGGCGCGTGCCGCAGTGCCGTCCAGATAGTCGAAGAACTCGCTGTCGGGTGCGATGACCATGGTCGAGTTCGAGCCTTGCAGCGCGCGCTCATAGGCGGTCATGGAGCGGTAGAATTCAAAGAATTCAGGATCCGCGCCAAAGGCCCCGGCAAAGATGGCGTTCCGACGGGCATCCGCCTCACCTCGGGTGATGTCGGCTTCCTTCTGGGATTCCGAGACCAGCTCGACCACGGTCCGGTCGGCCTGGGCGCGCACCCGCTGGGCGGCTTCCTCACCACGCGCGATCTCGTCCGCGGCTTCCCGTTCCCGTTCCGCCCGCATCCGGGCGAAGGTGGCATCCAAGTTCTGCGTCGGCAGGTTGGTCTGCTTGAGACGCACATCGACCACGTCGAGGCCGATATCAAGCGCACGCGCCCGGGCGCCGGCCGTGATCCGCGCCGTCAGCGCGCCACGATCCGAGGACAGGATAGTGTTCGAGGTAACCCCGTCCGAACCGAGTACGGCCCGGATCTGCGGGTTGAGAATGGCTTCGAGCCGCTGCTCGGCCACCCGCATCCCGCCCACGCCGACCGCTTGCCGGAACTGGACCACGTCCGAGATCCGGTACCGCGCAAAGGCATCGACGACCAGACGCCGGTCATCCGACGGCGTAACTTCGATCGGTTGGGTGTCGAGGCTCAGGATCCGGTCGTCATAGCGCACGACCTCCTGAATGAAGGGGATCTTGAAGGCGAGACCCGGGTCTTCCTTGACGGCCTTGATCTGACCGAACTGGAGGACGAGGGCTTTCTCGCGTTCATCCACGATGAAGAGCGAATTGACCGCGACGAAGACCACGGCTGCAGCCGCGATGAGGGCGACAGGACCTTTTTTCATCAGTTCGTCCCTCCGGCCGGACGGCGCAATTCGTTCAGGGGCAGATAGGGCACGACACCCTGGCCGCCGCCATCCACATTATTGTCGAGGATCACCTTGTCGATCCCGCCCAGAACACGCTCCATCGTTTCCAGATAGAGACGCTTGCGGGTCACTTCCGGGGCGTTCTGATACTCGGACAGAACCGCCGTAAAGCGGCTGGCTTCACCTTCGGCCTCGTTCACGACCTGCGCGCGGTACGCTTCGGCCTGTTCCAGAAGCTGCGCTGCTTCACCACGCGCGCCCGCGAGAACACGGTTGGCATAAGCGTCGGCCTGACGTTCCAGCCGGTCCCGCTCCTGCTCGGCGGCCTGCACTTCGCGGAACGCATCGATCACCTGCTCGGGCGGGTCGGCCCGGTCGAGGTTGAGACGGACGATGTTGATGCCGCTGTCATAGCTGTCGAGGGTCGTCTGGATCAGATCCTGCACCTGTTGCGCGATCAGTTCGCGGTCCCGGTTGAGGATCGGCGCCAGTTCGGACTGCGCGATCACTTCGCGCATGGAGGCCTCGGACACCGCGCGCACGGTCTGCTGACCATCCCGCAGGTTGAAGAGGAATTGCGCCGGATCAGAAATGTTCCAGACCACATCGAAGTCGATATCGACGATGTTTTCGTCTGTCGTCAGCATCAGACCATCTTCACCGCGCGCGCTGCTGGTGCGGGATGTGCCGATCTCCTCGGTGTTTTCCCGCGTCACCGGCAGGACCTCGGCGGTCACCAGCGGCCAGGGGGCGAAGTTCAGACCGGGATTGCCCACGGCGGAGAACTCTCCAAGGAACAGTTCGACCGATTGTTCTTCGGGCCGCACCGTGTAGAGCGACGAATACACCCAGAGACCCACCGCAGCCAGAGCGGCCAGGGCCACCGTGCCCTTGGTGATCTTCGGGCCACCGCCGCCACCGCCCGGGCCACGCCCGTTGGTGCCGCCGCCGCGACCGCCCATGAGGACGCGCAGCTGCTCCTGGCCCTTTTTCATGATCTCGTCGATTTCCGGGATCTGACCGTTGTCACCGGGGCCACCGGGCCGTCGGCCGCCGCGATTGTCACCGCCTCGGTTGTCGCCACCGTTGCGACCACCCCCGCCGCCCCAGGGTCCACCGTTGTTATTCGCCATCCGTTTTCCTTGTCGTCTGCATATCGTCGTAACTCCCCTCAGGACATGGTTGCGCACGCCCGGATATCAAGCGCTCCGCATCGGTGATTTCATCGTGACCAACTCTTCGGAGATGGTCGGATGCACCGCGCAGACCCTGTCGAAATCTGCTTTTGTCGCGCCCATTTTCACCGCGATCCCGGCAAGCTGGATCATCTCGCCCGCGTGATCCGCAACGATGTGGCAGCCCAGAACCTTGTCCGTCGCCTGACTAACGACGAGCTTCATCAGCACCCGGTCGGACTTGCCGGCAAAGGCGCCCTGCATCGCCCGGAAGGAGGTGCAATAAATATCCACCGGCTCCTGTTCGCGGGCCTCTTCCTCGCTCAGACCGATCGTGCCCAGCTCGGGCTGGGTGAAAATCGCCGAGGGAATAAGCTCGTGATCGGGCTTGGTGGGATTGCCTTTGAAGACCGTCTCGACGAAGGCCATGCCCTCGCGGATGGCCACGGGTGTCAGCTGCACCCGGTTGGTGACATCGCCGATGGCATAGATCGAGGGGATGTTGGTCTGGGAATAGTCATCCACGACCACCTCACCGCGCCGCCCGACAGCGACCCCGGCCTCCTCCAGGCCGAGCCCGGATGTGGACGGGCTGCGCCCGGTGGCGAACATCACCTGATCATAGACGCCCTCCTGACCATTGGTGGCCTTGACCCAAACCGGACCACTTCCGGATCCCGCCTCGGTCAGCGCCGCCGTGTCCTGAGCTGCGCCTCCCATGGCCGGGTCCGTGCTCGTCAGGATCTGCGCGTTTTCGGCATCGGAGGCCGCGCGCATCTCGACGATATTCGTGCCGAGATGCAGGTTCACGCCCTTCTCGCGCATGGCCTCGGCCACCAGCCCGCGCGCCTCGTCATCGAACCCCCGCAGGATTTGCGCCCCGCGATAATACTGCGTGACCTCCACGCCCAACCCGTTGAGAATGCAAGCAAACTCGCAGGCGATGTAGCCACCGCCAATGATCAGAACCGATTTCGGCAGGCTCTCGAGCTGAAAGATCTCGTTCGAGGTGATGCCCAGATGTGCGTTCGGCAGATCCGGGCGCACCGGGTGCCCGCCCGTGGCGATCAGGATATGCTTGGCGGTCTTGGTCTCGCCCGTGGCAAGCTTCACCGTATGCGGATCGGCGAGGGTTGCGCGGCTGTCGAAAATCTCCACATCCGAGCCGTTCAGAAGACTGCGATAGACCTCCTCCAGCCGGTTCAGTTCGGAATTCAGCTTGGTCCGAAAGGGCAGCCAGTCGAAATCGCCATCCTGGATGTCCCAGCCATAGGCGCGCGCCTCCTCGGGCATCTCGCCATAGCCGGAGGCAAAGACCATCAGTTTCTTGGGAACGCAGCCCCGGATCACGCAGGTCCCGCCCATGCGATACTCTTCGGCAAGCGCCACCTTGGCCCCTTCGGCCGAGGCCACGCGCGCCGCACGGACGCCGCCGGAGCCCCCCCCGATGACGAACAAGTCGTAGTCAAAACTCATGGGGTCGCTCCTGTCTTCCACGCCGGGCCCACCCGGCCCGGTCGTTACAGGTCGGAGAATACGTTGCCCGCGCCGGGGACTTCAACCTGCTCTTGGTGCACGCTTCCGGCATTGATATCGCGCAGCTCGACGGATCCGTCGCCCTTGCCGATCACCACGACGTCGCAGATATCGAGGAAAAGCCCGTTCTCCACCACGCCCGGCAACTGGTTCAGCACCAGCGAGAGCTGGCGAGCGTTTCCAATGCGTTGCAGATCGAGATCGACGATGACATTGCCTTCATCGGTGATATAGGGCGCGTCTCCGTCCATCCGCAGGCGGGTTTCCCGCCCCGTCACATCGATATTGACCAGCGTCTCCTCGATCAGGGTCTTGGTGGTCTCCCACCCGAACTTGATCACCTCCACCGGGAGCGGAAAGGCCCCGAGCGTCGCCACGGCCTTGGACGAATCAGTGATGACGATCATCTGGTCCGATGCGGTTGCCACGATCTTCTCCTGCAGCAACGCGCCCCCGCCGCCCTTGATCAGGTTCAGGCTGGGGTCGAACTCATCCGCACCATCAATGGTCAGGTCGAGCCATTTGACATCGTCGAGGGTCGTGACCGTCAGGCCCAGTTCGCGCGCCAGCTCCGCGGTGCGCGTGGAGGTCGCAACGCAGGTGATCTGCATGCCCTCCTCAGCCACCACTTCGGCCAGATGGCGCACCATCCAGGCCGCGGTTGAGCCGGTGCCAAGGCCGACGCGCATACCATCTTCGATGAACTCGACTGCGCGTTTGGCCGCGACGTATTTGGCGCGATCAATGGGGGACAATTCTCCGGACATAGGGCCTGCTCCTCGACGGTCACGGGCCGCTTATGGGACAAAAGCGCGCGATGCGCGAGACCGGTCCGCGATTTTCCTGAAATTCTCGTGATCCTCCGCGGATTCATGCGCGTTTTTCAGGCCAACCCTCCGATTGCCGCCGGTATTCGATCAGTTCCGCGAGGTGTTCGGCGGGCGCGATCACCAGACAGGCCGGGTCCGAGGCCTCGATTGTGACTCGCGGCGCGTCCACACTGTTGGACGTGCCGATGCGGTCATGCGGATCCAGCCACTCCGCCGTGAGGGGCCAGCGCAGCCCGGTGGTCGTCATCCGCACCGGCTGCATCGGAAAGAGGGACAGGCGGGTCTTTTGCGGCAGACGCAGCACAGCGCGCGGCGGCGCCAGGGTCACCACATCAGTCTCCGAAATCAGCAGGACCTTGCGATGGGCATGGCGCAGAAGAGTGTGAAAACAGGCCAGCTCGTGATCCACCCGCCCCCCGAGAAAGCCGACGCCCAGCGCCAGATCCGCCGGGACCGTGCGCAACGCCTTGTCGAAATCCGTGCTCTCCTGCTCGGGAATATGCGTCACTGGGATGTCCGAAAACGCAGGCGGCAGCGCGTCGGGCTGGCTGTCGAGATCCCCGAGGATATGGCTCGGAACGGCACCAAGTGCGGCTGCATGGGCGACGCCACCATCCACCGCGATGAGAATCGGTGCCTGGGCCAGCGCCGCCTGAATCACGGGAATCGGCGCAGGCCCAGCACCCAAATATGTCACGAATGTGGCGGAATTTTTCGGGAGTTGGGCCATTTCATGACCATTTTCCGAGGCTTGCCAAACTTCAACCATAATTGCTGAAAATTAGGGAATTTTTCTTGTTTTTGTTTGTGAAATGGAAATTGCAGCCCGTATTTTATGTCAGCTGGCTCGGGGGAAGGAAGTGAGCAGGCACATGCAAGATTCGAACAAGATCCTGACGGTCTCTTACGGGACCTTCTCCTGCACCCTTGAGGGGTTCGAGGATCCGTTCTCGGCGATGAAGGACATCGCCGAGTATTTTCGCGATCTTGCCGCCGAGGATCGGTATTTCGGTGCCGAGCCTCCGACGCCCGATGCGCAGATGCTTCAGAACATCGCCCAGCGCCGCGCCACGACCGACGTGAATGCGGATCTGCGCGACGGGGGCGTTCATCTGACACAGGCGCAGCCGGACCCCAGCAGCGACCTGGCCGAGGATGAGATGCCTTCCGAGACCGAAACGGTTTACGAGGATGCCGTCGCCCCGACCGAGCCCGACATCGCAGCGGCCGTGTTCGCGGATCCGATCGTGACTGCCCATGAGGAACCTCCGGTCTTTGCCGAGGATCCGACGCCCCTGCAGGACGCCGAGGCATGGCGCGGTGTCGAGGATGTGAACGCCTTTTTCCAGATCCCCTCAACCGAGTTGCCCCGCCCCAGCGTCCCTGCGGATGCCACACCGGATCTGACCGCCACCGGCCTCAGCGCCTCCAGCATCGCCGCCAAGTTGCAGCGGATCCGCTCGGTGGTGGCCGCAAATGTCGCCGACAGCACTGCCGACCTCGAAGCGCGGTTCGAGGTCGAGGATAGCGACGACCTGACAGACGATGTCACCTATGTCCTGCCGTCTCAGGACAGTAGCGCCATTGTGGAACCGAAGCCGGCTGAGGCTGAGGCTGAGGCTGAGGCTGAGGCTGAGGCTGAGGCTGAGGCTGAGGCTGAGGCTGAGGCTGAGGCTGAGGCTGAGGCTGAGGCTGAGGCTGAGGCTGAGGCTGAGGCTGAGGCTGAGGCTGAGGCTGAGGCTGAGGCTGAGGAAACCTCGCGCGCGCCCCAATACGACACAAGCCCGGAAGTCGACCACGAAGACGAAACCGAGGCACTCCTCGCCCGGATTGCTGGCGACAATACCGAGCTCGTGGACGCTTTCGATGCGGATCTTCGCATTGATCACAACGATCCCGCTGAGGACAGCATCGCCGAGAAGGCGCAGTCAGACGCCCCCGTCGAGGACGCGCTGTCGGATGACGTGGAGCAAGACGTCATTGCCGCGACCCTCGCCCAGCTCAGTGAAACCGAGAAAACTCCGGAAACCGCCACAGCGCCGGAGCGTTCCACCCCCGTGGCACAGGCAGACCCCACTGATGATGTCGCAGAAGAGCAACTGGCTGAGGATACTGACAGTGCTGCGGAATCGGACACCATTCCGCCCCTCGGCATCCAACACTCCGATCTCGAAGCCGCCGTTTCCCTTCTGCGAGGGCGCGATGCTCAGCGTCCGCAGGCGTTCCGGCGCGATACGGACGCTCAGGAGGACGTGCCAGCGGATCCCGAGCCGGTCCTCGCGGATGACATTCTCTTCGACGAGGCGCCCGCGCCCGAAGACCGCTCTGCGCTGTTCTCACCCGTTGATGATGCCGAGACCGTGGACCGGATCCTCGCCAAGACCGATGATGCGCTCAACGAGGAAGGCGCGCAGCATCGCCGCAGTGCCCTGAGCCATATTAAGGCCGCGGTGGCCGCGACATTTGCCGAGCGCCTTATCCCGGGCAAGCGCAAATCCAAGACCGAGATGGACGCTGAGGTGCACGACCAAGGCTTGGAGCTGGATGATGCGACAGCCGCCCCTGAGCCTGCGGATAGCGCGGAAACGGCGCCGCAAGCCGACATCACGGATCTCGAGGACGCGATTGGCGCGGCGGAGATCAAACACAGCAGCCCCGCAGCACAGGACAGTCCCCCGCCTCTGATGCTGGTTCCTCAGGCACGGGTGAATTGGGAGGACACGGATCCCGCCGTCCGTCCGCGCCGGATCACCCGCACCGCCATCGCAGGTCAGGACAAAACCCGCGCGCAGGACACAGGGTTCGCGACCTACGCAGACTCCGTCGGCGCCACCGAATTGCACGAACTGCTCGAAGCCGCAGCGGCCTATCTGAGCGTCGTGGAGGGCAAGACCTATTTCTCGCGTCCGGAGGTCATGCATATGGTCATGCGCCACGACCACGATCGCAGTTTTTCCCGCGAGGACTCCTTGCGGAGTTTCGGGGATCTTCTGCGCAATGGCACGATCGAAAAGATCGAGCGTGGCCAGTTCGTGATTTCAACGGACTCGCGTTTCGTGGCGAACGGCTAGGATGGCGCGAGCCAGCCAGACAGACCCGCACGGTTTGGAACCAGACACAGCCGCGGATGCCTCATCTTTCCGATGCATCCACCCCGCCCTGCGTCGTCAGGCGTCGTCCCGCGGCTGATCCGGATCAGGCTGCCCGATCCCTTTGAACACGAACTTGAACGGCACCGCCCAGATGATCCCGAGCCCGACATAGACGCTCAGTTCAACCCAGAAGGGCGGACGGTCCAGCAGGTTCAGGATCGTCACCGCCGCCACGATATAGGCTGGCAATCCCAAAAGTAGGATCACCAGCGCCCATCGTCGCCGCGCCTTGTAAGATAACGCCATCTCTCTGCCCGTGTTCAGTCCGCGAAAGGGTCGGTCACGAGGATCGTGTCATCTCGTTCCGGTGATGTGGAAAGTAGCGCCACCGGGCATTGGATCAACTCCTCGATCCGGCGTACATATTTCACCGCGTTGCCCGGCAGGTCGGCCCAGCTCCGCGCGCCTTCCGTGCTGTCGGACCAACCGGCGATTTCCTCATAGACCGGCTTGCACCGCGCCTGGGCATCCGCCGCCGTCGGCAGGTAATCCAGCGTTTCTCCGTCCAGCTCGTAGCCGACACAGATCTTGAGCGTGTCGAACCCGTCCAACACATCGAGCTTGGTCAGCGCGATCCCGTTGACCCCAGATGTCGCGCAAGTCTGGCGCACCAGCGCCGCATCGAACCAGCCGCAGCGGCGCTTGCGCCCGGTGACGGTGCCGAATTCACGACCACGCTCGCCCAGACGCTGCCCCTCCGGCGTGTCGAGCTCGGTGGGGAACGGCCCTTCGCCCACCCGGGTGGTATAGGCCTTCACGATCCCCAGCACATAGTCGATGGAACCGGGCCCGATCCCGACCCCGGTCGCGGCCTGACCGGCGATCACATTCGAAGACGTCACGAAGGGATAGGTGCCGAAATCGATGTCCAGCAGCGCGCCCTGCGCCCCTTCGAACAGGATCCGGCGGCCCGCCTTGCGCTTCTCGTTCAGAACCTTCCAGACCGGAGCCGCGTATTCGAGAATCGCCGGCGCGATCTCCTGCAACTGCGCGATCAGCGCATCACGGTCCACGGGCGAGATCCCCAGCCCCTTGCGGAGCGGATCATGGTGCTGCAGCGCGCGATCGACCCGCGCCTCGAGCGTCGCGGCATCGGCCAGGTCCGCCACGCGGACCGAGCGGCGCCCGACCTTGTCCTCATAGGCGGGACCGATTCCACGCCCGGTCGTCCCGATCTTGGTCCCCTTGGAGGCCGCCTCCTCGCGGGCGCGGTCCAGCTCGCCATGGATCGGCAGGATCAGCGGCGTGTTCTCCGCGATCATCAGCGTCTCGGGCGTGATCTCGACGCCCTGCGAGCGGATCTGCGCGATCTCCTTCACCAGATGCCACGGATCGAGCACGACCCCGTTGCCAATCACCGAGAGCTTGCCGCCCCGCACCACGCCAGAAGGCAGCGCGTTCAGCTTGTAGACCTCGCCATCAATCACAAGCGTATGACCTGCGTTATGTCCGCCCTGGAAACGTGCGATCACATCCGCGCGTTCCGAGAGCCAGTCCACAAGCTTGCCCTTGCCCTCGTCGCCCCATTGCGCGCCCACGACCACTACGTTCGCCATCTCGGCCCTCACTTCGTGTTTCAGGAAACCCGCGCCGGTATATCCATGCTGGTCCGGTGGGGAAACCGCAAAATGCGCGGCGCGGGCGCGCAGCACTGGACGCGCGGGGCGGTATTTGGCAGCACGGGCGCAAAGGCGCGCCAAAACGAGGGACAAAGATGGACATCCTGATCCGCTGGCTGGCGGCATTCCTGCTGCTGGCTGCCACCTATAATCCGACGGATTTCAACTATATTCGCTGGGCTTTGGGCAATCACGAGGCGCAATTGTCGGTGGTGGTCCTGCTCGGGCTCCTGCTGAGTGTCGGCTATATCATCTTTCTGCGCGCGACCCTGCGCTCCATCGGGCTTTTCGGGATGATCCTGATTACCGCGATTTTCGCCGCTCTGATCTGGGTTCTTTATGATCTGGGCTTGCTGCGGCTGGAGAATCCCGGGGTCCAGACCTGGCTGGGCATTCTCGCGCTGTCCATCGTTCTGGGGGTCGGGCTGAGCTGGAGCATCGTGCGCCGCCGCCTCAGCGGGCAGGCGGATGTGGATGACGTGGACGCCTGAGACATCTGAGGGCTTGCGAGCCGGTCCCGGACGCCTTAGGTAGCCGGGGTCCGCATAACGAGGCCGAACCGTCCATGGAAAACGTCATCCTGATCGTCCACCTGCTCCTGGCGCTTGCGCTGATTGGCGTGGTGCTCCTGCAGCGCTCCGAAGGGGGCGGTCTGGGTATGGGTGGCGGTGGTGGCGGCGGCGCCATGACCGGACGGTCGGCGGCGACCGCCCTCGGCAAGATGACCTGGGTTTTGGCCATCGCCTTTATCGGCACGTCGATCACGCTGACGATCCTCGCCGCGGCGAATTCCAACAACGCCTCCGTGCTGGACCGGCTGACCGATCAGCCCGTTCCGCCCCCGGTGGAGCAGAACGACCTGCTGCCCCCGGCCTCGGACCTGTTGCCGCCCGCGTCCAGCGACCAGCCCCTGCTGCCGCCGCGCGCGGAGTAAACCCTAGTCCTAGGGAAAAAGTTAACGCGGACCGCAGGATATAGCGGTCCGGTTGCCAAAGCGGGACGAATCCTTTACAGGTTAAATCCCGTGGAGACACGGGTTCAGGGGCCACGATTCCCCTGCATCCTTTCCAAAATTTTGCAAGATCCCCAGGGAAACGGGGATGGACGGGAGAGCCGAGCCCAATGGCACGCTATGTTTTCATCACGGGCGGGGTTGTCTCTTCGCTGGGTAAGGGACTGGCCTCTGCGGCCCTCGGCGCACTGCTGCAGGCGCGCGGATTTTCGGTCCGCCTGCGCAAGCTGGATCCGTATCTGAACGTGGATCCCGGCACCATGAGCCCGTTCGAGCATGGCGAGGTCTTCGTGACCGATGACGGGGCCGAGACCGATCTCGACCTCGGCCATTACGAGCGGTTCACCGGCGTCGCGGCGCGGCGCACCGATTCCGTCAGCTCGGGCCGGATTTATTCAAATGTGCTCGAGAAAGAGCGGCGGGGCGACTACCTCGGCAAAACGATCCAAGTGATCCCCCATGTCACCAACGAGATCAAGGATTTCATCGATATCGGCGATGACGAGGTCGATTTCATGCTCTGCGAGATCGGCGGCACGGTCGGCGATATCGAGGGGCTGCCCTTCTTCGAGGCGATCCGCCAATTCGGACAGGACAAGCCGCGCGGGCAATGCATTTTCATGCATCTCACGCTGCTGCCCTGGATCGCGGCCTCGGGCGAGTTGAAGACCAAGCCGACTCAGCACTCCGTGAAAGAGCTGCGCTCCATCGGCATCGCGCCCGATGTGCTGGTCTGCCGCTCCGAGGGGGTAATCCCCCAGAAGGAGCGCGACAAGCTCGCACTGTTCTGCAATGTCCGCCCCGAGAGCGTGATCGCGGCGCAGGATCTCAAATCCATTTACGAGGCGCCGCTGGCCTATCACCGTGAGGGGCTCGATCAGGCGGTGCTCGACGCGTTCGGCATCTCGCCCGCCCCGAAACCGGACCTGAGCGTGTGGCATGACGTGGCCGACCGGATCCACAACCCCGAAGGTGAGGTGACCGTCGCGATCGTGGGCAAGTACACCCAGCTCGAGGACGCGTATAAATCCATCGCCGAGGCCCTGACCCATGGCGGCATGGCGAACCGGGTGCGCGTGAAATCCGAATGGATCGACGCCGAGATCTTCGAGCGCGAGGACCCGGTGCCGCATCTTGAGAAATATGATGCCATCCTCGTGCCGGGCGGCTTTGGCGAGCGCGGCACCGAGGGCAAGATCAAGGCCGCGCAATTCGCCCGCGAGCACAAGATCCCCTATCTGGGGATCTGCCTCGGGATGCAGATGGCCGTGATCGAGAGCGCGCGGAACCTCACGGACCTAACCGATGCAGGCTCCGAGGAGTTCGATCACGAGGCGGGCAAGCGCCGCTTCACGCCCGTGGTCTATCACCTCAAGGAATGGGTGCAGGGCAATCACAAGGTCGAGCGCAAGGTCGATGATGACAAGGGCGGCACCATGCGGCTCGGGGCCTATACCGCGCAGCTTGTCGAGGGCTCCAAGGTCGCCGGGATCTATGGCAGCACCACGATCGAGGAACGGCATCGCCACCGCTACGAAGTGGACATCAAATACCGGGATCAATTGCAGGCCGAGGGCCTGATCTTTTCCGGCATGTCCCCCGATGGCCGCCTGCCCGAGATTGTCGAGGTCAAGGACCATCCGTGGTTCATCGGCGTCCAATTCCATCCGGAATTAAAGTCTAAGCCGTTCGAGCCGCATCCTCTCTTTGCGGATTTCGTGCGGGCCGCCAAGGAGAACAGCCGCCTCGTCTGAGGCGCAGGGTTTGGCGCAAGGTTTGGTGCGCGGGAGTCTGGGGGCTCTGCCCCCGGCGCGATGCGCCTCCCCCGGAGTATTTCCGGAACAATGAGAGGCTGCGATGACGCTTCCGTTTCATGTCTATGACGTGTTCACCGACACACCGTTCACGGGCAACCCGCTGGCCATTGTCGAAGAGGCAGACGGGCTGAGCACGGCGCAGATGCAGATCATCGCGCGGGAGTTCAACCTGTCCGAGACGATCTTTGTCCAGCGGTCGGAGGATGCGACACAGACGGCGCGGGTGCGGATCTTCTTTCCAACCGGTGAGATCGACTTTGCCGGACATCCGACCATCGGCTGCGCCCTGCATCTTGCGGCACAGCGCGGTCTCGATCAGGTGGTGCTGGGCGAGAACGCGGGCCCTGTGCCGGTCGAGATTGCCGACGGGCGCGCCACGCTCTCGGCGCCGGTCCTGCCCCACCCGCATGGGCCAGAGTGTGATCCAGCGCTGGCTGCGCGCGCGGTCGAGCTGGACGGTGTGGGCTTCGGGCGCCACCGTCCCGGCGTGTTTGCCGGGGGACCGGCCTTTGCTTATCTTCCCGTGGCGGATCGCGCGGCCCTGCGGCGCGCCCGCCCGATCGAACCCTATTGGTCCGAGCTGATGACCGCCTGCGACGTGGACAGCGCTTATCTCTATACCCCGACGCCAGAGGGCTATGCCGCGCGGATGTTCTCGCCCACTGCGGGGATCCCCGAGGATCCTGCGACCGGCTCGGCCAGCGCGATCCTCGCCGCGCAGTTGCTGGTTTCTGGCGCGTTGCCCGAGGGTACCACGCGCCTCAGCCTGACCCAGGGCGAGGATATGGGGCGGTTGAGCCGGATCGGGTTCGAGGCCCAGGTGACCGATGGCGCCCTGTCCTGCGTGCGGATCAGCGGGCAGGCCGTGCCGATCTCGCAGGGGCGCATCTGTCGTCCCTGACCGCTTTGGCCGCCGGCCCGAACGCAGAAAAGCCGCGCTGGCCCGCGCGGCTCGTTCCCGTGTCCAGAGACCGGAGAGTTCGCCCGAAGGGCGGGCGTTGTCAGAAGATGACGCGGATCAGCAAGAGGTTCGGCACGATCATCGCGAACCACAGAACGAACCATTTCGACGCGCCGGCCACCTTGCCGAATTTGCTGCCGCCCTGAACCGCTTCGCCATATCCCGCAGCTGCCGCCATCCAGGCGTAGCCCGAGGCTTCCTTGCGGCGCTTCTCGGCCTCGATGGACGCGAGGGCCGCGGCGTGCTTCTCTGCGTAGGGGTTGTCGATATAGGCGCGCTGGCGATCTTCGAGATTGGACATGGTCTCTCCATAAGGTCTGGTAGGGGGGTACATGTGGCGCACATGCGCAGGGTCAAGTTTCCGGGACCCCTACTTGTTGAAACGCGCTGATCCGGGCAAGGTTCCGCCATGACGCTCCTGCCCGCTGAGACCCCGCATTTCTTTGGCTATGGCTCGCTCGTGCATCGCGGCACCCATGACTATCCGGTGCGCATGCGGGCAGAGGTACGGGGCTGGCGTCGGGTCTGGCGGCACTCCCGCCATCGCAAGGTCGCCTTCCTGACGGTCACGCGCGCGCCGGGCGCATCCATCGCCGGGCTCGTTGCGGCCGTGCCGAACGCGGATTGGGCGGCTCTGGATGCAAGGGAGCGGGCCTATGACCGGATCCGGCTTGGGCCCCATGAGCAAGCCGAGGCGACCGCGCTCGACCTGCATGTTTATGAGGCCAGTCCCCACCATGTCGCGGATCCGGACCAGCGCCATCCGATCCTGCTGAGCTATCTCGACACGGTGATCGGCGGGTATCTTGCGGAGTTCGGGCGCGCGGGTGCCGAGGCCTTCTTCGAGACGACGGATGGCTGGGATGGTCCGGTGCTCAACGACCGGAGCGCGCCGATCTATCCGCGGGCCCGCCCCTTGCAGGACGCGGACCGGGCGCTTGTCGACAGCGCCCTCGCCGCCCTATCGGCGCAGGTGCAACAGCCCGAGGAGACGGGCCTGCCGGGCGAAGGGCGCGCGCTCTGAGCTGCCGGGCTGGGCCATGACCCGCCGCGCCAGCCAGATGGCCAGAAGCCCGAAGAGAATTCCGCCGACCGCCTGCCCGATCAACACCCCCAACGCCCCGAACCAGAGCGCGCCGAGCATCACGAACGGGATCGTGCCGACCGTGTGCCGCCCCCAGTTGAGCCAGGTCGAATAGAACGGGTGGCCGAGGTTGTTGAAGGCCGCATTGGCCACGAAGAGTGCGCCGTTGAAAAAGAAGGTCAGCGCCAGGGGACCGCAGAACAGGTAGACCAGCGCCCGCGCCTCGCCCGTGGCCTGAAACAGGTCCGCCAGCGGTGCCCGAGCCAGATAAAGCAGCAGCGCCGCCGCGACCACATAGAGCGCCGTGAACAACAGCCCGTCGCGAAAGGCCCGCCGCACCCGGTCCGGCTGGTTTGCGCCGAAATTCTGACCGATGATCGGCCCGATCGCCCCGGACAGCGCGAAGATCACGCCGAACGCCACAGGTGTCAGGCGCGAGACCATGGCCAGCCCCGCCACCGCATCCGGACCGTAGGCCGCCATGGCGCGGGTGACATAGGCCTGCCCCAGCGGTGTGGCGAGCTGGGTCAGGATCGCCGGGGCCGCGATGGTCAGATGCGGCCCGAAATCCTGCGCGAGACGGCGCAGGCCGGGCCGGATCAAGCCGCCATATTCTTGGAAGATCGGGCGCAGGGCGACTGCGGCAATGGCGATCCGCGCCGCCACCGAGGCGAGCGCTGCACCGACCAGCTCCAGGTCCAGGACGAAGATCAGGATCGGATCGAGCACGCCATTGACCAGTGAGCCCCAGATCGTCGCCATCATCGCCGCGCGCGCCGCCCCATGGGCGCGCAGGATCGCGCCCCCGGCCATCCCGATCATCAGGAGCGGGAGGCTCGGCACCACGATCTGAAGGTACAGTACCGCAAGATCCGCCGTGGCCCCCTCTGCACCGATGAGATGCACCAGCATGTCGAGATTGACCCAGACCAGGGCCGCAAAAAGCGCCCCGAACAGCACCCCGTAGATCAGCGAGGTCGAGGCCCGTTGCCGGGCGAGGTCTTCATCCCCGGCCCCCAGCGCCCGGGCGACCAGCGCCCCGGTGGCGATGGCCACACCGATCCCGAAGGAGGTGGTGAAGAACAGGATCGCCCCCGCATAGCCCACCGCCGCGGCCAGTTCCGCCTGCCCCAGCATCGCGATGAAGATCATGTCGAGGAAATCGACAAAAAACACCGCGACCAGCCCGACCGACGCGGTCAGCGACATCACGGTGACATGGCGAAAGAGATTGCCTGTCAGGAATTTGGCAGCTTCGGCCATCGGGCCTCCGGGGTCACGCGAGCGTAGCGAGCCCGGAACCGTCTGTCCAACCCGAAGGTCTGGCGCGCGCATCCGCGGCAGGCCCGGCCAACCGCCGGGCCCAAGCCGGGCCGGATCCGCTCAGAGCGTCGGTTTTTTCTGCAGCAGGCGCATCACATCGGCCATCTCGGGACCGCGGTCGAGCCCGGTCACCGCCCGGCGCAGCGGCATGAAGAGACCCTTGCCCTTGCGGCCCGACGCGGCTTTCACCTCGGCGGTCCAGCTCGACCATGTGTCCGGGCCATAGGGCGGCTCCGGCAGGCGGGCGAAGGCATCGGCGACGAAATCGCGGTCTTCCTCGGCCACTTTGGGGGCCCCGCCATCGCGGAAGAGATGCCACCAGCCCGGCAGATCCGCGCGCGTGGTGATATTGGCGCGTGCAACCTCCCAAAAGGTTTCGGCCAGATCCGCCGGCACACCCAGCGCCGCGATCTCGTCGGCCATCTCGGCAAACGGGACTCCGTGCAGGAACCGCGCCGTCAGCGGCAGCAGATCGTCACGGTCGAATTTGGTGGGCGCGGATCCAAAACTGCTCAGATCGAACCCTTCGATCAGCGCATCGAGACTGTCGACCAGCTCCACCGGCTGGGACGAGCCGAGCCGCGCCATCAGGCTCAGAAGCGCCATGGGCTCGATCCCGTCGGCGCGCAGATCGCGCAGGGCCAGCGTGCCGAGCCGCTTGGACAGCGCCTCGCCCTGCGGGCCGGTCAGCAGCGAGTGGTGGGCAAATTCCGGATGGCCATGACCGAGCGCGGCCATGATCTGGATCTGGGTCGCGGTATTGGTCACATGGTCCGAACCCCGCACCACATGGGTCACGCCCATTTCGGTGTCATCAACCACCGAAGCAATCGTATAGAGCACCTGACCGTCGCCTCGGATCAGCACCGGGTCCGAGACCGATGCCGCGTCGATGGACAGATCCCCGAGGATCCCGTCCGTCCAGGCGATCCGCTCGTGATCTAGCTTGAACCGCCAGACCCCCTGCCCCCGCTCGGCCCGCAGCGCGGCCTTCTCGTCCTCGGACAGGGCCAGCGCCGCACGGTCATAGACCGGGGGCTTGCCCATGTTCAGCTGCTTCTTGCGCTTGAGGTCCAGCTCGGTCGGCGTCTCGAATGCCTCATAGAACCGCCCCGCCGCGCGCAGGGCATCGGCGGCCTCCGCATAGCGATCCAGCCGCTTGGACTGGAACTCGATCCGGTCCCAGGTGATCCCGAGCCAGCTCAGATCCTCCTGGATCGCGTCCACATATTCCGGCTTGGAGCGTTCCGGATCCGTGTCATCGATGCGCAGGATGAACGTCCCGCCGGCCTTGCGGGCAATCATGTAGTTGAACAGCGCGGTGCGCAGATTGCCCACATGAAGGTAGCCGGTGGGCGACGGCGCGAAACGGGTGGTGGTCATGGTGGTCTCCTTGCCCGGTCCCTTTCCATACTCCCGCGCCATTGTCCACGCAGTATGCCGCAGGCCGCGCCCCGGGCGGGTGTTTGACAATCGCGGCAAGTTCCCGTCCCATAGCGCTGCCGAACTTTGGGAGGAGGGAGGACATGGGCGCTGAAACAGGCGACCGGACGTGACGGGGTTCTTGCATGATCTGATCGCTGCAGCCCCGGACACATCTCACTGGACCCGGGACGGGCACAGCTATGGCAACCTGCGCGCAGCGGTATCGGCACTGGCCGAGACGCTGGCGCGGCATGGGGTGCATCCCGGCGACCGGGTGATGCTGATCACCGAGACCTGCCGCCCGGCCATTCACGCGATCCTCGCGCTCAGTCGCCTTGGTGCGACGGTCGCGCCGGTCAATGCGCGCCACACCCCCGCCGAGATCGCAGCACTCCGGACACATCTGCAGCCGCGCGCCGTGCTGATCACCCCCGACAGCTCGCCCGAGGCAGCAAACCATGGCACAACGCTGGGCGCGCACCCGCTGGCAGACGGGCTGGACATGACCCCGCCCGAGCCCGTGCCCCCCTCGGCCTGCCCCGCGCGGCCCGAGGACCGGATTGCCGCGATCCTTTACACGACCGGCACGACACAGACCCCCAAGGGCGTGATGCTGAGCCATGCCAACCTGTGCTGGAATGCCCGGACCTCCGCCGACCTGCGGGATATGGTGCCGGGGGATCTGGTGCTCGCGGTCCTGCCAATCACCCATATCTTCGGCTTTGCCTCGGTGGTGCTCTCGGCGCTGGCCACTGGCGCGCGGCTCTGGCCCATGGCACGGTTCGATCCCGCCCGCGTGGCTGCCGCGCTGGCCGCGGGGGTCAGCGTCTTTCCCGGCGTGCCCCAGATGTTTGCCCGGCTGATCTCCGAGACGACCGCGGGCTCCGCGCCGGATCTGCGGTATCTCTCGGCCGGGGGCGCACCGCTCGATCCCGATTGGAAGACGCGGATCGAGTCGCGCTATGGCCTGCCCCTGCATAATGGCTACGGGATGACCGAGGCCAGCCCGGGGATCTGTGCCACGCGCCCCGCCGCGCCGCGCGCGGATATCTCTGTCGGCACCGCCCTGCGCGATGTGCACCTGCGGCTCGATCCCGAGGGCGCGCTGGAACTGCGCAGCCCCGGGGTGATGCGCGGGTACTTCCGCGACCCGCTGGCAACACGTGCAGCCCTGACCCCCGATGGCTGGCTGCGCACCGGCGATCTTGCAAGGATCGACCCCGATGGCGCGGTGCATATCCTTGGCCGCGCGAAGGAGCTGATCATTCGCGGCGGCTTCAACATCTACCCGCCCGAGGTCGAGGCGGCCCTGTCGCTCCACCCGGATGTGGCCCAGGCCGCGGTGATCGGGCGCCCCCGCGCCGGGGATGAAGAGGTGCTCGCCTTCGTCCAGACCACCGCGCCTGTGCGCGAGACGGCCTTGCGCGACTGGTTGCGCGCGGACCTGGCCCCCTACAAGATCCCGGCGCGGATCCTCGTGGTCGACAGACTGCCCACCGCCCCCACGGGCAAGATCCTGAAACACAAACTGCTGGACATGTTCGCCCATGACCTGCCCCATGATCTGCCCCCCGAGACGGAGACCCCATGCCCGGCCCAGTAACCACGACGCGCAGCGGACAGGTCGCGCTGGTCGCCCTCGACAATCCACCGGTCAACGCCGCCTCGCACGGGCTGCGCAGCGCATTGGTCGAGACCCTGCACACCCTCGATGCGGACCCGCAAATCAGGGCGATCGTGCTCTACGGTGTCGGGCGCGGCTTCATCGCGGGTGCGGATATCCGCGAGTTCGGCAAGCCACCGCGCGACCCGCTCCTGCCCGAGGTCTGTCTCGTGCTGGAACGCTGCGTGACGCCAGTGATCTCGGTTCTGCATGGCGCGACCCTGGGTGGCGGGTTCGAGGTGGCGCTTGCGACCCATGCGCGGGTGGCCCTGCCCGGTGCGCTTTTCGGCTTTCCCGAGGTGACGCTCGGCATCCTGCCCGGCGCGGGCGGCACCCAGCGCGCGCCGCGGCTCGCGGGTCTGGCCCCGTCGCTGGAACTGATCACCACCGGGCGGCGCATCGGCGCCGAGGAGGCGCTGGAGCTCGGCCTGATCGACCGGATCTGTGAAGGCGCACCGGCGGAGATCGCCCTGCAGATGGGCGAGGCCGTCCTCGCGGGCGATCTGGCGACCCGGGTCACCGGGGCCTGCGACGTGCCCCCTGATCAAGCCGCGCTGGAGGCCGCGCGCAGCAAGGCCGCAGCCTCGCCGCTCTTTGCGCCGCTGCGCTGCGTGGAGGCGGTGGCGGCCAGTGCGCTGCCGCTCGACGCAGGGCTCGCGCAGGAGCGCACCCTGTTCAATGACTGCATGGCCTCGCCCCAGCGCGCCGCCCTGATCCACGCCTTTTTCGCAGAACGCGCCGTGGCCAAGATCCCCGAGGCCGACGCCACCCCCCGCGACATCCAGAGCACCGGCGTGCTCGGCGCGGGCACCATGGGGCGCGAGATCGCGGTTGCGCTGCTGATGGCGGGGCTGCCCGTGACGCTGGTCGAGCCCAAGCCCGCGATCCGCGCCGAGGCCGAAGACTGGATCATGAGGACGCTGGACGGGGCGGTCGCGCGCGGCAAGCTCAGCACCCCCGGGGCCGAGGCCGCGCGGGCAGGATTGCGAACCGCCGAAGACCTGAGCGCGCTGGCGGAGGTCGATCTGGTCATCGAGGCCGTTTTCGAGGATCTCGACCTCAAGCAGGAGGTGTTCCGCGCGCTCGATGCCACCTGCAAGGCCGGGGCGATCCTCGCGACCAACACCTCCTACCTCGATATCGACCGGATCGCGGCGGCCACGGGGCGCCCGGCGGATGTGATCGGTCTGCATTTCTTCTCGCCCGCCCATATCATGCGGCTGCTGGAGGTCGTGGTGGCCCGCGACACCGCGCCCGAGGTGGTGCGCACGGGCTTCGCGCTCGCCAAGCGGCTGCGCAAGGTGGCCGTGCGCGCCGGGGTCTGCGACGGGTTCATCGGCAACCGGATGCTGGCCCGGGTCCGGGCCGAGGCGGACGCGCTGGTCCTTGAGGGCGCCACCCCGTGGGAGGTAGACGCCGCACTCGAAGCCGCAGGTTTTGCCATGGGCCCCTTCGCCGTCTCGGATCTCGCCGGGCTCGATATCGGGCAGGCCGGGCGTCAACGGCGGGGCGAGGTGGCCCCCGTCTCGGACGCGCTCTGCGACAGGGGCTGGTTCGGGCGCAAGACCGGGAGGGGCTATTACCTGCACAAGGGCAAGTCTCGGGTGCCGAACCCGGATGTCACCCCGCTGATCGACGCCGCGCGTCACACCCCGCCGCGCAGCTTCACGCCTGAGGAGATCACCACCCGCTACCTGACCGCCATGGCCGCCGAAGGGGCGCAGATCCTCGCCGAGGGGATCGCCCTGCGCCCGATCGACATCGACGCGGTCACACTCTTTGGCTACGGCTTCCCGCGCCATCTGGGCGGCCCCATGCATTGGGCCGACACAATGGGGCTCGGGACGTTCATCGACCGGCTCGGCGGCAGCGCACCCGAGATCCTGCAGCAGCTCCATCTGGAGGGCCGCAGCCTCGCCGATCTGAACTGAGCCCCGCTCAGTCCACGGGCAGGCCGCTCGGCACGGTCTCAGGACGCCCGAGCGGCCGGGTCTCAGCACTCTCTCCGGTCAGCGCATGAAGAAAGGCGACCAGATCCGCCACCGCCGCATCGGACAGGGTCACGGGCGTGATATCGAGAACCGCCGCCTGACGCGCGATCTCGGCCCGGTCCGACCGAATGACGAAATCGATCTCGGCCAGCCAGGGCACCTCGGGCAGTTGCGCCACCGCAGGGGTCCACCCGGCGCGCGCCGCGGCCGGGTCGAGATGATGGCGCAGGATCCCCTCCAGCGTCGGATAGGCGCCGTTATGCCCATAGGGCCCGGTCAGGGCGACATTCCGCAGGGGCGGCGTGCGGAACCGGTACGCATCCTCGAGCCGGTTGCTCTCCCCCACCCGGCCCATATCGCGCGGGATCGGATCCCATTGCCGGGTCCGGCCGGGGCCAAAGGCGGGCAGGCCAAGGGCGTGGAATTCCTGATCCGTCAGAAGCGGGCCGGAATGACAGGTCGCGCAACCCGCATCGCCAAAGAACAGATCCATGCCCCGGGCCGCCTCGGGGCTGAGCGCGTCCGTGTCACCGGCCAGATAGGCGTCAAAGGGGCTGTCGAAATTGGCCCATTCCGTGCCGATAAACGCAGCCAGCGCATTGGCGATCTCGACAATCGTGACCTGCTCGGGCGCGTCGATATGGTCAAAGCTCGCCACGAACATCGCGCCATAGTCCGGGATCGTACGCACCCGTTTGGCGAGGATCGGCCAAGCCGCGTCGATCCGGTCATGGACCGCGCCCGCGATCTCGTTCTCCTTGGGGTTCCCGGCCATCTCGAACTGCGCCACCAGCGGCAGCACGGCCTGCGCGGCAAGAATGCTCTCGAAGCCCTCGGGCAACCACTCCTGCGCGGGTGAGTTGAATCCGTTTCCATAAAGGTCCGAGACCTCCAGCCGCCCGTCATGGAAGAGAACCTCCACATCGCGATGCCCGAGGTTCCACAATGCCGGCGCATTGCGCGGGATCCGTTTGCGGATCCGGTCGTCGCCCCTCCCCGCCGTGCGCTTGGGCCCGACCCCGGTCCCGCCTTCGCCGATCCCGAGGCTCAGCCCATCCGCGCCCCCATGGTCATGGTGATGGCAGGTCCCGCAAGAGATGTTTCTGTTGCCCGACAGGATCTTGTCATAAAACAGAAGCTGACCGATCCTCGCATGATCGGGATCGAACGGATGAAAATCCCCCGGCCCGAGAGGATCCGGAAGCTCCGCCAGAGCGGGGCCTGCGAAAAGGAAAGCGACAAGATGAAGGCAGCGCTGCATGGGGCGATTTTGGCGCTCTTTATCGGAGTTTCAAGTCCAGCTTTCGCCGATCTGGAACCTGCGCGCGATCTGATGGAAGAGGGCCGCTTTGCCGAAGCCAAGGATCTGCTCTGGCCCGCCGCGCGGTCCGGCAATGCCGAAGCCGAGGAACTGATCGGGGTGATGTACGCGCTGGGGCTTGGTGTCGATCAGGACTACACCCGCGCCTTCGAGTGGTATCTGCGCTCGGCCATGAAAGGGCATCCCGGCGCGCAATCGGGGGTCGGGTGGTATTACGAGGTGGGTCTGGGGATGCCCGGCCCGGATCTGGTGCGGGCCTATATGTGGTACGTCCTGAGCGCGATTGGCGGCGACCCGGATGCCGCCGACAGCCAGGAAGAGGTCCGCAAGAAAATGACCGCAGATCAGGTCGCCAAAGCCCATGAGCTGGTCGATGACTACAAGGTCTGGATGTACCCCTTCCGGTGAGTGTCACCGAGCCAAACGCGCAGGAGGACCAGCATGCCAAACTGCATCGCATGCGATCAGAACATCAGTGAAAACGCCCGGATCTGCCATATCTGCGCGACACCGCAGAAAACCTTCTGGCGCAGCTTGGGCCGCATCGTTGCTATCGCGTCAGCGATCTCCGTGGTCGGCTCGGCCCTTACGGTCGGCGTGACCTTCTACCCGCAAGCGCGCGCGCTCTTTGTTCCGCCCCGACTGGAGCTCTACCAGGTCGAGATTCTCCCGGTGCCGCGCCGCTCGACATCGGAGCCTGAGCGCGAGCGCTGGGAGTTCTCGGTGGCTAACAAGGGACGCACGGATCTGTTTTTGACGCGCATCGTGATCGCGCCAACGGGCATCGCGCAAGACTACATACGCGGCAAGAACTTCGTTGTGAATCAAGAGATCAAGCAGGGGGAGAACCACGTGGTCCGGCTCGAGGTCGCAAAACCGGATCCGAGGTTTCAGCCTCTCTCTCAAACCGCATTCGACCAGTTTGCCGAGACACGGGGCCCACTCGATGGGCGGCGCTGCATGACCTTCAGGGTCCGCCCCGCCGACCTCTTTGGCTCGGAGGCGCCGCGTGAGATCCGCGTCACGAATTCCGAGATAGACCTGCAATCGACGCTGTTGGTGAGTTCGATCAGTACGGGTGGCGATCTCGACCCGCAGGTCCAAGAGCTCGCGATCAAGGGCATCCGGGTCGGCCTGAACCGTCCCGGATGTATCGACTAGGGCCCATCGCGACCTGCGCGATGGACCCTATTTTGCTCAGTTCAGATCTGCGGCACGGGCGGCGTTGATCTCGGCCTCGGCCTCTGCCACGGCGGAGTTCAGCGCCTCGAACACCTCTTCGCCACGGCCGACATTGGCTTTGAACCAGTCAAAGACCGGAGCGGCCGCTTCCTTGAAGGCGGCCTTTTCGTCCGGGGTCGGCACATAGAGGTCGCCGCCACCGGCCACGAATTCCTCATAGGCGGCGATGGACTTCCGCTTCGGCGAGGCGAAGGTCGCCTGCTGTAGCGCATAGAACCCGTCCACCACGACGCGGCGCATGTCTTCGGGCATCTCGAGGAAGCGCTGATTGCTCATCCACCAGAGCGCACCCATATAGGCATGCCCGTCGAGGGTCACATACTGCAGGCCCGCATCGGGGAACTTCATGCCCATGATGTCGGTGATGCCGTTCTTGGACCCCTCGACCACACCGGTCTGGAACGAGGTGAAGAGCTCCGGCCACGGGATCGGGGTCGGGGACGCGCCGAGCGCCCGGACCAGCTCCTGCGGCAGGTCGGCGACCACGGTGCGGATCTTGAGGCCTTCCATGTCGGCGGGTGCGGCCACGCGGCGCTCGGTATTGGCAAAGTTGCGCCAGCCGCCGGTATTGCCCACGGTCATAAGGCGGATCGTGTCGCCGCTGTCTTCGAGCGCCATCTGGCGCAGCTTGCGGGTGAAATCGCCCGCCAGCACGGCCTCGGCAACCCGGTCATCGGCCATCAGGTAAGGCAGGTCAAGAACCTGCACGTAAGGAAAGATCCCCGAGGCCCCGCCCGAG
Organism: Dinoroseobacter sp. S124A; assembly: GCF_049801015.1. NCBI lineage: Bacteria > Pseudomonadati > Pseudomonadota > Alphaproteobacteria > Rhodobacterales > Roseobacteraceae > Dinoroseobacter > Dinoroseobacter sp. S124A. The sequence goes on along the minus strand of NZ_JBNAGD010000007.1, from coordinate 112,054 downwards.
GTCGAAATGTAGATATCGATCGAGCCATCGGCCACGCCCTGCAGGCATTCCGCGCCGTTCGAGCACAGCTGCGTGCCGATAAAGAGCTCGACCGCGATGGCGCCGTTCGACGCGCTCTCGACGAAGTTCTTGAAGACCACGAGGCCGTCATAATCCTCGTCGTTTTCGTTGGAATTCGCCGTGGCGCGCAGGGTGTAGTCCTGTGCGGTCGCTGCCAGCGGGGTGGCGATCAGCATCGCACCGGCCAGAAGAGCCTTCAGGGTGTTTTTGTACATTGTGTACCTCCTCAGTTGGTCGTGTTCTTTGCGGTTGTTATGTCGTGTGTCTCTCCGACGCCGTCATTCGACAAAGCCGGTCAGGCGGGGAATGGTCATGGAAATCGCGGGGACATAGGTGATCAGGAAGATCACGAAGATCTCCACCGCGAGGAAGGGCAGGATCGCCTTGGCGATCCGTTCCACCCGCTCGCCCGACACCGAGCTTGCCACGAAGAGGACAAGCCCCATGGGCGGCGTTGCCAGCCCCACGGTCAGGTTCACGCTCATGATGATCGCGAAATGGATCGGGTCGACGCCCAGATCGACGAAGATCGGCCCAAGGATCGGCCCCAGAATGATGATCGCCGGCCCCGCATCAAGGAACATCCCCACCACGAACAGCAGCAGGTTGATCAGCAGCAGAAGGATCAACGGGTTGTTCGACAGCGAGAGCATGAAATCGGCCATGATCTGCGGCGCGTAGCTCAGGCTGACCACGGTCTTGAACGCCATGGCCGCCCCCACCAGCAGCAGCACCACCGCCGAGGTGATCCCGGCCCGGCCCAGAATATCCGGCAGCTCGGACACCTTGAGCGTCCGCAGCACGAAGAACCCGATGAAGAGCGCATAGGCCACGGCCACGGCGGCGGCCTCGGTCGGGGTGAAGACGCCTACGAGGATACCGCCCAGAATGATGACCGGCGTCATCAGCGGGAAGAACGCCTTGAGGCTCGCTTGGCCCCGCTCGCCCCAAGTGGTCTTGGCCGAGGCGATGGGGAAGTCGTATTTGTCCGCCATCACCTTGACCATGAGCATCAGGCCCACGCCCACCAGAATCCCCGGCACGATGCCCGCGAGAAACAGCGCCGCGACGCTCTCGCCCATCACATAGGCATAGATGATCATGATGCCCGACGGTGGAATGATCGGCCCGATCACCGAGCTGGCCGCCGTGATCGCGGCGGCAAAGCGTCGGCTATAGCCCTGCTTTTCCATCGCCGGGATCAGCATGGAGCCCAGCGCCGAGGTATCGGCCACCGCCGAGCCCGACAGCCCGGCAAAGAGCATGGAGGACAGGATGTTCACATGGGCCAGACCGCCCCGGAAATGCCCCATCAGGGCCTGGGCGAACTCGACCAGTCGCATGGTGATACCGCCGCGGTTCATCAGCTCGCCCGCGAGCATGAAGAACGGGATCGCCATCAGCGGGAAGCTGTCCATCCCGTTATAGACGTTACGATAGAGCAGCGTGATGTCGCGCTCTTGCCCGTTGAGCCAGAGCAGCAGACCGGGCGCGGCCAGCAGACCGAACACCACCGGCAGGCCGATCATAAGGAAGAGCAGGAAAAGAGGCAGGAACCAGATCAGCATCTCACTCGGCCCCCGCCATCTCTGCGCCGGGGATGGCCGGCAGTTGGTCACCGCCACCCAACAGGGATATGACAGCGCGCAGGATCAGCTCGATATTGGCGGAAATCATCATGATGATCCCCACCAGCAAAGACGCCATCATCCAGCTGCGCGGCACCCGGAACCACTCGGTGAAGCCGAGATCCAGCGGCACATAGAGAGAGGCGGTCGCGAATTTGCCACCGAACCCGGTGACCTCGGACCAGCCGATCTGCACCGAGATCACCAGCACCAGCAGCATCACGAATAGCAACAGCAGCGAGAGCAGCGCGCCGACCTTCTGGGGCAACATCCGCACCACCATGTCGATCGCCACGAACCCGCCGCGTCGGAACGCCGTGGGTGCCATCAGCCCGGTCATCCACAGCATGGCGAAGCGCGCGGCCTCGTCCGGCCATGGGAGCGCGTTGTTCAGAACATAGCGGAAAAACACCTGGATCAGGATCGCGACCACCATGGCGGCCACGCAGATCACCCCGATCCCGCGGCCGAGCTTGAACACGGCCTCGTTCACGATCCGGAACGGTGCAAGCACCGCCAGTAATGCGCTCATGGCGCGTCCTCCTCCCATTGGCGGGCGGGGATCATTTGGCGTCCCCGTCTCCGCGTCCCCTTCAGGCCCGAAGGCCTAGTGACCGACGAAGCGGCCGAACATGCCTTCGCTGAAGACAAGCGCCTCGCCATCGCGATAGCCAGCTTCCAGGACCTCTCCGACGACGATCATATGATCGCCCGCATCATGTGTCTGCACTGTTTTGCATTCGAACCGGGCCAGGCAATCGGCCAGCAGCGGCACGTCATGGGGGCACGGATCAAGCTCCAGCCCCGCAAAGGCGTCCGCCCGCTGCGCGAAGCCGCGCGCGACCTCCATCTGGCCCTGACCGAGGATGTGGATGGCAAAGCGATCCGCCCCGGCAAAGGCGTCAAACCGGCTTGATTTCTTCGCCGGGCACCACATCAGAAGCGGCGGGTCGATCGACACGCTGGAAAAGCTGTTGGCGGTAATCCCCATGGGCCCGTTCGGCCCCTGCACGGTCACGACAGTGACCCCGGTCGGGAAACGCCCCATGGCGTTGCGAAACTCCCGGGCGGTCTCGGGACCGGGGGTGAAAGGCGCAAGGCGGGTCATGTCGGTCATATGCGGGGCTGCTCCATCGGCCATGTCAGGGAACCTCCGCCCCATTGGCCGCCTCATAGAGGGCAAACCATGTCTCGCGGTCCATCTTCACCTTCAAGGCATCGGAGAAGGTCGCGATGCGGTCAAGCTTGTTCGTCCCCATCACCGGCACAATTCCCGCCGGATGGGCCAGAAGCCAGGCCACGGCAACCGCCGCGCGATCCACGCCCTGCGCGTTCGCCACCTGATCGAGCGCCTTGCCCGCCGCGTGGTCACCGGTCATCAGCGACCCGCCACCCAGAGGCGACCAGGCCATGGGGGCCACGCCACGTTCCTGCAGGAAGGCGAGATCACCATTGGTGAAGGCGGCATTCGTGCTCAGGCTGATCTCGATCTGATTGGTGACCAGCGGGGTCTCCATCGCCGATTGCAGCAATGTCCAGTCATGGAGCTTGAAGTTCGACACGCCCACGGCGCGCACCTTGCCCGAGGCCACAAGGCCGTCCAGCGCCGCGCCGGTCTCGCGGTGATCCATCATCGGGTCGGGACGGTGCACCAGCAGCAGGTCGATCTGCTCGATATTCATCAGCCGCAGGGAATGCGCGACGGAGGCTTCGATATGCGCCCGCGATGTGTCGTAATGCTTTACCTTCGCGCTGGCATAGCGGCCCACGGGCGCCACGATATCGCATTTCGTGACGATCTCGCATTTCTCGCGCAGACCCGGGGCTGCCTTCAGGGCCGCGCCCAGCAGCTCCTCAGCCTCGTAGCCGCCATAGATATCGGCCTGATCCAGTGTGGTGATCCCCTGCGCGAGGCAGGCTTCGATCTTGGCCTGAATATGGGCGGGCGAGGTGTCGCTGTCCTCGTCCAGACGCCACATGCCATAGACGATGCGGCTCATGCTGAGATCTTCGGTAAGTTGGGTGCGGTCCATCAGCGGCGCTCTCCGGCGGCAAGGGGTGTGGCAGGGGGGCTGGCGGGGACGCGCCCGTAAGCCTCCGGCATGGAACAGGTTTTCAGCTCGGGCAGGACGAGGCGCCCAAAATGCTCGGCCTCCTCCAGATGGGGGTAGCCCGAGAAGATGAAGGCCCGGATGCCCATCTTCTTGTACTCTTCGATCTCCGACAGGACCTGATCGGCGGAGCCCACGAGGGCGGCCCCGCAGCCCGAGCGCGCGCGCCCGACCCCGGTCCAGAGATGGGGCTCCACATAGCCGTATTCATCTGCGATATCGCGGTTCTTGGCCTGATGGGACACGCCCAGCGAGCCCGAATCCAGCGCCCGTTCGCGGATCGCGCGGCCATACTCGTCATCAAGCTTCGAGGTGATGTGCTCGGCGTATTCCTTCGCCTCCGCCTCGGTGTCGCGGACAATCATATGCACCCGCAGCCCGTAATCGAGGGTGCGGCCCTTCTCGGCCGCGCGGGCATGGACGGCTTCCATCCGGCCCTTGATGTTCTCCTTGGGCTCCGGCCACATCAGGTAGACATCGCAATGCTCGGCGCACAGATCGAGCGCGTCGGGGCTGTACCCGCCAAAGTACAACAGCGGCCCGCCGGTCTGGTAAGGGCGTGCGGGATCCGTGGTCAGGCCCGAGAAGTTATAGACCTCGCCCTCGTGATTGATCTCGTCGCGGGTCCAGGCCTGCTTGAGGATCTCCACCACCTCGCGGGAGCGCTGATAGCGATAGGGGCTGGGTTCCTTCTGGCCCGGGAAGTCCGAGCTGATGATGTTCACCGTCAGACGGCCCTGCAGCATGTGATCGAGCGTCGCTATGGTGCGCGCCAGCATGATCGGCTGCATCTCGCCGCAGCGCACGGCCGCCAGCATGTTGATGGTCTCGGTGATCGGCGCGCAGCCCGCCACGAAGCTCAGCGTATCCTGACCCACCTGGTACGAGGACGGGCAGAGGATGTTGCGAAAGCCCAGCCGCTCGGCGGTTTTCACGATCTCGCTGCAATGGGACCAGGACGAGCGCAGGTCGCCCTCCGGCACGCCCAGATAGCGGTAATCGTCCGAACACAGGGCAGCGAACCAGGAAACCTCGGCAGCGTCGAGATCAGCAGAGGTGACAGGTACGACGGTCATGGAAAGCGTCTCCGGAAGGTGCGATTTTCATTGTGCGTAGCATCCGCCTTGATGTAGATCAATCCTGTATCAATTTTATTCCGGTCCCCGATGCCCGCCCTCGCCGCCCTTCCGAAACACATGCAGATCAGCGAAATTCTGATCCGCGACATCACCGCCGGGCGGCTGGCCGAGGGCGCGCGCCTGCCGCCCGAACGGGATCTGGCGGTGCAGATGGGCACCTCCGTCGGGACCCTGCGCAAGGCGCTGGCGCATCTGACCGAACAGGGGCTTTTGCACCGGATCCAGGGTTCGGGGAATTACGTGCGGCGCGGCGGACCTGCGGCAGGGGTCTATGCGATGTTCCGGCTGGAGCGGCTGGGCGGCGGCGGGCTGCCCCGGGCCGAGATGCTGGACAGGGCCTTTATGACCAAGCCGGTGGACCTGCCCGAATTCGGGCGCAGCACCCTTGCGACACGGTTTCGCCGGTTGCGCTATCTCGATGACCGCCCCATCGCCGCCGAGGAGATCTGGCTCGATGCCGGCGCCGGGCAGCTCGACGAAGGACCGCTCTCCGAATCGCTCTATCGCAGCTACGCGGCCCGGCTCGGGCTGACGATCACCCGGGCCGAGGACCGGGTGCGGCTCGCGCCCTTTCCGGACTGGACGCCCGCGGCCCTGCCCGCACCCGGGACCACGGCGGGTTATGTGGAACGGTTCGCCTGGGGCGGCCCCGGGGCGCCCGTGGAATACTCGCGCACCTGGTTCGATGGGACCTGCGCGCATTACGTGCAACGCCTGAACGAAGCGGCCCGAGAGACGGGCCCAATGACGGAAGACACCCATGACTGACGTAATCCGGTACGGCCTGATCGGCTGTGGCATGATGGGACAGGAGCATTTGCGCAATCTCGCGCTCCTACCCGGGGCCGAGGCTGTCGCGCTCTTCGAGCCGGACCAGGAGATGGCCGAGGCCGCCCTTGCGCTGGCCCCCGGTGCGGTGCGCGCATCGAGCCTGAGCGAGATGCTTGCGATGCCAGCGCTCGATGCGCTGGTGATCGCCAGCCCCAATTTCCGCCATATGGAACAGGTGGCCGAAATCGCCGCGACCCGCCCCCTGCCCCTGCTGGTGGAAAAGCCGCTCTATACGGATCCCGCAGACCTGCCCCGGGTCAAAGCGCTCTTTGCGCGCTACCCCGCCCCGGTCTGGGTCGCGATGGAGTATCGCTACATGCCGCCCATCGCCGCCTTCCTCGACCGGCTCGATCCCGTGACCGGCGGCGTTCAGATGTTCTCGATCCGCGAGCATCGCTTCCCGTTTCTGCAGAAGGTCGGCGACTGGAACCGCTTCAACCGCTATACCGGCGGCACCTTTGTCGAGAAATGCTGTCATTTCTTCGACCTGATGCGTTTTGCCCTGAAATCCGAACCCACACGGATCATGGCGAGCGCAGCCCCGGTGCTGAACCACCGCGGCGAGGTCTATGGTGGGCAATCTCCGGATATCCTCGATGCGGGCTATGCCATCTGCGAGTTCGAAAGCGGCGCCCGCGCCATGCTGGAGCTCTGCATGTATGCCGAGGGCGCGCGCTATCAGGAGGAACTGAGCGCCGTGGGCCCGGCAGGCAAGATCGAGGCCCGCGTCCCCGGCCCCGGCCGCTTCTGGCCCGCGGATCTCGGCCCCGCACCGGTCCCGCAGCTTGAGATCAGCCCGCGCAGCCCGCAACGCCCCGAAGTGCTCGAGGTCCCGGTGGACCCTAGATTGCTAGAGGCGGGCGACCATAACGGCGCGACCTTCTACCAGCACCAGAAGTTCCTGGCGCTTTTGCGCGGCGAAGCCGACGCACCGGAGGTCAGCGCCCATGACGGCTGGCGCGCGGTGGAAATGGGTCTGGCCGCCCAGCGCTCGATCGCGACCGGCCTGCCGGTGAGCCTCGCTCAGGATGCTGCCGAGATCAGCGCCTGAGCGACGCGCGACCGCGCGGTCCACATGTGGACCGCGCCGACCCGCCCGGCCTCAACCGTTCAGGACCAGCGGCCCCACCAGCGCAGGGCGCGCCACCTGATAGGTCGGCGCGAAATCCGGGATCGGGCGGCTTTGATAGCCGCCTTCCACGAAGACGAAATCGATCCCGGCCGCTTGCGCCGTTGCATAGTCCGTACTGCTATCCCCGACATAGAGCACATCCTCAGGCGCCACCCCCAGGCCCGCAATCGCGTGGTGCAGGGGCGCGGGATCCGGCTTCAGCACGGGCAGGGTATCCCCTCCGACCAGCACCGGAAAAAACGGCAACAGCCCCAGATGGTCGCAAAGCACCCGCGCCGGCCCCTCGGGCTTGTTCGTGCACAGCGCCAGGGCCAAACCTGCCGCGCGCAGATCGCCCAGCATCTCCATCACACCCGGATAAATCGTCGTCTCGTGGTCCACCCCGGTCTCGTAGAGCTCGAGGAACCGCGCCAAACCGGCTTCCTCATCGGCGATCCCACCGGTCGCGCGCAGGCTGCGCTGCACAAGGATCCGCGCCCCCGAGCCGACGAAGCTCACCGCCTCGGGCAGGGTCAGCGTCCGGCGCCCGCGCTCTTCGAGCATCCCGTTGATCGCCCGCCGCATGTCCGGCGCGCTGTCGACCAGCGTACCGTCCAGATCAAACACCACCGCCTTGTACCGCATGTTCCGCCTCTTTCCCTGATCCTGCTGACCTCGCGCGGACCAGCCTGAAACTCAAGCGCAAAAGCATCCGCGATCCGGATCAGAGCGCCGCATTCGCCCCGGAAAGAAACGCCCGCGCCTCGGCCGCGGTCTCGAACACATGGGGGCGGACCTCGCGAGCAAAGGCATCGCCCAGCTTCATGCGCATGAAGGCCGATCCCGAATAGCGCGTGACGGTTCCGTAATACCGGTCCTCGAGCCCGTGGACCATGGCAACCCAGGCCTCCTGGATGTCCTCATCGATCCGCGCACCATCGTAATTCACGATCACATCGACCCGGTGGCCCAGCGGCGCGCAAAGCGCCTCGACCCCCTCGCGCACCCGCGCCACATCGGCAGCCCCCCGCACGCGCATCTTCTCGAAATTCAGGAACAGCTGCTTGCGATCCGGCGAAAGCGCCATACGATCCCCCAGATCCAGATGCAGCAGATCCACGCGCAGCTCCATCGGCGCCTCATGGAAAATCCGTCCATCCATCTGGGCCAGATCCGGCGCGATATGGGGGCGGAAGGCCATATGGGCGAGGATATCCCGCTCCAGATCCATGCCCGGCGCGATCTCGATCAGTTCCAGCCCATCCCCGCGCAGCCGGAACACCGCCCGCTCGGTGACATAGAGCACGGGCTTGCGCGCGGCAGCGGCCAGCGGGCCGGAGAAGGTGACCTGCTCCACCGCGTCCACGAACTTGGCCACCCGCCCCTCGCTGCGCAATGCGAGCCCCGCATCGCTCACGGCCATATCGAGCCCAACGGAGGTGAACGTCCCGGCAAAGACCACCGCGCGGGCGTTCTGACTGATATTGATAAAGCCCCCCGCCCCGGCCAGCTTAGGCCCGAACCGCGAGACATTCACATTGCCCGACCGATCCACCTCGGCCATGCCGAGCACGGCGATGTCGAGCCCGCCCCCGTCATAGAAATCGAACTGCGCGCCCTGCGGAACGATCGCATCGGTGTTGATCGCCGCCCCAAAATCGAGCCCCGAAGCCGGTTGCCCGCCGATCACGCCCGGCTCGGCGGTCAGGGTGAGATGGGGCAGAAGCCGCTCTTCCCCGGCCACGGCGGCCACCCCTTCGGGCATCCCGATCCCGAGATTGACCACACCATTGATCGGCAGCTCGAAAGCCGCGCGCCGGGCGATGACCTTGCGCACGGTCAGGGGCATCTCAGGCGCGGCGTCGGCCTCGACCCGGAACTGCCCGGAAAAGGCGTGGCTATAGGGCGTAGCAAAGGTCTGGTGGTGGTTCTCGGGCCGGGCAACGACAACGGCATCCACCAGTGCGCCGGGGATCACCACGTCGCGCGCATTGAGCCCGCCACGCGCCACCATCTGTTCGACCTGCACGATCACCACGCCGCCGGAATTCTTGGCCGCCATGGCCTGGGCCAGATTGTCGATGACCAGCGCCTCGCGCTCCATCGAGATGTTGCCCTCCGGATCCGCCGACGTCCCCCGCAACAGCGCCACCTGGATCGGCATCGCCTTGTAGAACAGATGCTCCTCGCCGCCGATCTCCATGACCGAGACGATATCTTCGGGCGTGGCGTCGTTGATCTTGCCCCCCTGCAGGCGCGGATCCACGAAGGTGCCCAAGCCCACCCGGGTCAGGGTGCCGGGCCGCCCCGCCGCGATGTCGCGATAGAGATGGCTGATCACGCCTTGCGGCAGGTTATAGGCGGCAATCTTGCCCGCCGTGGCGAGGGCCGCGACCTTGGGGATCAAGCCCCAATGCCCGCCCACGACCCGCGACAGCAGCCCCTCCTGCCCCAGACGGTTCAGGCCCCGCGTCTTGCCATCGCCCTGCCCCGCCGCAAAGAGCAGCGTCAGGTCCCGCGGCGTCGCGGTCTCGGCAAAGCGCGTCTCGAGCGCGGCCAGCAGCTCTTCGGGTACGCCGATCCCGACGAACCCGGATGTGGTGACGGTATCCCCATCGCGAATCAGATCCGCTGCGGCCGCAGCGGAGATGCGTTTGTTCGGCATAACACCCTCTCAGCTTCCCCGCCGCGCAGTGTATCGCCGATCGCGGACAAGACCAGACCCCGCTTGCCGCCGATCCGGCCCGAGCGTCACGGCCCTGTTGCAAAGCTTTGCTCAAACACCCCCATGCAGGACAGGTTGGATCCCCTGATTGCCGAACGTGCGCCCTGGTTGTTCCGGACCGGTCCGGGCACGGCCCTGGCGCGGCGCGCGCTGACCGGGATGCTCGGCTACCGGCGCACTGTGGCGCTCGGCACCCGGCTCGCCCCGAAACCCGCCGCCGAGATCATGGAGACCATGGGCCAGCTGCTCGCGCGGGATGTCCGGGTCCGCGGGCTGGAGGCGCTGCCCCTGCACGGGCCCGCGCTGGTCGTGGCGAACCATCCGACCGGGATCGCCGATGGGATCATCCTGCATCACGTATTGGCGCCGTTGCGGCCCGACCTCTTCTTCTTCGCCAATTCCGACATCCTGCGGGTGCTGCCACAGATGTCCGCACTCATCGCGCCGGTGGAATGGCGGCCCGAGAAGCGCAGCCTGACCAGAACGCGCGAGACCATGGCCTATACCCGCAGCGCGCTTGAGGCCGGGCGGCTCGGCGTGATCTTTCCCTCGGGGCGGTTGGCCAAGCGGCGCGGGCTGCGGCTCTTCGAGCGTCCCTGGATGGCGTCGGCGGCGATGATCGCCCGGAAATTCGACGTCCCCGTCATCCCCGTCCATATCCGCGCGCGCAACTCGGCGCTCTTCTACCTCTTTGACCGGATCCACCCGACCCTGCGGGACATCACCCTGTTTCACGAGACCCTGAACAAGGCCCGCCAGCCCTTCGAGATCACAATGGGCGAGGCGATTTCCGCCGCCGCCCTGCCCGCCCGCAGCGCGGAGGGAATCGATATGTTGCGGGACGCGACCCTGGCCTTGTCGGACTCTGCGGCAGGCTTGTCGCTTTGGCAGGCATCCCGGCGGCCCGGGTGGGTCCGAGCGCCGCAGGCGCTCATGTCCGGGTTGAATTGACTCGCCCCAAGACGCGCGCCTCTGATAAAATCCGACCGGGGAATGGAGAAGCTTTCTCTCGGAAAGGTGCTGTCACATGCAACAAGATATCCGGCCTGCGGCCACTGACATTCTGGCCCTTGGGGATGACGATATCGGGGACTTTCTGCGGGATTTGATCGCGCAGAAACGCCTGAGCGATCTGGTCCACGCCCTGAACGAAGAGATCCTCGAAGGCACGGCCGAAATGGCACAGGCGGCGGCCCGCGCCCTGACCCGTCTGGGATTCGTGGACGAGCTTGCCTGAGCCCCGCCGGGCCCTGCGCTAGAGACCGCGCGTGGCCCAGCCGAAGCCGGTCTGGCCGAAACCATTGCCGTTATAGAGCATTACATGCCCCTGCCCCAGCGGCAGGACCGTGGGATAGGCCTGCATGAACCCGTCCCAATCCTCCGCGCCGGGCGGGTTGGCAAAGACCAGCGGCTCGGCTGGCCCCGCGGGCATCCCCGCCGCGTCGAGCGGCAGGGACAGGATGCGATAGGCCGCAGCACTGTCCGTGCGAAACGCACTCCGCGCGCGGTAGGAGAAAAAGAGCCGCTCGGTGCCGTCGATCCGCGCCCGCCACGGGCGTGCCAGCCCGCCGCCCTCGGGCAGGGCCGATATGCCCGGCGCGACCATCACATCCTGCGGGGTCCAGCGCAGCCCGTCCTCCGACACCGCCCGTCGCAGCCCGTAATCCGCATCCGCCGGGCCATCCGGACGCGCGGTCCAGCCCGTGGCGCTCATGTACCAGGCAGAGTACCCCTCAGGCTCTGTCTGGATATGGGCCAGCGAGACGAAATAGGGGTCTTTCGGGCCAACCGACAGGACCGGCCCCGTGCTGTGTCGTGTGAACTCTGCACCGTCCGGGCTCGTGGCGAGACCGATGGCCAGCCCATAGGGCACATCCCGGCGCAGATGCATCCCCATGTAATAGAGATGCACGCGCCCATCCCGCCACAGGGCCATGCTCGGCCCCTGTCCGGCGCTGTCGAAACAGCCCGGCGCCCCGAGCGGCAGGATGGGGGTGTCCGCGCGCGCCAGCACCCGCATCTCGTCCAGCGGGTCCACATCGACCCAGAGTATGCGCGCCCGGTTCTCCTGATCGCGGACGGCGTAGTAAAGCCGCCAGCGCCGGTCGTGAAAAATGAGTGGCGTGGGGTTCTGCGCATGGCTGCGCCACCCCGCCTCGCCCGGCTCGGGGGCCATCTGGATCACCCCGCGCCGCTGCCACCGATCTGCACCGGGGCCGCTCACAACAACCTGCGCATCCGGCTGCTCTTGAAGGGTTTGGTCTCGGGAGCAGGTCCCACGACAACGCCCTCATCGGGCACGTCCTGCGAGACCAGCGCGGCATTCAGCAGGGCGGCCGCCCGCCCGATCCTGAGCCCGTGGGTCACCGCCACCTGCCCCGCCAGATGACACTCGTCCCCGATCACCGTGGAGCCCGCGACGCCCACCTGCGACGAGATGAAGACGTGATCGCCGATGGTGACATGGTGGCCGATATGATTGCCGCTCCACAGGATGCAATTGTTCCCGATCCGGGCGAAGGGCTGGATGATGTTCCGCTCGAGGATCACGCAGTTCTCGCCGATGCTGTCCCCGTAATAGTGGCAATCCGGATGCAGAAAGCGCGCGAAATCATAGCCCCGCGCCTTGCCTTCGAGGTAGCGGTCCCGGCGGATCGTGTTCATCCGCTGATAGGTGAGCGGGCCCAGCAACTGCACCTTGTCGGGCGGGAACCGTGCCTCCAGCTGCGACCAAGGCACGAGCGGCAGCCCGTCATGGGTCTCAGCCGTGCAATAGGCATCGTCCAGCGTATAGCCAACGATGTTCAGATGGGGCGCCTCGGCCCGGATATACACGGCCACGACCGCCGCCATGTCGCCGGCACCGAACAGAACGATATCCGTCTGCGTCATGATCCACCCTCCTTGGCGGGGCCGTCCAGCCACCCCAGTGCCGTGTCGAAATCCGCGGCCGCGATCCGGTAATTCGACTGGTCCACCCAGCGATCCGTCCGTTTCGAAAACGCCCCGGCCAGAACCCGCATCTCGACCCCGGTCTGGGCATGGGCCTCGATCTGCATGGCCAGCCGCGACATGTCCGGGTGGCTGAGATACAACAGCCGCGTCCCCGCCGCCGCCAGAAGCAGCCCCAGCGAGCCCGACCCGTTCTGCACTACGATCCGGTCCGCGCCATGGATCGCGGCCATCTGTTCGGCAAAGCTGAGCTCTTCGGGAAAACAGGTGACATAGCCGCGCTCGGTGAGCCAGCCCGCCACCTCCTCCCAGTTGTCGATGGCCCGGTGACGCTCGGGTTTGCGCGCCCAGAAGAGCCGGCGGCTCTGCCCGAGACCTGCAGGCAGGGCGGGCGGCGCGGCGGCAAAGCGCGCGGCGATCTCGGCGCTGCCCGCGCGGCACAGCACCGTCAGGGCCTCGATCGTCGGGTGGATCGCGGCAATGTCGAGCCCCTGATCCGTGGTCAGCAGGTGCGGTGCGTAGAACCAGTTCTGCACCGCATAGAGCCGGTCCACATGGACCCGGTGCCCGCGCGGGATTTCGACCAATTCGATGGCCCGGTCCCCGGCGAAAAAGCGCAGGGATTGCCGATGCTGGCGCGGCATGTGCTGATCGATCAGGATCGGTAGAGGCCCCGCCCCGGGGGCGAGCCGATCCCCGAGCCGGGCACGGGCGGCGAGAAACTGCGGAAGTTGCTCCATCATCCAATGACCGAAGGACACCGTGTTGATGCCCAAGAGCGACAACGCCTCCGGGATCCGATGCGCCCGCTCCGCCGCGTCATCCTCGAGAAACATCACCTCACCCGGTCCGCAGCGCCGGAAAATCACCGGATCGAACGCCATCTCGACCGGCAGGGCGCTGGCCTCGTCCTCCTGCGCGTCAAAGAGCAGCCTCCCCTGGTGCAGCACCATGGCGGAGCGTGCGAAAACCGTCGCCTGTCGGAGCCACCCCGACCGGATCCGCCGCGCGCGGTTGCGGATCTCGGGCACCGAGGCGGGGCCATAGATCACCGGTGTCCGGTTGTGCAGATCGCCCTGCCCGTCATGAGCAATGGTGAGCCCCTCGGCGGCCTCTTCGAGCGCCGCGCCCAGACTGCCAAGCGGCAGCCGCCGCAGGGATAACCCCGTCCCGTCCCGCATCAGTTCCGCGTAGCAGGACAGCGCCTGATCCTCGGGCAGATGGGCGCACAGCTCTGTCTTGATCTGCATCGCCGCGATCAGCGAAATGGGCTTGGCCGCATCGGGGGGCGGCGCGCGCTTGACCAGCCGCGCCCAGACCGCCTCGGGCACCTGATCGGGCCGCATTCTCACCCCGCAGACCGCGAAATCGGCGGGGATACGGGCGCCACACACGCCGCGACATCCGCGATCAGCGATGGCGCAAGATCCGGCGCCATGGGCAGACCAAAGAGGCGCAGGCCCAGATCCTCGGTCACCGGCAGCGGATCGCGCGGGCAGGCGGCGAAATGGGCCATGTTGTGCAGCCCGTGCTCGTACCAGCGCCGCCAGCCGAAACTGGCCCCGGACAGGACCGCATGCAGATGCTCGGCACTGGCGCGATCCTCGGCCTCCAGCAGGGCATAGGCCGAGCTCACCTCAGGCGACACAAAGAGCCGCCCGGGCACATCGCGCGCGTCAAAGGCCGCGCGGTAGCCGCGCGACACCTCTGCATAGGCCGCCGCGCGCCGCGCATACATGTCGAGCATCGCGTGGCCGACGGCGGCGTGATACTCGCTCATCTTTCCGTTGAAGCCCGACATCCGGCATTCGCGCGAGTTCAGAAATCCGAAATTCGTCGCTTGCGAGATCAGCTCCCGCCCGGGCTGGGTATCCCAGACCACGGCGCCGCCCTCGCCGGTGGAAAAGGTCTTGGTCGCGTGAAAGCTCAGGCAGATCGGCAAGGACGAGGATCGGGCGACAGGGGTGCTCAGCACGGCCTCGAACGCCGCCGCCGCATCGACCACGACCGGCACCCCGGACTGATCCCGAAACACCTCGAACGCGGTCAGATCCGGCAGGCGTCCGTAAGGGGCCACCACCAGGACGACGCCCGCCTGCGCCAGGACCGGATGGTCGGCAAGCGCTGCGGGGTCAAGCGCCCAGCTCTGCGGGTCGACATCGACGAAGTAGGGGGTGTAGCCGCACCGATCGGCGGCAAGGGCCGTGGCCGCAAAGGTGTAGGACGGCAGCAGGGCCAGAGGCTTCTCCGCCGTGGCGCGCCCGGCGGTCGCCATGATCGACGCCTCCAGCGCGGCCGTGCCCGAGGCGGCGGTGGTCACCACATCCCGATCCGCGCCCAGCGCCTTGGACAGCCGCGTCTCCAGCCGCTGCACCAGCTCACCGCGATTGGCATACCAGCGATTGCGGTCCGGCACATCGAGATAGCCCATGATCTCCTGCGCGGTCGGCAGGAGCGGGTCGCAGACTTTGCGCAGATCCGAGGTCATGGCACTCCGTTGATCTGTCCGACGGACGGGCGCCGAAATGGGCGCGCGTGGGACGTATGACGTAACCTGCCTCGAAACCCACCGATATTGCAAACAGATCACGTGCCCCGCGCGGCTTGAGTAACCCGGCATGGGCCGTATGATCACGCAAGGCCCGACCATTGGCGTCGGAAAACTGGGGCTGCGCGCAATCCATGAAAATCAGTGTCGTCATCTGGGTCAAGGACGAAGCCGATGTCCTCGCGCTCGCCGTGCGGCAATTGCTGCGGGGGGGCGTGTATTCGGTGAACATCATGGATGACGGGTCCACCGATGGCACCGCGCAGGTCATCGCGGATCTCTGCGCCGCCCATGATCAGGTCCACCCGATCCCCCGCACGCAGATCCTGTCCGAGGCGCTGCAGCTGGACGGGCCGGTCTTTGGCCCGGTCGTCGCGCGGGACGGGTCGGACTGGCTGATGGTCACCGATCCGGATGAATTCTGGCTGCCGCGCAATGGCGATCTGCGCCAGACCCGCGCGCTGGAAAACCATGACGTGGTCGTGGTCGAACGGTTCAACGCGGCCTTGCCTGTGGGGCCCGTGGCGCTGGACCCGCTCGGCACGGATGCAGGGCTGCGCGATCTGCCCCTGCTGGTGGCGCGCACCCCGCTTTCGCGTCAGGCCATGGCCGAGGATCCCGACCTGCGCTGGGTCACCCACCGGATCGGGCCCAAGCTGATGGTGCGCCCCGAAACCGTGCAAAGCTATGGGCTGGGCATGCATCAGGTCGCCACTGCGGATGAAAGCCTGCTGCGCCGGGCCCGGGGGCAGGATATCGTCGTGGCCCATCTGCCCTTCACCACCTATGCGCGCTTCGAGCGCAAGGTGCAGAACATCGCCCATGTCTTCGACCGGTATGACGACGCCCATAGCGGCAACATCGCCTGGCACTGGCGGCGCTGGCTCGAGATCTACCGGGCGGGCGGGCTGCGTGCGGAATTCGACCGGCAGTTCTACACGCCCGAAGACCTCGCCGCGATGACCGAGGCCGGCAGCGTTCGAACCGCCCACGGGATTTTCGAGGACCGGCGGGCCGAGGCCCTGGCCCGTCGCGCCGCACGCGCAGCCGCCGAGGCGGGCGGGTCCTGATGCGGGTCGCGGTGATGCAGCCCTATCTCTACCCCTACCCGCTCTATTTCCACCTGATCGCGTCGGTAGACCTCTTCGTGCTCTTCGACTGCGTGCAGTTTCCTCGGCGCGGACGGATCCACCGCGCCCCCCTGCCGGACGGGGGCTGGCTCACCCTGCCGCTGTCGCGCCAGCCGCGGGACACCCGCATCGCGGACCTCGCCTTCGCTGACGACGCCCCCACGCTCTGGGCCGAGCGCTGCGCCGCCCTGCCCTGGCTCTCGGCCGAGATGGCAGAGACGCTCGCGGCCCCGTTCGCGCAAGGCGTGACCACCTATCTGGAGGGACAGCTCCGGCGCGCCTGTACCATGCTGGGGATCGAGACGCCCTTCCTGCGCAGCTCGACCCTCGCATTGCCCTCGAATCTGCGCGGTCAGGACCGGGTGATGGCCGCGGCCAGGGCGGTGGAGGCGACCACCTATGTGAACCTGCCCGGCGGACGCGAGCTCTACAGCCCCGCCGCGTTCCGGGCCAAGGGGCTCGGGCTTGCCTTTCTCGAACCCTATGCGGGCCCGCGGGTCTCGCTCCTCCATGCCCTGTCGACAGAACCCCATGATGCACTGCGCGCCGAACGTGCCGCGCTGCCCCCGCCCCAGGAGGCCCTCTGATGATGGATCACAGCCCCGAGGCGCTGCAGCGCTACTACGACACCCGCCTCGCGGATCATGGCGACACCGCCCAGGGCGCAGGCTGGCCGAACGAGGCCGACCGGCAAACCCGGTTTCAGGTGATGCGCGCGCTGGCCCCGGAGGGCGGGATGAAGGACCTCTGCGATCTGGCCTGCGGCACGGGCGCGTTTCTCGATCACCTGACCGCAGCCGGCCAGCCGCCCCGGCGCTATCTCGGCCTCGACATTTCCGACAGCGCGATCACCGCCGCGCAGGCCAAACACGACCCCGCGCAGTTCCAGCGTCACGACATCCTGCGCGACCCCGCGCCGGGATCCTTCGACTATGTGGTCGCCAACGGGCTCTTCACCGTCAAGGACAGCCTCAGCCATGAGGAAATGTGGGCCTTCCTGCGCGCCACCACCACCGCCATGTGGGGCATGACCCGCGTCGGCATGGCCTTCAACGTCATGTCCGCCGTGGTCGATTGGCAGCGCGACGACCTCTTCCACGTGGAAAGCGACGCGCTGTTGCGCTGGCTCTACGGGCTGGCCGGGCGGCGGGTGATCCTGCGCGCGGATTACGACCTTTATGAATACACCGCCTATGTCTATCGCGCGCCGGTTTCGGAACGCTGATCAGCAGATGCGCGGCAACTGCTCGCCCACAAGCATATCGACGATCCGCGTGCCGCCGAACAGGGTCGTCATGACCACGCGTCCTGGATGCTCGGCCACCGCGCGCCCGACGATGCAGGCCGCGCGCCCGGCCTCGGTGGCTTGCATGGCGGCCAGTGCGGCGGCCGCCTCCGCCTCGGGGACAAAGACGACCAGCGTGCCCTCATTGGCGAGATAAAGCGGATCGAGCCCGAGGATCTCGCAAGTGCCGCGCACCTCGTCGCGCATGGGGATCGCCGTCTCTTCCAGCACCACGCCCACGCCCGCCGCCTCGGCAATCTCGTTGAGCGCCGAGGCCAGACCGCCCCGCGTCGCATCCCGCGCGGCCCGCGCATGGGGCGCGGCAGCCAGAACCGCCTCCATCAACCCGTTGAGCGACTGACAATCCGAGGAAATCTCTGAACTCAGCGCCATATCTCCGCGCGCCGCGAGGATCGTCGCGCCATGGTCGCCCAGCACGCCGTTCACGATCGCCACATCCCCGGGGCGCACATGCCCCGCCGCCAGATCCCGTCCCGGCGGGATGACCCCGACCCCCGAGGTGGTCACAAAAATCTTGTCCGCCGAGCCGCGCCCAACCACCTTGGTATCGCCGGTCACGATGCGCACCCCGGCTGCCGCCGCCTCCCGCGCCATGGAGGCAACCACCCGCTGCACCAAGGCGATCTCCACCCCCTCCTCAAGAATAAACGCAGCCGAAAGCCACAGCGGCTGCGCCCCGCCCACCGCCAGATCATTCACCGTCCCGCAGACCGCGATCTTGCCGATATCTCCGCCGGGGAACTCCACCGGATCGACCACGAAACTGTCCGTGGTGAAGGCCAGCTGCGCGCCGGGCTCGGCCAGCGCATCGGCGGTCAAACGGGCCTGATCCTCCATCCCGTCGGGCTCGAAGACCGAGGTGAACACCACCTCGATCAGATCCCGCATCGCCTTGCCACCGCCCCCATGGGACAGGGTCACCGCCGTGTCGCGCAAGCTCTTGGCCGTCATCGCGCCCACCTTCTCATTGTTCGTCAAATACTCCGGGGGAGCGCGCATCGCGCGCGGGGGCAGAGCCCCCTACTCCGCCGCCACAGGGTCCAGCGCCCGGGCCCCGCCATACTGGTAATAGGCCGCACAGGCCCCTTCCGAGCTGACCATCAGCGCGCCCAAAGGCATCTCCGGCGTGCAGCCCCGGCCGAATTGCGGACATTGCACGGGCTTCATCCGCCCGGTCATCACCGCCCCGCATTCGCAGCCCTCGATCTCTTCGACCACACGGCGCTCGGCGCCATAGCCGATCTCGAACTTCTCTTCCGCGTCGAACGCCGCATAGGCCGCGCGGATCCGCAGACCGCTCGCATCGATCTCGCCCAGCCCGCGCCACTCGAACGTCGGGCGCGGCTCGTAGACATCGGCAATCGCCGCAAGGCTCACCGGGTTGCCATGTTCGGGCACCACACGGGCATACTGGTTCTCGATCTCGGCGCGCCCGTCGCGGATCTGCTCCAGCACCATGAGCACCGATTGCAACAGATCCAGCGGCTCGAACCCGGCCACCACCAGCGGCTTGCCATACTCCTCGGCGATGAAGTCATAAGGATGGATCCCGATCACCATGCTCACATGGCCCGGCCCGACAAACCCGTCGAGCACCATATGCGGATCATCGAGCAGCGCCTTGATCGGGGGCGGCACGGTGATGTGGTTGCAGAACACGCTGAAATTCGTGAGGCCCTCGCGCGCGGCGGCCTGAATGCTCAGCGCGGTCGAGGGCGTCGTGGTCTCAAAGCCCAGCCCAAAGAACACCACCTCGCGATCCGGGTTGCGCCGCGCCAGCTCCAGCGCGTCGAGCGGGGAATAGACCATGCGGATATCCGCCCCATCGGCTTTGGCCTGGAGCAGGGACTTGCGGGTCCCCGGCACGCGCATGGCATCACCAAAGGTTGTGAAGATCACCTCCGGACGTTCGGCCAGCTCCACGCATTCATCGACCCGGCTCATGGGCAGCACGCAGACCGGGCAGCCCGGCCCATGGATGAACTCGATCCCCGGCGGGGTCAGCTTGTCGAGCCCATAGCGAAAGATCGCGTGGGTGTGCCCACCGCAGATTTCCATGATGTGGACGGGTTTCTCGGCGGTCGCACCGATCTCGTCGCAGACTTTTTCAATTGCTGCGAGCACGCCCTTGGCCGCCTTGGGATCCCGGAATTCCTGAACATATTTCATCGCGCACCCTCCCCGGCGAGCATGGCATTGGAGGCCTGCATGGCCTCGATCTCTTCCTGGGCCTCACCCAGTTCGCGCAAGGCCTCCAGCGTCTTGGCGGCCTCGTCGGCATCAATCGCGCTCATGGCGAAGCCCACATGGATCAGCGCCCAGGTCCCGATCAGCTCCTCAAGCGGTCGGTTGCCCGCGACGCAGGCCACATTGACCTCGCGCTTCACGCCCGACACATCGACCTGCGCCATTAGGCGCTCGGGGTCGGTGATGGCCGTTATCTGGCCCGGAATTCCTAGACACATTGGGTTTCCTCCTCAGTCCAGCTCGCGCGCGGTGGTCTCCGGCGCGGGCGTGATGCCGTAGCGGTCGAGCTTGGCGCGCAAGCCGACACGGCTCAGCCCCAGTTCCGCCGCCGCCCGGCTCTTGTTCCATTTCAGCCGCGTGAGCGTCTCGCGCAGGATGCGCATCTCGATCAGCTCGACCCGATCCTTGAGCGAGCCATCGGTCATCGCCGCGGGATCCGCCATCCGGTCATCCGACCCCTCGCCCGGAGCGGTCTGCAGGATATGGCGCGAGATCAGCTCGGCCCCCAGCACATCCTCCTGAGCAAAGATCAGCATCCGCGTGACCTCGTTTTCCAGCTCGCGCAGGTTCCCGGGCCAGTCGTAGTTTTCCAGGAACGACAGCGCGCCATCGGTGAAGCCGCGGACCTTCTTGCCATGCTGGCTGGCCGCTTCGAACAGCATATGGGTCGCAAGGATCGAGATGTCCCCGGGCCGCGCCCGCAGGGGCGGCATGGTCAGCTCGGTCGAGGCCAGCAGGTAGAACAGATCGCTCCGGAACCGGCCCTCGGCCATCATCGCGCGCAGATCCTTGTGCGTCCCGGCCAGAAGCCGCACGTTGGTGGTCTGCACCTCCGTCGCGCCCACGGGCTGGAACGCGCCCTCGCTCAGCACCCGGGTCAGCCTGAGCTGGAATTCCGGGCTGAGCGTGTCGATCCCGCCGAGATAGAGCGTCGCCTGATCGGCCTTGCGCAAAAGCCCGATCTTGTTGGCATTGGAATGCTCCAGCGCGCCGCGGCGCGCGCCAAAAAGCTCGGCCTCCAGAAACGCATCCGGCAGGCCCGCGCAGTTGAACGCGTAGAAGGGGCGATCCGCCCGCAGGGAGGCGTAATGCATCGCCCGCGCCAGATCGGTCTTGCCTGTTCCCACCTCGCCCGTCAGCAGCACGGGCACATCGAAACTCGCGAATTGCCGCGCCTGGGCCACGGTTTCGTTGGTGGGAGAGTTGGTCGCGCGGAGGATGGTCTCGAACCCCATCCCCTCGCGCAGAGCGGCGCGCTGTTTGTCCAGCTTGGTCTGTGCCGTGGTCCCGAGATAGCGCATCTCAAGGCTCATCCGCTCATTGTCACGGCTCAGAGAAAAAAGTTCGGCAGCATTCCGGGCCACCATCAGAAGCTGGTCGGGATGCCAGGGCTTGGGAACGAATTGATAGATCCCCGCCTCATTGATCGCCGCGACCATGGATTCGCCATCCGTATAGCCGGTGATGATGATCCGCACGGTTTCAGGCCAGCGCTCGCGCACATCCGACAGAAGCTCGACCCCCGTCTTCCCGGGCATCCGCTGGTCGCAGAAAATCACCTGGATCCACTCGCGCTCGAGGATGTCCCAGGCCGTCTCTGCGTCAGGCGCGGTGAAGATCTCGAACTCATCCTCCAGCGCCATCCGCATGGAGGTCAGCGAATGCGCCTCGTCATCGACGAGCAGCACCGCTGGCAGGGGCGGTGCCTTGGTCATTCCGCCGCCGCCGCGGTCGCGGTCTTGGCGGCCAGCGCGCGGTGCAGCCAGGCGATCCAGTCGTCCATGCCCTCGCCCGTGCGGGCCGAGACGCGCAGGATCTCGATCTCCGGGTTGACCCGGCGCAGGTTCGTCTCGATCAGGTCGAGATCGATATCGCAATAGGGCGCAAGATCGATCTTGTTCAGGATCGCGAGCCTGGAGGCCGTGAACATATCCGGGTATTTCAGAGGCTTGTCCTCGCCCTCGGTCACCGACAGGATCGCGACCTTGGCGTCCTCGCCCAGATCGAACGCCGCCGGGCAGACAAGGTTGCCGACATTTTCGATGAACAGCATCGCACCCGGATCCAGCGCCAGATGCTCCAGCGCATGGCCCACCATATGCCCGTCCAGATGACAGCCCTTGCCCGTATTGACCTGCACCGCCCGGGCACCGGTCTCGCGGATCCGGTCTGCATCCGCACTCGTCTGCTGGTCGCCCTCGATCACCGCCAGCGGCTGATCGCCCAGCGCCTGGATCGTCTTGCAGAGCAGCGTCGTCTTGCCCGAACCGGGCGACGAGACAAGGTTCAGCGCCAGCGTGCTCAGCTCGGCGAGCTTTGCGCGGTTCTGGTCCGCATAGGCGTCGTTCTTGGACAGGATGCTGGTCTCGATCTCGATCAGCCGCTCCTGACTCATTCCCGGCACTTCCACCCCGGCAGGGCCCTCGCCGAAATGGATGTCGTGACCGTGGTGGTGGTGATGATGGTGATGATCCTGTCCATGGGCATGGCTGTGCCCGCCCGCCTCGATCTTGGCCCCATCGCCGTCGCATCCGCATACCGTGCACATCTCAAGCCACCTCCATATCCTTGATCCGCATCTCATCCCCACCCTGGGGCATCATCTTGCCGCTGCCGCAATCCGGACAGGGGTCCAGGCGGTCATTGATCTCTTTTTCGCTCATGCAGTCATAACAAAGTGCGACCCCCGGCAGGTCGATCAGCTCCAGCGCCGCGTTTTCAGCGGGCGAGCCGCGCATGACCACTTCGAAGGCAAAGCGCAGGGCCTCCTTCTCGACACCGGCAAAGCGCCCAATCTCGAGCCGCAGCCGCGTCACCCGGTCAAAGCTGTGGGTCCGGGCCTGATCCTCGACAATGCCGCGGATCCCTTCGCAGAGGGACATCTCATGCATGGGCGGGCTCCGGTTGTTCGGCAACGGGGGCGCAAGGGTCGAGGATCGCCAGCAGCAGGCCGACCCGCGCCCGCGTCGGGGTGTTCAGCCGCGCGAGGGCCTGATGCATCGGGCCCTCCGGAGCGGTGCCGTGATCCGTGGGGGTCGCACGGGCAAACTCCGTGACCCGACCTTGCGCATCGCAACGGGCGCGACAGAAATACGTACCACGCGCGGCGGCAACCTCGGCGGTGCCATCGGCACGGCGGCGCGCGCGGGGCTGCCAGCCCTGGGCCAGCGCCTCGGCCTCCAGCGCCCGGGCCGTCGCACGCCAGAGGGGGCCACGGCCATAGAACCCTTCGATGTCACTCAGCAGCGGATGATCGCCCCGCCGCCCGGCCGCCGAGTTCTCACACGCGGCGCCGTTGAATGGATCGCCGGTGCCGGCCAGGGGCAGCGGCGCGCAGACCGCATCGCCCGGCCCGAACTGCGCCTCGATCCGGCGCAGCACCGCTAGCCCCGGCGCATCCGCATTGCGCAACAGGTCGAGAAAGCTCGTCAGCGTATGGGGCAGCGGGTCCGGACCAAACAGCGCCGCGCGCAAGCCCTCCCCCGCCAGGTGGAGCAGCTCGGGGCGGGCAGAGAGCCCCAGATGGCCGGGCCAGCGCAGGGCAAAGACCAGCACATGCTCGCGCAGGATCTCGGCATGGAGCGCCTGCCCCTCGCCCGGCAGGGGCGGCAGGTCCAGCGCCAGCCGCGCCGCCACCCGCTGGGTCACCGCGCAGACATTGAAGATCCGGGGCAGCAGCACGGCGGCCTCCTCGGCGGGCCGCCCGGACAGGTAGGCCCCGATCGGCATCGCAGCCCCGGGGATCAGGCGCGGGGGGGCGCCTGCCTCGGTCCAGTGCAACTGCAGCCCGGTGCCCGCCATGATCTCAGCTCTCGCCCCCGGCCAGACCACCGGAAATTACCGCCCGGCGCGATGGGGCCTCGGCAAGGATCGCGGCCTTGGCGGCCTCGGTCTCGGCCACCGCGCGGGCCTTGGCCTCCGCCTCGGTCTCTGCATCCGCCGCCGCTTCGGCCTCGGCCACCGCATCAAGCTCGGCCTGCCGGGTCGCGCGGATCTCGGCGGCGCGGTCGGTCTCGGCCCGGTTGTTCTCGTCAAAGAGCGCAACCATCACCGCGCGGGCCGTATCCAGCGCCTGCATCTGGCTGTTGAAAGCCTCCATCGGCGAGAAGAGCGAGCAGGCCTTGTAGCCCCCCACGGTCTCGCGCGTGTTGTGCAGGAACTCATAGGTGCCCGAGGGGAAATCGTGGTTCTCCTTGGCGCCGGGGGTCAGGTCGGCCCAATCCTCCTCGCGCCCGGGCAGCAGAACGAGGTTCATGAACCAGGGCGACACCAGCACGCCGAGATAGCCCGTCCCATGGCCGCGGAAGCCCACGGCCTCCACATGGAGCGCCTTGTTGATGATCGGCACGTCGCGCATCTTGGCATGATAGATCTCGGTGAAATCCGCCACGAGAGCGCGCACGGCCTCCTCCATATGGGCGGAGGTCTCGGCGGCGACCGAGCCCGGATCGTCCAGAACCAGAAACTGCTCCTTGGGCGCGTCGCAATTGGGGCAGGACCAATCCTCGGGCAGCGCGCTGAAAGGTGTGCCCGGCAGGACCTGACGATGCTCGTCGCCCTCGGCCGGATCATAGGGGGTCCAGCAGATCTTGCACTCCATCACCGCCTGGGCGCTGATCTTGGCATCCGCCCCCATATAGGAGCCTTCGAACCCGGGGGTCATGCCCTGTGCCGTGCTCATCGGATCGCCTCCAGCACTTCGCGCAGGCGCTCGGCACTGTCGATCAGATCCTCGGAGGCGGCCAGCGCGACCTCGGGCATGGCACCTACTTCGTAGGTATCCAGAATGCGCGTATCCATCGAGTTGAAGAACTGCACATGCCAGACATGGGGCGTGGCCGTGGCCGTCACCCGGCAATTGCCATAGCCCCGGCTGAGCACATCGACCGAGCCCGTCCCGAGCGTCGCGGCCAGCCAGTCGAGATCGGCCTCCGTATGGGGCAGCAGGGTCAGGTTCACCACATGGGTCTCGACCCCCGGCCCGAAAGCGGCGGACTTGTCGCGCAGCTCGGCCAGAAGCGCCGGGGCATTCACCACCTGCGCGGTCAGCGGCGCATCGGTGCCAAGCGCCGGGGCCACCGGGTCAAAGGCCCGGTCCCGCGCGGCCTGCGGCACGGGCGCGATCTCGATCAGATCGACCTCCGCGCCCTTGATCTGCCAGACACCGGCAAAGACGCTTTCCTGCACGGCTAGCGCCGGCACCCCGCGCAGCTTCATCGACACCTCGCCATCGCCCATGGTCTCGGCCATCAGCGCCCGGTTCGGCCCGTCCAGCGGCCGCAGGTCGAACTGCTCGGGCGCACCGCCAAGCCCGACCCGGTCAGCGGCATCCGCCATCTCGGCCAGCATCCGCAGGGCGGTGCCGACATCCGCTTCGATCTCGTCGATCTCGGGCAGATGGGTGGAATAGGTCCGCATCCCCGAGGGCAGCGGCATGTATTCGAGCTCGGGCCCCTCGCTGGGATCGGGTTGCGAGCCGGGGCCAAACCCGGTGGGCGGCAGGTGAAAGTTCTGTGCCATGGCGCCCTCCTCAGGCGGTCTCAAGTTGCAGGATGCGAGTGACGCGGGCCATGTAATCGTCCCAGTCGCGCACCTTGGGGATCGCGCCGATCATGGCGCCATCGCGGAAAAAGATCAGGCTCGGCGTCTTGAACACGCCCGCCGCCTTGAGGATGTCCTGCTCCACCGCCGGGGTGGCGATGGCCACGTCGAACCGGTTCTGAAAGGCCTGCCGGATCTCGGGCAGGATCACCGCCACATCCGTGCTCTCGAGGTTGCGTGCGGGATCGCCGGGGGCAAAGACGCAATGCGCCCCGGGCGCGGCAAGCAGCGCCTCGAACGCGCCGAGATCCTCCAGCCGTGCCCAGCCCAGCTCGTCGGTCAATCGTGTGATCAAAAAGGCCATGGGGATTATCCTGTGGTTTTGCCAGCGGCTGCCGCCGCGGCGAGATGGGGGGGAAGTTGCGGGCCGCGCGCCTCGAGATCGGCGAAGGCATCGCCCAGCCCGTCTCCGGCCATGAGCGATCTCAGACCACCCAGCGCCGCCGAGATCTTGGCCGCCTCATCCGCGTCGAGCACTTCGCGCGATGCCCCGAGAAAGGTCAGCAGCCAGACGCCGGGGATCGCGTCGGGGGTGAGCGAGATATCGATCAGCTCTTCGCGCTGGCCATCGCTGCATTGGGCGGCAATCCCGTCGATCGAGATCACCTGCATGGGGACGCCGAGGCACATGGGCTCAGGCTCCCGCCGGGAAGAACCGGGCATCGCCCGTGCGGCAGGCCTCCTCCTCGGAGGGGCGACCGGCTTCATAGGCATCGCGCAGGATCGCCGGGTCCGCCAGCAGGTCCGCAGCACTCTGGCCGGGTTCCGCCGTGACCCCGTGGCGCGCCAGGTAGTCCAGCGCGATCTCAATGGCCGGGGCGATCCGCTCGGCCACCAGCGGGCGCAGACCCCCGCCGTAATCCTCCAGCTCGACCGGCTGCACCCCGATCAGGCACAGCTTCTCGGGCACTGATCCATCAGTTGCGCCGTGGCGATCACATCCTGAAATCCGGTCTGGTGCAGGCTCATCTTCTTGGCGCCCATGAAGCGGGGCACCTCGTCATCCTCGACCACCTTGATGGTGCCGGGCTCCAGCCCGTAATCCACCGCGTCAAAGACCAAGAGCACATCCGCCTCTTCGAGAAACGGCAACAGGTAGAGCCCCTGCGTCCCGCCATCGAGCAATGTGACATGGTCAGGAAATTTCCACCGGCGGGCCAGCTCCTCTACGGCGCGCACGCCAAAGCCTTCATCCGCCCAAAGCACATTTCCGATCCCGAGGATCAGCACACGCTGTGTCATTCTGTCAATTCCCCCCGCAGACCGGTTTGTTTGTTTCCGATTTCTACCGCGAATGTTCAAAGCGTTGTCAGTTGCGCGGAAGTTGTCAGGCAGACTTTCTGCCGCACCACCTCAAACCCTTGATTTCAGGATACTATTGCATGCAATTCCTGTGTTTTTCCGGAATTAGCATGAAAAGTTTCTTTCCACTTTGTGGATCAGACGGATGCTTTGATGCCACAACAGAAAAGGGCGCCCCGAAGGACGCCCTCTGGGGGGATATGATTCCACCTTACTCGGGGCGGTCATCCTTGAAGGTCCGATGCCCGGAAATCATCGTCGAAACCATGGATTGGCGTGACATGATATCCTCGCGGATCGCCGCGTAGATATGGATGATCGCGAAGACCACGATCGCCCACATCCCCAGATGGTGCAGCGTGTGCATCGTCTGGCTGCCACCGACCCAGACCAGAAGCGGCCCGAAGATGCTCTCGAGCGTCGAGCCCGCGCCGATCCCCTCGGCATAGAGCGCAAAGCCCGTGACGATCATGAAGCTGAGCCCCACGGTCATGAAGAAGAACATCGCCACTTGCGCCAATGGGTTATGGCCCACGTATTTCTTCGGCTCCTTTTCCAGGAACATGTACCAGCGCAGCTCGAACAGGATCTCAGCCCACCAGTGCCGGTTGAAGATCGGCAGGTAGAACATCTGCCGCGCATGGTGGTTGCCCACCATCGCCCAGTAGATCCGCCCGAAAAAGCCGATGGTCATGATCATGGCCGCCGCGAAATGGGCAAAGCGGATATAACCGAAGACGAACTGGTCCGTGGCCTCGCCGATGATCATCGTGGGCGGCGGGGAGCCGATGAAATAGCCCGTCACGCAGAGCACGACGATGGCCAGCGCATTGATCCAGTGCCAGAGCCGGACAGGGGCCTGGTAGACATAGACCGAGGTGCGGCGGCGGATGCTGTCGATATCCTCCGCCGTGGCATCCCCGGTCAGCCGCGAAGAGGGCAGCGGCTCCACCTCGGCGTTGGGCTTGTGGATGGTGCGGGTGCTGGTGTTCATGGCAGCCCCCTCATTCCGACTTGCGGCCAAGCCGCGCCCGCAAGGCCGGCAGGGCCAGCCCGAATGCGTAGCCCAGCGCGGCCACGACCAGCAGGTGGTCGACCGATGTGAGCCAATGGATCACGCCGGCCTCGGCCTCGGGGTGGCCGGGATGGGCAAGTGCCGCCCCGGCCGTCAGCAGGTAAATCGCTGCGGTTTTCATGATCACGCCCTCCCTCAGCGTACTTTGACAGTGGTCAGCTCATCCCCGTCCGGCGACATCACATGGGTCGAACAGGCAAGGCAGGGATCGAAGCTGTGCAGCGTGCGCAGGATCTCGACCGGCTCCTCGGGCCGCTCCATGGGGGTGTTCATCAGACTGGCCTCGAAGGCGCCGATATTGCCGTCCTTGTCCCGGGGCGAGCCGTTCCAGGTGGTCGGAACCACGCATTGGTAGTTCTCGATCCGGCCATCCTTGACCTGCACCCAGTGGCCGAGCGCGCCGCGCGGGGCCTCGGTCATGCCGACGCCCTTGGCCTCTTTCGGCCAGCTCGACGGATCCCACTTCTCGATATTCGCGGTGCTCTCGTCGCCGTTCTTGATGTTGGTGACGAGCTTGTCGAAGAAGTATTTCTGCAAGCGTCCGCAATACTCGGACTCCAGCGCCCGCGCCGCGGTCCGCCCCAGCGTCGAGAAGAGCGCCTTCACCGGCAGATCCATGGTCCGCAAAAGGCCCGTGACCTGTTCCGAGATGTCCTCGTGGCCCTTGGCATACCCGATGATGTAGCGCGAGAGCGGTCCAACCTCCATCGCGTGACCCCGCCAGCGCGGCGCCTTGATCCACGAGTATTTCGCGGCCTCGTCGATCTCCTTGATGTTGGTCTTGGTGCCCTTGAGGTTCGGTCCCAGCTCGAACTTCGCCTCGGTCACCCCGTCCCACGGATGCAGGCCCTTGCCCGGCTCGCCATAGTCATACCAGGAGTGGTCGACGAATTCCTGAACCTGCTCGGGATCGCGCACATCCACGTCATGGACTGTGCTCAGATCCCCGTTGATGATCGCTCCGCGCGGCAGGTGCAGCTGGTCCGCGTCGAAATTGTTGGCATGCTCGGGGATATCCCCATAGGCCAGCACCGCCTGCGAGCTCAGACCACCGCCATAGAGCCAGGACTTGTAGAACCCGCCAATGGCGATCACGTCCGGGATATAGACGTTCTTGTTGAACTCGATGCACTTGTCGATGATGGAGCTGACCATGTTCAGCCGCTCCATGTTGATCGCGCCGGTCGCGCCATCGCCATGGACGTTGATCGGGCACGGCACCCCGCCCACCAGCCAGTTCGGATGGGGGTTCTTGCCGCCAAAGATCGCGTGGACCTTGACGATTTCCTTCTGGAGATCCAGCGCCTCCAGGTAGTGGGTCGTCGCCATCAGATCCGCTTCGGGCGGCAGTTTATAGGCCGGGTTGTCCCAATAGCCGTTCTTGAACAGACCCAGCTGCCCGCTTTCCACGAATTTCTTCAGGCGGTTCTGCACATCGCGGAAATAGCCCGGCGAGGACATGGGATGGCTCGGCGAGACCATCTGCTGCAACTCCGAGGTCGCCTTGGGATCGGCCCGCAGGGCATTGACCGGGTTCACCCAGTCCAGCGCGTGCAGATGATAGAAATGCACCACGTGGTCATGGATCTGCAGGTTGAGCTGCATGATATTGCGGATCGAGTTGGCGTTATCCGGGATGGTGATCCCCAGCGCATCCTCGACCGCACGCACGCTCGTCAGCGCGTGGGTCCCGGTGCAGACCCCGCAGATCCGCTCGGTAAACGCCCAGGCGTCGCGCGGGTCGCGCCCCTTGAGGATCACCTCGAGCCCCCGCCACATGGTCCCGGTCGAGACCGCGTTGCGGATCACCCCCTCGTCATCCACGTTCACTTCGCAGCGCATATGGCCTTCGATCCGGGTGACCGGATCGACGACGATCCGCTTGCCCGAGTTGTCCAGCGTGTAGCCGTTTGGTGTTTGAATGGTCATCTATCAGACCTCCTCGGACGCATCGGATTGCGTTTTCTTCTGGGCCGCTTTCAGGGCCGACACCGCCGCATGAAGCGCCACGCCCCCGCCCACGACACCGGCGGCCGCAAGGCCCACCTGGTCGGCGTTTTTCTCGATCCCGAATTGCTTGATGTCAGTGAGCCGGTCGTAGAACGACCCCTGATCCCAGAACCCGTCCTCGGAACAGCCGATGCAGCCATGGCCGGACTGGATCGGGAAGGATGTCCCCTCGTTCCAGCGCACGGTCGAGCAGGCGTTGTAGGTGGTCGGCCCCTTGCAGCCCATCTTGTAGAGACAATAGCCCTTGCGCGCATTGTCATCGTCCCACTCCTCGACGAACTGACCCGCGTCGAAATGGGGGCGGCGATAGCACTTGTCGTGGATCCGCTGGGAGTAGAACATCTTCGGGCGGCCCTGCCGGTCGAGCTCGGGCATCCGCTCGAAGGTGAGCATATAGGTGATCACCCCGGTCATGACCTCGGCGATCGGCGGGCAGCCGGGCACCTTGATGATCGGCTTGTCGGTGATGACCTTGTGCACCGGTGTGGCCTGGGTCGGGTTCGGCTTGGCCGCCTGCACACAGCCATAGGAGGCGCAGGCCCCCCAGCTAATGATCGCCTTGGCATCCTTGGCCGCGTATTTCAGCTTCTCGACAAAGGGCTTGCCGCCGGAGATGCAGAACATTCCGTCCTCGTTCAGGGGCGGGTTGCCCTCCACCGCGAGGATGTAGTTGCCCTTGTACTTCTCGATCGTGTCCGCCATCGCCGCCTCGGCCGCATGGCCCGCCGCCGCCATGAGCGTATCGTCGTAATCGAGGCTGATCATCGACAGGACCACATCTTTGGCCAGCGGATGGGCCGAGCGGATGAAGCTCTCGGAACAGCAGGTGCATTCCAGCCCATGCACCCAGATCACCGGGGTGCGCGGCTTGGTTTCCATCGCATGGGCGATCTTCGGCACGAAGGACGGCCCGAGCCCGAGAGCCGCCGCCGTCAACGAGCAATATTTCATGAAACTGCGCCGGGTGATCCCCTGTCGCCGCATCACGTCATAAAAGGTTTCGATCTCACTCACCGGGGGTCCTCCATTCACTGTCCCTACGCTCCGGGATCCTTGTGAACGGACCTCTGGACGCGCTTTGGCCCAGTAGGCGCCGGAATGGAAATAAGGGGCAAACGGCTGGGTCGGTATTTGTGTGCGACGGAATACCGTATTGTTTTCAGATACTTGATCCGATTTTCACCAAGGCAACGCCCGAAAAGCCGGTGATCGGGTTTCCAGTTTCCAGCGAGGGGTGGGAAGTTTCTATCCGCCGGGCAACAGCCGCGCTGACGCCACCGCCGCCTGCCCCAGCGCGAGTCCCCCGTCATTGGCAGGCACCTTGGCATGGCTCAGAACAGGCCCGTCGCCAAGCGCCGCGCGGGTCAGCTCGGACAGGAGCGCATTCTGGAAGCACCCGCCCGACAGGACCACCGCCGACGCCCGCCCGGAGGCAAGACAGGCCCGCGCCGGGGCGGCAAACGCCTCCGCCATCCACAAATGTGCGTTATGGGCCAGCGCCGCCCGGTCCATCCCGGCGTCGCACCCGGCCACCAGCCCTCGGATCAGCGCGCCGGGGTCCAGCACGCCCTCGGCCCTGCCCGCCGCCAAGGCCCACGCCGCCGGCGCTGCCCCGCGCGCCTTGTTCGCCAAAGCCTCCAGCCGCATGGCCGCCTCGCCCTCGTAGCTTTGCCCATCCGGGCAGATCCCTAGGATCGCCGCCACCGCATCAAAGAGCCGCCCGGCACTGGACGAAAGCGGCGCATTCACCCCGGCCTTCGCCGCCTGCCGCAGCAAGGTTCGGGGCCTCTCGGCGAAGGCCTGATCCGCCCAATCGCCCAGACCCGCCGCATCGAGCCGCATCAGGGCATTGCGCCACGGCTCTGCCTGCGCCCGGTCCCCCCCGACCAGCGGCACGGGGCTCAGCCAGGCCAACCGCTCGAAGCTGGCATAGTCCCCCAGCAGGACCTCGCCGCCCCAAACCGTGCCATCGGGGCCGAGCCCCAGCCCGTCCAGAATGATCCCCACCACAGGACCAGCCTCCAGCGGCCAGCCGTTCTCCGCCATGCAGGCCGCCATATGGGCGTGGTGGTGCTGCACCTCGATCAGCGGCACGCCGAGCGCCGCCGCCCGTGCCGCCCCATGGCGCGAGGCGTGAAACTCCGGGTGCAGATCGCAGGCCACCGCCGCAGGCGCATGGTCAAACAGGGCCGCGTAATCCGCATCCGCCTGATCGAAGGCCTCAATGGTCAGCAGATTGTCCATCTCGCCCAAATGATGCCCGAGCAGCGCCTCGCCCCCCTTGGTCAGGCAAATCGCGCCCTTCATCTGCCCGCCATAGGCCACGACGGGCGGCGCATCGCGCAGCCCCTCGGGCAAGGGCAGCGTGCCCGGCACCTGCCCCCGCGCCCGGCGCAGCACCATGGGTCCCGAGGGCAGGACCCGCATCACGCTGTCATCGAGCCGCCGCCGGATTTCCCGGTCATGCATCAGGAAGGCATCGGCAAACCCGCCGAGCTTCTCCCGCGCCTCGGTATTGCCGATCACCTGCGGCTCGCCCGAGAGGTTGCCCGAGGTCATGACCAGTGGCCCGCCAAACGCATCGAGCAACAGGTGATGCAAGGGCGTGTTCGGCAACATCCAACCCAACGTATCCATCCCCGGCGCGACCGCCTCCGGCAAGGCCTCGCCCCGCGCGGGCAGCAGCAGAATCGGCGCAGCCGGGCTCCGCAGCATCGCGACCTCTTCCGCGCCCATCTCAGCATGGCGCGCGATCATCTCCGGCGTTCCCATCAAGGCAAAGGGTTTGGCCGGTCGTCTCTTGCGCTGCCGCAAGCGAGTAACGGCCGAGCCGTTGCGCGCGTCCACGGCGAGATGAAAGCCCCCCAGCCCCTTGATGGCGACCACCTCACCCGCCGCGAGCGACCGCGCGGCCATGTCAATGGCCGCGCCACCGACCTCCCCCGCGCCACGCTCGAACCCCAGGCGCGGCCCGCAATCCGAGCAGGCGATCGGTTGCGCGTGAAACCGGCGATCCTCCGGATCCTCGTATTCCGCCCGGCACGCGTCACACATCGGAAACGCCGCCATGGCGGTCTGACCCCGGTCATAGGGCAGCGCATCGATGATCGTCAGCCGTGGCCCGCAATGGGTGCAATTGGCAAAGGGATAGCCATAGCGCCGCTCGGTCGAGTCCCGGATCTCGGCCAGACAGGCGGCACATGTCGCGGCATCCGGGGTGATCCGCGTCTGGTTCCCGGCCCCGGCGCTCGCGGCAATCGAGAACCCCTCGGGCGGCACCCCGTCCAGCGGGCCGATCTCGACCGCGCCGACCTGCGCCAGCGGCGGGGCCTTGGCCGTGATCTCGGCGGCAAACCCGTCCAGATCCGCGCCCCAGACATGGATCAGCACGCCTTCAGGGTCGTTCAGAACCTCGCCCCGGAGCCCCCGCGCCCGGGCGAGCTGCCAGATGAACGGGCGAAACCCGACCCCCTGCACCTGCCCGCGCACGCGGATCCGGCGGCCCTCCATGTCAGTGGACCGTGCAAACCATGCAGGGATCGAAACTGCGCACGATATGCTGCACGGCGATCGGGGTCTCTTCCCCCGGCCCCACGGGTGCCCCGGCCAGCGCGGCCTCGACGGCGCCAGGCTGGCCCAGCCGGTCGCGGGGGCTGAAATTCCACGTGGTGGGCGCGATGATCTGATAGCCCGCGATCTTGCCCCTTTCGATCCGCAACCAATGACCCAGCGCGCCGCGCGCCGCCTCCACGAGGCCGACGCCCTCCCCCTCGCGCGGGGTCTCGCCCTGCACCATGAACACCGCCTCGGGCTCCAGCGTCCGGGTCCACTCCTCCAGCAGGAGCTGCGTGCGCGCCACCTCCAGCAGGCGTCCGGCCACCCGGCTGAGCACCGTACTGCCCCCCGCCGCCACCAGCGCGCGGGCCAAGGGATGCCCGTCCACCACTTGCCGCGCAAAGGCCCCGGTTTCGGCCACTTGCCCGGCCAGCCGCGGCGCCTTGCACCAGCTATAGGCGGGCGCGGCCATATCCTCATCCGGTCGGGTCTGCCCGGCTTCGGGATGGGCATCCTCGCCCAGCATCCAGGCATGGCTCAGATCCTCGACCACTTCCGCCGGATCAAAGGGGCGCAACGCGCCATCCCAGACCCCTTGGGCAAAGGCCGGGCCCGCGGCCCCCGCATAGGCCCCGAAGGACAGGTAGCGCCCGGGCCCAATGCCCATCTCGCCCAACCCCAGATCCCGCGCGATCCGCAGGAAGAGGCCGGCATCCCCATCACCCCAATCCAGCAGATCCGAGACCGAGCTGAGACCGGCAAAGGCCTCGACCGGGGCGCCAAAAAGATCCCGCTCCAGAAACCGCCGGAACCCCGCAAGGCTCAGCGCGATCCGCGCCTTGTCCCGCGCGCTCGGGGCCTTGGTCACGCCGCCGGGCTGGATGGCCAGCGTATGGGGCCATTTGCCCGCCAGCAGCCCGAGAATATGCATCAGCTCGGCCCGCGCCGAGAGGGTGGCATGGGCCATGGAGCCCTTGGTGGCCAGAAACCGCTCGGTCACCGCGCCATGCCAGTCCCGCCCCGCGTAATCGGGGCGCGCGAAATCCGGCATGAAGAACAGCGCGAAATGGGTGATGTGATCCGCCAGGTTCTCGACCGCATGGATGATCTGGGTCGCCCGCGCGCCGTTCTCGGTGGGGCCCACCCCCTGCGCTGCGGCCAGCGCCCGGGCCGCCGCTGCCGACTGGCTGATCGAGCAGATCCCGCAGATCCGCGGCGTCAGGGTCAGGGCATCCTGCGGCGCCTTGCCCAAGAGCATCATCTCGAACCCGCGAAAGAGCGGCGAGTTCGCATAGGCCGCCTGCACCCGGTCGCCGGAAATCTCGAGCCGCAGCTCCAGATCCCCTTCCACCCGGTTGAACGGCCCGACCAGAAGTTCCCGTTCCGTCATGCGCCGGGGGGCTTTCGCAAGGTCGGCGGCACCCGCACCCGGTCCGAGGTTGCGTTCTCGCCCACCCGGGGCGGGGTCGCGGCCTTGCTGAGCGAGGCGAGCGCCATGAACCAGGCCTTGGGCATATCCGTGGGCAGACCGACGGGGATCCCGGCGAGTTTCGGGGTCTCGGTGAAGGGGTGGCGCGGTTCCTCGAATTCGGGGGCCGTGCAATTCACGCATGGGTATCCGCCGCGCGTGCAGCTGCCCGATCCGTTCCAGGGGCGGATATTGCAGTCACCGACCGCCTGGGTGCCGACGCAGCCCAGATGCTCCATCATGCAGCCCATCTCCGACAGGGCGCGGGCGCTGGCCTTGTATTCGTAATACTCGTTCTTCGGACAGGCATGGTGCACCAGATGATCCGCGTAGAAGCGGGGCCGCGCGTAGACGTCGAGCGCCTCGGACGTCAGGTCCCCGCCCGCCAGCATCAGCAGCGTCTCGGTCACCCAGTCGGGATGGGTCGGGCAGCCCGCGATATTGACCACCGGCAGCCCCTCGGCACCGCGAAATTCCGGCGGCAGCACGCCGCCCGGATGGGTGCCCTCATATTGCAGGCCCACCGCGTCCGTCGGGTTGCCCCCGGCCGAGGTCACACCGCCAAAGGCCGCGCAGCTGCCCACGGCCAGCACATGGCCCGCATGGGGCGCGAGGCTTTCGACCCAGTCCAGCATGGACCGCCCGGTCCCCGACAGCATCTGGTAGCGCCCGGTGCCCTTCGGCCCCTTCGCCACCGCCCCTTCGACACAGAGGATATCGAGCGGGATCTCTCCAGCTTCGATCCCGGCCAGCAGGGCACGCACCTCGGCCCCGGTCTCGGCACTCAGCGCCGGATGCCAGAGCAGGTCGATCCCCGCCCCCTCCAGCGCGTGCAGAACCCCCGGCGCCTCGGCACACAGGAGCGACATGGTGCAGCCTCCGCAGCCCGCGGATTGCAGCCAGAGCATACTCCTCCGCCGGGTCATGGAATCGTCACCACCGGCAGTTCCAGCCGCATGCAGGTCCCCTCATCGGTCGGCACATGCAGCAGCCGCCCGCCATGCTCATCGGCGATCTTGTGGGAAATCGCGAGGCCCAGCCCCGTCCCCTGCCCCACGGGTTTCGTGGTGTAGAACGGATCGAAGATATGGGGCGCGACATCCGCCGGAATGCCCGGCCCCGTATCGGTGACATCGAGGGTCAGAAAATCCCCGGTCTGACGTATGTCCAAATGCAGCGCGGCATCCTCCTGATCGGCCATGGAATCCACCGCGTTCTGCACCAGATTCATGACCACTTGCTGAATATGTCCCGGCTTGCCCGCGACCGGAGCCGCATCGAGCCCCATGAAGGTGATCCGCAGCTCACCCTTTGCCCCGCGCGCGACCCAGCTTGCCGCCGTGCGCGCCGCCTCGGCCAGATCGAACTCCTCGGTCTCACCGGACCCTTCCGCCGAAAGCCGCCGCAGATCGGCCACGATATCGCGCACCCGCTCGGCCCCGTCCCGGGCCCCGTCGATCGCCTCGCGCAGATTGCGGATCTCGCGGTCGAGCTTGAGCTCCTCGCGCAACGAGACCAGCTCCTCGCGGTCCGCGCCCTCCTGCACCCGCTCGAAATAGGTCTCGAACTTGGTGGCGTAGCGCTCCATCGCGTGGGCGTTGGCATAGACAAAGCTGATCGGATTGTTCAGTTCATGGGCCACCCCGGCCAGCAGGCGACCGAGCGAGGCGAGCTTTTCGTTCCGCACCAGCTGGGCCTGGGTCTGTTGCAGGGCGTCATGGCTCTTAGCGAGCTCGGCATAGGCCTGGCGCAGCTCACCCACGGGCCGCCCGGTCAGCACCGCGCCCGTCGCGCGCCCGCGATCATCGAGCCGGGGGGCAATGCTGAATTCCAGCGTCGCCGCCCCCTCGGTCCGGTCGAGATCCGCCTCGAAATCCACCCGCGCCTTGGCCGAGATCACCGCCTGCAGGGCATCGGCCAGCCGGGGCCTGTCCGCTTCGGCAAAGAGCGCGGCGATGGGCTTTTCGAGAATATCGTCGCGATCCCGCTCGGCGAGCCGCAAGAGCGACGCGCTGCATTCCTGCAGATCCCCGGTCCGCGACACCACCAGCAGCACATCCGAGACCGAGGCCATGACCGAGCCCATGAAGCGGCGCAGATCCTCCAGCTCGCGGTTGCGCGCCTCCAGCGCGGTCTGGTTCTCGATCAGCGCCGAATAGGTGTCATCCACCGCCCGCAGCACCTCGGACCAGGCGGACTCGTCGATCCCGGACACGGTGCTCGCCGGTTGCGGCGTGGAGGGCGGCTCGATGCGCATGGCTCAAAGCCTAGTCCCAATCGCCGGTTTAGGCGAGGGGATGATCTGGCGCAGGGCCACGACCGGTCAATCCGCCGCCAACCGCGCCCGCAGATCGGTCTTGAGGACCTTGCCGTAATTGTTCTTCGGCAGCTCCGCGATGGCGATATAGGCCTTGGGCCGCTTGAACCGCGCGATCTGATCGAGACAGAGCGCGTCGAGCTCGGCCTCGGCCAGTGCGGCACCCGGCGCGGGAACGACAAAGGCCACAACCTCCTCGCCCCACTCCGGATGGGGCCGCCCCACGACCGACACCTCGGCGACGCCGCCATGGGTCAGAAGCACCTCTTCAACCTCGCGCGGATAGACATTCGAGCCGCCTGAAATGATCATGTCCTTGGACCGATCCACCATGGTCAGATAGCCATCCTCGTCGAGCCGCCCCATATCCCCGGTCCAGAGCCAGCCGTCGCGGATCGTCTCTGCCGTGGCCTCGGCCCGCTTCCAGTAGCCCAGCATCAGCCCCGCACCGCGCACGGCAATCTCGCCGGTCTCGCCCACAGGCACGGGCGCGCCGCTCTCGTCGAGGATCGCGACCTCGCTGATCGTCTGGGCCGTACCCACGGAGGCCAGCCGCGCCTGCCAGTTCGGGTGGCTGCGATCGCTGACATCGGCCCGGCTGAGCGCGGTGATCCCCATGGGGCACTCGCCCTGCCCGTAGACCTGCACGAAGCGGTCGCCCAGAACGTCGACCGCCTCCATGATATCGGCCACGTACATCGGCCCGCCCGCATAGACGACGGTCTTGATCCCGTCCCCCGTGGCGCCCGTCGCCTTGGCCACATCGATCATCCGGCGCACCATGGTGGGCGCGGCAAACATGCTGATCGCGCGCATCTCGGCGGCCAGCGCAAAGATCTCCGCCGGCTCGAACCCGCCGCTTTCGGGCACCACATGGCGGGCCCCGCGCAGCACATGCATGAAGTTATAGATCCCCGCCCCATGGCTCATGGGCGCGGCATAGAGGATCGCATCCTCGGCGCTGACCTCGTCCACATCAACGAAATAGCTGAGCGTCATGGCGGTGATGGTGGCCGTGCTCATCATCACGCCCTTGGGCTTGCCCGTGGTGCCGGAGGTGTAGAACAGCCAGGCGAGATCCTCACGCGCCATCTCCACCGG
Organism: Dinoroseobacter sp. S124A; assembly: GCF_049801015.1. Lineage (NCBI taxonomy): Bacteria > Pseudomonadati > Pseudomonadota > Alphaproteobacteria > Rhodobacterales > Roseobacteraceae > Dinoroseobacter > Dinoroseobacter sp. S124A. The sequence continues at coordinate 73,837 of NZ_JBNAGD010000007.1, read as the reverse complement.
CTCGGCCATGGGAGACGTGGCGAGCATCGCGGCGAAATCGGCAGTGCCACTGATCACGCAAGGGCAATCCGGCGCAACCTCGGCCAGCCCCTCGGCCAGATCCGGCGTGGCAAAGCACAAAGCGGCCTGCGCGTCGGACAGGATCCACTCCGCCTCGCGCGGATGAAGCTTGGAATTGATCGGGATCGCTGCGGCCCCGCTCCACCAGATCCCGTAGAGCACGCGCAGATAGTCGGTGGAGTTCTTCATGAACACCCCCACCCGGTCGCCCTTGCCGATCCCGCGGGCGGCCAGCGCCGCGCCGATCCGCGCCGCCTGGTCCGCAAACCCCGCGTAATCGGTCTCGAGCGTGGTGCCGGTATAGAGGGCCGGAGCCTGCGGGCTGCGGGTGGCCGTCCGGGCCAGCCAAAGGGCGAAGTTCATGAAATCACGTCCTCGAAATACGACATCAACGGCGCAGGCTAGTCCGCGCGGTGCGCCGCTGTCTAGCCGCCGCGTCCGGGCAACCATGTGGCCAGCGGCGGGAAGAGGATCAGCAGCGCCACCACCGCCAGAGAGCACAGGATGAACGGGATCGCCGCCAGATAGATCTCGCGCATGGTCGTGCTCGGCGGGGCCACCCCCTTCATCACGAAGAGCAGCAGCCCGAAGGGCGGCGTGGTAAAGCTGATCTCCAGAGCCAGCAGCATGATCAGCCCGAACCACACCAGATCAAAGCCGAGACTGTCCGCGAGCGGAAAGAAGATCGGCACGGTTAGTAGCATGATCGAGATCTGCTCCATGAACATGCCCAGCACCAGCAGGACCCCGAACATCGCCAGCAGCATCCAGATCGGGTCGAGCTCGAACCCCGTCGCCCAGCCGATCAACCCGCGCGAGGCACCGGAGAAGGCCAGAAGCTGGCTGAAGGTCGCCGAGCCGAAAACGATCATGTAAGCCATGAGCGTGACCTTGAGCGCCCCCACCACCGAGGCCTTCAGGGCCTTGAAGGTCAGGCAGCGAAACAGGGCCGCCAGCACAATCACCCCCAGCGCGCCAAAGGCCGCCGCCTCCGACGGGGTGACGATGCCGAAGATCATCATGCTGACGATCACCACCATGACCCCGACCATGGGCACCACGTCCCGGACCAGCAGCCCGAGCTTGGCCAGCGCCGGGATCGGCGTCACGTCATAGGCCGGGGCAGCACTCGGGTCGCGCCGGGTCTGGATGTAGATCGTCGCGATGTAGAACCCGGCGAGGATCAGCCCCGGAAACACCCCCGCGATCAGCAACGCGCCCACATCGATCTGCGCCAGCGTCGCCAGCAGAACCGCGAGGGCCGAGGGTGGAATGATGATCGCAAGCCCGCCCGTGCCGAGGATCGGCCCGATGCTCATATGGGATTTGTAGCCCCGCGCCTGCATCTCCGGTACCATCAGGCTGCCCAGCAGCGCGGTGGAGCCCATCGACGAGCCCGACAGGGTCGAAAACCCGGTCCCGCCCAGCACGGTGACATAGCTCAACCGCCCCGGCAGACGCCCCAACAGCCGGTCGATGGCATTGAACATCCGTCCGCCAAGGCCGGTGTGGAAAAAGATCTCTCCCATCAGCAGAAAGAGCGGGATCGGCACCAGCGCGAATTTCGTCAGCGCGCCGAGCCCGTTGTTCAGCAGCTGCACGACCCCCCGGTCACCGCCCATGAACACCCAGGCCCCGAGGATATTCGCCGCCAGAAAGGCCAGCGCCACGGGCATGCCCAGCGCCATGAGCGCCACGATCGCGCCCAGCAGAAGGGCCAGCGCCTCAAACCATTCCATCGGGCCCGTCCCTCACTCGTGGATCCCCGCTTCGCCCGAATGCAGGATCTCGCGCCCGACCACGAAACGGCTGAACTCGAGCGCCATGAAGCCAAAGGCGATGGGGAAGGAAATCGTCAGCATCCAGCGCGGAAAGAAATAGGCCCGGACGTCGTAGTCATTGCGCTCCAGATTGCGCAGGCACAGCTCCACACCCTTCCAGGCGAGGATCACGCAGACCAGCACACACAGAAGCGCAACCGCCCGGCTCACCACCTGCCGCAGCCCCTCGGGCAGGGCGGCGGTGACCAGCTCGATATGCACATGCCCCTTCTCGCGCACGAGCCAGGGCGCGCCCAGCATGGTGAGGTAAAGCAGGCTGTATTCGGCCGATGTGAACAGCCAGGCAAAGGGCTGCAGCCCCGCATTGCGCATGGCCACCGACACGATCACGGAGACCATCAGCCAGACAAGCCCGAGCCCGGCGAGGGCGGCCATCCCGACGATCAATCCGTCATAGAGTTTCCTGAGAACGCGCATGGGGCGGGACGGGTCCGCGCCGACGGGCTTGTCCCGTCGGCGCCTGTCTCAGATCAGTCCTGCGCCTGATCGTAGAAGAGCGAGATCAGCGTGTCGTAATTGCCGTCCCCGGACGGATGCTCGGCCATCAGCCCCTTCATCCGCTCCCAGGTCTTCTCGCGCGCCGCCGCGAGATAGCGCGCCTTGGCATCCCCCTCGAGGCTCACAACCTGCATGCCACCCTCTTCCAGCGCCTTGAAATCCTCGTCGCGCTTGGCCGTCAGGGCGGCGACACTGTCCTTCTCATGCTGGATGGCCACATCCTGCAGGATGGTGCGGGCCTCCTCGCTGAGGCTCTCCCACTTTTCGAGATTCACGATCACCCCGAGATCCGTCGAAAAGAAGCTCGGCTCGATCCGGTAGTTCAGGAACTCGTTCCATTTCAGGTCGATCAGACCGATCTGGGTCCAGCCCGTGGCATCCACCACGCCCCGCTCCAGCGCGGCATAGACATCCGTGGTCGGCAGGTCGATCACCTGCGCGCCGAGATACTCAGTGAAGAACGCGTTGTAGACCGCATTGCCGCGCAGCTTGATGCCCGCCACGCTCAGATCGCCGTCATCCTCGAACTGCGGCTCATCCACGGTCCAGAGGTTGTAGCTCACCCCGCTGTCGAACCAGCCGAGATACTTGAGCCCCATCTTCTCCTGATGGATCTGGTCGATCAGCTCGGTGCCGCCATTCATCCGCGTCTCGACCGCCGTGAGGTTCGAGGCCACCATCGCGTCCTTCTCCGGCAGCGCACCGCCATAGAAAGAGCCGGGCGTATAGACCATGTCCACGATCCCGTCGCGCACCGCGTCGGGCTGCTGGAACATGCCGATCGCCTCGGGGCCGCCCCGGACCTCGATCTGCACGACGCCCTCGCCCGCCGCATTCACCTTGTCGACGAATTCGAGAAAGCTCTTGGTGTAGATCAGCGTGGTCGGAAAGGCATGCACCGCGGTCAGCGTATCCATGGACCATGCGGCTCCGCCCAGACCAAGGCTCCCGGCCAGCACGGTGCCCAATACCGTATGTTTCATCACTTCGCTCCTTCATGTTCGGACCGCGCGGCGGCGACCCAGTTCCCTGTTGTGGCACCTGTCAGGGGCGATGCCGATGCCCCTCCGCCGCGCTCAGACGCGGTCTGTTCTTGTCCTTTGCACGATCCCCGGCGGGCGCAGCCGCGCCCAGGGCCGCGCCTGTGCATCCCGGTCCCGAAACGCGGCAATATCCGCGCTGTAGGCCCGGGTCAGATCGATATCGTCCCAGCCTTCCATCAGCTTGTGCCGCCAGACCGGGTCCAGCGCGAAGGGAATCCGGCAGGCCGGACCGATGATCTCGCAACTCTCCAGATCCACGCTCACCCGGCGCGGCGCTTCGGCCAGCGCGTCGAGCATCGAGGCACTCGTCGTCTCGCAGACCTGCGCCGGGCAAAGGCCGTTATTGACCGCATTGGCCGCAAAGATATCGCCAAAGCTCGGGGCCACGACCACCCGGATCCCGTAATCCACAAGGGCATAGACCGCCGCCTCCCGCGAGGAGCCGCAGCCGAAATTCCGCCCCGCCACCAGCACGCTCGCCCCGGCGCTCCCGGCGCGGTTCAGCGCGAAGTCCGGACGGGCCGCGCCCTGCGCGTCACAGCGCAGATCATGCAGCAGGAACCGGCCATAGCCCTGATCCCGCGGCGTCGCCATGAAGCGCGCCGGGATGATCTGGTCCGTGTCGATACCATCCATGGGCAGGCCCACGGCCAACCCCTCGTGGTGCTGCCAGCCGCGCGCGCTCATGCGACTGCCCTCCCGGCAAGCAGGGGGCGCACATCGGTGATCTCTCCGGTGACGGCGGCGGCGGCCACCATGGCCGGCGACATCAGATGGGTGCGCGCCCCGGGGCCCTGACGGCCCTTGAAGTTGCGGTTCGTGGTCGAGGCGCAGCGCGCGCCCGGCGGGACGAGATCGCCATTCATGCCAACGCACATGGCGCAGCCTGCCCCGGTCCAGTCGAGCCCGGCCTCGGTGAAGATCCGGTCGAGCCCCTCGGCCTCGGCCTGCGCCTTGACCCGGGCCGAGCCGGGCGAGACCTGCCCCGGCACCTTGGCCGCGCGCCCCGCAAGCACCGCCGCCGCCGCCCGCAGATCCTCGATCCGGCCATTGGTGCAGGACCCGATAAAGACCTGGTCCACCGCCACGCCCGCAATCGGGCGACCCGCCTCTAAACCCATGTAAGTTAATGCAGAATTAACCTCTGAACCTTCCCCGCGGGGAAGGTGGCCGGTCACCGGGATCGCCTGATCGGGCCGGGTGCCCCAGGTTACGACCGGGGCGATCTGCGCGCAATCGAGGCTCTCTTCGCGGTCGAACGCCGCCTCCGGATCGCTCTGCAGACTGGCCCAATCCGCGCAGGCCCGGTCCCAGGCCGCGCCCTGCGGCGCATGGGGTCGGCCCGCGAGATAGGCAAAGGTCGTCTCATCCGGCGCGATCAGGCCCAGCTTGGCCCCGCCCTCGATCGACAGGTTGCACAGGGTCATCCGCCCCTCCATCGAGAGGCCGCGCACCGCCGCGCCGGTATACTCGATCGCGTGGCCCCGTGCGGCATCCGCCCCGAACCGGGCGATCCAGGCGAGCGCCATGTCCTTGGCCCCCACGCCGGGCCCAAGCGCCCCGTCGAAACGCAGGCGCAGGGTTCTGGGCCGGGCCTGCCAGACGGTCTGGGTGGCCAGCACATGGGCGACCTCGGTCGCGCCGATTCCGAAAGCCAGCGCGCCGAACGCGCCATGGGTCGAGGTATGGCTGTCGCCGCAATTGATCGTCAGCCCCGGCAGGGTCAGCCCCTGTTCCGGCCCGATCACATGGACGATCCCCTGATCCGGGTCCATCAGGTCAAACAGGCGGATCCCGTGGCGCGCCGCATTCTCCCGCAGCCGGGCGATCATGTTGCGGATCTCGGGCGTGGTCCCGCCCTCGGCGCGGTTGCGCGTGGGGGCATAGTGATCGACCACGGCGAAGCTCTGCTCCGGCACCGCCACCGGCAGGCCGCGCGCGGCGAGCTTGGCAAAGGCGTGGTGCGACCCCTCATGCAGCAGATGCCGATCCACCCACAAAAGCGAAGTGCCATCCTCGCGCTGCAGCACCTCATGGGCACGCCAGAGCTTGTCCAGCAGGGTTTGCGGCGCGGCGCTCATGCGGCGCCCTCGGTCGGGTTGGGCGGCTCGCTCAGCACCGGCTCCCAATGGCGGTTGTCCTCGGCGCCCACCCGGCAGAGGGTCATGTCCAGCCGGTAGAGATCCGGCCGGTAGAGCGCCGAGAGATACTCGACCCCCTGTCCTTCCACATCATGGACGACCCGGGTCAGCGCGGTCAGGGCCGAGCCCACGGCCACGTCCAGCGCATCCGCCACTTCCGGCGTCGCAAGGGTCGCGGTCACCGATTGATGGGCCGAGGCGATGCGGACCCCGCTGCGCTCCAGCAGGCGAAAGAGCGGCGTGGTGGCGAGATCCGCCTCGGAATAGTTCGTCGCGATCCGCGCGGGCACATGGGTGGTGAGATGCGAGAACGGCACCCCGCCCAGCAGACGGACCCGGGTGGCGGTCTGCACCTGCTCGGACGGATCCAGCGCCAGCGCCTCGACCACCGCCCCCGGTGCTGCGCCGTAGGAAAACGCCAGAAGGCGCGCCTCGGTCCGCTGCCCCATCTCGACCAGTTGCGGCATGAGCGAGGCCAGGTTGCCCGTCAGGACCGAGCCCGCCGCCCCCGGTGCGCGGACCACGCTGCCCGCGCCCGCGCGCTTGTCGATCAGCCCGTCCTCGGCCAGCGCCTCGAGCGCGCGGCGGATCGTGACACGGCTGACCCCGAAACGCGCCGCGAGCTTCTGCTCACCCGGCAAGAGGTCGCCGGGACGCATGGCATCCTGCACGAGCATGTCGCGCAACTGCAGGTAGACCCGCCGTGCCTTGCCCCCCTCGGGCAGATGTGTGCCGCTGCCGCCATCCATGGTGCGATGCCCTCTCTTCCCCGGTGCGACCTAGTCCGGTTCTCCGCCTGCGCAAGATTTTGGATCACGAACCCTACCCTTTTTGGTCTATCGCCATAGCTTCACCTGTATCAAAAAGCAGACAGGTCACCGAGAGATCAGGTCTGCAGCGGGGGGACGACAGCAGATGCCAGTGATCGAACTGCACCTGATCGAGGGCTATGACATCGACACAAAGACCCGGTTGGGGCGCGCTCTGACCGATGCGGTGCGCGGGGTGATCCCGGCCGATCCCGACGCGGTGACGGTCCTCACCCACGAGATCAGCGCCGCAGGCTACATGCGCGGCGGCCAGCCCCGGACCCCGGCCCCTGCCCTGCCCGACCCGGTCACAATCGTGCGCGACTTTCTGCGGGCCATGGAAGCGCGCGATCTGGACCGCGCCGCCAGCTACCTCGCCGAGGGGTTCGAGATGACCTTCCCCGGCAATGTGCGCATGACCCGGCTCGACGCGCTCATCGCCTGGTCCAAGCCGCGCTATGCCCGCGTAGCCAAGACCTATACCGGCTTCGATACGGCCATGACCGAGGGCGATCCGGTGGTCTTTTGCCGGGGCACCCTCGCCGGGGAGTGGCCCGATGGCGCGCCCTTTGACGGCATCCGCTTCGTCGACCGGTTCACCTTGCGCGCGGGCAAGCTCTGGCGGCAGGAGGTCTGGAACGACATGGGCGAGGTTCGCGGGGGCGAGGTTCGGGGAAGCGAGGTCCGGTCATGAGCACGCCGGCGACCCCCGAAATCGACCCGATCACCCTCGCCGTGCTGGCCGGGCGGATGGAGCAGATCGCCGACGAGATGGACGCGACGCTCTTTCGTGCCGCCTTCAACCCGATCATTGCCGAGGCCCATGACGCCTCCCACGGAATCTACCATGCCGAGACCGGCGACACGCTGGTGCAGGGCAAATCCGGCCTGCCGATCTTCGTCGGTGTGATGGCCTTTGCGGTCAAGGCGGTGATCGAAAAGGCGGCCCGGGATGGCGATCTGGCCGAGGGCGATGTCTATATCTTCAACGACGCCCATATTGGCGGCACCCATCTGAGCGATATGCGGCTGGTGCGCCCGGTCTTTCGCGATGGCGCGCTGCTGTGTTTCCTCGCCTCGGTCGGCCATTGGCATGATGTGGGCGGCGCGGTGCCGGGCAATTACAACCCCTCGGCGACGGAGGTCTTTCAGGAGGCGTTTGTCCTGCCACCGGTCAAGCTGGTGCGCGCGGGCGTGCTCCAGACCGATATCGTCGATATCCTGATGCGCAACACGCGCCTGCCGGCCTCGGCCCAGGGGGATCTGAACGGTCAGCTCGGCGCGCTGGATCTGGGGGTCAAGCGGCTCGACGCGCTCCTGTCGGATTACGGGGTGGAGACGGTGCAAGGCGCGCTCACGGCCCTGACCGACCGGGCAGAGGCCCTGATGCGGGCCGAGATCAGCGCCCTGCCAGATGGCCGCTGGGAGGCGGTGGATTACCTCGACAATGACGGGATCGACCCGGAGCCTTTGGCCATCAAGGTCGCGCTGGAGGTGTCGGGCGACCGGCTGAGCCTCGATTTCACCGGCAGCGCGGGGGTGGTGAAGGGGCCGGTCAATATCGCCCTGCCGACGACGATTGCCACGGCCTATGTGGCGATGAAGCATATCTTCCCGAGCCTACCCGCCAATGCGGGTGTGATGCGCCCGATCACAGTGACCGTGCCCGAGAGCTCGATCCTCTCGGCGGAGTTTCCCGCCCCCACGGGTGGCTATACCGAGACCATCCTGCGGATGATCGACGTGATCTTCTCGGCCGCGGCGCAGGCCATTCCGGACCGCGTGGTGGCCAATGCCTATGGCACGATCAACGCGCTCTCGATTGCCGGGCGGCGGGCCAATGGCGGGCGCTGGGTGATGTTCTCGTTCTATGGTGGCGGCCATGGGGGCAGCCCCGAGAGCGACGGGCTCAACCACGGGAACGCGCCGATCTCGACCGCGACAATCCCGCCTGCGGAGATCCTCGAGGCGGCCTATCCGGTGATGTTCCGCCAATGGGCCCTGCGCCCGGACAGTGCGGGACCCGGTGCCCATCGCGGCGGGCTGGGCGCGACGTACGAGATCGAGCTGCTGGAGCAGGAAGCCGAAGCGTTTTTGTTCGGCGAGCGCGGGCGCTTTGCCCCCAAGGGCGTGGCCGGCGGGGATGACGGGGCGCTCAACCGGTTCACCTATGAGCAGGCGGATGGCTGGCACAGGCCGCCGCTCGCCTCCAAGGCGGTGGGGATGCGCCTGACCAAGGGCCAGTGCGTGCGGCTCGACACGCCCGGTGGCGGCGGCTACGGCGCGGCGGCGACCCGCCCGCCCGAGGTCGTGGCCCGGGATGTGCGGCTGGGCTATCTCAGCCCCGAGACCGCCACCGCCCAATACGGCCCCGCCTGGCAGGAGGTCACAGCATGAGCGTGTTGATCGGCGTCGATGTGGGCGGGACCTTCACGGATGTCTTCGTGCTCGACGAGGCGACGGGCCGCGCTCGGGTCGCCAAGGTGCCGACCTCGCGCCCGGACCAGTCGGCGGGGTTTCTGGACGGGATCGGCGTGCATGTGCCCGATCTGGGCGCGATCGGTGCGGTGGTCCATGGCACCACCGCCGGGACCAACGCCCTGCTGGAGCGCAAGGGGGCCAGGACCGGGGTGATCACCACCCAAGGGTTCCGCGATGTTCTGGAGATGCGGCGCCGGGACCGGCGCGACACCTGGGGGCTGCGCGGCGAGTTTCACCCGGTCGTGCCCCGGGATCTGCGCCGGGAGGTGCCCGAGCGCGTGCTCGCCGACGGGACGCTGCACACGCAGGTCGATCTGGACGCGGTCCGGGAGGCCGCCGAGAGCCTGCTGGCCGAGGGCTGCGCGGCCATCGCGGTGCTGTTTGTGAATAGCTATGCGAACCCGGCCAACGAGGCCGCGGCCCTGGCGGCGGTGCGGGCGGTCTGGCCCACGCCCCATGTGAGCGGGTCGTCCGAGATCCTGCCCGAGATCCGCGAGTTCGAGCGGTTCTCGACCACCGCCCTGAATGCCTATCTGCAGCCCGAGGTGGCGGGCTATCTCGACCGGCTCGAAGCGGCTCTGGAGCGCGGCGGGTTCGGCGGCGAGTTCCTGATCGTGCAATCCAATGGCGGCGTCATGAGCGTCGAGACCGCCTGCGCGCGGCCCGTGCGCACGGCCCTGTCGGGGCCTGCGGCGGGGGTGACGGCGGCGGCCTATATCGCCGAGACGGCGGGCTATCCGGACGTGATCACCGGGGATATGGGCGGCACGAGTTTCGATGTGTCGCTGGTGACCGGCGGCAGCCCCGCGCTCAGCCCGCAGACGGCGATCGATTTCGGCATGGTGATCCGCACGCCGATGATCGAGATCGCCACTATCGGCGCGGGGGGCGGGTCAATCGCCTGGGTGGAAAAGGGCGGATTGTTGCAGATCGGGCCCGAGAGCGCGGGGTCGACCCCCGGTCCCGTGGCCTATGGTCAGGGCAACACGCGGCCCACGGTGACGGATGCCAATGTGGTGCTGGGGCGGATCGATCCGGACAATCCCATTGGCGGCAGCCTCGACCGGCTGGATGTGGATGCCGCGCGCAAGGCCATCGCGACCCATGTGGGCGCGCCTTTGGGTCTCGATGATCTGGCGGCGGCGGAGGCGATCCTGACCGTGGCGAATGCCCGGATGGCGGGGGCGATCCGGCTGGTGAGCATCGAGCGCGGGCATGACCCCAAGGGGTTTGCCTTCATGCCCTTTGGTGGGGGCGGCGCGCTCCATGCGGGGGCGATGCTGCGCGAGGTGGGGCTCGCCCGGGCGATCATCCCGCGCTACCCGGGGGTGACCTCGGCCATGGGCTGCGTGATCGCGGATATGCGGCAGGATTTCGTGCAGACCCTGAACATGATGCTCGGGGATCTGACGCCCGAGATCCTGGCCCCGATCCTGACCGACCATGTGACGGCGGGGCATGCGACGCTGGACGCCGCGCGCAGCCCCTTTGCCGCCCGGGTGGTGGAGGTCAGTTTCGACATGGCCTATCTCGGCCAGACCCATACGGTTGCCGTGCCCGTGCCCCTGCCTGCGCAAGACGCGGGGGCGATCACGCCCCCGGATGCCGAGGCCATCGCCACGGCCTTCGATGCCACCTATCGCGCGGCCTTCGGGCGGTTGCTGGAGGGCGGGCAGCGGCGCGTGCTGAACCTGCGCAGCTCCGTCACCGGGCAGCGCCCGAAATTCAACCTCGAGACCATCGCCCCCGAGGATGGCACCCCCGCCGAGGCCGCGCGCCATGGCAGCCGTCCGGTGCATTTCGGCGCAGGCTGGCAGGACACAGCACTCTATCACCGGCTCGCCCTGCCCGTGGGCAGCGTGATCCATGGCCCCGCCATTCTCGAACAACCCGACACCACAATCCTGATCGAGCCGGGCTTTGAGGGGCGCGTCGACCCCTATGGCAATCTCATCCTGTCGATCACCCAACGCGAAGGGAGATCCTGATGGCCCAGCCTCTTACGACCCTGACCCCGCAGCGCACGGCGTTGCTGACCATCGATCTGCAGAACGATTTCCTGCACCCGGAGGGGGCCTATGGCCGCGCGGGCCAGACCGGCGAGGCGCTCACGGCCCTGCCGGCGCGGATCGCCCCGCTGCGCGACAAGCTCTGCGCCGCCGGGGGGATCTATATCTCGGCCCAGTTCACGCTGGTGCCCGGGCGCGATGGAGAACCCCTGATCGCGCCCCATCTCAAGGCGCTGCGCCCCTTTCTCGGACGCGGGGATTTCTGCCCCGGCGCCTGGGGGCACGGGCTGGTCGACACGCTCGCGCCCGCCGATTTCACCATCGAGAAGGTGGCCTATTCCGCGCTCTACCAGACCCGGCTGGAATACATCCTCCGCGCGCTTGAGATCGACCGGCTGATCATCGGCGGGATCGTCACAAACGGCGGCGTGGCGTCCACCGTGCGGGACGCGCATCTGCGCAATCTCGACACGGTTCTGCTGTCGGATGGCTGCGCGGCCTTCGACCCGGCGGTCCATGCGGCCACGCTCACCTCTCTGGGCACGGTCACGCATATCGCCAGCTGCGCAGATGTGGAGGCGCTGCTATGAGCCTGCGCGCGCGCCTTGCCGATCCGTCGATCCTCGTGGCGCCGGGGGTCTATGACGCCCTGACGGCGGCGTTGGCTGCCGAGGCCGGGTTCGAGGCGCTCTACCTTTCGGGGGCGGCGGTGTCCTATACCCGGCTCGGGCGCCCCGATATCGGCCTGACTTCGGTGACCGAGATGGCCTCGACCATGGCGCTGGTCCGGGACCGGGTGGACATCCCGGTGATCATCGATGCGGATACGGGCTTTGGCAACGCGCTGAACGCCCAGCGCACCATGCGGCTCTATGAGCGGGCCGGGGCGAGCGCATTGCAGATCGAGGATCAGACCTATCCCAAGCGCTGCGGGCATCTGGCGGACAAGGTGCTCGTGCCGGTGGCGGAAATGGCGGGCAAGGTGCGGGCCATGGCAGATGCGCGCCTGTCGGACGAAACGCTGATCGTGGCGCGCACGGATGCCATCGCGGTCGAGGGGCTGGAGGCCGCGCTCGACCGGGCGGAGGCCTATCTGGAGGCCGGGGCGGATGTGCTCTTCATCGAGGCGCCGCGCTCGGACACCCATATGACGGCGATTGCCGGACGCTTTGCCGGGCGCGTGCCGCTGCTGGCCAATATGGTCGAGGGCGGGGACACCCCCCTGAAATCCGCGACCGAGCTGGAAACACTGGGCTTCGGGGTCGTCATCTTCCCCGGCGGCATCGTCCGGGCCCTCGCCCATACGGCGGAGGCCTATTACCGCAACCTCGCCGCCACGGGCTCCAACGCGGCCTTTCAGGAGCGGATGTTCGATTTCCGCGCGCTGAACGCCCGGCTCGGCACGGCCGAGATCCTCGCCGCGGGCAAGACCTATGAGGGGGACCCGTCATGAGCGTGATGCCCCCGCCCGAGGATGGATTTCCCCTGCAGTTCGACACGGTCATCGTGGGCGGCGGTGCCGGTGGCATGGTCGCCGCCCTGACCAGCGCGGAGAAGGGGCGGAGCTGTCTGATCCTTGAGCGGGACGCGGTGCAGGCGGGCTCCACGGCGCTGTCGGCGGGGCTGATCCCGGCGGCGGGCACCTCGATGCAGGCTGCGGCCGGGATCCGGGACAGCCCCAGCGCCTTTGCCACCGACATCCAGACCAAGGCGCGCGGCGAGGCCGATGGCGCCGTGGTCCAGCAGCTCTGCGTGCAATCGGGGCCGACCATCGAATGGCTGACCGAGACCCATGGCATGCCCTTCTCGGTGGTCACTGATTTCGACTATCCCGGCCATTCCGCGCGCCGGATGCACGGGCTGCCAAGCCGCGCGGGTCAGGAGCTGGTGGACCGCCTGCGCGAGGCCTGCGCCGCCGTGCCCGAGATCGAGACCCTGACCGGCGCGCAGGTCACAACACTCTTTGCCGAGACCGGCGGGCGCGTCACCGGGGTCGCCTATCGCCGCCCGGACGGGAGCAGCGACCGGGTCGGCTGCGACCGGCTGATCTTGGCCTGCAACGGGTTTGGCGGCAATCCCGAGATGGTGGCCGCGCAGACCCCCGAGATCCGCGAGGCGCTCTATTTCGGGCATGACGGCAATCAGGGGGACGCGCTGGTCTGGGGCGCGGGTCTCGGGGCGGCGACCCGGCATCTCGACGCGTTTCAGGGCCATGGCAATGTCGCCCATCCCCACGGGATCCTTGTGACCTGGGCGGTGATGGCCGAGGGCGGGATCCAGGTCAATCGCGAGGGCAAACGGTTCTGGAACGAAAGCCAGGGCTATTCGGAGGCCGCCCGCGAGGTGCTGCGCCAGCCCGGCGGCGAGGCCTATGCCATTTTCGACAGCCGGATCGCCAGCATCGCCCGCCAGTTCGAGGATTTCCGCGCCGCCGAGACCGCCGGGGCCATCGTCACCGCCGACACGCCCGAGGCCCTGGCCGCGCGGCTGGGCTTGCCGGGACCGGCGCTGGTCGAGACCATGCTGCGGCTTGAGAGCATGAAGGCCTGCAGCTTTGGCCGGATCTTCGACCCCACCAAGCGGCTGCGCCCGCCCTATCACGGGGTGCGGGTCACGGGCGCGCTGTTTCACACGCAGGGCGGGCTCGACATCACCCCGGACGGGCAGGTCAAGCGGGCGGCGGGCGGCGTGCTGCCCAACCTCTATGCCGTGGGCGGGGCGGCTTGCGGGGTCTCGGGCTCGGGCGATGCGGGGTATCTGTCGGGCAATGGCCTGCTCAGCGCGGTGGTTCTGGGCCGTCTGGCCGGCGCAGCCTAGGGCGTGGCCACCCGGCGCCAGCGGCGGGCGCGCGCCTCCCAGGGCTGCACGAGCGCGTATTCCAGCGCCAGCATGATCGCCACGAAGCTCAGGGCATAGGCCAGCACATAGCCGGTCTCGAAGAGCTGGAAATAGAGGTGGATCTGAAAGCCCACCCCGTTGGAGCGGCCCAGAAACTCCACCACCAGCACGATCTTCCAGATCACGGCGAGCCCGTTGCGCACGGCGGTCGAGATGAAGGGCGCGAGCTGCGGGATCAGCACGTGGCGCATCCGCCCCCAGGCCGAAAAGCGATAGACCCGCGCCATCTCGGCCACATTGGGATCGAGCGCGCGCACGCCCTCGCGCATGGTCACGATCACCATGGCGGTCTTGTTCAGGGCGACGGCAACGATGGCGGCGGTCTCGTTCAGACCGATCCAGAGATAGCAAAGCACGATCACCACCAGCGCAGGCAGGTTCAGAAAGAACACCACCCAAGGGTCGAGCCAGCGGTCGAGCCAGGGCAGCTTGCCCAGCACCACCCCGATCACCGAGCCGAGCCCCATGGCCAGCCCAAAGGCCGCCGCCACGCGGATCAGGGTCTGGCTGGTATGAAAGGCCAGCTCGCCCGAGGCCCATTCGGCCGCGATGATCCTCCACACGGTCAGGGGCGAGGGCAACACCGCCGGGTCGGCCAGCGCCAGCGCCCCCAATTGCCACGCCACCCCGAGCGCGATCAGCGACAGGAGCGTGGTGCGGAACTTGGTGAGGCCAGCCTGCATGTCCATGGCGCAACTCTGGCAGGTTCGCGGTCTCAGGCAAAGCCTCATCAACCTGTTGTGAGACACGGGGTTTTGCGACCTTGGTCCAATTCGCGGCATCGGAGCCCGCGCCTAGTGTCCGGGGATGCGCGCCCTCATCCTCCGCATCCTGCTGCTGTGCCTTCTGGTGACCAGCGCCCCCGCGCGGGCCGAGCCCCTGGATCGGGACGCCATGGCTGCGCGCATCCTGCCGCCCTTCACCCTGGGCGAGCCCCTGAACGACAAGGGGGTCTGGTCGCTTCTGAATGCCGGGGGCGCGCTGGCAGGCTATGCCTTCGAGACCGAGCCCATGGCCCCCCTGCCCGGCTTTTCCGGCAGCGCGATCAACCTGCTGGTGCTCCTCGATCTCGAGGGGCGGTTCGAGCATGTGCTGCTGGTGTCCCATAACGAGCCGATCTTTGTCTCGGGGCTCGGTGAGGCGGCGTTCCACAAATTCTTCGAGCAGTATCGCGGGCATTCGATCTCGGACAGCCTCGTGGTCGGCACGCCCTATGGCGGCGGCGGCGCCGGGGGCGGGCTTGTCTATCTCGACGGGGTGACCAAGGCCACGGCCAGCGTGCGGATCGCGCACGAGTCAATCCTCGCCGCTACGCTGCAAGTCGCCCGCGAGAAGATGCAGGGCGTGGCCACGGGCCCGCCCGCCTATCCCGACCCCGACCATCAGGAGGACCTGGATTTCGCAAGCCTGCAGGCAGAGGGGCTGATCCGCCGCACGACCGTCCGCAACGCCGACGTTCAGGCGCAGTTTGCAGGCACCCTCTGGGAAGACGACGATCCCGAGGCGCTGGAGAACCCCGACGCGCCTTTTCTCGACCTCTGGATCGCGGATCTCGGCCCGCCTGCGGTGGCGCGCGCGCTGCTGTCGGAGGATGGCTTCGCCGAGCTGCAGGATTTCCTCGAAATCTCGGGCTCGGATGAGCCGATCCTCGTGATCGAGACCGCGCGGCACGGGCTGGTTTCACCCGATTTCGTGCGCAACACCTCCCCGGCCTGGCTGTCGATCACCCAGGACGGGCTGCCGGTGGCCCTGCGCGACAGCGATATCTTCGTCGAGCTGCATCCGGACCTGCCCGAGGCGCTGCAGGACGGGGTCGCGATGGTGCTGCGGACGGACCGGCGGCTGGGCTTTGATCCGACCCGGGACTGGACCCTCGGGGTCGAGGCGGTGCGCAGCCACGGGATGCTGCAGCCCCAGATCGGCAGCGTCACCCTGACCACGACCTATGCCTCGGACCCGCGTTTCTTCCTGCGCCCCGAGATCACGACCCCGCTCGCCCCCTGGCAGGAGGCCTTGCTGAACCGGCAGAGCGACCTGATCCTGCTGGCGGTCTTCCTGACCGGGCTTGTGGCCCTTTTGGCGGCGCGGATGAACTGGCTCGCAGGGCTGGCGGAGTTCACGCCGGTGCGGCTCGGGATCCTCGCGGTGGTGACGGGGTTCATCGGCTGGTGGGGACAAGGGCAGCTGTCGATCGTGACGGTGCTCGCAACCCTGCGCACCGCGTGGGAGGGGGCGAGCTTCGCCTATCTGCTCTATGATCCATTCTCGCTGATGATCTGGGCGGTCGCGATCCTCGGCTTTGTCGCCTGGGGGCGGGGGCTTTTTTGCGGCTGGCTCTGCCCCTTTGGCGCGTTGCAGGAATTCGCCCACCATCTGGGCCGCCTGCTGCGCCTGCCGCAGATCGAGCCCTCGGCGGTCTGGGACAAACGGCTCAAGAGCGTGAAATACATCCTGCTGGCCGGGTTGGTCGCGACCGTCTTCATCGCGCCGACACAGATCGACACCGTGGCCGAGATCGAACCCTTCAAGACCGCGATCACCGTCTTTTTCATCCGCGAATGGTACTATGTGGCCTATGCCGCGCTCTGGCTCGTGCTGGGCATGGTACTGTTCAAGGGGTTCTGCCGCTATGTCTGCCCGCTGGGGGCGGTCATGGCCATTGGCGGGCTGATCCGCGGGCGGGACTGGATCGCGCGGCGCGAGGCCTGCGGCTCTCCCTGTCAGCTGTGCAAGGTGAAATGCAAATACGGCGCGATCGAGCCCTCGGGCAAGGTCGCCTATTCCGAGTGCTTCCAGTGCCTCGACTGCGTGACCATCCATGACAGCCCAAGCCAATGCGTGCCCCTGATCCTGGCCGCCCGCCGCGAGGAGCGCAGTTACGGAGTGGCCGCGAAATGACCCTGAGCCGTCGCCGTTTCCTGACCATTTCCGCCGGGGCGCTGGGGCTTGGGGCCTTTGGGGCCGCGCGCGCGCGGGCCGGGGCGGGCTTCACCCATTGGGAGGGGCAGGCCCTGGGCGCGGCCTGCAAGATCACCCTGCGCGCGCCGCCGCAGCGGGCGCAGCCTGCGCTGGATGCGGCGCTGGCGGATCTGCGCGCGGTCGAGCGGCTCTTCAACCTCTATGATCCGGGCTCGGCGCTCTCACGACTCAACGCGGCGGGGCATCTGGCCCGACCCGATCCACGCTTCACCGAGCTCGTGGATCTCGCGGATCAGATGCATGATGCGACCGAGGGGCGGTTCGACCCGAGCATCCAGCCTCTCTGGTCCGCGCTGGCTCGGGGCGGCGATGCCCGTGCAGCCCGGGCGCGCGTCGGCTGGGACCGGGTGCGCTGGCAAGACGGGGCGCTGCGGCTGGCCCCGGGTCAGGCGCTGAGCTTCAACGGGATTGCTCAGGGCTATGCCACGGATCTCGTCTCGGACACGCTGAGCGCCCATGGTTTCGGCGATCTTCTGGTCAATATCGGAGAGTTTCGCGGCACGGGCGGTCCGTGGCGGATCGGGCTGCAGGACCCGGATCAGGGCCTGCTGGGGACGCGGGTGCTGCGCAGCGGGGCCATCGCCACCTCAAGCCCGCGCGCCCTGCATCTGGCGCGGGGCGCGCCCCATATCCTCGACCCGCTTGGCGCCACGGGGCCGCAATGGTCCACCGTCTCGGTGGAGGCCGGGACCGCGGCAGTGGCCGATGCGCTCTCGACCGCGCTGTGTCTGGCCGATCGTAAGGCCGCCTCGCGCATCAAGGCGCGTGTCTCGGGGGTGGAGCGGATCACCCTCGTGGATTTCGAGGGTGATCTCGTCACGCTCTAGGCGCGGAGGCGTCAGCCCCGGTCAGTGGACATGGACCGGCGACATCTCGTTCTGGCGGGCCAGCACGAAGGCCGTATCCCGGTCGGTCACCAGCGCGAGGCGCTCGCCCGTATCGGAATGGACGGCAAACAGCTCGGAGGCATCCTCGAGCTGGGCCTGCACATCCGCCGGAAGCTCGGCCATATCCACGGGGCGGACATAGACGATGGGCTGGCCATTCTGGGTCACGTCGTCGAAATCATGGGTCATTCGCTGCGGTCCTTCTTGTGGCTGGTTTTGGCGGGCGTGATCTGGATCGTCTGGACCACGGAATCGGGCACGTCGCGCTTGAGATCCACATGGAGCAGGCCGTTTTCCATGGTCGCGCCATTCACATCCACCCCATCGGCAAGCACGAAGCTGCGCTGGAACTGCCGCGTGGCGATCCCGCGATGGAGAAAGATCCGGCCTTCGCTGTCATCGCGCTGGCGCCCGCGGATCACGAGCTGGCGATCCTCGACCGTGATGGAAAGGTCCTCTTCCTCGAACCCGGCCAGCGCAAGGGTGATGCGATAGCGGTTCTCGGAGGATTGTTCGATATTATAGGGCGGGTAGCCGTCATTGCCGGATTTGGCCGTCCGTTCCACGAGCCGCTCGAGCTGATCAAAGCCGAGCAGGAACGGGTGGGCACCCAGGGTCATCTTCGTCATCGTGCTGTCCTTCGAAAAGCGACGTTCCGCGCGCGGCCCCTTCTGGCGACCGGCACTTGATTGAAATATGGGTGGCGCGGGGCCGTGCGACAAGTGTTCGGGGCCTGCCTGCGGCCAAAGGCCTTTCACGATTGGGGGAATCCCTTTACACCGGGGCCAAGTGAGTTGGAGTGACGGGTATGCATGGCACCGGTGAAATGAGCCGTGAAGAGGTGCTCAAGGTCGAGCTGGAGGTGCTGCGCTGCGAGCACCGGGATCTCGACGAGGCGATCCAGGCCCTGGCCGAGCGCCCGGCGCCCGATCAGCTGACCCTCAAGCGTCTCAAGAAGAAGAAACTGGCCCTGAAGGACCAGATCACCCGGATCGAAGACCAGCTCACCCCGGATATCATTGCATAAGGCCCCGAGCGGCCCCGGCGGCGCGTTGCCAAGCCCCGGCGCTTGGCTATAGTGCCGCTTCCCCAAGAGACGGAGAGGGATATGAGCGTGAGCGTTGGGATCATCATGGGCAGCCAGTCCGACTGGGCGACCATGCGCGCGGCGGCCACGCTGCTGGACGAGCTGGGCGTGGCCTATGAAACGCGGATCGTGAGCGCCCATCGCACGCCGGACCGGCTCTGGGAGTATGGCAAGACCGCCGCAGGGCGCGGGCTGAAGGCGATCATCGCCGGTGCGGGCGGCGCGGCTCATCTACCGGGCATGATGGCCTCCAAGACCCGGGTGCCGGTGATCGGCGTGCCGGTGCAGACCCGGGCACTATCCGGCGTCGACAGTCTTTATTCCATCGTCCAGATGCCCAAGGGCTTTCCCGTGGCCACCATGGCCATCGGCGAAGCGGGCGCGGCCAATGCCGCCCTGATGGCTGCGGCGATCCTCGCCAATGAAGACGCGGATCTGGCGGCGCGGCTGGATGAATGGCGCGCGGCGCTCTCGGCCTCGATCCCGGAGGTGCCGGTCGATGAGTGATCCCCTTCCCCCCGGTGCGGTGATCGGCATTCTCGGCGGTGGGCAACTCGGGCGCATGCTGTCCATGGCTGCGGCCCGGCTGGGCTTTCGCTGTCACATCTTCGAGCCCGGCGCCAATCCCCCCGCCGGTCAGGTGGCCGAAAAGGTCGTGACCGCTCCCTATGAGGATCTCGACGCCCTGCGCACCTTCGCCGAGGCCGTGAATGTGATCACTTATGAGTTCGAGAACATCCCCACCGAGGCGCTTGATGCGCTGGAGGCCCTGCGCCCGATCCATCCCGGCCGCATGGCCCTGGCCAAAAGCCAGGACCGGCTGGTCGAGAAGGCGTTCCTGCAGGGGCTCGGCCTGACCACTGCGCCTTTCGCGCCCGTGGACGATGCCGAGAGCCTGCGCGCTGCGCTGGCCGAGATCGGAGCGCCCGCGATCCTCAAGACCCGGCGGCTGGGCTATGACGGCAAGGGCCAGGCCCGGATCCAGAGCCCCGAGGAGGCCGACGCCGCGCTGGCGGCCATGGCCGGCGCGCCCGCGATCCTCGAAGGTTTCGTGAATTTCTCCCATGAGGTGTCGGTGATTGCCGCCCGGGGGCAGGACGGGGCCGTGGCCTGCTATGACCCGGGCGAGAACGTCCATCGCGACGGGATCCTCGCCACGACCACCGTCCCTGCCCGGCTGCGCCAGAGCCAGCGGATGGATGCGGTGATCCTTGCGGGTCAGATCCTGAACGCGCTGGACTATGTCGGCGTGATGGGGGTCGAGCTGTTCGTGACGCCGGGCGGGCTGGTGGTCAATGAGATCGCGCCGCGGGTCCACAACTCCGGCCACTGGACCCAGACCGGCTGTGTCGTGGACCAGTTCGAACAGCATATCCGCGCGGTGGCCGGCTGGCCCCTCGGGGACGGGCAGCGGCACGCGGATGTGGTGATGGAGAACCTGATCGGCGACGACATGGACAAGGTGCCCGCGCTGGCCGCCGAGCGCGATACCGCGCTCCATCTCTATGGCAAGGCCGAGACCCGCGCAGGCCGCAAGATGGGTCATGCGAACCGGCTGATCCGGCCCGAATAGCCACTGAAAGGGCTTGTTTCGGCAGGCTGCGACCCATCGCAGGGCGCGCCTGTGATGGGATGGCCCGCGCATCCCCGGTCGGACCCGCTGCTCCGCCATCACGCGTCTCAAGCTGCGCGGAGCGCGCGGTTTTTTGCACGGCGTTCCTCGGGCGAATCCGCGTCACGCGGGTCAGTTCAGGCGGCGTAACCCTACGCATCGGTCCCAAGAGGGCGGACTGAACCGCCGCCCGGGACGCTGTTTCGGCGGATCGAGCATCCGCGTTGCACGTTTACTTCGGCGGATTGAGCATCCGCCCGAGGGGTCGGCCGGCCAGAATATGAATGTGCAGATGGGGGACTTCCTGCACGCCGATCTCCTTGGCGTTGGAGATCAGACGGAACCCCTCGTCGCCCACGCCCAGCATCTCGCAGACCTTCGCGATGGTCCGCGTATAGTCGAGGATCTCGGCATCCGAGGCCTCGGCCGCGAAATGATCATAGGTGACGTAAGGCCCCTTGGGGATCACCAGCACATGGACCGGCGCCTGCGGATAGATGTCGTGGAAGGCCAACGTGTGCTCGGTCTCCAGCACGGTCTTGTTGGGCAGATCCCCGCGCAGGATTTTCGCAAAGATGTTCTCGGGGTCGTAGGTATGGGCCATGCCACTCCTCAATCGCTAAATAGGTGGTCGGACCGGGCGAGCGCCTCGGCCTGAGCCTCTGGAATGCCGAAGAACCCGGCGAGGGCCACGGCATTGCCATCGGCGGAATTCTGTTCGCTGATATAATAGACATCGCCGAAGCCCGCATCCCGTATCTGCTCGCGTTCCAGCGCGATCTCGGCGCGGATCGTCGGGACGGCCTGGTCCAGCACGCTCTGGGGCGAGTGATCTGCGGCAAGCCCGATGCGCTTGGCGTGGCCCACAAGATATCCGTCCGAGAAGTTGCAATCGATCACCAGAAGCCGCGTGGTGGCCCGGTCGGCAAAGAAATCCCGCATCAGATCCAGCGCGCTGGGATCGATACAGAGCGCCAGCCGGTCCGTCTCGAAACAGCTGTAGAGCAGGCGCACCACCGAGCGGCGGTGACGGTTGCGCTTGTCGAGCGTCTTGTCGAGACCGCCCAGATCCGGGAGCGCGCAGTCTTCTTCGTGAAAGGCGAAGGCCACCCCCTGCAGGTCCAGATCCTGCTGCGCCCGGGTCAGAAGCCGCTTGGCCACATGCCATTTCTTGCAGGCGATCAACAGCAGCTCGCGTTCGGGGCCCAGACTGCTCGCCGCTTCCCAGAAACGCGGGGCGTAGCGGTGGCCGATCCGCCCCTGCCCGGTGAGGAACCCGTGCAGGCGCTGCCCCTCGTTGGAGATCGCGAATGCGCGCCCGGTCTCGGACCAGAGCGCGCCCAGCCGGTCCTTGAGCTCCTGCGCCTCGGCGGAGATCTTGCGCGCAAAGAGCGCCTCCTGCCCCAGAAGCAGGTCGTGATGGTCGTTATAAAACGTCACCGGCATGCCATAATCCGAGAACATCAGGAAGGTCGGCGTGCGGCTCTCGATCTGCGGGTCCGGCACCAGGTGCCGGGTCAGGGTCTGGAAGAAGGTCTCATCCGGGATCCAGGTGGTCGCGAAGAACCGGAGCACCTCGGGCCGCGCCGCGCAGAAGGCTAGGATCGCCTCGATCGTGCTGCGGCGCAGGCACCACCATTGGGAGCCGATCTGCATGGTCAGATCCGCTGGCACCGGGCGGCGCAGACGCAAGGCCCGCTGCAGCGCGAGAGCGCCATAGAAGAGCCTGGGCTGGGTGCGCTCGTTGAACCAGTGGCGATAGCGCAGCCGGTCCTCTTTCATGCCCGTGCGGATCCAGCCGGAATTGAAGAAATCGACCGCCTCGATGTAGTCGCAATCGCGCCGGTCGAGGAAATCATGGGCGTATTCCGCCGATTTGGTCGGCATGCAATCGCCGGAGACCATGTAGAAATGGCTCGCATCGGGCCAGGCGGCCTCGGCCACGCGCACCGCCTCGAGCGTGGCGGCGACCAGCGACCATTCCCCCCAGCCGCATTTCAGACGACGTTCGGCAAACCGCACCTGCGGATTGTCCTGCAGGGCGGTCCGGATCGCGGCGAAATCCTCGGCCCTTGCCCGCGCATCGAAATGCACGGCAACATAATCCCCCTCGGAGGTCAGACGCCGTGCCTGGGCGATGATCGCGTCAGGGTCCTTGTGGCACAGAAGGATAAAGGCAATTCTTGCCAAGCCGTGCAGCCTCGTGTCAGCTTCGGGTCCGCACCCATAGACCGCGAAGAGTCTTTACAAATCAATGATACATTCATGATTTTGACGCATCCTCGCGCAAACGGACGGAGGAAAGATGGGATTTCCCGGGACCTGGATGACCGAAAGCGGCTCCATGATCTATCGCGTGGTGCCGAAATGCGCCTGCTCGACCATCGGGCAGATCATGTTCTATTCGGACAATGGCGCCTTCTTTGACGGCGACATCCATGACAGCAAGGACCGGCTGCACAAATGGGGGCAGGAGGCGAGCCGCCCGGCGATCGAGGCCGGGATCCGCGACCATGGCGGGCTGGTCTTCACCTGCGTGCGCAACCCCTACACCCGCATCCTGTCGGCGTTTTTCGACAAGATCGCCGGGATCCAGCGCAACGGAAACCGCTATCGGGGCAAGCTCGTCCCGATGCTGACCCAGCGCTACGGTGTGGATGTGGAAGGCGATTTCGACCAGATCGCGAGCTTCCGCCGCTTCCTGCTCTTTGCCCGGGACACGATCCGGTATCGCCGCCCGATGGATCCCGATATCCACTGGTCGGCCATGTCGGGCCATGTCTCGACGCTGGTGGCCAATGGCGGGCGCTATGACCGGGTGTTTTTCACCGAGCGGTTTCAGGACGGGATGCAGGATGTACTGGCGCAGGTCTCGACGCCCCATTCGGTGGATCTGGACACGATCCCGCGGTTCAACGAATCCGAGGGGCACGGCCCCAAGCGGCTCCACCCGGTAGAGGCGTATTTCGACGATCTGTCGATGCACCTGATGTACGAGATGTACAAACTGGATTTCGAGCTCTTTCATTACGAGTTCGAGAACCCGGCCAACAAGATGCCCCTGCGCGAGGTGGATCTGGACGAGGTGCATGCCAAGCTCGGTCCGCGCGCGGTGGCCTGAGCGCCTCCGGGCATGACAAGGGCATGAAAAAGGCCGCTCCGGATCCGGCGCGGCCTTCGCTGTTTCTGGCTCGGTGCCTCAGTCGCCCAGGGCGATGCCCTCGCGACGTGGATCGGCCGCGCCAAGCAGCCCGTCTCCGATGGTGATCACATGCAGGCCCGAGGTCAGGCCACGCGCGTTCATCTTGAAGCCCATGCCCTCAAGCGCGGGCAACAGATCCTCGGCGCTGGTCCCGGCCTCCACATCATAGGTGCCGAACCGGTTGACCAGATGCGGCAGGGCGACGGCCTGCTGCGGATCGAGCCCCCAGTCGAGTTGCGCGATGATCGTCTTGGCCACGTAACCGATGATCCGGCTGCCCCCGGGGGAGCCGATCACCATGCTCGGTGCGCCATCCTTCATCACGATGGTCGGCGACATCGACGAGCGTGGGCGCTTGCCCGGCTCCAGCCGGTTCGCGATGGGCACGCCCTCGCGATGGGTGCGGAAGGAGAAATCCGTCAGCTCATTGTTGAGCAGGAAGCCCCGCACCATGAGCCGCGAGCCGAAGCCGTTCTCGATGGTGGTCGTCATCGACAGCGCGTTGCCGTACTGATCCACGATGGAGATGTGAGAGGTCGAGGGCAGCTCGATGCTCTCATCATCGGCCCAGAGCAGCGCATGGTCGAATTCCGGGCTGCCGGGGCTGACGGTCTCGAGCGCGGCATCCGTGTCGAGCAGGGCCGCGCGCTCGGCCAGATAGGCGGGCGCCACCAGCCCCTGGGTCGGGACGGGGACATAATCGCTATCGGCCATGTAGCGGCCACGATCCGAGAAGGCGAGACGCGAGGCATCGCCGATCAGCCGCCAGGCTTCGGGGTTCTCGGCCCCGAGCGCCGACAGGTCATAGCTGTCGAGCATCCCGAGGATCTGCCCCACGGTCAGCGCCCCGCTGGAGGGCGGGCCCATCCCGCAAACCTCATGGGCGCGGTAGGTGGCGCAAACGGCGGGGCGTTCCTTGAC
Organism: Dinoroseobacter sp. S124A; assembly: GCF_049801015.1. NCBI lineage: Bacteria > Pseudomonadati > Pseudomonadota > Alphaproteobacteria > Rhodobacterales > Roseobacteraceae > Dinoroseobacter > Dinoroseobacter sp. S124A. The sequence continues at coordinate 49,369 of NZ_JBNAGD010000007.1, read as the reverse complement.
CGTGTAGAGGTCGAGATCGGTCATCGAGAGCACACCGGGATTGCCCGGCGCGGTGCGGACCGTGGCCACGATATCCTCGGCAATCTCGCCGCCATAGAAGGCACCGACCCCCAGGGCCGCGATCTTGCGCAGCGTGTCCGCATAGGCCGGGTTGACCAGCCTGTCCCCTTCGGCAAGCGGGGTGCCGCCGGGCAGGAAGTAGTCCCGCGTGGCCGCAAAGCGCGAGAGCCGCTCGGCATCCCCGGCAACGAGCGTGGCGAGGCGCGGCGAGACCGGAAAGCCCCCATCGGCCAGCGCGATCGCCTCGGCAAAGAGCCCCGCCCAATCCTGCGTGCCCCACTGGGCGTGGGCCTCGGCCATGAGCGCGGGCGTGCCCGGCGTACCGACCGAGAGGCCGCCCACCACAGCATCAAAGAATTTCAGCGGCTCGCCCGCCTCGTCCTGAAAGAGCGTCGGCGTGGCCGCAAGCGGGGCGGTTTCGCGCCCATCGAGTGTGGTCAGCTCGCCGCTCTCTGCATCATACCAGACCAGGAAAGCGCCGCCGCCCAGCCCTGAGGATTGCGGTTCGACCAGCCCCAGCACCGCCTGCATGGCAACCATGGCATCGACGGCCGTGCCGCCTTCGGACAGCACCCGCGCCCCGGCCTCGACCGCATGGGGGTTGGCCGCGGCAACCATCCAGGTCTGGGCGGCCACCGGCGCACCTTCGGTCTTGGTGGCAAGCGCCGCGCGGGCGGCGTCGGACAGGCCCGAGAACGGGCCCGCCGCGCTGGCCGCTTCGGGCGCGACGCTGTCGGCGGCCTCCTGCGCGAAAGCACCCCCGCCGGTCAGGGCGATCAGGGTCGCAAGCGTGATGTATCTGGTCATGATGTCCTCCCACTACCTGCCGCATGGTAGCGACTTTCCACGGACTGGAAACAGGGGACTGCGCCGGAGCAGCGCTTAAGCGGCAAGAAGCTGTTAACCAAAAATTTGCCTCTGGCCCTTAGGCCAAAGACATGGAGATCGCGTCGCTATGGTTGTGAACGAATGCCCGAGCCCCGGCTCAGGGCCATTTCGCCTCGGGCGGCAGGCTCATGAGGACCGCAGTCGCGTCATGGCCGGTCTCGAGCCCGAATTTCGTCCCGCGATCATAGACCAGGTTATACTCGGCATAGAGACCGCGATGGACAAGCTGCGCCTCTTTGTCGGCATCGGTCCAGGGCAGGTTCCGATTGCGTTCCGTCACCGGCAGGAAGGCCGGCAGGAACGCGCGCCCGACATCCTGGGTGAAGGCGAAATCAGCCTCCCAGTCGCCGGTATTCCGGTCATCATAGAAGATCCCGCCGACGCCCCGCGCGCGCCCGCGATGGGGGACGAAGAAATACTCATCCGCCCATTCCTTGTACTTGGGATAGAGCGCGGCATCATGCTTGTCACAATAGGTCTTCAGCACGTTGTGGAATTCTGCCGTGTCGGCCTCTTTCTCGATACAGGGGTTGAGGTCCGAGCCGCCGCCGAACCACCAGGTCTGCGGGGTCCAGAACATGCGGGTGTTCATGTGCACGGCCGGGCTGTGGGGGTTGCGCATATGGGCCACGAGGCTGATGCCCGACGCCCAGAAGCGCGGATCGGTGTCCATCCCCGGCACACCCTTGCGCGCGGCCATGGCGGCCTGGGCGCGGGGCGCAAGCTCGCCATAGACCGTCGAGATATTGACCCCGACCTTCTCGAAGACACGTCCGCCGCGCATCACGCTCATCAGACCGCCACCGGCATCGGACCCATCCTCGGAGGCACGGCTGGTCTCGCGCACATCGAAGCGCCCGGCGGGCAGATCCGCGAAAGGTCCGTCGGTCTGCGTGTCCTCAAGCCCTTCGAATGCGGCGACAATCTCGTCGCGCAGAGTGCGGAACCAGGACGAGGCACGGGCCTTGCGCTCGGTGAAGTCTTCGGTCATTTGGGTCTCCTTCGTCTGACCTTCTGGCTAGCAGTTTTGCCCGCGACTGTCAGGACCCAATGACAGTTCGTGTGTCTCTTTTCCTGCTCGCAGCCCTGTCTGCTTGCGCCATTCCGGACGAGGATGTGTGCTTTACCGTCGCGACGCGCGAACTGGTCACGGTCTACTCGCTTATCGCGGAAGCAGAGGATTCGGCGCTGCGGGGGTATCGGCTCGAGGAGGACACATGGGTCGATATCGATGTGAGCGATTGCTACGCGACCCTGTCCCCGCGCACCATCTGTACGAACCAGTTCGAGACGCGGCGGGATCGCCCCGTCGCGGTCGACGAAGATCAGCAGCGCAAGATCGCCGCGGACCTGCGCGAGCGCCTCCCCGGCCTCAAGGAACGGGCACGGCGCGACTACAATACCTGTATGATCAGTGCGCGGGCTCAGTGACCGGGTCGAGCAGGGTGCGCCCCCCATCAATGGTGATGATCTGACCGGTCACGAAACCTGACCCGGCCGAGGCGAGATACTGCACCGCGTCGGCCACTTCCGAGGATTTCGCGATCCGCGACATGGGCGTACAATCGAGGATCTCGCCCCGCAGGGCCTTGTTGTCCTTGAGCACGTCCTTGAGGCTGGCGCTCATCACGCTGCCGAAGGCCACCGCATTCACCCGGATGCGATGCTCGGCCAGGGCCACGGCCATGGATCGGGTCATCTGGTCCAGCGCGGCCGAGGCGACCGAATAGCCCAGAAGCTGCGCGTGGGTCTGGCGCGCGGCGATGGAGGACAGGTTGACGATGGCCCCTGCCGGAACCTCGTCATCGCCATCGGCCTCGACCTGCTTGATCATCCGCTTCGCCACGAGCTGACTGAGGCGCAGCGCGGTCATCAGGTTCTGCTCCAGCATGGGCGCGACATTGTCTTCATCCGGGTCGAGCGGGTCCGACACCATCATCTGACGGCTGGCATTCACCAGGATATCCACCCGGTCGAAGGCGTCGATCGTGGCAGAGAGCAGGTTCGCCTGGGTCAGCCGCTCGCGCAGATCGCCCGCGTAATACCGCGCCGCGCCATCCTGCTCGCTGGCCTTGCCGACTTCGTCCTCGAGCCGCGCCTCGTCACGATCGGCGAACATCACATTCGCCCCGTGGTCCACGAATTGGCGCGCGATAGCGAGGCCAACCCCGTTGGCCGCCCCGGTGACGATGGCGGTTTTTCCGGAAATAGAGAAGGACATACGTCGTCTCCGATATCATGAAAGGGGGATCAGCTGCGGCGCGCGGCGCCCGGTTGGCGCGGTTTGCGCGCAAGCACGATTTTGTAGCCTTGCGCCTCGGTTACGGTCTCTGCCTCGGCAAAGCACTCTGCGAGCGTGTGCTCATAGGGCAAATGACGGTTTGCCACAAGGGCGAGCACCCCGCCGGGCTTGAGCAGCCGTGCCGCCGTACGCAGGAACATCTGGCCCAGAGCCGGGTCCGCCTTGCGCGACGTGTGAAAGGGCGGGTTGCACAGGATCGCGTCATAGCGCTTGCCCGGGGCGAAGACCGCGGCGTCCTCCCACAGAAAGCGCGCGCGCGGATCGTCGATATTGCGGCGGGCCGCCTCGAGCGCGTCATACTCGGCCTCCACCAGATCGACGCCCGTTACCTCCGGGCGCTGCAGGGCCGTCTTGGCGAGATACCCCCACCCGGCCCCGAAATCGAGCAGGTCGCCCCGGATGCCGGCCGGCAGGTGATCGGCCAGCAGCGCCGAGCCCGCATCCACCGCCCCGGCAGAGAACCCCGACAAGGCGGTTTCCCAGCCCTCGGGCGCAGTGGGGGATGGCACGAGCCCGTCCAGCGCGGGGACCGGGTCCGGCACATGCCCCCAGAGGATCTTGCCATGGGCCTTGGCGTCGCTGTCCAGATCCGGCAGCAGCGGTTTGGCCGCCTTGATCAGACTGTCGATCCCGTCGGTTTTCTGGCCATCGATCACGATCAGCCCGCCCGGGCCGGTGCGCGTGATCGCCTCGGCCAGCAGGGCCTTGGCGTGGTCCTTGGCCCGCGGCACCCAGAGATAGGCCGCCGCAAAGGCGCCCTCGGCCCCGGGCTGCACCTCATACCCGGCGCGGTCCCATGCGGTGAATTCCGGGCGGAACCCATGAACCACCTGCGTCCGATCCGGCGGCAAGCCATCGGTACCGGCAGGCGGGCGCAGGGCAAGGATCCGGCCCTCGGGCCAGTCGAAATAGGCGCGATCCAGCGCGAGCGAGAGACGTTGAACGGGCATAGGCAACGCGGAGCCGCGTTATTCCTTTTCCATGGTGCATTGCAGCGGGTGCTGGTGCCGCCGCGCAAAATCCATAACCTGCGCGACCTTGGTCTCGGCGATCTCGTAGGAAAAGACACCGACCACGGCGAGGCCTTTCTTGTGCACGGTCAACATCAGCTCGACCGCCTGACCATGGGTCATGCCGAAAAACCGCTCGAGCACATGCACCACGAACTCCATCGGCGTGTAGTCGTCATTCAAGATCATGACCTTGTAGAGCGGAGGTTTCTCCGTCTTGGTCCGTGTCTTGGTGATGACGCTCGTGTCATCCTTCGGCGTGCCGGGATCATCGGACATGGCTATCGGGGTGTATCCTGTCATTCGCAACCGCTCTGGTCATGCGCGTTCCCGTGGCAATATAAGCCCTGTGACCGGTCTGAAAAGAGCAAGGCGCCGGGAATGGCGGACAAAAGGGTCGCGCCGGGGACGCTCCGGTCCGGTTGAAGGCAGGCAAAATGACGAAATTAACCACGATTGCGTTCGATGCGGATGACACGCTTTGGCAGAACGAACAGTTCTTTCGTCTCACGCAGGATCGATTCGCAGACCTTCTGGCGGAGTATGTAGAGCGCGATCACCTTCATGAGCGCCTCTTGGAGGCAGAGCGACGCAATCTGGGCCATTACGGATTCGGGATCAAAGGGTTCGTTCTGTCGATGATCGAGACCGCGCTGGATGTCACAGACCGGCGGGTGCCGGGGGCGGTGATTTCCGAATTGCTGGAGGCCGGGCAGGAGATGCTGCGCCATCCGATCCACCTGATGCCCGAGGCGGCCGAGACCATCGCCGCCCTATCGGGCCAGTACCGGCTGGTGGTGATCACCAAGGGGGATCTGCTGGATCAGGAGCGCAAGCTGGCGCAATCGGGGCTCGGCGAGCTCTTTGATGCGGTCGAGATCGTCTCGGACAAAACCCCCGACACCTATACCCGCGCCTTTGCCGCCGACCCCCATGGACCCGCCGGGGCGATGATGGTCGGCAACTCGCTGAAGTCCGATGTGATCCCGGCCATCGCGGCGGGGGCCTACGGGGTGCATGTCCCCCATGACCTGACCTGGGAGCTGGAGCACGCCGCGCCGCCGGTTGAGTCTCACCGCTTCCACGAGGTGCCCGATCTGGGCGCGCTGCTGCCCCTGATCGACCGGCTGATTGCCTAGGCGCTATGGGGCGCGGCTCGGACAGACCCAAGATATGGGATTCCGACCGCTAAAATCCTCCAGAAAATTAACCCAAAAATCGTTCCTCGCACGGGCCTTACGTGCTATCCTTCAAGCATACAAAAACGCGGTGCATCCAATGAGGCGCACCCAGAGGCAGCAATTAGGATCGAGCAGACATGGCACGCCATAGCCTAGAAGGATTCCGTTTAATCGCGGTCGTTCTCCTGTGCCTAGCAGCACATTTGGGCGCCAAACCCGCATCCGCCGCGCCCTATGCGGCGATGGTGATGGACGCCCGCACCGGGGAGGTTCTGCATTCGCGCAACGCGGATACGCGCCTGCACCCGGCCTCCCTGACAAAGATGATGACGCTCTATATCGCGTTCGAGGCCGTGCGCCTCGGCGAGATCGGGCTGGACACCAAGGTCCGCGTCTCGAAAAAGGCCGCCGCCGAAGTGCCCTCGAAAATCGGCCTGCGCGCGGGCCAGAAGATCGCGTTGCGCTACCTGATCCGGGCCTCGGCGGTGAAATCCGCCAATGATGCGGCCACGGCGATCGGCGAGGCGATTTCGGGATCCGAGGCGGCCTTTGCCCGGCGCATGAACCGCACGGCCAAAGCGCTCGGCATGAGCCGGACGACCTTCAAGAATGCCCATGGCCTGACCGAGGACGGGCATCTGTCCACCGCGCGAGACATGACCATTCTGGGGCGGCACCTCTTTTATGACTATCCCGAATACTACAACCTGTTCTCGCGCCGCTCGACCAACACGACCATGGGCACGGTGAACAACACCAACCGGCGGCTTTTGAACGCCTATCGCGGCGCGGACGGGATCAAGACCGGCTACACGCGGGCGGCGGGGTTCAACCTCGTGGCCAGCGCCGAGCGCGGACAGGAGCGGATCATCGCGACCGTGTTTGGCGGGCGCTCCACGGCGACGCGGAATGCGCGGGTGGCCGAGCTGCTCGACATGGGGTTCCAGCGCGCGCCGACCCATGCCTCCGTGCGCAAGCCCGCCCTGCCCCGCTATGACACAGCGGTGGCCTCGGTCAAACGCAGCAGCACCCAGCTCGCCAAGAGCCCGCGCCCGGCGGCTCGCCCGCTGCGCGGGGCGACGCCGGATCAGAGCGGCGAAGCGTTGATCGCCATGCTCACACCGTCGGTGAAAGAGGCGGTCGCGGGCACCACGGCCAGCCTGGCTGCGGTGGAAAGCGACACCGCTGAAGCCGCGGCAGAGGCCGCGCCCGAGCCGGTGACCACGGCCATGGCCTCCCTCGTGCCGCAGCAGCTGGGCTTTGCCAGCGTGCCCAAGGCGCAAGGCGCGGCGGCCGCGGCGATGCCCGCCCTGGCCAAGCCCCTGCCCATCCCCGAGCCGCGCCGCTTTGCGGATGTAGGCCCGGAAACGGAGCCGGAGGTGGTGACCCGCGTCTCGACCTCGGGCGGGCGGCAATGGGGGATCCATATCGGTTCGTACACGACACGCTATCAGGCCGAGCGCGTCCTTCTGAAGATCGCGCTGAAAGAGACCGGCACGCTGGATCAGGCGCTGCGCAAGGTGTCTCAGCGGGGCGGCAAGTTCGACGCGAATTTCGTCGGCCTGACCGAAGAGACCGCCGCCATGGCCTGCCGCCGCCTGTCGGCGCAGAACGTGCCCTGCGACCCGGTCAGCCCGACCTCCTAGGATTTCGGCTTGTCGTCGAACTCGTCGGACAGAATGCGATTGGCGTCCCCCTCGGGGTCGTCAAACTGGCGCGCCTTGACCATCCAGAAGAACCCGGCGAGGCCCAGCCCCCCAAGGGTCAGTGAGATCGGGATGAGGTAGCTCAGGATCTCCATGGCTCAACGGACCCGAAGCGCGTTGAGGCTGACCGAGATCGACGAGAGCGACATGGCCAGCGCCGCGGCCAGCGGCGTCGCAAGACCCGCGATGGCGAGCGGGACCGCGATCACGTTATAGACTGTCGAAATCGAGAAGTTCTGCCGGATGAGCCGCGTGGACTTGCGCGCAGTCTCGAAGGCATCGCCCAGCGGGGCGAGGTCCTTGCCCAGCAGCACCACATCCGAGGCCACCCGCGCCGCATCCAGCGCACTGGCCGGCGAGATCGAGACATGAGCCGCGGTCAGCGCCGCCGTGTCATTGAGCCCATCGCCCACCATGAGCACCCGGTGCCCGGCCTCCGACAGGGCCGCGATATCGGCCGCCTTGTCTTCGGGACGGCAGCTGGCCTGCCAGTCGTCGATGCCAAGCTCCGCCGCGATCCGCGCCACGGGGGCGGCGGCATCCCCGGAAAGGAGCTTGATCGCCAGACCGCGCGCCCGCAAAGCCTCCACCGCCTCGGCGGCTCCGGGGCGCAGGGCATCGGCGAATTCGAAGGCCACCGGGTCCGCCTGACCGACACGCAGCCATGTGGCGGTCACGTCCCGCGCCTGTGCGCCGACCCAGTCGGCGCGCCCGAGGCGCACGTGTTGGCCCTGCCACCGGGCCTCGATCCCGTGGCCGGGCACCTCGCGCAGCTCCTCCAACCCGGGCGCGTCAGCGCTAGGCGCGTGAGCGGCGAGCGCCTGGGCCAGGGGATGGGCAGACCCGCGCGCGAGGCTTGCCGCCAGCGCCATGGTCTCTGCCGGGATCGCATCGGCATTTTGCAACACGGGCTGGCCCAGGGTCAGGGTTCCGGTCTTGTCGAACACCACCGTATCGACCTCGGCCAACCGCTCGAGCGCCGTGCCGCTCTTGATCAACAGCCCGCGCCGGAAGAGCCGCCCGGACGCAGCGGTCACAACCGCAGGCACCGCAAGACCCAGCGCACAGGGACAGGTGATGATCAGAACCGCACTGGCGATATTCAGCGACAGGCGCAGATCCGAGGAATAGAGCAGCCAGCCCAACCCGGTCAGCGCCGCGAGGATATGCACGCCCGGCGCATAGAGCGCTGCGGCCTTGTCGGCGAGCGAGGTGTAGCGCGAGCGCGCGTTCTCGGCCACCGCGACCAGTTCGGCCATCCGGTGGAGCGAGCTGTCCTCCCCCGCCGCGGTCACCCGCAGGGTCAGCACACCGGTCAGGTTCATCTCCCCCGCCGAGACCACCGTGTCGGGACGGGCCTGCACCGGCAGGGTCTCTCCGGTCAAAAGCGAGCGGTCGAGTTCGGAGACACCCTCGGCAATCACGCCATCCGTGGGGATGCGCGCCCCGGGTGTCACCCGGATCAGGTCCCCGACGGCAAGCTCGGCAATCGCGGTCTGCACCTCGGTGCCGCCCACAAGCTTCGTGGCGCGGGGCACTTCGAGGGCGGCAAGCTCTTGCGCGGCCGAGCGCGCCGAGGCGCGTGTGCGAAAGTCGAGATACCGCCCCGCCAGCAGGAAGAAGGTCAGCGACACGGCCGCATCGAAATAGGCGTGATCGCCGGAATGGGCGGTCTCATAAAGGGACATCCCGACCGCCAGCAGGACCGCCAGCGAAATCGGCACGTCCATGTTCAGCCGCCCGCCGCGCAGCGCCGCCCAGGCGCTGGCAAAGAAGGGCTGGCCGCAGAACCCCACCGCCGGGATCGCAATCGCCGCCGAGATCCAGTGGAACATGTCCCGCGTTGCGGCCTCGGCCCCGGACCATACCGCCACGGAAAGCAGCATGATGTTCATCATGGCAAACCCCGCCACGGCGAGCCGCATCAGAAGCTCGCGCGCCGGGCGGTCGGCCTCGGCATTGCCGAGCTGGCCGGGATCGAGCTCATAGGCCTCGAACCCCGCCTGGGTCAGGCGCGCGGTCAGAGCCTCGGCAGAGGTCACCCCCTCCTCGATCTCGACCTGGGCGCGTTTCAGGGTCAGGTTGACCCGCGCCGCGCGCACGCCCGGGGTCTCATGGAGCAACCGCTCCACCCCGGTGATGCAGGCGGCGCAATGGATCTTGGGCAGGCTGAGCACAACCCCGCCCCGCACGTCCCGGCTGCCGAGGCTTTCGGCCAGCGGGGCGGCGGCGCAGGCCGGGCAGGCGGAGGCGCCCCCGGGGCTCAGGCTATCTGCGCTCAGATCCGACATCTCAACCTTTGACGTAGAAGATCATGCGTTGCTTGAACTCGGTGCCATCCTCGGCCCGGGCCACCAGCCGGATGTTCCAGTTCCCGCCATCGAGCGAGACCGGCGCGACATAATCCCGCCCGGTCCAGCGGAAGGCGGGTGTCTGATCGTCCCGCACATGGGTCGAGCGCCCGAGGGTGACATCCACCAGTTCGGCCCGGATCGGCGCGCCCTCGGCATCGGTGAAGACCAGATGCAGCGCCCCATCTTCAAGCCGCACGTCGGTGGTCCAGCCCAGCGCCTCCTGCGCGGCGCGGTCGTCGTCGAATTTCTGGCTGGCGACATAGCTGTTGCTGACCTCGAGCCCGGGGAAGGTGCCGACCGCGTTCACGGCCATGGTCACGTTGACGGCGATGATGATCCCGAACGCCCCGACCATGATCATCAGCATATGGCGACCGGTGAATTCCTTTTCCTGCGTCTTGCTCATTTGCTTCCCTTTCCGTTGAACACGGTGTCCTTGTAGGCACGCTCGCCCGATGTGAAATCCTCGACCCAGAGCCGGAACTCGGTCCGGTCGCTTTCGGCAGCCTGCGAGCCGTTGGGCCCGACCACATAGACCCGCTGAAGCTGCGTGCTGTCGGCGGGCACGGTGACCCAGAGGCCGTCGCTCCCTTCCAGATCGATCTGCAGGCTCTGGCCCGCCGCATCCTCGGCCTCGATCGCAAGATCGAAGCGGCGGTCCTCGCCATGCTTGTTGAGCAGGCGCACCTCATAGGTGTTGCGGATGTCGCCATTCGAGAGGGTCACGAAGGTCGGGTTACGGATCGGCGCCACGGTCAATTCGATATCCGACCGCAGGAACAGCGCCACCGTCAGGCCAACCCCGACCCCGGCCCAGAGCACGGTATAGAGGATCGTGCGCGGGCGCAGGATATGCGCCCAAGGGTGCTTGCCCTTGCCGCCCGCGCGTTCGGTCGGCTCGTCTGACAGCGCCATGTAGTCGACCAACCCGCGCGGCTTGCCGATCTTGGCCATGATGTCGTCGCAGGCATCGATGCAGAGCCCGCAGGTGATGCACTCCATCTGCTGACCGTTGCGGATGTCGATCCCCATAGGGCAGACATTCACGCAGGCCATGCAGTCGATGCAGTCGCCCTTTTCGGCGGCGTCCTCGGATTTGCGGTGCTTGCCACGGGGCTCGCCACGCCAGTCGCGATACCCGATGGTGATCGTATCCTCGTCCATCATCGCCGCCTGCACACGCGGCCAGGGGCAGGCATAGATGCAGATCTGCTCGCGCATGAACCCGCCAAAAACGAAGGTCGTGGCCGTCAGGATCGCGATGGTCGTATAGGCCACGGGATGGGCGCTGAAGGTCAGCAGATCCACCAGCAGCGTGGGCGCATCGGTGAAATAGAACACCCAGGCCCCGCCGGTCGCCACGGCGATCAGCAACCAGGTGACCCATTTGGTCACCCGCAGCCGAACCTTGCGCGCATCCCATTTCTGGCGATGCAGGCGCAGGCGGTTGTTGCGGTCGCCCTCGATCCAGCGCTCGACCAGAATGAACAGGTCCGTCCATACGGTCTGCGGGCAGGCATAGCCGCACCAGACCCGGCCCATGGCCGAAGTAAAGAGGAACAGGCCAAGCCCGGCCATGATCAACAGGCCAGCCACGAAATAGAACTCATGGGGCCAGATCTCGATGATGAAGAAGTAGAAACGGCGGTTGGCAAGATCCACCAGAACCGCCTGATCCGGCAGGTTCGGCCCGCGATCCCAGCGGATCCACGGGGTAATGTAATAGATCCCAAGGGTGAACAGCATGATCCACCACTTCAGGGAGCGGAACGTCCCTTTGACACGGCGCGGAAAGATCGGTTCCCGCGCGGCATAGAGAGATTTGGGTTCCTCGACGGATGACACAGAGCGACTCCTGACACGTAAAGCTTAGTGTAGCATTTGGATTTTTTACCGGGGCTCTACATTGACCTGAGTCAAATCCAGCCAGCCGATTGCGTCCATCGGGCACTGTGACGCGCAGACCCGAGGTCACCCTCCGGAGCCGCGGAACGCCCGAAAAAACAGGGTTAAGGCCGGGGAAACACACCGCCTCGCAGCGCTTGGTGGCTTTGGCGGCGGGCCCGCCCCCTCCCCTTGCGACAAAACAACACCGCCCCCCAGATTTGCGCGAACAGGCTGGGAGGCGGTGCCGGGGCCGAGCCGCCGCGCGGCGGCTCAGGTATGGTATTGCAGGTCGGGGTTACTCGCCCCCGCCCAGCTGGTGCACATAGGTCGCCACAGCGGCCACATCGGCCTCGGACAACCGGTCGATCCAGCTCGGCATCACGCCAAAGCGGGAATAGCGCACGGTGTGTTCGATGGTTTCCGCATCGCCCCCATAGAGCCAGATGGCATCCGTGAGGTTCGGCGCACCGCCATAGATATCGCCGGTGCCATCATCCATGTGACAGGCCGCGCAATTGTCGAGGAACACGGTCTCGCCCGCAGCAACCAGGGTTTCGTCCGTGGCCGTCCCGGAGAAGTTCATGACATATTGCACCACCGAGGCGATCTCGTCGTCCGACAGGATCTCATCGAAAGCGGTCATCTCCGAATAGCGCGCATCCAGGTCATTCTCGTTACGAATGCCATGGGCAATCGTCAGCTGAATATCCTCGATCGTGCCGCCCCAGAGCCAGTCATTGTCCAGCAGGTTCGGGTAGCCAACCGCCCCCGCCGCACCGGAGCCGTGACACTGGGAACACCAGGACCGGAACACCGCCGCACCACCGGACACCGCATAGCGATAGAGCTCGTCGTTCTCCGCCAGCGTCGTCAGATCGGCCGAGGCCAGCATCGCGTCGAGCTCGGCATTCGCCGTGTCGAAGGCGGCGATCTCCTGGGCCACCTCGGCCCGGGTGGAGAAGCCCAGCAGACCCGGGGTCGCCCCCTTGATCAGCGGCCAGGCCGGATAGGCGATGGTATAGAGCACGCCCCACACGATGGTCGCGTAGAAGGTCCACAGCCACCAGCGCGGCATCGGGTTATCGTATTCCTCGATCCCATCCCAGGAATGGCCGGTTGTCGGCACGTCCTGCTTGTCTTCGGGTTTTTTACTCATAGCCGCGCCTCCTGGTACTGGGCGATCCGTTCGCTGACCTCAGGCAGGCCAGCGGATCGGGCCGCGGCGGGTTTGTCTTCGTAACGAAACGGGATGTTGGCCACGTCCTTGTGGGTGTTCTTGCTCCCCGGACGCAGGGCCCAGAGGACCACCACGATGAAGAAGCTGAACAGGAACAGCAGCATCCAGCTATCTGCGAACTGCCGCAGGATCGAATAGGTATCTTCCATATCACTGTCTCCTAGCGGCTGGCATCGGCTTCGAAGGTCGAGAAGTCGACCAGCGTTCCGAGCATTTGCAGATACGCCACCAGCGCATCCATTTCGGTCAGCTCAGGCTGGCCGTCGAAGTTGCGGGTCTGCGCCTTGGGATAGCGGGCGACGAGGTCGTCCCAGTCTCCGTCCGGATCAGCCTGCACGGTGAAGTCGGCCCGGGCGGATGCAAGCATCTCGTCCGTATAGGGCACGCCCACCATCTTATGGGCCTTCAGCAGATCGCCGATGTATTTGCCGTCCAGTTCGCGATCCATGAGGAAGGCGTATTTCGGCATCACCGATTCCGGCACCACCGACTGCGGATCCATCAGGTGATCCACATGCCAGTCATCCGAGTAGCGACCGCCCACACGGGCGAGGTCCGGCCCCGTCCGCTTGGAACCCCACTGGAACGGGTGGTCATACATGGACTCGGCCGCGAGGCTGTAATGCCCATAGCGTTCCACCTCGTCGCGCATCGGCCGGATCATCTGGGAGTGGCAGACATAGCAACCCTCCCGGATGTAGATCTCCCGCCCCTGCAGCTCCAGCGGGGAGTAGGGGCGCATGCCGTCCACTTCCTCGATGGTGTTCTCCAGGTAGAAGAGCGGTGCGATCTCGACGATGCCGCCGATGGTGACCACGAGGAAGCTGAAGACCAGCAACAGCGTGGCGTTCTTTTCGAGGACCTTGTGCTTTTCAAGAATAGCCATTTGTCAGTCCCTCCTTATTCAGCGGGGGCTGCGAGCGGGGCGGAAGCTTTCTTCGCTTCGCCACGGGACACAGTCCACCAAAGGTTGAGGCACATGATGATCGCGCCAGCCAGGTACAGAACCCCGCCCAGACCACGGACCACATACATCGGGAACTTCGCGGAAACGGTGTCTGCAAAGGAGTTCACGAGGAAGCCCTGCGCATCCACTTCGCGCCACATCAGGCCCTCCATGATGCCGGTGACCCACATGGCCGAGGCGTAGAGAACGATGCCGATCGTGGCGAGCCAGAAGTGCCAAGACACCATGGACAGGCTGTAGAGCTTCTCACGGTTCCACAGGCGCGGCACCAGGAAGTACAGAGCCCCGAAGGTGATCATGCCGTTCCAGCCAAGCGCGCCGGAATGCACGTGACCGATGGTCCAGTCCGTGTAGTGGCTCAGCGAGTTCACGGCGCGGATCGACATCATCGGACCTTCGAAGGTCGACATGCCGTAAAAGCCGATCGAGATCACCATCATCCGGATCACCGGGTCGGTGCGCAGCTTGTCCCAGGCGCCCGAGAGCGTCATCAGACCGTTGATCATGCCACCCCAGCTCGGCATCCACAGGATGATCGAGAACACCATGCCGAGGGTCGAGGCCCAGTCCGGCAGCGCGGTGTAATGCAGGTGGTGCGGACCCGCCCAGATATACAGGAAGATCAGGGCCCAGAAGTGAATGATCGAAAGCTTGTAGCTGAAGACCGGGCGTTCGGCCTGTTTCGGCACGAAGTAATACATCATGCCCAGGAAGCCCGCCGTCAGGAAGAAGCCCACCGCGTTATGGCCGTACCACCATTGCGTCATGGCGTCCTGCACCCCGGCAAAGAGCTGCACCGAACGCGAGCCAAAGATCGAGACCGGCAGGGACAGGTTGTTCACCACATGCAGCATCGCAACGGTGACGATGAAGCTCAGCAGGAACCAGTTCGCCACGTAGATATGCTTTTCCTTGCGGGTCATGACCGTGCCGAGGAAGACCGCCAGATAGGCCACCCAGACCACGGTCAGCCACAGGTCCACATACCATTCAGGCTCGGCATATTCCTTGGACTGGGTCGCGCCCAGAAGGTAGCCCGTGGCTGCCAGCACGATAAAAAGGTTGTAGCCCCAGAATACGAACCACGCGAGATTGCCGCCCCAGAGGCGCGACGCGGAGGTGCGCTGTACGATGTAGAAGGAGGTGCAGATCAGGGCGTTGCCGCCAAACGCAAAAATCACCGCACTGGTGTGCAGCGGTCTCAGGCGCCCGAAATTCGCGTATCCTTCGGCCCAGGCGAAATTGAGCGAGGGGAAGGCCAGCTGAAACGCGATGAACGTCCCGGCCAGGAATCCCACAACGCCCCAAAAGGCCGTGGCCACGACGCCGTAGCGCACAACGTCGTCCATGTATTCACTTGTATCGATTGTCTTCGGCTCGTCGACGCGACGCACCTGCCAGAGAAACATTCCCCCGGCGATCACCATGATCAAGACAGCGTGGACCTGATAGGCCAGATCGCGGGCGTAGTTGGCAGCGATAGCTGCCGCCAGAGCGACCAGACCAAGCAGTACGATTTTAACGTAATCCCACATTGATCGTCCCTTCGTTAATCCGTTCGTGTGACCGACTCGCGGGACACTTCGGTGTTAATTATGGGATTTACATGCGGGTTATGCCGGAGCGGATCCTTGATCCATGTCAAAGATCCCGAGCGGACGCCAAAAGAAGTCGCATCCGCCGCAATAAGTCGCATATCTGACAGTCTTGGTGTCTGATTTTATTGACATTCTCGAGGTGATTTTCCGCCACTTCCGGGGGTGTTAGCGCCCCCATGCGACATCGTTTCCGCAACCGGTTGCCCGCTATGCACAGAGGGCAAATTGACGGGGATCAAGCGCGCGATACACTTGAAAAGGTCAGATTTCAGCGTTTTGAACAGGCCGAACCGGGGTCGAAACGCGCCGTGTCAGACCAGCGGGCCGCCATCGGAATCATCGCCTGTTTCGTCCAGAAGGCGGTTGAAATCCGGGATCGTGACCTCGCGTTTGCCGCGCAGGGCGATCACCCCGTCCCGCTTCAGGGCAGAGACCTGGCGGCTCACCGTCTCAAGGGTCAGACCGAGATAATCGGCCATGGCCTCGCGAGTCATAGGCAGCTCGAAGGTAAAGGACGAGGCATGATCATGCTGGGCAATCGCCGCGTTCCGGCGGGCGATGATGGCAATCAGGCTGGCGATCTTCTCGCGCGCGGTCTTGCGCCCGAGCAGCAGCATCCACTCCCGCGCCGCATCCAGCTCGTCCAGGGTCATCTCCAGCAGGCGCTGCGCGACATGGGGGGTCGAGTTCATCATCTGCTCGAACGGGCCGCGACGGAAGCAGCAGAGCGTGACCTTGGTGCTCGCCGTTACATCGTAGGGCGCATAGCGACGACCGGGCCGTCCCATGAAATCCGACGGCAACAACAGCCCCACCATCTGGCGGCGGCCATCCTCCATCGTCTGGCTCAGAGACGCGATTCCATCCACGACGGAGGCCACGAAATTCAGCTCATCCCCGGACCACACAATGGTCTGTCCCGCCTCGAAATCACGATAGTATTTCATGCTCTCGAGCAGCTCGAGCTCGTCGGTTTCACACCGCGCGCAGACCGCCCGATGCCGGATCGGGCAATCGGAACAATCCTTATTCAGTTGAATGGTTTGGCTGGTCGCCGTCATAGATTGATCTGGGTCAAGGACGCGGGAAGGTCGGTAGCTCATCCTAGGGGAATGGACACCAAAACGCAACTTTCGCGCTTGGGCCTTTTTGACGCTCGCGTTCCGCGGTACACCAGCTACCCCACGGCGACGCATTTTTCGAAAACGGTCTCGGCAGCGCACTTCACCGATTGGGTCTCCGGCATTGCGCCGGGCACCGAGATCTCGCTCTATGCGCATGTTCCGTTTTGTCGGCGCCTGTGCTGGTTCTGCGCCTGCAGGACCCAGGGCACGCAAAATGACGAGCCCGTGCGCGCCTATGTCGAGACGCTCAAGGCCGAAATCGCGATGCTCCGGCAGGCCCTGCCCGAGGGGGTACGCCTGTCCCGGATCCACTGGGGTGGCGGCACGCCAACCCTGCTGAAACCGGACATGATGCGCGATTTGGCCGCGGCCATGTTCGACGTGGCACCGCGCACGGAGACGGCCGAGTTCTCGGTCGAGATCGATCCGAACGAGATTGACGAGGCCCGGCTCGACGCGCTGGCCGCTGCGGGGATGAACCGCGCCTCCATCGGGGTGCAGGATTTCGACCCCGAAATCCAGAAGGCGATCGGCCGGGAGCAAAGCTTCGAGGTGACCGAGGCGACGGTGCTGGGCCTTCGGGCGCGCGGCATCCTGAGCCTGAACACCGATATCCTCTACGGTCTGCCTTTCCAGACCGGTGCCAAGATCACCGACTCGGTGCAAAAGCTGCTGTCACTGCAGCCCGACCGTGTCGCGCTCTATGGCTATGCCCATGTGCCCTGGATGGCGCGGCGGCAGAACCTGATCCCGAATGAGGCCCTGCCGACCCCCGAAGCCCGGCTGGAGCTCTTTGATACCGCGCGGCGGCTGTTCCGCTGGGACAATTACGCCGAGATCGGCATCGACCATTTCGCCCATGCCTCGGACGGGCTGGCGCGGGCGGCGCAGGACGGCAAGCTGCGCCGGAACTTCCAGGGCTACACGGATGATACGGCCTCGGTTCTGATCGGGCTCGGCGCCTCTGCGATCTCGCGGTTCCCGCAAGGCTATGCGCAGAACGCCAGCGGCACGGCCCAGTACCAGAAAGCCATCCGCGCCGGGCAATTCGCCACGGCCCGGGGCCACGGCTTTGCCGGGGACGACCTGCTCCGGGCGCGGATGATCGAGATGGTCATGTGCGATTTCCGGATCGACGGGAAAGCGCTTTTGCAGGAATTCGCCGTGACCGAGGCCCGGCTGTGGGAGATGTTCCAGAACGCCGTCGATCAGTTCGAGGGCATGGTCCTCGCAGATCGCGAGCGGCTCACCCTGACCGTTCCGCAACGGGCGCAGCCCCTGACACGGATGATCGCGCGCGCCTTCGACGGCTACGAGGCCCCTGCGGGCAGCCACTCGATCGCGACCTGATACGAGGGACGGGCGCTCCTCCCTGCCCGAGCCCTCGCGACCGGCCTGACCCTCTGGGTCAGGCCGCCCCGCGATCCATGAAGGCCGCCGCCAGCAATTCCTTGGTGTAATCCGAGCTTGGCTGCTCGAAAATCTGAGTGCCTTCGCCCATCTCGACCACATCGCCCTGCTTCATCACGATCACCTTGTGGCTCAAGGCCCGCACGACCTTCAGGTCGTGGCTGATGAAGATGTAAGCCAGCCCGTATTTCCGTTGCAGCTCGCGCAGAAGCTCGACGATCTGCACCTGCACGGTCATGTCCAGCGCCGAGGTCGGCTCGTCCAGCACCACCAGCTTGGGCCGCAGGATCATCGCCCGGGCGATCGCGATCCGTTGCCGCTGCCCGCCCGAGAACTCATGCGGATACCGGTCCATCATCGTCGGATCGAGCCCGACCTCCACGAGGATCTCCGCCACCAGCTCCCGCGGGTCGCGGCCATCGGGATTGCCGTGAACGCCAAGCCCTTCGGCAATAATCTGGGCAATGGTCAGGCGCGGGCTGAGACTGCCATAGGGGTCCTGAAACACGACCTGCATATCCTTGCGCAGCCGGCGCAGCTCGCGTGATTTCCAGCCCTGGATGTTCTCGCCCGCATAGACGATCTGCCCCTCGGACGAGATCAGCCGCAGGATCGCCAGGGCAAGGGTCGTCTTGCCCGACCCGCTCTCGCCGACAATGCCGAGGGTCTCGCCCGCGCGCACGTCCAGTGTGGCGTCATTGACAGCCTTCACATGGCCCACGGTGCGGCGCAGGATGCCGCGTTGGATCGGGAACCAGACCTTGAGGTTCTGGGTCTCGGCTACGACCGGCGCGGCCTCGGGCACCGGATCGGGCTGGCCAGAGGGTTCGGCCGCCAGCAGTTTGCGGGTATAGGGGTGCTGCGGATTGGCAAAGATCTCGGCCGTGGGGCCGGTCTCGACGATCTCGCCGCCCTGCATCACGCAGACCCGGTCCGCGATCCGCCGCACGATGGTCAGGTCATGGGTGATGAACAGCAGGCTCATCCCCTCGGAAGCCTTGAGTTCCGCCAGAAGATCGAGGATCTGCGCCTGAATCGTCACGTCGAGCGCCGTGGTCGGCTCATCCGCAATCAGCAGATGCGGCCCATTGGCCAGCGCCATGGCGATCATCACGCGCTGCCGCTGCCCCCCCGAGAGCTGGTGCGGATAGGCCCCCAGACGGCTCTCGGCATCGCGGATCCCGACCTTTTCCAGCAGGTCGATCACCCGGGCCCGGGCCGCATCCCCGGTCAGCCCCTGATGCAGGGTCAGGCTCTCGGTGATCTGCTTTTCCAGCGGGTGAAGCGGGTTGAGCGAGGTCATGGGCTCCTGAAAGATGAAGCTCACCGAGTTGCCGCGTACCTTGCGCAGCTCGGCCTCGGGCGCGCCGACCATCTCGCGGCCGCCATACTGGATCGATCCCGACACCTCGGCGGCCTCGGGCAAAAGCGAGACGGTGCTCAGCGCGGTCACGGATTTGCCCGAACCGCTTTCGCCCACCAGCGCCACGGTCTCGCCATTGGCCACGTCGAAGCTGACGCCCTTGACCGCCTCGGAAACCTGCCCGTCCTGCCGGAAGGCCACGCGCAGGTCGCGCACCTGAAGGACTGCATCGCTCATGAGAAGGTCTTTCTGGGGTCAAAGGCGTCGCGGATGCCCTCGAAGACGAACACCATCAGCGACAGCATGATCGCGAAGGTGAAGAAGGCCGTGAAGCCGAGCCACGGGGCCTGCAGGTTCTGCTTGGCCTGCAAGGTCAGCTCACCCAGGGACGGCGCCGAGGATGGCAGGCCGAAGCCGAGGAAGTCGAGCGTGGCCAGCGAGCCTACGGTGCCCGTGACGATGAAGGGTAGCATGGTGACCGTGGCCACCATCGCGTTGGGCAGCACATGGCGGAACATAATCTTGGCGTTGGACACCCCCAGCGCCCGAGCCGCGCGGACATATTCGAAATTGCGCGCGCGCAGGAACTCGGCGCGCACCACGCCCACCAGCGCCGTCCAGCCAAAGAGCACCATGAGGAACACCAGAAGCCAGAAATTCATCTGGAAGATCGCCGCCACGATGATGATGATATAGAGGCTGGGCGTCGCCCCCCAAAGCTCGATGATCCGCTGAAAGATCAGGTCCGTGAGGCCACCGAAATAGCCCTGAATCGCCCCAGCGGAGATCCCGATCACCGAGGTCAGGAAGGTCACCACCAGCGCAAACGCCACCGACAGCCGGAACCCGTAGATCACCCGGGCCAGCACATCGCGGGCCGTGTCGTCGGTGCCCAGCCAGTGGTTCGCATCCGGGGCTGAGGGGGCTGTCCCCTGAATGTCGTTGATCGTGTCATAGCTATAGGGGATCAGCGGCCAGAGCAGCCAGCCCTTGTCGATCTCGACTCCGCCGACCTCGCCATCCTGCGCATCTTCGATGATGCCGTCCGGGTCGTCGAAGCAATCCTCCAGCCCACCGGAGATGATCAGGCATTGCACCTCTGCATCGCGGTAGACCGCCTCGGTGCGGAAATCCCCGCCAAAGGCGGTCTCCGGGTAGAACTGGGTCACCGGAAAGTGCAGCTCGCCCTGATAGCTGACGATGATCGGCTTGTCGTTCGCGATCAGCTCGGCAAAGAGCGACAGGATGAAAAGCGCACCGAACAGGATCAGGGACCAATAGGCCCGGCGGTTCGCCTTGAAGTTCCGCCAGCGGCGCTGGCCGAGGGGCGACAGGCCGAAACGGGATTTCTTTTCCGGCGCGACCACGGGACCTGTGGGCGACGCGTCATCGGGACGGGTGTCTTCGGCGAGGGCCATGTTACGTCTCCCTCGAGGCGAAATCGATCCGCGGATCGATCCACACATACATCAGGTCCGAGACCAGCCCCATCAGGAGCCCGATCAGGCCGAACACGAAGAGCGTGCCGAAGATCACCGGATAATCCCGCGCCACGGCCGCCTCGAAGCCCATGCGGCCCAGCCCGTCGAGGCTGAAGATCGTCTCGATGATCAGCGAGCCGCCGAAAAAGACCGACACGAACACTGCCGGAAAGCCCGCGATGACGATCAGCATGGCGTTGCGGAACACATGCCCGTAGAGCACCTGGCTTTCGCCCAGCCCCTTGGCCTTGGCGGTGATCACGTATTGCTTCTTGATCTCATCGAGGAAGCTGTTCTTGGTCAGCAGCGTCAGCGTGGCAAAGGCCGAGATGGTCGAGGCCAGCACCGGCAGCGTGATGTGCCACAGGTAGTCGCCCACCTTGCCCAGCGCGCTCAGCTCGTCGAAATTGTCAGAGGTCAGGCCGCGCAGCGGGAACCATTGAAAATAGGAGCCACCGGCGAACAGGACCAGCAGCAGGATCGCGAAGAGGAACCCGGGGATGGCATAGGCCACGATGATCAGGCCCGAGGTCCATGTATCAAAGCTCGACCCATCGCGCACGGCTTTGCGGATGCCCAAGGGGATCGAGACCAGATAGGCGATCAGCGTGGACCAGAGCCCGAGCGTGATCGAGACCGGCATTTTCTCGATGACCAGATCTACAACGCTGATCGAGCGGAAATAGCTCTCGCCGAAATCGAAGCGCATGTAATCCCACATCATGTTCAGAAAGCGGATATGGGGTGGCTTGTCGAAGCCGAACTGCGCCTCAAGCTCGGCGATGAATTCAGGGGGCAGTCCGCGCGAGCCGAGATAACGGTCATCGCCCGTGGCACTTGCCCCTGCGCCCACATCCCCACCGGCATCTCCGCCGCCGGCGATGTTCTGGAACACGTCGCCGCCGCCATCGAGCTGGGCCAGCACCTGTTCCACCGGGCCGCCGGGCACGAACTGGGTCAGCGCGAAATTGATCAGCATAATGCCGAACAGGGTCGGAATGATCAGCGCCAGACGGCGCAGGATATAGGCTCCCATGGGGTTACAGCGCGCCCTTGGCCCGCAGGGCCTCGGCCTTCTCGGCGTTGAACCACCAGAAATCCAGATTGCCCAGCGCGAACGGCGGCAGGGTCTCGGGATGCTCATACATGTCGTAATAGGCCACCGTATGGGTGTTCTTGTTCCATTGCGGCACCCAGAACTTCTCAGCCCGCAGCACCCGGTCGAGCGCGTGGACGGCGGTGGTCAGCTCCTCCTGGCTTTGGGCGTCGAGCACCACATTGATCATCCGGTCGATCGCTTCGGACTGGATGCCCATCTTGTTGAAGGTCGAGGTATCAGCGGTCTCGGAGCCGTAGAACTGCCGCAGGTTGCTGCCCGGGATGTAGTCGGTGGACATGAACGCAGTCACGATGTCGAAATCATAAGAGGGCGGGCGCTCGCGCAGGGTCATCTGCGCATTGTCGATCCGCGTATGGCGGGCATCGACGCCGAGCCGCTTGAGGTTCTCGACATAGGGGTTGATCACCCGGTCGAAGGTCTGGCTGTCATTGAGGAACTCGATGGACAGCACCTCGCCATCCTTGCGGCGCAGACCGTCATCGCCCACCTCCCAGCCCGCCTCGTCCAGCAGACGCGAGGCGGCGCGCAGGTTGCCCCGATCAAGCTGCCGCGCGCCTGAACGCGGGAAGCTGAACGGCTCGGAGGTCAGGATGTTCGCCTCCAGAAGCCCGTCATCGACCAGCGGCTGCAACAGGGCGATCTCGCCCTCGCTGGGCAGGCCCGTCGCCTCCAGCTCGGAATTGTCCCAAAAGCTGTCGACGTAGTCGTAGATGCCATAGAACAGCGTCTCGTTCGACCATTCGAAGTTGAACATCATGCCCAGGGCCTCGCGGACGCGGGGGTCCTGGAATTGCGGGCGGCGCAGGTTGAACACCCAGGCCTGGCCCGTGGCCTTGGCACCATTTGGCAGCTCGGCCTTGATCACCGAGCCCTCCTGAATGGCGGGAAAGTCATAGCCCGTGGCCCAGATCTTGGACGAGGCCTCGTTCCGGAAGGTGTAGGTGCCGCCCTTGAAGCCCTCGAACGCGGCGTTGTAGTCGGCGTAATACTCGATCCGGATCGCGTTGAAATTGTTCCGCCCGATATTGAGCGGCAGATCCGCGCCCCAGTAATCCGTGTCGCGGGTGTAGACCACGGTCTGGCCCACATCCATCCGCCCCAGCACGTAAGGCCCCGAGCCCAGCAGCGGCTCCAGCGAGGTCTCTTCGAAATCGCGATCATTCTCGGTGTAGAACGCCTCGGAGAAGACCGGCAGCGCGCCCACATCCGAGATCAGGTCGCGGGTCGGGATGTCCTGCTTGAAGACAAAGCGCACCGTGCGGTCATCCAGCGCCTCGGCGCTCTCGACCTTCTGGGCAAGCTGCGCGCGGAAAGAGGGCAGGCCCTTGGTCAGCAGCAGATCATAGGAGAAAACCACGTCGCTGGCATTCAGGGGGGAGCCATCGGAGAAGGTGATGCCCTCGCGCAGGGTGAAGGTCACCTCCGAGCGGTCTTCGGGATAGCTGATCGTCTCGCAGAGCAGGCAATAGACCGCGCCGATCTCGTCGGCGGTGCCTGCCATCAGGCTTTCGAAGAACACCGAGGACAGACCCGCCGCACGCCCCTTGAGCGTGTAGGGGTTCATGGAATCGAAGGACCCGAAGGCCCAGACCGAGATTTCGCCCCCCTTGGGCGCGTCCGGGTTCACGTAATCCAGATGCGGGAAATCGGCGGCGTATTTCAAATCGCCAAAGGTGGAAATGCCATGGGCGGTGATCATCTCGGCCTGCGCCGGCAGCGCGGCCAGCGCCATCGCGGTGCCCAGCGCAAGCGGAGCGGTCCAGCGCGAGAGGCTGTCAGTTGGGGATGTCACCTCGCCGGTGGGCGCCTTGGCATGTCGCATGAATGTCCTCCTGAACGTGTCAATGGCGGCACTGGCGTGCCCGTCCTTAAAGCTAAAGAGCCGCGCGCGGGTCTTTCAAGCCTTCTCACCTGCATTTCACGAGGAAGTATGCCGCCGCGAGCAAAAAACAAAAAACGGAGTCCCGGCGGCCACAAAAAAAGAGGCCACCTCGCGGCGGCCTCCGGCATTGTGAACCTGTGGCTTCGTTACTGGAACGTAGCCAGATAGGCGATCAGGTTGGCGCGATCCTCGGCCTTGCCCATGCCGCGATAGGCCATCTTGGTGCCCGGGGCGTATTCCTTCGGGTTCTCGATGAACGAGCTGAGGTTTTCCGGGGACCAGTCGCCGGTCGTGGCCAGCAGGCCATCGGAATAGGAATAGCCGTCGGCGGCATGCTTGGGCCGGCCAACGATGCCGTGCAGATAGGGGCCAACGCCATTCGCGCCCGGCTCCAGCTTGTGGCAGGCCTGGCACTGGCGCCACAGGCGCTCGCCCGCGCCGGCATCGGCAGCGGCATACACCTCGGCAAAGGGGATTTCGACGACTTCTTCGACGACGGCGTCGCTCTCACCTGTGTCGATGGAATAGGCTTGGGCGTGGTCATCCCCGTGGCCGCCACCATAGGTGCCGTAGAGGATTCCGCCCGCCCAACTGCCCAACAGGAACACGAGGAGCGCGCCGCAGAAGCCACCCACAACCTTTGTCATCGTCATAGTATCGAACATGTTGCTACCACCAGCTGCAAGATTTGCACGGTAACTATGGCTTCCCCTCCCCGAGGGCAAGGTATAGATACCGCGACCAAACGCCCGACTGAACCTTGGACGGGCGTCTGACAGAGGCCCGCCATGACAGTCAAAATCGCATTTCAGGGGGAACCCGGCGCCTATTCGCACCAGGCCTGCCACGATGCCCGCCCCGACGCCGAAGCCGTTCCGTGCCGGACCTTCGAGGATGTCTTTGCCGCCGTGCATGACGGGACCTGCGAGCTGGGCATGCTCCCGGTGGAGAATTCGACCTATGGCCGGGTCGCCGATATCCACCGTCTGTTGCCCGAAAGCGGGCTCCATATCATCGAAGAAGCCTTTGTGCGCGTGCATATCAACCTGCTGGCCGTGCCCGGCACGACGCTGGATCAGGTCCACTCGGCCCAGAGCCACACGGTGCTGCTCGGCCAGTGCCGCGGCTTTTTGCAAGAACACGGGATCCACGCGGTAACCGGTGCGGACACGGCCGGATCCGCTATGCAGGTCGCCCAGACCGGCGATCCGGCGCAGGCCGCGCTGGCCTCGGAACTTGCGGGCGAGATCTACGGGCTGGACGTGCTGGCGCGTCATATCGAGGACCATGACAACAACACCACCCGGTTCCTGATCATGGCCCCCGAGATGAACCTGTCCCGACGGGGACCGGGCAAGATGATCACCTCTTTCGTCTTCGAGGTGCGCAACATCCCCGCCGCGCTCTACAAGGCGATGGGCGGGTTCGCGACCAATGGCATCAACATGACCAAGCTCGAGAGCTACATGGTCGGCGGCTCCTTCACCGCGACCCAGTTCTATGCGGATATCGAGGGACATCCGGAGGACAAGAATGTCCAGCTCGCCCTCGAAGAGCTGGGCTATTTCACCTCGCGGCTGGAGATTCTCGGGGTTTACCCGGCGGATCTGCGGCGCGACTGAGCGCGGCGGGCCCGCAGGGGCCGCCCCGCCCTAGCCCCCGGCGTGGAGCCGGTCTTCGAGCTGGCGCAGGGCCTTGCGCACCCGTTGGCGGTAGCCCTTGTTGAGGCTGTCCCGCGCCAGCTTCATGGATTGCAACAGGACCTTGGCGGTGATCGACTTGGCCCGCGTCTTGGTCGCCACGGTGATCTCGGTGGCATTCCGGTCCAGCGCCTCGGCCAACACATCGACCTCGAATTGCAGCCCCTGCACCGCCCCTTCGAACCGCATCTTCTGCGGCGCATGGAGCGTCACGAGCGTCATCTCGGCGATCCGGTCGCGTCCCCGGGCCCGAAACGGGATCTGCCAGCGCATGCCGGGCCCCGGGCGCGGCAGCTTGTCGAGCCGCTTGACCTCGATCCCGTTTTCCAGCGCCATCCGCTCGTAATGGGCCATGTCGCTGAGCCCTGCGAACACATCCTCGACCGGGCCGGTCACCACCTCTGAGGCTTTGAACTGCATCGCGTCCTCTGTCTCCGTTCTCGTCAGTCGCCCGCCCGATCCGACAGCCAGGCCGTCAGCAGGCTATGGGCAATCGCGCCCTTGCGCGGCTCGCGCATCTTGGGATGCGCGCCCATGAAGACCTGCAAGAGCTCTTCGCGGCTCATCCAGATCGCATCCTCGATCTCGACGGGATCAATCGTGATCTCCTCGCTGATCGCCTCGCCCGCGCATCCCATCATGAGCGACGCCGGATAGGGCCAGGGCTGCGATGCGAGATAGCGCACTGCGCCGACACGGACACCCGCCTCTTCGAACACTTCGCGGCGCACGGCGGCCTCCATGGTCTCGCCGGGCTCGATGAACCCCGCCAGCAGGGAATACATCCCCTCGGGCCAGCCGGGCGAACGGCCCAGAAGCACCTTGTTGCCATGGGTGATGAGCATGATCACCACCGGGTCCGTGCGCGGGAAATGATGCCGCCCGCAGGACGGGCACTGGCGCTGCCAGCCGCCCATGGTCACCTCGGAGGCCGTCCCGCACATGGAACAGAAGCTGTGGGTCCGGTGCCATTCCATCACCTGCCGGGCAGAGGCCGCGAACTCCGCCTCGCGCCGGGTGAGCCGGGTCATGATCCCGCGCAGCTCGGCAAAGACCTCGCCCTCGGGCAGGTCCGGATGCTGCTGCTCGCTGCGATCGAGAAAGCTGTCGAGCTCGCCCGTGGGCTCCGGCGGCTCCCAGCCCGAGAGATCCCGGGCAAAGCGCGGCCCCGCCTCGTCGAGCCCGAGGAAAATCGGGGCCTCGGTCGCCGTTGCAAAGACCGGATGCACCAGCGGCAGCGCAACAAGCCCGTTGGGGCCGATCAGGGGCTTGCCGCGCCAGAAGGCGAAAGACCGCGCCGCCGGGTCCGCCGCCAGCCGGGCCAGCGCCTCGGCATCGCCCCGCAGATGGGCCGCGCGGTCAAGGCCGGAGGTTCCAAAGGTGATCTGATCTTCAAAGGGCATGCGGGGGGCCTTCCAATGGGGTTCCCGATCCTTGCCATGTCTGCCCGCGACACACAATTGCCCGCGCGGAACACCCTCTTGCGGCAGGGGCTTCGGATCCGTATATACCCGGTCGAGAGGTTGGCGCGGGCGAGCGCCTCGCCAACCCGGTCAGATCCGGAAGGAAGCAGCCGTAACGAGCCCCGCTTGGGTCGTTGTCCAGCCTCTCACCTTTTCCCCTTTCGCCGATATTCAGCATGCGCGCCCACCGCGCCGGCCTGCAAACGCCCCGAATGCGCCCACCCGGGCGACCGCGACGTCCGGAATGGGCCACGGCGCTGGACCTCGGCCCTGCGCCCGCCTACCTTGCGGCGTGGGCGAGTCAGACGGGGCGATATGAGCGAGACCGACGAGAACGGCTATCAGGTGCTGGCGCGGAAATACCGTCCGGCAACCTTTGCAGACCTGATCGGACAGGACGCCATGGTCCGGACCCTGCGCAATGCGTTTCAGGCGGACCGGATCGCCCAGGCCTTCATGATGACCGGCATTCGCGGCACCGGGAAAACCACCACGGCGCGGATCATCGCCAAGGGCATGAACTGCACCGGCCCCGATGGCGCGGGCGGGCCGACCACGGATCCCTGCGGGCAATGCGACAATTGCCGGGGCATCATGGCGGGCCAGCATGTGGACGTGATCGAGATGGATGGCGCGAGCCAGACCAAGATCGACGACATCCGCGCCAATGTCCTTGATTCGGTGCATTACGCCCCAGCCTCGGCGCGCTACAAGATCTTCATCATCGACGAGGTGCACATGCTCTCGACCAGCGCGTTCAACGCGCTGCTCAAGACGCTCGAAGAGCCCCCCGCCCATGTGAAGTTCATTTTCGCCACCACCGAGATCCGCAAGGTCCCCGTCACCGTGCTCAGCCGGTGCCAGCGGTTCGACCTGCGCCGGATCGAGCCGGAGGTGATGATCGCCCATCTGCGCCGGATCTCGGATCTGGAAAAGGCCGAGATCGCCGAGGATGCGCTGGCCCTGATCACCCGGGCCGCCGAAGGCTCGGTGCGCGACGCCATGAGCCTGCTGGATCAGGCGATCAGCCATGGCGCGGGCGAGACCACGGCCGAGCAGGTCCGCGCGATGCTGGGGCTGGCGGATCGCGGACGGGTGATGGACCTCTTTGATCTGGTGATGCGCGGCGATGCGGCGGGGGCCTTGACCGAACTGTCGGCCCAGTATTCCGACGGGGCCGACCCGATGGCGGTGCTGCGCGATCTGGCCGAGGTCACCCACTGGGTCTCGGTCATCAAGATCACGCCCGAAGCCGCCGAGGACCCCACGGTCAGCCCCGATGAACGCGCCAGGGGACAAGCCGCCGCCGAGGCCCTGCCCATGCGGGCCATGACCCGGATGTGGCAGATGCTGCTCAAGGCGCTGGAGGAGGTTGCGATCAGCCCCAACGCCATGATGGCCGCTGAGATGGCGATCATCCGGCTGACCCATGTGGCCGACCTGCCCTCCCCCGAGGATCTGGTGCGCAAGCTGCAGAACACGCCGGTGCCCCCGGGGCCCGCAGGCGGCGGTGCGCCCGCCCCGCAAGGCGGTGGCGGCACCACGGCGCGCGCCCGCACGCAACAGAGCGGCGCGGCCCCCGCCGGTGGTGGGGTCAGCGCGCAGGGGGCCGCCGGCCCCGCACTGGCCATGGCCGCCCCTGCCGAGGACGCCCTTGCCCGGTATGGCCGGTTTCAGGATGTGGTCGAATTGATCCGTACCCGCCGGGACGTCAAACTGCTGGTCGAGATCGAAGGCGGCCTGCGCCTTGCCTCCTACAGCCCCGGACGGATCGAGTTTGCCCCGACCGAGAGCGCGCCGCGCGATCTCGCCCCGCGGCTCGCGCAACGGCTCCAGACATGGACCGGGGTCCGCTGGGCGGTGAGCGTTGTCTCCGAGGCCGACACGCCGACCATTGCCGAGACCCGCGACGCGGAAAAGCTCGAACAGGAAAAGGCCGCCCTCGCGCATCCGATGGTGGCCGCCGTATTCGCGGCCTTCCCCAAGGCCAAGATCACTGAAATTCGCTCCCATTCCGATCTGGCCCAGGAAGCCGCCATCGAGGCGCTGCCGGAGGTCGAGGATGAATGGGACCCCTTCGAAGACGACTGATACCGGAAAGGAACCTCACAATGCTCAAAGGGTTGGGACAGCTTGGCGACATGGCCAAGGTCATGAAGCAAGCGCAGGACATGCAGGCCAAGATGGCCGAGATGCAGGAAAACCTCGCGACGATGGTCGTCACCGGCGAGAGCGGCGCGGGGCTGGTCAAGGCCACCGCCACCGCCAAGGGCGAGCTGACCGGGCTGGATATCGATCCGTCGATCTTCAATCCCGAGGAGAAGGAAGTCGCCGAGGACCTGATCCTCGCCGCGATCAAGGACGCCCAGGCCAAGGCGCTCGACAAGGGCCGCGAAGAGATGGCCAAGGTCACCGAGGGGCTGAACCTGCCCGAAGGCATGAAACTGCCCTTCTGAGCCATGAGCACCGCGCCCAAGGATATCGAAACCCTGATCGACCTGATGGCGCGGTTGCCCGGATTGGGGCCGCGGTCGGCACGGCGCGCGGTGCTGTTTCTTCTGGGCAAGAACAAGCGGCTTCTGGGCTCGCTGGGCGCCGCGATGCAGGAGGTCGCCGCCTCCGCCCGGGATTGTCTGAATTGCGGCAATATCGGCACGCAGGATATCTGCGAGATCTGCAGCTCGGAAAAGCGCGCGACGGGCGAGATCTGCGTTGTGGAGGACGTCGCGGATCTTTGGGCGATGGAACGCGCGGGCGTGTTCAAGGGGCGCTACCATGTGCTGGGCGGCACGCTCTCGGCGCTGGACGCCATCGGCCCGGAGGAGCTGCGCATCCCGCAGCTCAAGGACCGGGTGACGAGCGAGGGCGCGACGGAGGTGATCCTTGCGCTGGCCGCCACCGTGGATGGCCAGACCACCGCCCATTACATCGCCGATGTGCTGGAGGGGACCGGGGCGAGCGTCACCAGCCTCGCCCAGGGCGTGCCCATCGGGGGCGAGCTCGACTATCTCGATGACGGGACGATCACGGCCGCACTGAAGGCCCGCAAAGCGTTCTAGCCCGCCCTACCCGCGTGCGTGGAAGAAATCGTAGATCGTCTGCGCCATCGCCTCGGAAATCCCGTCCACCGCCTTGAGATCCGACAGGTTCGCCCGGCTCACGGCCTTGGCCGAGCCGAAATGCGCCAGAAGCGCGCGCTTGCGCGTGGCCCCGACCCCGGCGATCTCGTCCAGCGGCGTGCGCCCCACGGATTTCGACCGTTTCGCCCGGTGGGTGCCGATGGCAAAGCGGTGCGCCTCGTCCCGCAGGCGCTGGACGAAATAGAGCACGGGATCGTTGTGGCGCAACGCCGTGGGCCGGGCGCCGGGGCGGTGGAACTCCTCCTTGCCCGCATCCCGGTCGAGCCCCTTGGCGACACCGATGAACGGCACATCCTCAACCCCGAGATCGCCAAGGATCTCGGCCACCGCCGAGACCTGCCCCGCGCCGCCATCGATCAGCAGGAGGTCCGGCCAGGCTTCGCTCTGGCGATCCGGGTCCTCCTTCAGAAGGCGCTTGAAACGGCGAGACAGCACCTCCTTCATCATCCCGAAATCGTCCCCCGGGGTCAGGTCATCGCCGCGGATGTTGAACTTGCGATACTGCGACTTCAGCAACCCGTCCGCCCCGGCCACGATCATGGCGCCGACCGCATCGGTGCCCTGGATGTGCGAGTTGTCATAGACCTCGATCCGCTTGGGCGGCGCGTCCAGCTCGAACGCCTCGGCCAGACCGCGCAACAGCTTGGTCTGGGTCGCGCTCTCGGCCATCTTGCGGGCGAGGCTCTCGCGGGCATTGCGCGCCGCACTCTCGATCAACTCGGCCTTCTCGCCGCGCTGGGGCACGAGGATCTCGACCTTGCGACCGAGTTTCTCGGTCAGAGCGGCGGCCATCAGGTCGGTATTCTCGATCGGGTGGCTCAGCAAGATCTGCCGGGGCGGGTCCTTCTGGTCGTAGAACTGACCGAGAAACGCCTCGAGGATCTCGGGCTCCTCGGCGCCGGAGCCGGTGCGCGGATAGAAATCCCGGTTGCCCCAGTTCTGGTTCGCCCGAAT
Organism: Dinoroseobacter sp. S124A; assembly: GCF_049801015.1. Taxonomy (NCBI): domain Bacteria; kingdom Pseudomonadati; phylum Pseudomonadota; class Alphaproteobacteria; order Rhodobacterales; family Roseobacteraceae; genus Dinoroseobacter; species Dinoroseobacter sp. S124A. The sequence continues at coordinate 18,542 of NZ_JBNAGD010000007.1, read as the reverse complement.
GAAGAAGACCTGCACACAGGCCTGCCCGCTCTCGAGATGGAGCGCGATGACATCCGCCTCGGACACCGTGCGCGGGTTGATGCCCTGGGCCGATTGCACCTGGGTCATGGCGCGGATGCGGTCGCGCAGGGCCGCGGCGCGCTCGAACTCCATCTCTTCCGAGGCTTGGGCCATCTGCGCCGCGAGCTTTTCCTGCACATCCGTCGACTTGCCCGACAGGAACCGCTCGGCATCCTTAACCGACGCCGCGTAGTCAGCCTCGGAGATCTCGCCGGTGCAGGGCGCGGAACAGCGCTTGATCTGATAGAGAAGGCAGGGCCGCGTCCGGCTGGCAAACATCGAATCCGAGCAGTTCCGCAGCAGGAACACCTTCTGCAACTGGTTGAGCGTCCGGTTCACCGCGCCTGCGCTGGCGAAGGGGCCGTAATAGGCGCCCTTGTCGGCCTTGCGCCCGCGATGTTTCCGGATCTGCGGAAAGGCATGATCCTTGGCCACGAGGATGTTCGGAAAGCTCTTGTCGTCGCGCAACAGCACATTGTAGCGGGGCTTGAGCTGCTTGATGAGGTTCTGTTCCAGCAGGAGCGCTTCGGTCTCCGTCCGGGTGGTCAGGAACATCATCGATGCGGTTTCGGAAATCATCCGCGCGATCCGCGCCGAATGTCCCGTCATCCGCGCATAATTCGACACGCGCGCCTTGAGGTTCCGGGCCTTGCCGACATAGAGGACCCGACTCTCCGCATCGAGCATCCGGTACACGCCGGGCGAGGTGTCGAGCGTGCGCAGGTAGCCCTGGATGCAGGCATGTCCAGTCAGGGACTCCGGATTTTCTGCATCTTTTTGATCAGGTTCGGCCATACCACTCATCCGTGAAATTGCTTGACCAAGGTTGTCCACGGATCGTGTGGATAACTCTGGGGGCAAGTTTCCTTCAACCGGATTTTTCCTTTTATTATTTAGGGGTTCTTCACTTTGATTAAAAAATGGTCAACGCCCTAAGCATTTGTTTTCACGTATTTATTTCTGTTGACACTCCGAGTGTCAAACTCTGTGACAGAATCATGACGTGTTTCCTGAGCTGCGAAAGCACCGTGGACAAGTCAAGGCCGTGCGGCGGAAAAAACTGACTTTGGGCGCTGTCCGGCCCAACGTCACTCGACCCCGATCACGTCCGGCGTGGCCCAGGCGAGATGCTGGCCACCATCCACGCAGAGCAGCTGCCCGGTGACTGCCGGCGCGTCGAGGAAATAGCCCAGCGCCGCCGTGATCCCCGCCGGGTCCGCGCCCCGTTCCAGCAGGGTTGCGGCGCGCTGCTTGGCAAAATGCGCCTCGGATTGCCGCCCGCCGCGCAGGGTCGGCCCGGGGCCGATCGCGTTGACCCGGATCTGCGGGGCGAGCGCCTGTGCCGCCGTCTGGGTGAAGGCCCAGAGCCCCATCTTGGCCAAGGTATAGGTCATGAATTCCGGGGTCAGTTTGCGCACCCGCTGATCGATCAGGTTGATCACGAGGCTGCTGGCCAAAGGCTCCCCGTTTGCATCCGTCTGGGTCTCGGGGGCCTGCGCCGCAAAGGCCTGGGTCAGCACGAAGGGCGCGCGCAGGTTGCTCTGGAAATGGCGGTCCCAGTTCTCGCGCGTGGCGGTCTGCACGGTGTCGTATTCGAAGATCGACGCATTGTTCACCAGCACGCTCAGAGGGCCGAGTTCCGCCGCCGCCGCGGGCACCAGCCCGCTCATATCCGTCTCCGAGAGAAGGTCCGCCTGCAGCGCCACGGCCTTGCGGCCCAGCGCCCGGATCTGGTCGGCCACCGCCTCGGCCTCGGACGCGGAACTGGCGTAATGGATGGCCAGATCATAGCCCCGCTCCGCCAGATAGAGCGCCATTGCCGCCCCGAGGCGCTTGCCCGCCCCGGTGACCAATGCCGATTTCGTCATGTCCCGCCCCTCACGTTAGGAGCATCACCACATAGGCTGCATAGAGACCTGTCAAGACGACACCGGCGACCCGGGTGAGGTTCTTGCGAAGGTAGACAAACGGGATCAGCAGGAGCGATGCGCCAAGCATCACCCAGAGGTCAAACCGCAGGAATTCAGCGGTCACCGGGATCTCGCCCACAAGCGCCGTGATGCCGATGATCGCCAGCAGGTTGAACATGTTCGACCCGATCACATTACCCAGCGCCACATCCGCCTGACGTCGGATCGACGCCATGACCGTGGTCGCCAGCTCCGGCAGCGAGGTCCCGAAGGCCACGAGGGTGAGACCGATCACCTCCTCGGAGATGCCAAAGGCCCGGGCGATGTTGATCGAGGCATCCACCAGCAGGTCCGCGCCCAGCGGCAGGCCCACAAGGCCCAGCGCCAGGAACAGGATGATCCGGGGCCAGGGCATGTCGGGATCCGCGCCCTCGACCTCTTCCTCGTCATCTTCCTGCGCATTGCGATGGGCCCGAGCCTCGCGAAAGGCATCGCCCAGCATGAAGGCCAGCGCCGCCAGCAGCACAAGCCCATGGATCCATGTGATCGGGCCCAGAAAGCAGACCGCGATGAACAGAAACGTCGCCGCGATCATCTGGATGTAACTGCGCTTGGTATCGCAATCGGCCGTGTGCAATCCGGCCAGCAGCGCCGGAATGCCCAGCACCAGAAGGACATTCGCCGTGTTCGAGCCCACCACATTGCCCAGCGCAAGCCCCGGCGCACCATCCTCGACCGCCGCGATCGATATCAGCAGTTCGGGCGCGGAGGTGCCGAAGGCCACGATGGTCAGCGACACGATCAGCGCCGGGATCCCGACCCTCAGGCTGAGATTGACGGCCCCCTTGACCAGACTGTCCCCGGCCAGAACCAGGATGACCAGCCCGAGGGCGGCAAAAAGGAAATCCATACGCGCTTATCCCTTGCCGCAACCACAGGGGTCATTGGACAGCAGATAGCGACCGCAGGACCTGCATTTCGTCGGTTTCTTCAACGCCACCTTGCCGACATAGGGCAGACGCAATTTCCCGAACATCGCCAGAATGGCCATGCCGACGAGAAATCCGGTGACGATCTTGAATATCATTCCTCAGAGACCGTAACGCGCCCAGAGGCCGCGCTCTTCGAGGCCCGCAAGGGCGTCTTCGACCAGCGAGAGCCCGAACCGGCTGACCAGAGGCCGCCTTGCCCCGTAGACGCGGAAACGGGTCTTGTCGCCGAGCTTGTCCTTCATCACCGGCACCAGATGGCCGATCCCGTCTGCGAGACCCACATCGATGCCCTGCTGACCGATCCAGACCTCGCCGGTAAAGAGATCCCGGTCCTCGGGCAGCTTGGCGCCGCGCCGGGCGGTGATATGGCCCTTGAAGGTCTCGTGAAGCTGGGCCTGCAGCGCCTTGAGCCGCGCGATATCCTCTTCGCGCTCGGGCCGGAACGGGTCGAGCATGGATTTGTCCTTGCCCGCCGTATAGACGCGCCGCTCGATCCCCTGACGTTCCATCAACTCGTGAAAGCCGAAAGAGGCCGAGATCACCCCGATGGAGCCGACGATGGAGGTGGCATCCACCCAGATCTCATCCGCCGCCGCGGCGATCCAGTATCCGCCCGAGGCTGCAACATCCTCGACGAAGGCATAGACCGGCACCTCTTTTTCTTCCGAGAGCCGCCGGATCCGCGCCCCGATCAGCGAGGATTGCGCGGGCGAGCCGCCGGGTGAATTGATCACCAGCGCCACCGCCGCGGGCTTGCCCTTGAAGAAGGCGCGCTCCAACAGGGGCGCGACACCGGGGTCATTGAGGGTCCCGCGACCGGTCGCAGCAATCGCGCCCTGCAGGCGGACGACCGAGACGGTGGGGTGTTTTTTGACGAAGGGCAGCCATCTTTTCATGGAGGGCGATGTAAGCCGCTCCTCCCCCAGCGACAAGGCACCGCGCATGCGGGACCGGGAATACTGTTGCTGCATTGCCGCCCGTCGCGGCCTCAGCCCGGCTCAGGCGCGGATGCGATAGCCCGACCGGAAGATCCACCAGATCGCGCCGAAACAGGCCGCCGTGAAGGCGAGGATGGCCAGAATGCTCCAGACCACGGGCACGTCCGCCGTGCCGAAAAACGCCCAGCGGAAGCCCGAGATCAGGTAGACCACCGGATTGAACAGGGTCACGGTCTGCCAGATCGGCGGGAGCATCGAAATCGAGTAAAAGCTGCCCCCCAGGAAGACCAGCGGCGTGATCACCAGAAGCGGGACAAGCTGCAACTGCTCAAAATTCTTGGCCAGAATGCCAATGATGAAGCCGAGCAGACTGAAGGAAATGCAGGTCAGCACCAGAAAGCAGAGCATCCAGACCGGATGCGCAATCTGCAGCGGCACGAACAGAAACGCGGTGGCCAGAATGATCAATCCGATCAGCAGGGATTTCACCGCCGCCGCCCCGACATAGCCGATCACGATCTCGAGGGTTGAAATCGGCGCACTCAGGATCTCGTAGATCGTGCCGATGAATTTCGGGAAGTAGATCCCGAAGCTCGCATTGGACACCGATTGCGTCAGCACCGAGAGCATGATGAGCCCCGGCACGATGAACGCGCCATAGGAGGTGCCCTCGATCTCTTCCATGCGCGCACCGATGGCCGCGCCGAACACGACGAAATAAAGCGAGGTCGACACGATCGGCGAGATCAGGCTCTGCGTGATGGTCCGGAAGAACCGGTTCATCTCGTAGATGAAGATGGTCTGGATGGCGGCAAAATTCATGGCGCGGCCTCCTCGGGCGCGTGGACAAGGGAGACGAAGACCTCTTCGAGCGAGCTTTGACGGGTTGACAGGTCCCGCATGGTGATGCCCGCCGCGTCGAGATCGTTCAGCACCCGGCGGATGCCTGTGCGCTCGGCCTGCGTGTCATAGGCATAAATGATCTGACAGCCCTCGGCGGCGAGGGTCAGGTCATGGGCGGCGAGGCTGTCCGGCAGCGCGCTCAGGGGTTCGGCGATGTCGATCACCGCCTCCTTGCGGCCCATCCGCGCCATCAGGCCGGCAGTGTCCTCGACCAGCAGGATCTCTCCCTTGTTGATCACGCCGATCCGATCGGCGATCGCCTCGGCCTCTTCGATATAATGCGTCGTCAAGATGATCGTGACCCCCGCCGCCTTGAGGTCCTCGACCACGCGCCACATGTCCCGGCGCAATTCCACATCCACGCCCGCCGTGGGCTCGTCGAGAAACAGCACCCGGGGCTCGTGGGACAGGGCCTTTGCGATCAGCACCCGGCGCTTCATGCCGCCGGACAGGGTGATGATCTTGTTGTCCTTCTTGTCCCACAGACTGAGGTCGCGGAGGATCTTTTCCAGATAGGCCGGATCGCGCGGCTTCCCGAAGAGCCCGCGCGAGAAGGTCACCGTGGCCAGCACCGTCTCGAAGGGTTCCAGCGTCAGTTCCTGGGGCACGAGACCCACGAGCGCTCGGCTTTTTCGAAAGGCGGTGACTACGTCATACCCGCCCACGGTCACGGTGCCCGATGTCGGCGTGCTGAGACCGCAGATGGTCGAGATCAGCGTGGTCTTGCCCGCGCCATTCGGTCCCAGCAGGGCCAGGATCTCGCCCTCGCGGATCGACAGGGACACGCCCTTGAGCGCGGTGAAGCCGCCCTCATAGGATTTCACCAGATCGGTGACGGTAACGATATCTGCGACGGGTGCAGTCATGGGAGGGCTCCTTGATCGGATCGGCACCCTACGCGCCGCCGAGCGCCCTGAAAACGCCGTGAGCGCGCGAGCCGCCCTGCGCATTCGCACAGAAACGGCGCCGGGGCCTGAAACTGTGCAACGCCGCCGCGCGGTGGCATGTTCCTCTGGCCGGGGCTAGCCGGAGCCTTTGGGTCGCCCCGTGCACCGCCAATCCCCTTGTTGCCGCGCCTCGCAGGGCGGAGCCGGACCGTCACAGGGCGATCAGGACGGCTTTCGTCAACCGGATGCGGACCGGCGTGATGGATAGGCTCAACGGCCCTATCCAGGCCCGCGACCCTCTGCACGCACGAACGGCGCGGATCCGGCGACGCCATGCGGGCGCTGTCATCGCCGCGCTGCGGGGCCTGCCCACCACATCGGGTGCTTCGAAATTGGACCTCATGGTCAGATCTGTTGACGGAGGTTACAGCCCATGCCAGCCTCAGGCGCGGAGCGCAGCCTCGCTGCGCCCCGGAGGGGGCGATGGGCCCTGTATCCGATGCCTGTCTTGCCCCGGGGGTCTCGCGACCAGTCATGCACCAGTCTTTCCCGCCTTCGCGCCCTTCCGGGTCCTGTCGCGCCGGGCCGATTGCGCGCGGCGTGCAAGGCTGCCCGCGCGCGGGCGGCGGGATCGCGGACATGGTGCGCGCTTGACCGAGCTGCCCGGGGACCAGACGCTGGGCACTGCCACAGACCCGCGTGCCGCGCCCAAGGGCGATGGTCTGCCTGCCGTGATCGCGGGACTGCTCGTCGCGTTCAACCTGCTCTGTCAGGCCGTGGCCCTGTCGGGGTTGCTCTTCACCGGGGCGCTGGCCCTCGGCGTAGGGCTGAGCACATCACTTCTGATCATCAGCTGCATCATCGCGACCCTTGCCATGGCCTGCGTGCGGGGGATGCCTGGGATGGCCGTGGGCGCGTTGCAGAACGTGCCGGTGGCCGCATTGCTGCCTGCGGCGATCGTGCTGGCCACCGGCGGGATCGACGGGCTGACCCCGACGGAGGCCGTGGCGACGATGCTCGCCCTGCTCGGGGCGTCGGCCTTTGTCCTCGGCAGCGCGATGCTGGCCCTTTCGGCGCTGGATCTGGGCCGGGTGGTGCGGCTGATGCCGCACCCGGTCTCGGCCGGGTTTCTCGCCAGCGCGGGGATGATCCTTGTCCTCGCCGGGCTCTACCGCGTGTCCGGCGCCGCGGAGCCGAGCCTGCAAGGGTTGCTTGAGGCCGGGGCCTCCCATGGCCCCGCCATCGCGCTGACCCTGGGTCTGGCGGGGGCAATGGGCCTGCTGGCCCGGTGGCGCGTGGATCTGGGTCCGATGCTCGGCATCCTGCTCGGCATTGGCGGTTTCTATGCGGTGCTGGCCTGGCAGGGGCTGAGCCCCGAGGACGCCCGGGCGCTGGACTTCCTGCCGCCACTGGTGAGCCGCAGCGACGCCATCGGCTGGTCGCCCGCCCTGTTCACGGCCATCCACTGGGAGACGCTCTGGGCCCAGACGCCCCTCATCCTCGCCGCCGCCATGATCGGCGTGCTGGGGGCCATGCTGAACTTCACCGGGATCGAGCTGGCCCTGCGGAGCGAGATCGACACGCGTGGCGCGCTCTCGGCGACGGGCCTGTCCAATGTGGCGCTGGGACTGATTGGTGGCAGCATCAGCTATGTGTCGTCGGTCAACACAGTCTCGGCCAGCCTGCTCGGCGCGCGTGGGCCGATGACACGGATCGTGCTGGTGGTCGGGCTGGGCGTCGGGCTGGTCTATGCCGGCGAGATCGTGGCCTTCACGCCGACCTTCGTGGCCACAGCCCTGCTGATCTATATGGGGGGCACGATCCTGTCGCGCTGGCTGCTGAGCCAGTGGCGCGACCAACCCAGAGCGGACTGGGCCATCGCCTTGAGCATCGTGGTGGTCACGGTCCTCTTCGGGATCCTGCCGGCCATCGCGCTCGGCATCGTGACCGCGTCGCTGATCTTTGCGATCAGCTATGCGCGGCTGCCGGTGGTCACGCAGCTACGCGACCTCACCGGACAGCGCAGCGCCGTGGATCGCGGCCCGGCCCAGACTGACCAGCTGGACGCACAGGCGGACAAGGTGCTGACCCTGACATTGCAGGGGTTCTTGTTCTTCGGCTCAGTCGAACAGGTGCTGGACCACATCCGCGCCGCGCTTGGGCGTCCGAACCGCCCGGACACGATCATCCTCGATTTTCGCAAGGTCTCGGCGCTGGACAGCGCGGCCCTCGCGGCGATGCGCAAGCTCGAATATCTTGGCGAGAAGCATGGCACCGGGATCGTCATCGCCGGGGCGCGACCGCAACTGGCGGCGGCCCTGCTGCGGATCGAGGCGATGCTGACCGACCGCTCGGCCGTGGTCTTCGCCCCCTCGGTCGATGGGGCGCTGGAGGCAGCCGAAGACAGGCTTCTGGCCGATCACGCGGCGGGCCCCTGGGCGGATACCGCCCGCAGCGCGATTGCCGACGCCCTGCAGGATGATGCGCTGGCCGCACGGCTTCTGACCCGGATGCAGCGTCTGGACGTGGCCGAGGGAAGGACCCTGATCACCTATGGCGCCGAGGACGAGGATATCTACGTGATCGAGGCCGGGCGGCTCGCCGTCTTTGCCCATCTGAGCGATGGGCGCCGGATGCGCGTGCGCTCCCTCCGGGCGGGCGCGATTGTCGGCGAGATCGCGAGCTATGCCCGTTTGCCACGTACCGCAGATGTGGTGGCGGAAACGCCGGCGGTTGTGTATCGTATAGATCCGGGCACTCTCGATGCGGTTCTGAGCGAGGACCCCGCTCTGGCGGCCGCCTGGCACAAGATGATTGCGATTACCCTGTCCGAAAAGATCCACCGGACAACACTGATGTTACGGGAAAGTGTGTGACCATGAGCGGTGAGGCCATGCTTGTGACGCTGCTATTGCTGCAGCTCAAGCATTTGATGGCGGATTTTTTCTGGCAGACCCGTTGGATGGTCGAGAACAAGGGGCAGTACGGGCATCCGGGCGGCTGGGCCCATGCGGCTGTGCATGGTGGCGCGAGCGCGGTGATCCTCGGGCTGCTGGCCCCGATCTCGCTCGGGCTGGTGCTCGCGATCTGCCTCGTGGAATGCGTCGTGCATTACCATATCGACTGGATCAAGGAGCAGGCCGTGAAACGCTCGGGCGCGGGGCCGACCGAGAAACGGTTCTGGAATATCACCGGCACGGATCAGGCCCTGCATCAGGTGACCTATCTGGCCATGGTCGCGATGATCTTTCTGTGACCGGGCGCAGATCCTGCCCCGTCAGGCGTCACTGCCCGGCAACGCCGCACAGATCCACGCCCTGCGGGGGCCATTGCGCCGTTGACTTGCCCCCGGCCTCACGGGTTAATTCGGCTTAACCATGAGCAAGGGCAGGGATTTGCGTTCTCCGTCAGGCGCATCACGGGCAGTGTTTAACCACCGGCAGCACCCGGAGGAGGACTTGGTGACAGCCAAAGGCCAGCTTCAAGCGGCTCGAACGCGCAGGGATCTGCGCGGCCTGAAGCGTCGGGCGCATGCGGTCTGCCTTGCTCTGGCCTGCTTCGGCCCGGCACAGGGTGCGGGTGCTGCCTCGCTCGACGAGGCCGTGCGCGCGGCCCTGACCACCAATCCCGCCCTGCAGGCCACCAGCGCCGAGATGCGCGCCGCAGCCTATGACCTGATCGCGCTGGAGCGGACCTATCTGCCCACGGTCTCGGCCTTTGGCGAGGCCGGGGCGGAATGGGTCGACAATCCCGGCTCGCTGACCGACGAGGACAACCGCGAGTGGAAGGGCACGGCGCAGCTCGGGCTCGGGGCCGAGCTCACCCTGTTTGACGGGTTCCAGCGCGCCAACCGGATCTATGACAGTGCCGCCCGGGTCGATGGCAGCATCTTCGAGCTGCTCGATGCCTCCGAAACCATGGCGCTCAACGCGACCGAGGCCTATTTCGACGTGGTCCGCCACCGGATGCTGGTGGATGCGGCGCAGCGCAATCTCGACCGCCATATCGAAATCGCCGATCAGGTTCGCGCCCTCGTGCAGGGCGGACGGCTGCCCTCCAGTGACGCGCTGACCGCGGATGACCGGCTGCAGGCGGCCTCGCTTGCCATCGTGCAACTGCGCCAGTCCCTGCGCGACGCCAATGCCCGCTACGAGCGGGTGATCGGCGCCACTCCGGGCAGCGGGATGCAGATCCCCCGCCTGAGCAACCTGCCCGCGACCCAGGATGCGTTGATCCAGGCCGCGCTGCGCAACAGCTTTCGCCTTCGTCAGGCCCAGAGCGCCATCGACCAGAGCGTCTATGAACAGGAGATCGCCAAGGGCGCGCGCCTGCCCCAGGTGACACTCAATGCCGGGGTGACCCAGGGCGAGAACCGCGATGGCCAGCGCGGATCGGAGACCGACGCCTTTCTCGGACTGCGGATGAACTGGACGCTCTATTCCGGGGGCCGCTCGGCCGAGGACAAGGCCCTGATCGCCCGAAACTCGCAAGCCTTCTACACCCGGCAGGACACCATGCGCGAGGTCGAGGAGCTCGCGCGCCGCGCTTGGTCCAGCCTGCAATCGAACACCGAGAGCGCAATCCTCGCCGACCGCCAGCTGCGCGCCAACCGCGAGATCGTCCGCCAGTTCCGCGAGGAGTTCACCGCCTCGTCACGGTCCCTGCTGGATGTGCTGGAGGCCGAGCGCGCGCTCTATAATGTCGAGTTCCGCAAGATCAGCACCGATGCCAGTTTCGCCTTCAGCCAGTTCCGTGTGCTCGCCGCCCAGAGCAAGCTGGCGGCACATTTCGGGATCGCGGAGTCCGAGATCGCCCTTGAGCCGACCTTTCAGGCGCGGGCCCTGGTGGAACCGCGAGCGATCTTTGCCACCGAGATCCCCGCGCTGGAGTGAGCGGTCCGGTGCCTGACAGCTGGATCCTGCGCTGGCTTGCCGCCCATCACGGGCGGCCCTATTCCGAGACCGCCCTTGCGGCCGCCCTGCCCGCCGGAGCCACCCTGACCGAGCCCGAGATGCTGGGACGCGCGCTGTCGCAACTGGGCCTGCGCAGCCGGTTGCTCGACGACGCGCCGGGCAGCCTCGATCCGGTGGTTCTGCCCTGTCTCGTCTTTGCCAAGTCCGGCGATGTGGCCGTGCTGGTGCGCCACGGGGACGGGCTGGGCCTGGTGCGCAAGGGCCGCGCGGCGGACCCGGTGACCCAGGCCGAGCTGCGCCGGCATTTCCAGCCGCGCGCCCTGTTGGTCACGCCCGCCACGCCGCAAACCGATACCCGCCTCTCCCCCGACACCGTGGCCGAGGCGCAGGCCCCGAAGCACTGGTTCTGGGGGCCCGTGCGCGCGAACTGGCGCGGATGGGGGCAGGTGATCATCGCGGCGTTCTGCCTGAACCTGCTGAGCCTCGCGCTGCCGATCTTCGTCATGAATGTCTATGACCGGGTGATCCCGAACCTGGCCTTCGTCACGCTCTGGACCCTTGCGATCGGCGTCAGCATCGCGCTCCTGCTGGATATGATCCTGCGGGCCCTGCGCGCCGGGATGGTCGAAACCATCGGTCGGCGCGTGGATTTGCAGGTCGGGGCCGAGCTCTTTCGTCACGCCATGGCGCTGCGCATGACCCAGCGCCCGGGCGGGGCCGCGGCGCTGGTCAACACGATCCGCGATTTCGAGCATGTGCGCGAATTCTTTGCCTCCGCCAGCGTGATCTCGGTGATCGATCTGGCCTTTGTCGGGCTCTTCATCGCGGTTCTGTTCTGGCTGGTGGGGCCGCTGGCCCTCGTGCCGCTCTGCGCTGTGCCGGTGGTGCTGCTCATCGCGGCGTTGGCGCAGATCCCCATGGGGCGTCGCGCCGCCGAGGCGCAGAAACTCGCGACCAAGCGCCATGTGGTTCTGGTCGAAACCCTGACCGGGGCTGAAACCATCAAATCGCTCGGCGCCGAGCCCGTCATGCAGCGCGAATGGGAGGCCGCCGTCGCCGCCTCGGCCCGGGTCAGCGGCGCGACCCGCGTCTGGTCCAACGTGGCCACCTCCGGCAGCTTCGCGGTGCAACAGGCCGTGAGCGTGATCACCGTGATCTGGGGGGTCTTCCTGATCTTTGACGGGGCGATCACCATCGGCGCACTGATCGCGGCCAATATCCTCGCGGGCCGCGTTCTCGCCCCGCTGAGCACCATCGCCCAGACGATCTTTCGCGCGCAATACGCAGCGAAATCCATGGCCGCGCTGAACGCCTTCATGGCCCTGCCCGAAGAGCGTCCCGGCCCGGTGCGCGGCGGCCCGCAACTGGTCCAGGGGCGGATCGAGATGGCGGGGGTCAGCTACAGCTATTCCGGCGCGGCGCAGCCCGCGCTGAGCGAGATCGACCTGACGGTCACGCCGGGCGAGATCGTCGCGGTGCTGGGCCGGGTCGGTTCGGGCAAGACCACGCTCGCGAGCCTGCTCTGCGGGCTGATCACCCCGGCGCAGGGGCAGATCCTGATCGACGGGCATGGCATCGGGCAATACGACCCGGCGGATCTGCGGGCCGGGGTCGGCTACCTGCCCCAGGACCCCGAGGTCTTCACCGGAAGCCTGCGCGAGAACCTTCTGATCGGGCGTCCCGAGGCCACGGGGGCCGAGATCTCCCGCGCGCTGACCCTTGTCGGGCTCACCCGCTTTGTCGCCGAGACCCCGGAGGGCCTGGAGATGGACCTGGGCGAGCGGGGCAATCGCCTCTCGGGCGGGCAGAAACAGGCGCTTGCGCTGGCGCGGCTTCTGCTGCGGGATCCGCCGGTCCTGTGCCTCGACGAGCCGACCAACGCCATGGACCAGCAGATGGAGGCGATCGTGATCTCGGGGCTGCAGGGCCTTGCCGCCGAGGGCAAGACCATCCTGCTGACAACCCACAAGGACACGCTGGCGCGGATCGCGCCGCGCTATGTCGTGCTCGACCGGGGGCGCAAGATGCTGGACGGCCCGCGCGCGCAGGTCATCGCCGAGCTGCAGGCCGCCGCCCGCAAGAAAGCGGCGGAATAGGCCATGTTCGGACAGCGCATTGAGGAAGAGTTCAGCAATGATCCCGGAGCGCTGCAGGGCGTGCGCCCGGCGCGGGGATCGCGCGCGCTGCTCTGGGTGATCGTGCTGGGGATCGCCGGGTTCTTTGGCTGGGCCCAGATGTTCGAGATCGAAGAGGTCGTGCGCGGCCCCGGGCGTGTGGTTCCCGCCCAGCAAGTGCAGGTGGTCCAAAGCCTCGAGGGCGGGATCGTGCGCGCGATCTCGGTGCGCGAGGGTATGGTGGTCGATGCGGGCGCGCCGCTGGTGCAGATCGACGATACCGGGTTCGCGGCCCGGCAGGGCGAGCTTGTGGAACAGGAAACCGCGCTACAGGCCGAGGCGGTTCGGCTGCGCGCCGAGGCCAGCGGCGCGGAAGCCGTCTTCCCCGAGGCCCTGCGCGCCCGGGCCCCCGAAGCCGTGGCCGCCGAGGAACAGGTTCTGCGCACCCGCCGCCTGCAACTTGAGACCGAGCTCGCCGTGCTCGCCGATCAGCGCGCGCAGCGGGCCGGCGAGCTGGAGACCCTGCGCGCCGAGGAGGCCAAGATCCGCGCCGTGCTCGCCCCGCTCACGGCGGAAATCGCCCTGACCGAGGATCTGGCCGCGCGCGGTGTCGTGCCCGAGATCGAGGTGCTGCGCCTGCAATCGCGCAAGGCGGATCTGGAGGGGGATCTGGCCATTGGTGCCGCCCGCGCCCCTGTTCTGGAGGCAGCCCTGCGCGAAGCCGAGAACCTGATCGGGGCGGCCCGCTCGGCCTTCGTGCTCACGGCGCAGGAGCGTCTCACGAATGTGCAACGCGATCTGGCCGTGGTCGAAGAGAGCCTCCGCGCGGCCACCGACCGCGTGACCCGGACCCAGCTGCGCGCCCCGGTACGCGGCACCGTCAACCGGGTCACCACCACCACGATCGGCGAGGTCGTCCAGCCCGGCGCGCCCGTGGTCGAGATCGTGCCGCTCGATGACAGCCTGCTCATCGAGGTGGAGATCGGACCGCGCGACGTGGCCTTCGTGACCCCGGGCGTTTCCGCCTCGGTCAAGCTGACGGCCTATGACTACCTGATCTATGGCGCGCTGGAAGGCGAGGTCACGCAGATCGGCGCGGACACGGTCCTGAACGCCGATGGCGTGCCGGTCTTTCGCGCAGAGATCCGCACCGGGGACAGCTTTCTCGGCGATCCCGATCGGCCCCTGCCGATCCTGCCCGGCATGCAGGCCAGCGTGGATATCCGCACCGGCAGCCGCACGGTGCTCGACTATCTGGCCAAGCCGCTGCTGCGCGCGCAATCCGAGGCCTTCCGCGAGCGCTAGGGCTCACTTCGTGGTGGCATCCACGATGCCGTCCCAATCCTCGGCCGGGGGTGTGGCGCGCAGCTGTGCAAGCCGGGCGGCATAGATCGCGCAATACCCCTCCAACCCGAAGCGCGGCGCCAGGGGGGACAGCCGGATGAGCGCCGCCTCGGCCCCGTCCCAGTTGCGGGCACGAAACGCGTCAAGCATGCGCCCGTTCTCCTGCGCGAGGCTGAGGAAATCCGGCGCGCTGCGCGCGGCCTCGTCGCCCAGGAGGGCGTGGATATGGACCGGCTCGGTCTTGCCCACCACGCGGATCAGATCGATCTCCAGCGTTGCGAACGCGCCCTCGACCGCGCGCGCGGTCTCGGCCCCGATCACGATCCCCACGCCATAGATCTTGGACTGCCCCTCAAGCCGGGAGGCAAGATTCACCGGATCCCCAAGGGCGGTGTAGTCGAACCGCGTATCACTGCCCATATTGCCCACAACACAGAGCCCGGTATTTATCCCGACCCCCACATTGAGCGGCGCGGGCGGCGTGCCCGGCCCGGCTGCGCGGCGGGCGTTCAGGGCGGCGATCCCGTCTCGCATCTTCAAAGCTGCGCGACAGGCGGCCTGCGCGTGATCCGCATGGTCCAGCGGCGCGTTCCAGAAGGCCATGACCGCATCGCCCATGAACTTGTCGATGGTGCCCCGCTCGGCCAGGATCGCCTCGGATTGCGTGGTCAGCAGCTGGTTCATCAGGGTCGTCAGACCCTCGGGGTCCTCCTTGTACCCCTCGGAGATTGCCGTGAAGCCCCGGACATCCGTGAAGAGCAGCGTCAGCTCCCGCGCCACGCCGCCAAGGGCCAGATCCTCGGGGCGCTCGGTCAGGCGCTGTACCAGATCAGGCGAGACATACTGGCCGAACGCGCCCCGGATGCGCCGCCGGGCCCGCTCCTCGCGCAGGTAATTCGCGCCCGCCATGACGATGAACAGCAGCAAAAGCGCCAGCGCCGGAAAGCTCGGGTCCAGCAGCAGGCGCGCCTGCAGAAAGGCGGCATAGCTCGTCCCGACCCAGCCCAGCAGGATCGCCCCTGCCGCAACCGCGACCCAGCGCGCCGCGAGCCTTGGCACTAGCAGCACGACCAGAAGCCCCAGCACCAGCACCACGGTCAGCTCCACCGCGATGGTATAGTTCGGACGGCTCAGGAGCGTGCCGGACAGGATGTTTTCCAGCACCTGCGCATGGATCTCGACCCCGGCCATGGACACGCCCAGCGGCGTGGGCCGGTAATCCTCGAGCCCGATGGCCGAGGTCCCGATCAGGACCAGATGCCCCGCGAGACGCCCGGCGGGCACGCGTCCCTCCACCAGATCCACCGCCGAGACGAACCGCCCCGGCAGGCTCGGCCCGAACCACGGCCAGACCGTGCCATCGCGGTAGGTCGGGATGACCTGCCCCGCCACCACCAGCCCGTCCACACCGGCCGCATTGCTGCGCACCGCAAAGGGCTGCCCCCCGGTCGCGACACGCAGAAGCTCGGGCGCGAGACCGAGGCGCAGGACACCGTCCACCTCCATCACCAGCGGGAGCCGCCGATAGATCCCGTCCGGATCGGGCCGCACGGTGAAGATCCCGCGCCCGGCGGCGGCGGCCTCAAGCTCCGGCAGGTTCTGCACCAGATCCGGGTAACGCTGCAGGAAGGGTGTGGGATCCGGCCCGATGAAGGCATGGGGCACCGGGCGGGCGGGTGCCGCCTCGACCGATTGCGGGCGCGAGGCATGGCGCACGCTGGTCTGGCCCAGCACCACCGGCGTGCGGGACAAGGCATCGGCCAGTTGCGCATCGTGATCGGGCAGATCCGCAAGCAGGGCCCGAAAGCCTGGATCCAGATCCCTCTGCGCCTCGGCCAGATTGGGCGGCGAGAGCCGGTCCGCCTCGGCAAAGATCACGTCAAAGGCCAGCGCCGCCGCGCCCGCCTGCTGCACCCGCGTGACGATTTCCGCAAAGACCGTGCGGGGCCAGGGCCATTGCCCGATTTCCGTCAGGCTGCGGTCGTCGATATCGATGATCGCCACGGGCTGGGGGACCTGCGGGCGCGGGTTCACCCGCTGAAACGTGTCAAAGGCCGTATGGCGCAGATCGGCCACCCAGACCGGGTCGAGAACCCGCAGCCCCAGCAGCAGCACGATTAGCGCAACACCCAGCACCCGACCCTCTGTCGCCTGCTGTCTGAGCCATCCCGCCATGCCTAGGGTCCTGACATTTCTCGAAAACCGGGGCCGCGCCCGGGGTCTTGGTATCAAGACCGCCCCTCCGCGCCGGGTCAAGGCCCCACGCGGCCCCGCCCGCCGGGAAGGGCGGGTGAAAAGTGTGATGCAGATCGCAGAGAATCGGCGCAATCTCGGCTAGCCTCACCGTCTTGACGGCGCGGTCCGGTTTCGGCTGGGGCAATCCGTCTGGATTGGTTAACGTGGCCCTGCCACCCGCAAGAGAGATCCGAGGTTTTCCATGGCCCTGACGCTGCAGACCTTTGAGACCCTGGATGCCGCGCGCATCGAGCCCCTCTCGGCGTCCGAGGGGGCCGGGATCCCCGTGCCAAGCGCACGGCTCTTCGAGGCGGAGTTTGACCGGGCCGGACCGGATCTGCGGATTGAGATCGAAGGCGAGCCGACCCGGGTGGTCACGGACTATTTCCGCGAGGCGACGCCCGGGGATCTGGTCGCGCCCAACGGGGCCGTGCTGCGCGGTGGCTTGGTCGAGCGGCTTGCGGGCCCCGAAGCGCCCGGGCAATGGGCGCAGGAAGGTCCCCTGCCCCAGCCGCAACCGATCGGCCTGGTCGAGACCCTGAGCGGCGAGGCCGCGGTCCAGCGCACCAATGGCACGCGGGTCGAACTGGACCTGCAGACGCCGATCTTCCTCGGCGATGTGCTCGAGACCGGCGAAGACACGATCCTGTCCGTCACCTTCGTGGATGGCACGATCTTCACCCTCGCCGCCGATGCGCGCATGGTGATCGATGCCCTGATCTACAACGAGGGGCAAACCGACAATTCGGCCACCTTCAGCCTGATCCAGGGCGGGTTCGTCTTCATCGCCGGGCAGATCGCGCCCACAGGCGGGATGGAGGTCGAGACCCCCGCCGCCACCATGGGCATCCGCGGCACGACCGTTCTGGCGGATATCCAGTCCGATAATGGTGTGATCACGGTCGAGCTGGCCCTGACCCGGGACCTCGATGGCACGCTCGGGCGGATCGAGGTGTTCGATCTCGAGGGCAATCCGCTGGCCGAAATCACCGGAACGGACACCAAATGGGTCCTCTCACCGGATCGGGGTCTGGCGCTCGAAGTGCCGCGCAGCACCAATGATGTCGCCTCGGATTCCGTCCTGATTGCCGAGGCCTCCGATGCCCTGCGCGCCGCGCTTGGCCGCGTGGCGGCGGGCGAAGAGATCGTGCCCGGCGCAACTCCGCCGCCCCCGGGCGACGCCCTGCCCCCGGTCGTGGCGCTGGCCTCGGCGGCGGACTCCCTGAGCGGCGATGACGGCCCCGCGCCTGTGGTGCTGGCAAGTCTGGCGCCCCCCGCGCCCACCGCACCGGCCGCAACGCCCCCAAGCTCCGATGGTCTGCTCATCTCCCTGGAGGATACGGACACGGACCCGGATGACACCGTCTTCTTCTTCAACGGGGTTGAGGATGATCCCGATGGGATCGACGGTGCCCTGCCCCCGCCCATGGGGGATGCAGTCTATGTGCTGATGACCTCGCCAACGAACGGGACCGTGACCCTGCTTGCGGATGGATCCTTCGTCTATCGCAGCGAGCAGGATTTCAACGGCCAGGACGGTTTCACCTACCGGGTTGAGGTCGACGGCGTCGCCGTGCGGTTCGGCGAGGCTGTGATCAACGTGGCCCCGGTGAACGATGCCCCGGTGCTGGACGATGTGGCGATCTCCACCCCCGAGGACAGCGCGATCACCGGGCAGATCCTCGGCACGGATGCGGATGGCGATAGGCTGGTCTACCGGCTCGACGATCCGGCGACCAATGGCGATGTCACATTGCTGTCGGACGGGACCTATCGATACACCCCCGATGCGGATTTCAACGGCACGGACAGCTTTACGGTCGAAGTCGATGATGGTGCGGGCGGTACGGATCTGGCCACGATCTCTGTAACGGTCACGCCTGTGAATGATGCGCCGGTGGTGACCTCGGGGGCGGGGGATGCGGCCGGGGCGCTGACCGAGGACGGGCCGACGGATGTCACCGGCGGCCAGCTTGCCGCGAGCGATCCCGATACCGGCGCCGTGCTCAGCTGGTCGGGCGGTGCCGCCACCGCGCTTGGCGCCTTCGCGATCACCCCGGACGGGGCCTGGAGCTATACGCTCGACCCCGATGCCGCCCAGTCCCTCGCCGCGGGGCAAGAGGTCACCGAGACCACGGAGGTCACCGTCTCCGACGGGCTGGGTGGCACCGCGACCCAGACCCTGAGCGTCACCATCACCGGCACGAATGACGCGCCGGTGGTGACCTCGGGGGCGGGCGATGCCG
>NZ_JBNAGD010000006.1:0-276193 GCF_049801015.1 Dinoroseobacter sp. S124A | reverse complement strand
GACGCGATGTATTCTGCGTCGGTTTCTGATCCTGAGGGGTTTTGGGGGGAGCATGGTCGGTCTTTGGACTGGATCAAGCCCTATACGAAGGTGAAGGACACGTCCTTTGCGCATGATGATGTGCATGTGAAGTGGTTCGAGGATGGCACGCTGAACGTGGCGGCCAATTGCATCGACCGGCATCTGGCCACGCGCGGGGATCAGACCGCGATCATCTTCGAGCCCGATGATCCTGCCGAGCCGGCCCAGCACATCACCTACAAGGCGCTGCACGCTTCGGTCTGCAAGATGGCCAATGTTCTTGAAGAGATGGGCGTGCGCAAGGGCGACCGGGTCATCCTCTATCTCCCGATGATCCCCGAGGCGGCCTATGCGATGCTCGCCTGCGCGCGGATCGGCGCGATCCATTCGATCGTCTTTGCGGGCTTCTCCCCCGATGCCCTGGCCGCCCGTGTGAACGGCGCCGATGCCAAGATTGTCATCACGGCCGATTACGCCCCCCGTGGCGGCCGTCAGACCCCGCTCAAGTCCAATGCGGATGCGGCCCTGCTGCACACCAAGGACAGCGTCAAGATGCTGGTGGTCAAGCGCACCGGCGGTCAGACCACCTGGGTCGACGGGCGCGATTTCGACTATAACGAGATGGCGCTGGAGGCCTCGGACCACCACATGCCCGTCGAGGTCGAGGCCGAGCATCCGCTGTTCATCCTCTATACCTCCGGCTCCACCGGTCAGCCCAAGGGCGTGGTGCACAGCTCGGGCGGGTATCTTCTCTATGCGGCGATGACCCAGAAATACGTCTTCGACGTGCATGAGGGCGACATCTACTGGTGCACGGCCGATGTGGGCTGGGTCACCGGCCACAGCTACATCGTCTATGGCCCGCTCGCCAATGGCGGCACCACGGTGATGTTCGAGGGCGTGCCGACCTATCCGGACGCGTCCCGCTTCTGGGAGGTCTGCGACAAGCACAAGGTCACCCAGTTCTACACCGCCCCCACCGCGATCCGCGCGCTGATGGCGAAGGGGCCGGAGTTTGTCGAGAAATGCGATCTGAGCACGCTCAAGGTGCTGGGCACCGTGGGCGAGCCGATCAACCCCGAGGCCTGGAACTGGTACAATGACCATGTGGGCAAGGGCAAATGCCCGATCGTCGACACCTGGTGGCAGACCGAGACCGGTGGGCACCTGCTGACGCCGCTGCCCGGGGCCACGGCCCTGAAGCCCGGCTCGGCCACGACGCCCTTCTTCGGCGTCCAGCCCGTCGTGCTCGAGCCCACCACGGGCGAAGAGATCACCGCGACCGAATGCGAGGGCGTGCTCTGCCTCAAGGACAGCTGGCCGGGCCAGATGCGCACGGTTTACGGCGACCATGAGCGCTTCGTGAAGACCTACTTCTCGGACTACAAGGGCTACTACTTCTCGGGCGATGGCTGCCGCCGGGACGCGGATGGCTATTACTGGATCACCGGCCGGGTCGATGACGTGATCAACGTCTCGGGCCACCGGATGGGCACCGCCGAGGTCGAAAGCGCGCTCGTGGCCCATGCCAAGGTCGCCGAGGCCGCCGTGGTCGGCTACCCGCACGAGATCAAGGGCCAGGGCATCTATTGCTACGTGACCCTGATGAATGGCGAAGAGCCCTCCGAGGAGCTCCGCAAGGAGCTGCGCACCTGGGTCCGCACCGAGATCGGCCCGATCGCCGCGCCGGACCTGATCCAATGGGCCCCGGGCCTGCCGAAAACCCGCTCCGGCAAGATCATGCGCCGCATCCTGCGCAAAATCGCCGAAGACGACTTCGGCGCCCTCGGAGACACATCAACCCTCGCAGACCCCTCCGTCGTCGACGACCTCATCGAAAACAGAATGAATAAGGGGTGATCGACATGGATGGCGCAACTCTGACAACTGCGAAAACCGTCAATGTGATCCTGCTCGGCCCTCCGGGGGCCGGCAAGGGCACCCAGGCCCGGATGCTCGAAGAGAAGTTCGGCCTGGTCCAGCTCAGCACCGGAGATCTGCTTCGCGCGGCTGTGGCGGCGGGAACCGAGGCGGGCAAGGAAGCCAAGGCCGTGATGGAGTCCGGTGGGCTGGTCTCTGACGAGATCGTTCTGGCGATCCTGAAGGATCGTCTGGCCGATGATGATGTGAAGGCCGGGGTCATCCTCGACGGCTTCCCGCGCACCACGGCTCAGGCCGAAGCGCTGGACACGCTGCTGGCGGATACCGACCAAGGTATTGATGCGGCAATTTCGCTCGCGGTGGATGACGAGGCGATGGTCGAGCGGATTTCCGGTCGCTTCACCTGCGGAAGCTGCGGCGAAGGCTATCACGATACGTTCAAGGCGCCTGCGAAATCAGGCACTTGCGACAAATGCGGCGGCACGGACATGAAGCGTCGTGCCGACGACAACGCTGAGACGGTGCGCGAGCGGCTCAAGGCCTATCACGCCCAGACGGCACCCCTGATCACCTACTACGACAAAAAGCGCAGTTTGACCGAGATCAATGCCATGGCGGCGATCGATGAGGTTGCATCCTCGCTTGAGACTATCGTTAAGCGTGTTTTGGGATAACCCATGGGAGCGCCTCGCGCAGGGGCGTCTTCCTGATTTTGGAAAGGGAGAGAGTCGTGTCGGACAATTCTGACAATAGTGGCTACTGGGCGGCCAATATTCGCCTTGTGAAAATCTGCCTCGTAGTCTGGGCGCTTGTGTCGTTCGGATTTGGCATTCTACTGCGTCCGTTGCTTTCGGGCATCGCGGTGGGGGGAACAGACCTGGGCTTTTGGTTCGCCCAGCAGGGATCGATCCTCGTATTCCTGGCACTGATCTTCTTCTACGCCTGGCGCATGAACAGCCTCGACAAAGAATACGGCGTCGAAGAGTAATCCGAGGGACACGGAACAATGGATCAGTTTACCTTGAACCTGCTGGTGGTTGGCGCGACCTTTGCGCTTTACATCGGCATCGCGATCTGGGCCCGTGCGGGTTCCACATCTGAGTTTTACGCCGCGGGTCGCGGTGTTCACCCGGTCACCAACGGTATGGCGACTGCGGCAGACTGGATGTCTGCGGCCTCGTTCATCTCGATGGCGGGCCTCATCGCCTTCACCGGCTATGACAACTCCTCCTTCCTGATGGGTTGGACCGGTGGTTACGTGCTTCTGGCGCTGCTGCTGGCTCCGTATCTGCGGAAGTTCGGCAAGTTCACCGTGCCGGAATTCATCGGCGACCGCTTCTATTCGCCGACCGCGCGCATGGTGGCCGTGATCTGCCTGATCGTCGCCTCCGTGACCTACGTGATCGGTCAGATGACCGGCGTGGGCGTGGCCTTCTCCCGCTTCCTCGAAGTGGACAATGCGACCGGCCTCTTCATCGGCGCGGGCGTTGTGTTCTGCTACGCGGTTCTCGGCGGCATGAAGGGTGTGACCTACACCCAGGTGGCGCAGTACTGTGTTCTGATCACCGCCTATACGATCCCGGCGATCTTCATCTCGCTGCAGCTGACCGGCAACCCGATCCCGGGTCTGGGTCTGTTCGGCACGCATGTGTCCTCTGGCCAGCCGCTCCTGCAGCAGCTCGACCAGGTGGTTCAGGAGCTCGGCTTTGCGTCCTACACGGGCCACCATGCCGATACGCTGAACATGCTGCTCTTCACGATCTCGCTGATGATCGGTACCGCGGGTCTGCCCCACGTGATCATGCGCTTCTTTACGGTGCCCCGCGTGGCTGACGCCCGTTGGTCCGCTGGCTGGACGCTGATCTTCATCGCCCTGCTGTATCTCACGGCTCCGGCGGTTGGCGCCATGGCGCGGATCAACCTGATCGACACGGTCTACCCGAACGGCACGCAAGCACAGCCGCTCGAGTACGAAGCACGCCCTGATTGGATGAAGAACTGGGAAGTCACCGGCCTCCTGAAGTTCGAAGACAAGAATGGCGACGGTCAGATCCAGTGGTACAACGACAAGTCCGCAGCCTTCGCAGAAACCGCAGCCGCAAATGGCTGGCAGGGCTCCGAGCTGACCGTGAACCGCGACATTCTCGTGCTGGCCAACCCCGAGATCGCACAGCTTCCGGGCTGGGTCATCGCGGTGGTCGCTGCGGGTGGTCTGGCTGCGGCTCTGTCCACGGCGGCGGGTCTGTTGCTCGCGATCTCCTCGGCTGTGTCGCATGACCTCTTCAAGGGTCAGCTGACACCGAACATGTCCGAGAAGAGCGAGCTGCTGACGGCGCGTCTCTCCATGGCGGTTGCCATCGGTGTGGCTACCTATCTGGGTCTGAACCCGCCGGGCTTCGCCGCGCAAACCGTGGCTCTGGCCTTCGGTCTGGCGGCAGCATCGCTCTTCCCTGCGCTGATGATGGGTATCTTCTCGAAGACCATCAACAACAAGGGTGCGGTTGCCGGTATGCTGATGGGTCTGGTGACAACCCTGATCTACATCTTCCTGCACAAGGGCTGGTTCTTCATCCCGGGCACCAACAGCTTCGATGACAGCGACCCGCTTCTGCTGACCATCAAGTCGACCTCGTTCGGCGCGGTTGGTGCGGCTCTGAACTTCGCGACGGCTTACTTCGTGTCCAGAGCGACGGATCCGGTGCCGGATGAGATCGTCGAACTGGTCGAAAGCGTGCGCATCCCCAAGGGTGCAGGCGCAGCGGCTGCTGACCACTAAGCTCCTCCTCTGGATGGGACCGGCCCACCCGGTCCCATCCCACCCCAAATCCTTGCGTCCCGGCCTGTTTCAGGTCGGGGCGCATTCTTCCTCGGTTCCAGCTGATGAGCGTGCAACATGTTGCAAGACCTGACGAAGATCCAGGCGTTCCTCGCCCATGTACATCCCTATGACAGTCTGACCGAAGCCGAGCTGGCCGCCCTTGCGGGCCGCGTCGAGCGGGTCGAGATTGCCGCCGGGGAGACGATTTATGCCCTCGGCGAGACTTTGCGCGGGGTCTATGTGATCGCCGCCGGCGAGGTCGCGATCGCCGACGAGACCGGTGCGCAGATCTCCCATCTCGGGGTCCGCAACAGTTTCGGCGAGCGCGGTTTGGCGCGTGACGGGCTGGCCGTGACCACCGCCACTGGCGCCAGCGATGCCGAGCTGCTGGTGGTGCCGGTCGAGGTGTATCACGAGCTCATCGAGGCCCATCCGGCCATCGCGAAATTCTTTGACCGCTCCCGCGGTTCCGACATCCGCAAGACCGATCTGGCCACGGCCCGGATTTCCGAGCTGATGACGCGGCAGGTCCTTGGGATCACCGCCGATGCCACGATCGAGCGGGCCGCCCATCTGATGCATTCCAAGCGCGTCTCGTCCTTGGCGGTGATGGAGGGCGGGCGACTGGCCGGCATTCTCACCGTGCGCGACATGACCCGGGTCGTGGCCGATGGCATCGCCACCGAGCGCCCGGTCTCGGAACTTATGGCGCGCGACCCGATCACCCTGTCGCCCGATGCGCTGGGATCGGACGTGCTGCATACCATGCTCGAGCGCAGGATCGGCCACCTGCCGATCACCGACAAGGGCGCGCTTGTGGGCATTGTCACCCAGACCGATTTGATCCGATTCCAGGCGCTGTCCTCGGCGCAGCTGGTTCATGACATTGTCTATGCCAAGACCCCGTCCGAAATCGCGCT
Organism: Dinoroseobacter sp. S124A; assembly: GCF_049801015.1. Taxonomy (NCBI): domain Bacteria; kingdom Pseudomonadati; phylum Pseudomonadota; class Alphaproteobacteria; order Rhodobacterales; family Roseobacteraceae; genus Dinoroseobacter; species Dinoroseobacter sp. S124A. The sequence goes on along the minus strand of NZ_JBNAGD010000006.1, from coordinate 270,553 downwards.
GGTCACCAAGCGGCTGCCCGAGTTGCTCGCGCAGCTGGTCGGGGCGGGCAACCCGCACGAGGTTGTCACCCGGCTGATCACCGACATCGCCGATGCCGCGACACGGCGCCTTCTGACACTGGCCGAAGAGAGCCTCGGCCCCCCGCCCGTGCCCTATCTCTGGCTCGCCTGTGGCAGTCAGGGCCGGCAGGAACAGACCGGCGTGTCGGATCAGGACAATTGTCTGATTATCGATGACGCCATGACCCCCGGCATGGACGCCTATTTCAAGGCGCTCGCAACCTTCGTCTGCGACGGTTTGAACGAGGCGGGTTATGTCTATTGCCCCGGCGACATGATGGCGACGGCGGATCGCTGGCGTCAGCCGCTGCGGGTCTGGAAGTCGTATTTCCAGAAATGGATCGCCAAGCCCGACAATGAGGCGCAGATGCTTGCCTCGGTCATGTTCGACCTGCGCGGGATCGGCGGGGAGCAGAGCCTGTTCGAGGATCTGCAGGAAGCGACGCTGAAAGCTGCCTCGGCCAACAGCATCTTCGTCACCCATATGATCGCCAACTCGCTCAAGCATACGCCGCCGCTGGGCATGTTCCGGGGCTTTGCGACGATCAAGTCGGGCGAGCACAAGAACCAGCTCGATCTGAAGCATAACGGCGTGGTGCCGGTGGTGGATCTCGGCCGGGTCTATGCCCTGCAGGCCCGGCTGACGGCGGTCAACACCCGCGCCCGGCTCGAAGCCGCGAAGGAGAACGGGGTGATCTCCACCTCCGGGGCGGCGGATCTGCTGGATGCTTACGACCTTATTGCGGAATCCCGGCTACAGCACCAAGCTCGGCAGGTGCGCGCGGGCGAGAAGCCGGACAATTACATGTCCCCGACCAGCCTCTCGGATTTCGAGCGCAGCCACTTGCGGGACGCCTTCGTGGTGATCCGAACCATGCAATCCGCCGTCGGCTCCGGCCGGGGTGCGGTCACCTAAAGAAAGCGCCGTATGTTTCTCGAACTCATTGCCACATTCGTCATCGGCTTCGGCGTCGCCGGTGTCGTCCTTTTGCTGAACCGGGTCTCGGGCGGGCGGTTGCCCCGGGCGATGCTGCCGATTGCGGCCGGGCTCGCCATGATCGGCTTCACCGTCTGGAGCGAGTATTCCTGGTACGACCGGACGGTCAGCCAGTTGCCCGAGGGCGTCGAGATCCTCGTCGTGCATGAGCAGCAGACCTTCTATCAGCCCTGGAGCTACGTGAAGCCCTTTGTGAGCCGGTTTCTGGCGGTGGATCTTGCGCGGGCCATGCGCAATGACACCCAGCCCGATCAGGTGATCGTCCCGCTCGTCTCCATGGAGCGGTGGCAATTTGGCAGCGAGGTGCCCGTGGCCGTGGATTGCGTTGGGTCAAGGCGCGCGGACCTCGCGGACGGTATCGAATTTGATGAAGTGGGAGCTTTGGTGGACGCAGACTGGATCACCGTGGAGGCGGATGATCCCTTGCTGGAGGCTGTGTGCACGTAACGATCTGAAGGGGGAGTGCGATGTTGGAGACATTGAGTTTACGACTGCGCGTGTTTTTGTTTTTTGCCTTTGTCGCTGGGGGGGCCGTTCTGGCCGTGGCGGGGGCGCTCGTGCTGGGATACCGCCAGCTCGGCAGTGCCGACGCGCTGTCGGCCTTTATCACCAGCGGTGCTGTGGCGGGGTTCGTGATCCTGTCGCTGGTCACCTGGGTCTGGCTGCTCTTTGACGAGAATGTCGCCAAGGCGCTGGAAAACCTCGCCACGGATATGCGCGCCCGCGCCCATGCGGATGTGGAACGCGACCTCGATCAGGGCACGGCCAAGTATCTCGGCGATCTCGCGCCGGCGGCGGCGGCCGTGACGGCCAATCTGTCGGACATGAAGAACGGGCTGGCACAGGCGGTGATGCGCGAGACGACCCTGCTCGCGGCGGAAAAGAGCCATCTGGAGGCGCTGCTCTGCGATCTGCCCACGGGCGTGGTGCTCTGCAATGCCCATCATCAGGTGGTCTTCTATAATGGCCGGGCCCGGACCCTGCTGGAGCCGCTGGGCGGGATCGGGTTGGACCGGTCGTTGGCCACGGTGCTCGACGCCGCGCCGGTCGAGGCGGCCTATGCCCAGCTCATCGCGCAGCCGCGCGAAAGCTGCGCGGATATGCGGCTTGAACTGAATGAAGGGCGGCTGCGTCTCGGCGTCGGCATGCGTCTGGTCGAGCCCTTGCCCGATAGCGAGATCGAGCCGGGCTATATCCTCACCCTGCGGGATGCGCCGCGCACGGATGCACCGTGCCAATGGCCGATCTCGATCCCGCGCGAGACCGCCTTTGATTTCGACCTGCTCCATGCGCGCCCGTCGCGGGATGTGATGGAGCATCGGCTCGACGACCTGAAATACGTGATCTTCGACACCGAGACGACGGGCCTCTTGCCGGATCGCGGTGACGAGGTGTGTCAGATCGCGGCCTGCCGGGTGGTCAATGGCAAGATGGTCAAGACGGAGGTCTTTGACACGCTGGTCAATCCGAACCGCCCGATCCCGCTCTCGGCGACGAATATCCATGGGATCACCGATGCCATGGTCGCGGATGCGCCGGATTTCCTGACGGCGGGCAAAGCGTTTCACGATTTCTGCGACGGGGCCGTTCTGATCGCGCATAACGCGCCCTTTGACATGGCGTTCTTCTATCGCAAGCAGGGGGAGATGGGCGCGCGGTTCGATCACCCGGTGCTCGATACGGTGCTGCTCTCGGCGGTGATCTATGGGCAAACGGCCCAACATTCACTGGATGCGATTGCCGAGCGGCTCCATGTCACCATCCCCGAAGAGGCCCGCCACACGGCCCTCGGCGATGCGCTGGCCACCACGGAAGTGTTCCTCAAGATCCTGCCGATGCTGCAGGCCAAGGGGATCGAAACCTTCGGGGATTTGCTGGCCGAGACCAAGAAACATGGGCGCTTGCTCGAAGATCTCAACGCCTGAGCCCCTCGGGGGCTTGTCCCGAGGGGGATTCGCGCGTATATCGCCTTCAACAGCGGCGGCTGCGGGTCCAAACCGAAGCCTCCACCGATCTGATCCGACGGGCCGCAGGGCCCGTTTTTTTGTTTCCAACGACCAGACCTGCCGAGAAAGGCCGACCGATCCCGTGACCGATCTGATTGCCAAAACCACGCTCGATCAGCGCATCGCGGCCATTGTGGCCCCGGTGATCGAGGATATGGGATATGAGCTTGTGCGCCTGCGGGTGATGAGCGGCAAGACCCGCACCCTGCAGATCATGGCCGAGAAGCCCGAGGGCGGGATCGAGGTCGATGATTGCGCGGCGATCTCGACCGCCGTCTCGGCGACCCTCGATGTCGAGGATCCGATCGAGGACAACTACACGCTCGAAGTGAGCTCGCCGGGCATCGACCGCCCGCTGACGCGGCTCAAGGATTTCGATGCGTGGCAGGGATATGAGGCCAAGATCGAGACCACCGAGCTGATCGATGGCCGCCGCCGGTTCAAGGGCAATATCGTCGGAACCGAGGACGGCGAAGTGCTGATCGAGATCGAGGAAGGCACGATTGGCCTGCAATTCGACTGGCTCAGCGATGCGAAACTTGTGCTGACTGACGATTTGATCCGGGATGTCCTCAAAGGCCGTAAGGATGCGGGCCAGGTGGACGAAACCCAGTTTGACGAAATCCAGACCATCATCGACGGCGATGATGAACCACCCGCGAACACCGCGTAAGGGGAGAGAGACGAATGGCAATCACCTCCGCCAACCAGTTGGAGCTTTTGCAGACCGCCGAAGCGGTGGCCCGCGAAAAGATGATCGATCCCGTTCTGGTGATCGAGGCCATGGAAGAGAGCCTCGCCCGGGCGGCGAAGTCGCGCTACGGCTCGGAGATGGACATCCGTGTGTCCATCGACCGCAAGACCGGCGTGGCGACCTTCACCCGCGTGCGCACCGTGGTCGAGGATGAAGAGCTTGAGAATTATCAGGCCGAACTGACCGTGGAGCAGGCCAAGCCTTATCTTGACGATCCCAAGGTCGGCGATACCATTGTCGATCAGGTTCCCCCGGTGGAAATGGGCCGGATCGCCGCCCAGTCGGCCAAGCAGGTCATCCTGCAAAAGGTGCGCGAAGCCGAGCGGGATCGCCAGTTCGAGGAATTCCAGGACCGTGCGGGCACCATCATCAACGGTGTGGTCAAGCGCGAAGAGTATGGCAATGTCATCGTGGATATCGGCCGGGGTGAAGGCGTGCTGCGCCGGAACGAGAAGATCGGCCGCGAGAGCTATCGCCCGAACGACCGGATCCGCTGCTTCATCAAGGATGTGCGCCGCGAAGTGCGTGGCCCGCAGATCTTCCTGAGCCGCACCGCGCCGGAATTCATGGCCGAGCTTTTCAAGATGGAAGTGCCCGAGATCTATGACGGCATCATCGACATCAAGGCCGTGGCCCGCGACCCGGGCTCGCGCGCCAAGATCGCCGTGATCTCCTATGACAATTCCATCGACCCGGTCGGGGCTTGTGTCGGTATGCGGGGCTCCCGCGTGCAGGCGGTGGTAAACGAACTTCAGGGCGAGAAGATCGATATCATCCCGTGGAATGAGGATCAGCCGACCTTCCTCGTGAACGCGTTGCAGCCCGCCGAGGTCTCCAAGGTGGTTCTGGACGAGGATGCCGAGCGGATCGAGGTCGTGGTGCCCGACGAGCAGCTGAGCCTCGCCATCGGCCGCCGGGGTCAGAACGTGCGTCTGGCCTCGCAGCTGACCGGGCTCGACATCGACATCATGACCGAGGCGCAGGAATCCGAGCGTCGTCAGGCCGAGTTCGCCGAGCGCACCAACATGTTCGTCGAGGCGCTCGACGTGGATGAGGTGCTGGCGCAGCTTCTGGTGTCCGAAGGCTTCACCTCGCTCGAGGAAGTCGCCTATGTGGATCAGGACGAGCTGCTGGTCATCGACGGGTTCGACGAGGACACCGCCGAAGAGCTGCAAACCCGCGCCCGCGAGTTCATCGAGGAGCAGGCCAAGCAGGCTCTGGCGCGTGCCCGTGAGCTGGGCGTCGAAGACAGCCTGGTTGACTTCGAGGGCCTGACACCCCAAATGCTGGAAGCCCTGGCCAAGGACGGTGTGAAAACCCTTGAGGACTTCGCGACCTGCGCGGATTGGGAACTGGCTGGCGGCTGGACCACCATCGATGGCGAGCGCGTCAAGGATGATGGTGTCCTTGAGCCTTTCGATGTGTCTCTCGAAGAAGCCCAGCTTCTGGTGATGACAGCCCGCGTTCAGCTGGGCTGGGTCGATCCGGCCGATCTCGAGCCAGAGGCTGAGGAAGAGACGTCCGAGGAGGGCGATATCGAAGGCTCCGCCGAGGAGGAGACCCAGGCCTGAGCGCAGGCACGGGCGCTGACATGACCCGGGGTGGGCGAAAAAAGGACCGCGCGGCGGAAACGGCGCGCAAATGCATCGCCACAGGTGATATCCTGCCAACGGCAGAGCTGATCCGGTTCGTGACCGGCCCCGATGGCACGGTGGTTCCGGATCTGGCGGGCAAGCTGCCCGGTCGGGGGATGTGGGTCAAAGCTGAACGCGCGGCCCTCAGCCGCGCCGTGACCAAGAATCTCTTCCCGCGCGCCGCCAAGGCGCCGGTGAAGACGCCGGACGATCTGGTGGCGCAGGTCGAAGATCAACTTCAGGCGCGCGTGGTGTCTCTTCTGGCACTCGCACGCAAAGCCGGGCAGGCGATCTGTGGATTCGAAAAGGTCCGCGGCTCTCTGGATACCGGCATGGCGGTCGTGCTTTTGCAGGCTGCTGACGGCTCTGAACGGGGCAAATCGAAGCTGCGGGCCCCGGATGGCCCGGCAAGCTATATCGGCTGGCTGTCTGCCCGGGAATTGGGTTTGGCATTTGGCCGCGATAGTGTGATACATGGCGCCTTAACGGCTGGCGGACTCACAATGCGTGTTGTAGAGGAAGCCACGCGGCTTGCAGGCGTCCGCGAAAACGATGACGGCGGGTCCGCCGCCGGAAAGGATACGACAGACGTATGAGCGATACAGACGGCAAGAAAACACTCGGCCTCCGCAGCGGGTCCCGCACCGGACAGGTGAAGCAGAGCTTCAGCCATGGCCGGACCAAGAACGTTGTGGTCGAAACCAAGCGCAAGCGCGTTCTGGTGCCGAAGCCGGGTGCTCAGGGAGCTGGCGGTCGCGGCGATCCCAAGAAGCCGGGTGGCGCCACCGATGCGGAGATGGAGCGTCGCCTGCGCGCGCTGCGTGCAGCGAAGGCCAACGAGTCCGAAGAGGCCGAGCGCCGCGCAGCCGAGGAGAAGGCGCGCGAGGAAGAACGCGCGCGCCGTCGGGCCGAGATCGAAGCCAAGGAACGCGAAGAGCAGGAGCGCGCCGAGCGCGCCCGTCAGCGTGCCGAAGAGGAAGAGGCCCGCAAGAAAGCCGAAGCGGCTGCTGCGGCCAAACCAGCCGCACGGGCGAAACCCAATGATCCGGCGCCTGTCGATCCCGCGGCGGCCCAGGCGGCCGAAGCTGGACGCGGCGGGGCCAAGCCCTCGTCGGGTGCGCGCAAGGATCGCAATGATCGCGCGCAGCCCCGCAAGGAACAGAAGGGCAAGGGCGATGACCGTCGCCGGTCCGGCAAGCTGACCCTGAACCAGGCGCTCTCGGGCGATGGCGGGCGTCAGAAATCCCTCGCGGCCATGAAGCGTAAGCAAGAGCGCGAGCGCCGCAAGGCCATGGGCGGAAGCCAGGAGCGCGAGAAGGTTGTCCGCGACGTGCAGCTGCCCGAGACCATCGTGGTCCAGGAGCTTGCCAACCGGATGGCCGAACGTGTCGCCGACGTGGTCAAGGAGCTCATGAAAATGGGCATGATGGTCACGCAGAACCAAAGCATCGACGCCGACACCGCGGAACTCATCATCGAGGAATTCGGCCACAAGGTGGTCCGGGTTTCCGACGCTGACGTGGAGGACGTGATCGCCACGGTCGAGGATGACGACGACGACCTCAAGCCGCGTCCGCCGGTCATCACCGTCATGGGCCATGTCGACCACGGGAAAACCTCGCTGCTCGACGCGATCCGGAATGCGAAGGTCGTCTCCGGCGAAGCCGGCGGGATCACCCAGCATATCGGCGCCTATCAGGTGCAGACCGATGACGGCACGAAGCTGAGCTTCCTCGACACGCCGGGCCACGCGGCCTTCACGTCGATGCGGGCGCGCGGTGCGCAGGTGACGGATATCGTCATCCTCGTGGTCGCCGCCGATGACGCGGTGATGCCGCAGACGATTGAGGCGATCAACCACGCCAAGGCGGCGCAGGTTCCGATGATCGTCGCGATCAACAAGATCGACCGTCCCGAGGCCAACCCGGACAAGGTGCGGACCGATCTGCTGCAGCATGAAGTGATCGTCGAGAAGCTTTCGGGCGATGTGCAGGATGTCGAGGTCTCCGCGATCAACGGCACCGGCCTCGACCAGCTGCTCGAATCCATCGCGCTGCAGGCCGAGATCCTGGAACTGAAAGCGAACCCGGATCGTGCGGCCGAGGGTGCCGTGATCGAAGCCCAGCTCGATGTGGGCCGGGGTCCGGTGGCCACGGTTCTGGTTCAGAAGGGCACGCTCAAGCGCGGCGATATCTTCGTTGTGGGTGAACAGTGGGGCAAGGTCCGCGCGCTGATCAACGACAAGGGCGATCGCGTGAACGAGGCCGGGCCGTCGGTTCCGGTCGAGGTTCTGGGCCTCAATGGCACGCCCGAAGCGGGCGACGTTCTGAACGTTGTGGCAACCGAGGCGCAAGCGCGCGAGATCGCAGAATACCGCGAGAACGCCGCGAAAGAGAAGCGCGCCGCAGCCGGGGCCGCCACGACGCTCGAACAGCTGATGGCCAAGGCCAAGTCGGACGAGAATGTCACCGAGATGCCCATCGTTATGAAGGCGGATGTGCAGGGTTCGGCCGAAGCCATCGTTCAGGCGATGGAGAAGATCGGCAATGACGAGGTGCGCGTGCGCGTGCTCCACTCCGGTGTGGGCGCGATCACGGAATCCGATATCGGTCTGGCGGAAGCCTCCGGCGCGCCGGTCTTCGGCTTCAACGTCCGGGCCAACGCGCCTGCGCGGAATGCGGCCCAGCAGAAGGGCGTCGAGATCCGCTACTACTCGGTGATCTACGACCTTGTGGATGACGTGAAAGCGGCGGCAAGCGGGCTTCTGTCTGCGGAGATCCGCGAGAAGTTCATCGGCTATTCCGAGATCAAGGAGGTCTTCAAGGTCTCCGGCGTTGGCAAGGTTGCGGGCTGTCTCATCACCGATGGTGTCGCGCGTCGCTCTGCCGGTGTGCGTCTGCTGCGGGACAACGTGGTCATCCACGAGGGCACGCTCAAGACGCTCAAGCGCTTCAAGGACGAGGTCAAGGAAGTGCAGTCGGGACAGGAATGCGGCATGGCCTTCGAGAATTACGACGATATTCGCCCCGGCGATGTCATCGAGATCTTCGAGCGGGAAGAGGTCGAGCGCAGCCTCGACTGACCCCTTGGGCCCCCGCACTTCGGGGGCCTGCACGCACAGCCGATACGGCAATAAAAAAGGGTGGCTGTTCGGGCCACCCTTTTTCCGTTCTGAATCGCGTAACCGTTAGGCTGCGTGTCCGATCGGCAAACCTTCAAATGTGCGCGTTCCCACACGCACAACAATCCGACCGTTATCCAGCGTCTTCACGAAAAGACCCTGGATGGAAACGCAGCTCCCGAGAGTGATGGTACGAAGCATGTGTGTCTCCAGTGTAGTGCCAGACACATATAGCATTCATAACGGTTTGATTCATCTAAAAACTGCCACAAAAACGTTACTAAAATTTCGGCGGCAGGTCACAAATTGGGCGAATTGTTTATGAAGTCATAGCCAATCACGTAAAATCGGGATGAGTGGAATGTCCGCCGGAGGCATCGGATAATCGCGCAGCCTGGAGGGCTCGACCCATTTAAGGACCTGATTCTCAACAGGTTTCGGAATTCCGTCCCATTTGCGGCACACGAAAAGTGGCATCAGAAGGTGGAAATCTGCATAGGTATGCGACGCGAATGTCAGCGGCGCGAGACAACTGTCCCAGGTTTCGATGCCGAGCTCCTCGCGCAACTCCCGAATCAGGCAATTTTCGGGCGTTTCGCCCGGTTCCACCTTGCCCCCGGGGAATTCCCAGAGACCTGCCATGGACTTTCCTTCGGGGCGTTGGGCCAGCAGAACCCGCCCATCCGTGTCCACGAGCGCGACCGCGGAGACCAGTATGATTTTCATGAGCGATAGTCCGCGTTGATCTCGATATAGCGTTTCGTGAAGTCGCAGGTCCACATGGTCGCCGCACCTGAGCCGAGGCCGAGATCCGTGTGGATCGTGATCTCTTCGCGGCGCATATAGGCGGCCCCGTCTTCCTCGGTGTAGCTCGCCGCGACCCAACCGGCCTCGGCCACAAGGATATCGCCAAACCGGATGGTGAGCCGATCGCGATCTGCCTGCGCGCCCGACTTGCCCACGGCCATAACGATGCGTCCCCAGTTCGGGTCCTCGCCCGCCGCCGCGGTCTTCACGAGCGGAGAGTTCGCAATGCTGCGCGCCACGGCCCAGGCATCCTCATCGCTCGCCGCGCCGGTCACCTCCACCTCGATCAGCTTCGTGGCGCCTTCGCCATCGCGGACGACCTGTTGGGCCAGATCGTGGAAGACGGCACCCAAAGCGTCGGCAAAGGCTGCGCCCTCGGGGCTGTCTGGATCAGTGATCGTCGCGTGATCTGCCGCACCGGTGGCCGCGCAGATCAAGCTGTCCGAGGTCGATGTATCACCATCCACCGTGATCGCGTTGAAACTCCGCGCATTGAGCCGCGCGACAAGGGTTTGCAGCGCGGGTTGCGTGATCGCCGCATCGGTAAAGACATAGACGAGCATCGTCGCCATATCCGGCGCGATCATGCCCGAGCCCTTGGCGATCCCTGCGACCGTCACCTTGGTGCCGCCGATCTGCGCCGTGGCCGTCGCAGCCTTGGCATAGGTGTCGGTCGTCATGATCGCATGGGCCCCGGCGCGTAGGCCGTCCGCGTGCAGGCCGTGCTTCAACTCCGCGAGCCGGTCGATGATCTTGGCATGGGGCAGCGGCTCGCCGATCACGCCGGTCGAAGCGGTGAAAATCCGCGACACCGGCACCGAGAGGCAGGCGGACAGGGCCTCGGTCACGGCCTCGACCGTGCCGGATCCGGCGCTGCCGGTGAAGGCATTGGCATTGCCCGCATTCACAAGGATCGCGGCCCCGGCCTCCAGATCCGCACCGACCGCCAGCTTTGCCTCGCAATCCAGAACGGGGGCCGAGCGGGTGGCCGATCGGGTGAAGACACCCGCCACGACGGAGCCGGGCGCAAGCTCTGCCAGCATCACATCATCACGGTTGCGATATTTGATCCCCGCCGCGCAGGTCGCGAGGCGCAGCCCGGCTATCTCGGGCAGCGCGGGCATTTCGGGCGGCGCAAGGGGCGAGACCACCGGCCCGGCGGGCGCATTCGGCGCGCGCAGAGCCTTGCGCAGCCGCGCGTTTTCTTGCCAGCGCGCGCGGCGGGACCTGTTCCGGCGCATGAGGCTTAGTCCAGAAGACTGGTGTCGCGGATCAACGCCGGGTCAATCTCGGTTTCGGACCGTGTGACCTCGACAGCGCCCACCAGGGACTCCACGACCTCACTGGCGGCGGCCTCGGACAGCCGCTCTTCGATTGTGCCACGCACTTCTGCGAGGTCGGGCGCTGCGGAATCCCGTGTGTCATTGAGCCGTACCACGTGCCAGCCGAATTGGGTCTGCACCGGGGGCGAGATGCCTTCAGGCTCCAGCGCGAGGACAGCAGCCTCGAAAGGCGCGACCATCATGCCCTTGCCGAACCATCCCAGTGAGCCGCCATTCGGGCCGGACGGCCCGGTCGACCGGGCTTGCGCGAGCTCGGCGAAATCCGCGCCGCCGTCGAGCTCGGCGATCAGGTCGAGCGCTTCTTCTTCGGTTGCCACGAGAATGTGAGATGCGTTGAATTCCTGCTCCGGCTCGACACTCGCAAACTGAGCATCATAGGCCGACTGCACTGCGTCTTCGGTGACGGCGGCTTCGATCGCGCCGGAAATCACCGTGTTCGCCATCAGGGCCCAACGCTGGCTTTCCAGCGACAATTCGAGCCCAGTGGGCAGGGTGTCCCCGAGGGATTGCGCGATGGCGGCCTGACGCACCAATTGCTCAAGAAGACCCGAAAACAGCTGATCATCGTCCATCTGCTGGAACTGCGCGGGGAGGCTGTCGGCCACCGCAATCAAGTGTCCAAGCGTGATCTCTTCGTCTCCGACCGTGGCCAGAATGGTGCTCGCATCCTGGGCCTGCGCCGAGATCGGAAAGAGCAGTGTCATCCCAAGCGCGAGCCTGGCGAGGGGGGTGCTGATGATGTTCACGAAGGCGTCTCCTGTTGCACGCGCGTTAGCGGCGTTTTTGCCTTGTCTACAAGGCCACATTGACAGTTTCGGGCCCGCCCCTTAAGTGCGGTATGTCCCCGGGGGCCGTGTGGCCGCACCGTCTCAGATGCCGTTTGTAAGCCGCACCCGAGGCGTGGGCAAGCGCGGAGCTTCGGGCAAGGATCACGAACGGTCGATAGGGCCGCAACCGGAGTACGATATCGACAATGCTGGGTCTTGGAACCATCACCAAAAAGGTCTTCGGGACCCCCAATGATCGCAAGGTCAAATCCGTCCGCCCGCTCGTGGCCAAGATCAACGCGCTCGAGGACGAGTTCAAAGCCCTCGACGACGCGGGGCTGATCGCCAAGACCGCCGAGTTCAAGGAGCGGATCGCCAACGGCGAATCCCTCGACGCGCTGCTGCCGGAGGCTTTTGCCAATGCACGCGAAGGCGCGCGCCGTGCGCTGGGTCTGCGGGCGTTCGACACGCAGCTCATGGGCGGGATCTTCCTCCATCAGGGCAATATTTCCGAGATGAAGACTGGCGAGGGCAAGACCCTCGTGGCGACCCTGCCGGCCTATCTCAACGCGCTGACGGGCAAGGGCGTGCATATCGTGACCGTCAACGATTACCTCGCCCGCCGTGATGCGGAGTGGATGGGCAAGGTCTATGCCCAGCTCGGGCTGACCTGTGGCGTGGTGGTGCCGTTCCAGGCCGAGGATGAGAAGGCCAAGGCCTATGCCGCCGATGTCACCTATGCGACCAACAACGAGCTGGGCTTCGACTATCTGCGCGACAACATGAAATCCGAGTTGAGCCAGATGTCCCAGCGCGGTCACAATTACGCGATTGTCGACGAGGTGGATTCGATCCTGATCGACGAGGCGCGTACGCCGCTGATCATCTCGGGGCCGAGCCAGGACAAGTCCGACCTCTACACGGCCGTGGACAAGGTCATTCCCGAGCTCACCGACGAGCATTTCACGCTGGACGAAAAGACCCGTGGCGTGACCTTCACCGATGAGGGCAACGAGTTCCTCGAGGCCAAGCTGCACGAGGCCGGGATCCTGCCGGAGGAGCAATCGCTCTATGATCCGGAATCGACCACCGTCGTTCACCATGTGAATCAGGGCCTGAAGGCGCACAAGATCTTCCACAAGGATCAGCATTATATCGTCCGCAATGGCGAGGTCGTGCTGATCGACGAGTTCACGGGGCGGATGACCCCGGGTCGCCGCATGTCCGAAGGGCTGCATCAGGCGCTGGAGGCCAAGGAAGGCGTCGAGATCAAGCCCGAGAATGTCACCCTCGCCTCGGTGACCTTCCAGAACTACTTCCGGCTTTATAACAAGCTGGGCGGCATGACCGGCACGGCCTCGACGGAGGCCGAGGAATTTGCTGAGATCTATGGGCTGGGCGTGGTCGAAGTGCCGACCAACCGTCCGATCCAGCGCGAGGATGAGCACGACCAGATCTACCGCACGGTCAAAGAGAAGTTCGATGCCATCGTCGAGACGATCAAGAAGGCCCATGAGAAGGGTCAGCCGATCCTTGTGGGCACGACCTCGATCGAGAAATCCGAGTTCCTCGCGCAGTTGCTGAAAAAAGAGGGCGTGCCCCATAACGTTCTGAACGCGCGCCAGCATGAACAGGAAGCCCAGATCGTCGCCGATGCGGGCAAACTGAATGCTGTGACCATCGCGACGAACATGGCAGGCCGCGGAACCGATATTCAGCTCGGCGGCAATGTGGAGATGCGCGTGCTGCAGGCTTTGGCCGAGACGCCGGATGCCAACCCGGACGAGATCCGCACCCGGATCGAGGCCGAGGTGCAGGACGAGAAGCAGAAGGTGCTCGATGCGGGCGGCCTCTTCGTTCTGGCCACCGAACGCCATGAAAGCCGCCGGATCGACAACCAGTTGCGCGGCCGCTCCGGGCGTCAGGGGGATCCCGGGCGGTCGTCCTTCTTCCTGTCGCTCGAGGATGATCTCATGCGGATCTTCGGGTCCGAGCGTCTCGACAAGGTGCTGAGCTCGCTGGGCATGAAGGATGGCGAGGCCATCGTCCACCCTTGGGTGAACAAGTCGCTCGAAAAGGCGCAGGCGAAGGTCGAGGGCCGGAACTTCGACATCCGCAAGCAGTTGCTAAAATTCGACGACGTGATGAATGACCAGCGCAAGACGATCTTCTCGCAGCGCATGGAAATCATGGAAACCGAGGATGTCGCCGAGATCACCCGGGACATGCGCCATCAGGTGATCGATGATCTCGTCGATGAATTCATTCCGCCGAAAACCTATGCGGATCAGTGGGATGCCCATGGGCTCTATGCTGCCGTTCTGGAAAAGGTCGGGGTCGACACCGATGTCATCCGCTGGGCTGAAGAAGAAGGCGTCGATGATGAAGAGATCCGCGAACGGCTGGAGCGGGCCTCGGATGAATTCATGGCGGCCAAGACCGCGCAGTTCGGCGTCGACAACATGCGGCGCATCGAAAAGCAGGTTCTGCTGCAGACCATCGACCAGAAGTGGCGGGAGCATCTTCTGACGCTCGAACATCTTCGCTCGGTCGTCGGGTTCCGGGGCTATGCGCAGCGTGATCCGCTGAACGAATACAAGACCGAGGGCTTCCAGCTTTTCGAAGGCATGCTCGACAGTCTGCGGGTGGAAATCACCGACAAGCTCGGCAAGATCCGCCCCCTGACCGAGGAAGAGCAGCAGGCGATGATGCAGCAGATCGCGGCTCAGCAGGCTGCGGCCGCCGCTGCCGCCCAGGCGCAGGCACAGGCGAAGCCGGTCCTGCAGCCGGCCGAGGCGGCCGGTGCCGTCGCCGAAGGCTTTGTCGAGGACGATCCGAGCACTTGGGGCAACCCGGGCCGGAACGACCCTTGTCCCTGCGGATCCGGGAAGAAGTTCAAGCATTGCCACGGGCGCTACACCTGAGGATAGGGCGCGCGGTCGGCCTCGGGCTCGCCGCGCTCGCGATCTGCGGCGGGGTGCGGGCCGAGCCCGTCACCCTGACATCGCGCTCTGACGGGTTCGCCGTGACCGGGGCATTGCACGCCTTCGATGGCCGGTTTTACCAGATCGACGCGCAGCATGGCCGTCTCACCCTGGCCGCGGACCAGGTGATCTGCGACGGGGCGGGCTGCCCCGCGCCCAATCAGACGACCGGCTTTGCGGTCACCGCGGCCCATGGCCCGGGGACGGTACTGCTTCCTGCGCTGTTGCAGGCCTATGCGCGGGGGCGAGATCTTGCCGTCTCCCGCGTGGCGGTGGACTCCAACCATTTCGAGGTTCAGCTCGGCGGCCCCGATGCCGCGCAGTGGTTCACCGTCCGTGTGCGCCTCGCGGTCCCGGCCGAAGGCTTTGCCGATCTCGCCGTGGGCGAGGCGGATCTCGTGCTCAGCGATCGGCTCGTGTCCGAGGACGAGCGTGCGATTGCGCGGGATGCGGGGATCGGGGATCTGACCGCGCCAGCGCAGGAAGGCGTGCTGGCCTTCGACGCGCTGATTGCCGCGACCTCGCCACGTCGTGCGCCGCGGGCGGTGACACCGGAGGCCTTTCGCACGCTCTGGTTCAGCCGCAATCCCGACTGGGCGGCGCTTGGCCATCCGGCGGCGCCGTTGCGTTTGCATGCCCGCGCCCATGGGGAGGATCTTGCTAAGCTCGATGACAGCGCGGCGTCACCGGGCGCGCCGGTGACCTATCACGCGCAGGGCGCGGATCTGGCGGCGGTGCTGCGCGATCAACCCTCAGGACTTGGGTTGCTACCCTTGTCGCGGCGGGGCCCGGCGCAAGCTCTCCCAATTGCCGGGGCTTGTGGATTGGCCCACGCGGCCACGGCCACCGGCGTTGCGCTGGGGCGATATCCTTGGATCTTTCCGCTTGCGCTCTACACGCCGGACCGTCGCGCACCCACGGATCTCGAGGCGTTCGTGACCTTCTTGAACACTGCCGAGGCGCAGCCTGTGTTGCGCCGGGCGGGCTATGTGCTGCCCTCGGCTCGTCCTGTCGAGACCTCCCTGCCGGAACAGGTCTTTGCGGCCATGGCGGCGGCGGATGAGGCGGAATTGCGTGTGTTGCAGGATCTGGCGCGCGGTCTGAACGGGGCCACGCAACTGGGCCTGTCTCTCCGGCCCTCCGCGACCGCTCGGGACCTTCGCGCCCTGAGTGCCGCCGCGTTCGATGCTCTGGCAGGGCTCGAAACCGACGCGCAACTGGTTCTGGTCGCCTATGCCGAGACGGCGGCTCAGGCGCAGGCGGATGCGCAGCAGGTGCTCATCGATCTGACCGCCGCGCGGGCGGATCGCCCGCCCCTCAAGACCGAGATTGTCGCGGTCGGGCCCAGCCTGCCGATCGCCTGTGCAGGGGAAGAGTGGTCTGCCGAGATGACCCGCCGGATCGATATCTGGCAGCGACCGGTTACAGATAGCCTTCGGATCGAAAACTGACCTCGCGCGATTTGCCGATCACCAGGTGATCGTGCAACCGCAGGCCGAGAACTTCCGCCGCATCGCGGATCGCATAGGTCATGGTGATGTCCTGCTCCGAGGGCGTCGGATCCCCCGAGGGATGATTATGCACGAGGATCAGCGCAGAGGCGTTCAGCTCCAGCGCCCGTTTGGCGATCTCGCGCGGATAGACCGGCACGTGATCCACCGTGCCCTGCGCCTGGGGTTCATCGGCGATCAGTACATTTTTGTTGTCGAGATAGAGCACCCGAAAATGCTCCCGGTCGAGATGGGCCATGGCGGTCTGGCAGTATTCGAGCAGCGCGTCCCAGCTGGACACCACCGGGCGGTCGAGCACCTTGCCCCGGGCAAGGCGATGGGCTGCGGCCTCCACGATCTTGAGTTCCAGCGCGACAGCCTCCCCCACGCCATCTACGGCCAGGAGCCGGGGCAGGGGGGCGGCCAGAACATGGGTGAAATCGCCGAAGGTCTCGATCAGCCGCCGGGCCAGGGGTTTGACATCCTGCCGTGGGATCGCGCGGAACAGAACAAGTTCCAGCAGTTCGTAATCGGGCACGGCATCGGCCCCGCCTTCGAGAAACCGCTGCCGCAACCGCTTGCGGTGATCCTTGATATAGGAGGGTTGCTGTGCCGGTTTGGCAGGGCGCGCCGACGTCGCCGCCTCGGCAAAGAGGGGCATCGGAGCTTCGTGAAAGGCGCGGGTGCGGGGCATGGCGCTAGCCTGCCCCGCGATGGTTTCCGAAGGGTTAACTCTTCATCCCGTCCCAGAAATTCTTCACGGTTTTGAAGAATTTGGAGGTTTCGGGCTGGTTATCCTGCGATTCCGCCTCGAATTCCTTGAGCAACTCGCGCTGGCGCGAGGTCAGGTTCACGGGCGTCTCGACGGCGAGTTCGATGAACATGTCGCCGGTTCCGGCCCCGCGCAGGGCTGGCATGCCCTTGCCGCGCAGGCGCATCTGTCGCCCGGATTGCGAGCCCGAGGGGATCTTCACCCGGCTGCGCCCACCATCGATGGTCGGCACCTCGACATCGCCGCCGAGGGCCGCCGAGGACATACTGACCGGAACGCGGCAGAAGAGATCCAGCCCGTCGCGCTGGAAAATCGCGTGTTCCTGGACTTCGATGAAGATGTAGAGGTCGCCCGAAGGGCCGCCGCGCATGCCCGCATCGCCTTCGCCGGCCAGACGGATCCGCGTGCCCGTCTCGACACCCGCGGGGATGTTCACGCTGAGCGACCGGGTCTTTTCCTCGCGTCCCGCGCCGCGGCAGACCGGGCAGGGGTTCTTGATGATCTGACCGACGCCGGAGCAGGTGGGGCAGGTCTTCTCGATGGTGAAGAAACCTTGCTGCGCGCGCACCTTGCCCATGCCGGAACAGGTCGGGCAGACCACGGGTTCGGCCCCGCCCTCGGCCCCGGTGCCCTCACAGGCAGTACAGGGGACGCTTCCCGGGACGGATATGGTCTTTTGCAGGCCGCGATAGGCCTGATCGAGGTCGATCCGCAGATTGTAGCGCAGGTCGGAGCCGCGCGCGGCACGCTGACGTCCGCCGCCACCGCGCTGGCCGCCCATGAAGTCGCCGAAAAGGTCCTCGAACACATCCGAGAAGGCCGAGGCGAAATCGCCCTGACCTTGCCCGCCGCCAAAACCCTGGGGTCCGCGCGGACCGCCCGTGCCATTTTCAAAGGCCGCGTGACCATAGCGGTCATAGGCCGCCTTCCGGTCCGGGTCCTTCAGGATGTCATAGGCCTCGTTGGCCTCTTTGAATTCGGCCTCGGCATTCGGGTTGTCCGAGTTGCGGTCCGGATGCAGTTCCTTGGCCTTCTTGCGAAAGCCTTTCTTGATTTCGTCGGGAGATGCCCCCTTGGACACGCCGAGGACATCATAATAGTCGCGTTTGGCCATGACCGGGTCCCTTCACTTGAACGCGGACGCCGACCCGCGCGGGGCGGATCGGCGTCATGTCGTGCATTGGAGGCGTCAGCCCTGTTTCCGGTCGTCCAGATCTTCGAAATCCGCGTCCACGATGTCGTCATCCACACTGCGCGGCTCGTCTTCACCGGCATCGGGGGCGTCTTCACCCGAAGCTTCCTGCTGCGACTTGTAGATCGCCTCGCCCAGTTTCATGGCCGCATCGGTCACGTTCTGGACGCCTGCCTTGATCTTGCCGGCATCGTCGGTCTCAATGGTTTCCTTGAGCGCGGACACGGCCAGTTCGATCGCCTCAACGGTCGAGGGATCGACCTTGTCGCCATGCTCCTCGAGGGATTTCTCCGTCGAGTGCACGAGGCTTTCGGCCTGGTTCTTGGTCTCGACCAGTTCCTTGCGCTGCTTGTCGGCGTCGGCATTCGCCTCGGCGTCGCGCACCATTTGATCGATCTCTTCGTCCGACAGACCACCGGAGGCCTGGATCGTGATCTTCTGCTCCTTGCCGGTGCCCTTGTCCTTGGCGGACACCGAGACGATGCCGTTCGCGTCAATATCGAAGGTCACCTCGATCTGCGGCAGACCACGCGGCGCGGGCGGAATATCCTCGAGGTTGAACTGGCCAAGCATCTTGTTGTCGGCCGCCATCTCGCGTTCCCCCTGGAAAACCCGGATGGTCACCGCGTTCTGGTTGTCCTCGGCGGTCGAGAAGACCTGGGATTTCTTCGTCGGGATGGTCGTGTTGCGGTCGATCAGGCGGGTGAACACGCCGCCCAGCGTCTCGATGCCCAGCGACAGCGGGGTCACGTCGAGCAGCACCACATCCTTCACGTCGCCCTGCAGAACACCGGCCTGGATCGCCGCGCCCATGGCCACAACCTCGTCAGGGTTCACACCCTTGTGGGGCTCCTTGCCGAAGAACTTGGACACTTCCTCGATCACGCGCGGCATGCGGGTCATCCCGCCGACCAGCACGACCTCGTCAATCTCGGAGGTGCTGAGACCGGCGTCTTTCAGCGCGTCCTTGCACGGCTTGAGCGAGGCCTTGATCAGGTCGCCCACGAGGCTTTCCAGCTTGGCACGGGTCAGCTTCATGACCATGTGCAGCGGCTGGCCGCCATTCGGGTCCATCGAGATGAACGGCTGGTTGATCTCGGTCTGGGTCGAGGAGCTGAGCTCGATCTTGGCTTTTTCCGCAGCTTCCTTGAGGCGCTGCAGGGCCATCTTGTCCTTGGTCAGGTCGACGCCATGCTCCTTGCGGAACTCATCCGCCAGGTAGTTGACGATGCGCATGTCGAAGTCTTCACCGCCGAGGAACGTGTCGCCATTGGTGGATTTCACTTCGAACAGACCATCGTCGATCTCGAGGATCGTGATGTCGAATGTCCCGCCGCCGAGGTCATAGACCGCGATCGTCTGGGTTTCGGACTTGTCGAGGCCATAGGCCAACGCGGCCGCGGTCGGCTCGTTGATGATCCGCAGCACCTCGAGACCGGCGATCTTGCCCGCATCCTTGGTGGCCTGACGCTGGGCGTCGTTGAAATAGGCCGGAACGGTGATGACCGCTTGGGTCACGTCCTCGCCAAGATAGCTCTCGGCGGTTTCCTTCATTTTCTGCAGGATGAGGGCAGAGACCTGCGCCGGAGAGAACGTGTCCCCCTGAACGCCCACCCAGGCATCGCCATTGCCGCCATTGACGACCGCATAGGGCAGGTTCTTCTTGTCTTTTTCCAGATCCTCGTCGTCGAACCGGCGGCCGATCAGGCGCTTGACACCGAAGACGGTGTTCTCCGGGTTCGTGACGGCCTGGCGTTTGGCGGGCTGACCCACGAGCCGCTCGTCGTCGGTATAGCCGACAATCGAGGGCGTGGTGCGCGCGCCTTCAGAGTTTTCGATGACCCGCGGTTGCGAGCCGTCCATGATGGCAACACAGGAGTTCGTGGTGCCGAGGTCGATACCAATGACTTTGCCCATTGCTATAGTCCCTTTCGTCGTGGCGATTGTTGAGAGACAAGATCCGTACGCGGCCTCTCATCTCAGATCCCAAGAAAGATCACGGGGCCCGCGATCAACGTCTCGGCGTATATAAGGAGGGGGTTGGACCCCTGCAAGCGTCCCGGCGATATCTGGAGGGTTTGAAATGGACAAATCGCGGCAAGATGTCCGGATCCCGGCCCCGGACCTGTGGTTGCGGGGGGTCGCGATCCATTCCGGCTTGCTCGACCGGGCCGCGCAGGAGGCGATGGTGGCCGACCTGCGGGCGGTGGCGCGGGTCGTGCCGTTCCAGCGGATGGTCACACCCTCGGGGCGGCGGATGTCCGTGCGGATGACCGCCGCGGGGCAGTTCGGCTGGGTGTCGGACCGGCAGGGCTATCGCTATGCGCCGACCCATCTGAACGGGACGCCCTGGCCCGCGATTCCCCCCAGCATCCTGTCGGTCTGGGAGGCGGTGTCCGGCAGTGCCCGCACCCCGGAATGCTGTCTGATCAACTTCTACGACGCGGATGCGAAGATGGGGATGCATCAGGACAAGGACGAGGCGGACCCTTCGGAGCCGGTGGTGTCGATCTCGCTCGGGGATGCCGGGCGGTTCCGGGTCGGCTCCGTGACGAGGGGCGGGACGACGGAATCGCTCTGGCTCTCTTCGGGGGATGTGGCGGTGATGGGGGGCGCGGCGCGTCTGATCCATCACGGGGTCGATCGGATCAAGGCGGGCAGTTCGACGCTCCTGCCTGATGGCGGGCGGATCAACATCACCCTGCGCGTCGTGACCTGACCGCGCGGCGTTAGCGCGCGGCGCTCCAACTGATCGAGGCACGACGGCGGGTATAAAACTCCCCCATCAACCCGATCATCATGCAGCCGACCATGATCCAGAACGGGTATTCCAGATTGGTGTGCCGGGGCGTGTAGTTCAGAAACACGTAGCCGCGCATCTGATCGATCAGATGAAAGAGCGGGTTCCAGGCAAAGAGCGGCAGCATGAAGGCCGGCAGCGTGTTGGCCACGAACATCTTGCCGCTGGCAAACATGTTCACCCGGCTGAAGATGGTCTGGATCATCTTCGTGCCGTTCGGGGCCCAGGGCTTGGCGGCCAAAAATACCATGCCGAGCGCCGCCCCACCGGTCCAGGCCAGCAGCATGACCTTGGCCGCGCCGCCGGGATCGTGGATGGCCACGTTATGGGTCACGAGCTGATACCCGGTCAGGATCACCAGCACCGACATCGATTGAATATAGAGACTGCTCAGCGCCGCCGCGCCGATCGCCACCATGGTGTTCATCGTCGGATGTTTCATCATGGGCGAGGCCGGACCTTCGGAGCTGAACACCGCCCCCATGGTCTTGGTAAAGGTCATGAACAGGAACACCCCGCTCAGGACATACATCATGAAATCCCCGCGCAGCCCCGCGCCCCGCACGCCCATCAACTGAAAGATCACGTAGAAGGCGACGACAAAGACGATCGTCTGGAACAGGTTGATGAACAGGCTCACCAGCGCGTTGCCATGGGTCTTGCGCACCGAGCGCACGGTCGCATGATAAATCAGCGACAGCGTTCGGAACGCGGTCGCAAAGGGGCTGGAGGATCTTTCTTCGACGCGAAACACGACAGGACGACCGTTTCTTTGGAGTGACACCTTGTCCGACAGAACAACACAATGGTTGCGGATCATTTAACCGGGAAGCATAGAAAATTCAGATCAATGGGCAACCGCGCGCATGCACCCGGGTGAGCCACAGGAGAGTATCATGGATTTTGACACAGTTATTCCCGTTCTACGCAAGCTGTCGCTGGAGGCGGGCGATGCCATCATGGAGATCTATGGCTCCGATGACTTCGATGTGCGCGCCAAGTCCGATGACAGCCCGGTTACCGCGGCCGATGAGGCGGCGGATGCGCTGATCTCGGCGGGGCTCAAGGCGGCCTTTCCCGACATCCTGACGGTGACCGAAGAACAGGCGGCGTCCCACAGCCAGACGGCCGGGTCCTTTTTCATCGTCGATCCGCTGGATGGCACGAAGGAATTCGTCCATCGCCGCGGGGATTTCACGGTCAATATCGCCTATGTCGAGAATGGCACGCCCGTGCGCGGGGTGGTCTATGCCCCAGCCAAGGAACGGCTCTTTTACACCCTGGCCGATGGCCGGACGGTTGAAGAGACCGGGCCCTTTGACAAGGACCAGCCGGGCGAGATCACGCCGCTCTCGGTCAGCACGCCGGACAATGCCGCGCTGATGGTCGTGGCCTCGAAGTCCCACCGGGATCAGGCGACCGACGATTATATCGGCCAATATGGCGTGCGGGACATGACCTCGGCGGGCTCTTCGCTGAAATTCTGCCTCGTGGCGACCGGGGAGGCGGATCTCTATCCCCGTCTGGGCCGCACCATGGAATGGGACACCGCCGCTGGCCATGCGGTGCTGCTCGGCGCGGGCGGGCAGGTCGTGCGGTTCGATGATCACACGCCGCTGAGCTATGGCAAGGAGGGGTACGCCAACCCGTTCTTCATCGCCTATGCCCCGGGCGTCGACCTCAAGAGCGCCTGATGTCGGTTCTGGTCGTCATCCCCGCGCGCTATCCGTCGGTCCGTTACCCGGGCAAGCCGCTGGTCGAGCTGCGCGGGGCCACCGGCGTGTCGCGCTCGCTGATCCGGCGCAGCTGGGATGCCGCCCAAGCGGCCGAGGGCGTGGACCGGGTCGTGATCGCGACCGATGACACCCGTATTCAGGAACATGCGGAGGCGTTTGGCGCCGAGGTCGTGATGACCTCCGATCAATGCCGCAACGGGACCGAGCGCTGTGCCGAGGCCATCGCCCGCATGAACATCAGCCCCGAGATCGTGGTCAACCTGCAAGGCGATGCGCCCCTGACCCCGGCGTGGTTCGTGGCGGATCTGGTCGAGGGGCTGCGCGCGGCGCCGGATGCCTCGCTGGCGACGCCCGTGCTGCGCTGCGACGGCGCGGCCCTGTCGGGCTTTCTTGAGGATCGCCGCGCGGGACGCGTGGGTGGCACGACCGCGGTCTTCGATCGCAACAATCATGGGCTCTACTTCTCCAAAGAGGTGGTGCCCTATACCACGACGGACTACCCGGCCGATGATCCGACCCCGGTCTTCCACCATGTGGGGCTCTATGCCTACCGACCCGATGCGCTGACCGCCTATGGCACCTGGCCGGTCGGTCCGCTCGAGACCCTCGAGGGGCTGGAACAGCTCCGCTTCCTCGAGAATGGCCATACGGTGCTCTGCGTAGAGGTCGAGGGTCGGGGCCGGGCGTTCTGGGAGCTCAACAACCCCGAGGATGTGCCGCGCATCGAGGCGATGCTGGCCCAGATGGGGCAAGAGTGATCCCCGAAGCCAGCGTCGTTATCGTCAGCCGGGGGCGGGGTCCGCAACTCGCCCGATGTCTGCAGGCGCTGTCCTTTCAGACCTGTCCTGCCTTCGAGGTGATCGTCGTCGGCGACACGGCCGCGCGTCGGGCGGTCGCCGATGGGCCGGGTGCGCCTGCGGTCACCTATGTGCCCTTTGCCGAAGCCAATGTCTCGGCGGCGCGCAATGCGGGGATCGCTCTGGCGCGCGCGCCTTACGTGGCCTTTCTCGACGATGACGCAGTGGCTGAGCCTTGCTGGCTGGAACAGTTGCTGAAGGCGTTGCGCGTGCCGGGTGTGGTGCTCGCGGCGGGGTATGTGCGCGGTCCGGATGGGGTCCGGTTCCAGTGGCAGGGCGAATGGCTCACGGCGGAGGGAACCTCCCATCCGATGACGCCCTGGCCCGAGGAGATCGCCATCATCGCGCCCCGATCCGGTCGGGTGCCCGGGGCTATGGGTACGAATTTCGCCGTGCTGCGGCAGGCGGTGCGGCGCATGGGCGGGTTCGATCCGCGCCTGCGCTACTTCCTCGACGAGAGCGATCTGGTCTGGCGCTTGGTGCAGGGGGACGGTCAGGTTGCCTATGCCCCGCAGGCGCAGGTGATCCATGCGTTGGCCCCGGGCCCCTACCGTCAGCAGGACCGCACGCCGCGAGATCTCTTCGAGATTGGCCGCTCGGCTGCGATCTTTGCCCAGACCCATGCGTCTCATGGGCCTGCGGCGGCTGTGCGGACCCATCGCAAGGTCCAGCAGACCCGACTTTTGAAGCGCATGGTGTCCGGGCGATTCTATCCCGACGAGGTCTGGCGCCTGCTGCGCAGCTTCGACCGGGGCGCGGCCGAAGGGCTGGCGCTTACAGAAGGTCAGGCAGGCCCAAAAAAGATGCAGGATCTGAACGCGGCGCCTGAGCATAAACCCGCCACCCGGCTGTTCAAGGCGCGTCGCAAAACCGATCCGAACCTGAACCCGCTCTGGACCACCTCCCCCCGATTTGAGATGCCGGGCGCCTTCGCACGTGCAGCAAAACAAGCGGAGAAAGGGCGTGTCGTCACGCTGGTTACCTCGGCCAACCGGCGCGCCCCAGCCCGTGTCGTTTTCCGCGCGCCGGGGGTGTGGATCCACGAGTTGCCCGATTCTATCTGGCAATCAGCAAGTTCTCGCCGCATTTCCGACGGAGTTTACAAAGACTACATGGGAATACGTATAAAGGACGCACCAACGTCCAAGGACGATGGCACAGAGTTGGACACGGATTAGAAATGCTGCAGTGCGACAACAGATCCACCGAGATTGGTGATGAAAGCCTGTTGTTTCTCTCCCGAGCCGTAGAAACTCTGCTATGCTGAAGACAATGATTTATGTAGGGTCCGATAATGTCTCGAAGTGTTAAAACCGCCGTTTTCCCCGTCGCCGGCATGGGGACTCGTTTTCTTCCAGCGACAAAGTCGGTTCCGAAAGAGATCATGACCCTCGTGGATCGTCCGTTGGTGCAATACGCCATCGACGAGGCGCGCGCCGCCGGGATCGAGGAATTCATCTTTGTGACCTCGCGCGGCAAGAGCGCGCTTGAGGACTATTTCGATGCCGCCCCCCAGCTGGAACAGACGCTCGAGGACAAGGGCAAGACCGAACTGCTCGAGACCCTGCGCGGCACCAATATGGACAGCGGCGCGATTGCCTATGTGCGTCAGACCCGTGCCCTGGGCCTTGGCCACGCGGTCTGGTGCGCCCGCCGTCTTCTGGGCAATGAACCCTTTGCCGTTATCCTGCCCGATGATGTGATCGCCGCTGAAAAGCCCTGCCTCGCGCAGATGGTCGAAGCCTATCAGGAAACCGGCGGCAACATGGTTGCGACCATGGAAGTGCCCATGAGCAAAGCCTCCGCCTATGGCATCGTCGATGTCAAAGAGGATATGGGGTCCATCGTCCAGGTCAAAGGCATGGTCGAAAAGCCCAAGGCCGAAGAGGCTCCGTCGAACCTTGCTGTGATCGGGCGCTACATTCTCAGCCCCGATGTCCTCGATAATCTCGACAAGGGTCAGGTCGGAGCCGGGGGCGAGATCCAGCTTACCGATGCCATCGCCCATGAGATCACCGCCCATGACAATGTCTATGGCTTCCGCTTCGCCGGGCAGCGGTTCGATTGTGGGTCCAAGGCGGGCTTCCTGCAGGCCACGGTGTCCTTCGCGCTGGCCCGTCCGGATCTGGCCGATGAGCTGTCGGACTTCCTGCAGGAACTGGCCTTCTCCCGCAAAGCCGCCCAGTAAGCGGGCGGCCGTTTCGGAACCGCGCCGATCTTGAGCGGGCGTCCGGAGCCTCTTCCACGCCTTCTGGATGTGACACGACTGGTGTCCCGCGTGGGCACCGGACGGCTTTCCGGCGTCGACCGGGTCGAGGCGGCCTATCTGCGCCACGCGCTTGATCAGACGCCCGAGGCGTTCGGGCTCGTGCGGACCCATGCGGGCTATCTTCTGTTGGGCCAAGACGGTCTTGCCCGTCTGCGTCAGGGGGTCGAGGATTCGACCAAACCCTGGGACGCTCCGGATCTCCTCTCCCGTCTGGCGCGGCACCGGGCCACCCCGCGCGCGCGGGTCGAGACCAGTTTGCGCAAGCTGGCCTGCGGGAGATCGGTGCATTGGGGCCTTGCCCGGATGCTGCGCCGGGCTCTTCCCGAGGGGGCGCATTACCTCAATGTCGGCGAAACGAACCTGACGGACCGGGTGATTTCCGCGCTGCGTCGCCTGCCGCGCAGCCGGATCGAGGTGGTGCTCCATGACACGATCCCGCTCGATCTGCCCGAGATGGTGACCCCCGCCTCGCGTCGCCGCTTCGCAGCGCGGTTTGACCATCTGCGGCGGGATGTCGACCGGATCATCACCGCAACGGAGCAGGTGAAGGCTCAGGCCATGGCCCATCTCGGGGCGGATGGCACGCGGCCGGACTGGTGCGTTGCGCCCTTCGGGTTGGATCTTGCAGCGCCCGAAACCGGTGCAGCCGCGACGCAGGGCCTCTCCACCCCGTATTTCCTCGCGCTGGGCACGCTTGAGCCCCGCAAAAACCTCGAGCTGCTGCTGGAGACCTGGCGCCTTGCGGCGGCAGAGCTTGGTGCGGCGGTCCCGACCCTTGTCCTGTGCGGGGCGCGGGGATGGTTGCCGCCCGAAGCCTTCGCCGCGCTGGAGGCCAACCCGCTCTACGGGCGCAAGATTGTCGAGATTAACGGTGCCTCGGATAGCCATGTCGCCGGCCTGATGTCCGGGGCCCAAGCACTGCTCTTTCCCACCCGCGCCGAGGGCTTCGGTTTTCCCGCGCTGGAGGCGGCGGCGCGAGGCGTTCCGGTGATCTGCAGCGACCTGCCGGTCTTTCGCGAAACGCTCGGAACCTTGCCCGTTTACCTCTCCCCCGACGATAGTTACGCTTGGTTATCAATAATTAAGCAAGCCGGTGCAAAACCGGAGCATAGGGAACGTCCCGATCTGACGGAGCGGTTCACATGGGAGAGACATTTCGCGCAGGTGTTCGGCTAGCTGCCGACCCGTGGCCGGGGGCCGTCCCCGCGCCTGTGCTGCTGTCTGCCCCATTGTTCCGGGCCGGGGGATCTGCCCAATGAAATGGGTCGAGCGATACCGCCTGCGCCTCAAGCGCAAGCGCCTGTTATGGCGCAGTTTTCGCCGACGGCGCCAGTTGACACCGGCCTCGGACCGAACGGGTCAGATCGCGCGTCAGGATATCCTCGCCTTCGTCACCCTGCGGAATGAGCGGATCCGTCTGCCCTTTTTCCTCGACTACTATCGCAAGCAGGGGGTCGATCATTTCCTGATTGTCGATAACGGGTCCGAGGATGGCTCGGCCGCCTATCTCGCAGCGCAGAAAGATGTCTCACTCTGGACCACGCCGCACAGCTATCGCCGGGCCCGGTTCGGGGTGGATTGGCTGACCTGGCTGCAAATGAAGTTCGGGCATGGCCATTGGTGCCTGACCGTCGATGTGGACGAGTTCCTGATCTACCCGTTCTGCGAGACACGCCCCCTTGCGGCGCTGACGGACTGGATGGATGCCTCGGGCCTGCGGGCGTTTCCGGCGATGTTGCTCGACCTCTATCCCAAGGGGCCACTCGACAGGGCGGTCTATGCGGAAGGCCAGAACCCGATGGAGCTGGCCTGCTGGTTCGACAGCGGCAATTACACGATCACCCGCAATCCCGAGCTCGGGAACCTCTGGATCCAGGGCGGACCACGGGCCCGGGCGTTCTTTGCAGACCGGCCCGAGGCAGCGCCCGCACTGAACAAGACCCCGCTGATCAAGTGGGACCGCAGCTACGCCTATGTGGACAGCACCCATATGGTCCTGCCGCGCGGGCTGAACAATGTCTATGAAACCGGTGGGGGCGAGCGGATCTCGGGCTGCCTGCTGCATACCAAGTTCCTCGATACCTTCATCGAGAAATCCGAGGAGGAGATCGTCCGGCAGGAGCATTATGCCCGGGGGCGCGAGTACAAGGCCTATGCCGAGACGCTGGAGGCCTCGGGTCCACCGTCGCTCTGGACCGAGATGTCCGAGCGCTATGTGTCCTGGCGCCAGCTGGAGATCCTCGGCCTGCTGTCCAAGGGGAGCTGGGCATGACCGGCGGGGTGTCTCCGGGGTTTGTCATGCTCGCCCATACCGAGCTTGGGCGCGTGGCCGAGCTTGCGCGGTATCTCGACCATTTCAAATGTCCGGTGGTGATCCATGTGGACCGCAAGACCTGCGCCAAGGCCTATGCCGGTCTGCGGGCGGATCTTGCGGATCTGACGCGGGTGCAGCTTATCCGGCAGCATGATTGCGGCTGGGGCCGTTGGTCCATGGTGCAGGCCACGGAAAGCGCGGCTGAGATCCTTCTCGAGAGCCATCCCGAGGTCACCCATGTGGCGTTGATCAGCGGCGATTGCCTGCCCTTGCGCCCGCTGGACCGGCTCATCGCGTTTCTCGGGGCGAATCCCGACACGGATTTCATCGAATCCGTCACGGTTTCGGACGTGCCCTGGACTATCGGCGGGTTGCAGAATGAACGGTTCACCCTGCGCTTTCCGTTCTCCTGGCGCAGTCAGCGCAAACTCTTTGACCGCTATGTGGATCTGCAGCGCAAGCTGGGCGTCAAGCGGCGGATCCCCGACGGGATCGAGCCGCATCTCGGCTCGCAATGGTGGTGTCTGACGCGCCGCAGCCTCGAGGCGATCCTCGGTGATCCGCGCCGCAGGGAGTTCGACCGCTATTTCAAGCGCGTCTGGATCCCCGACGAATCCTACTTCCAGACCCTTGTCCGGCGCGTTTCCACCCGGATCGAGAGCCGGTCCCTGATGCTGTCGAAATTCGACACGCAGGGGAAACCCTTTGTCTTTTATGACGATCACTTGGATCTGGTGGGGCAGTCGGACTGCTTTCTGCTGCGCAAGGTCTGGCCCCGGGCGGATCGGCTCTATGCCCAGTTGCTCGACCCCGATCAGGGCGCGCCCGAGCGTGGCCCGAGCAATCCGCACCGGATCGAGCAGGTCTTTGATGAGGCGATGGATCGGAACCGCGAGGGCCGTGCCGGGCTCTTCATGCAGAGCCGCTTTCCCAGTGACACCTGGCAGGCGGGCAAGACCGCCGCGCCCTATTTCGTGTTCCAGGGCTTTGACGAGGTGATCGCCGATTTCGCGCCCTGGCTGTCCAAACGCACCGGCGCGCGGGTGCATGGGCATCTCTTCGACTGGCGGGAAATTCCCTATGCGGAGGGTGCGAAAGGCTTCAACGGCGGCCTGTCGGACAGCGTGTCCTTGCGCGATTACAACCCGCAGAGCTTTCTGACCAACCTGATCTGGAACAGCCGGGGCGAACCCCAGTGTTTTCAGATCGCGCCCTATGACCGGCAGGACCTGAACACGTATATGATGTGGGATCCGAACGCCCATATCTCGGTCGTCACCGGCGCATGGGCGCTGAAGCTCTTTCGCGACGACCTGCCCTTTGAACAGGCCCGGCGCGAGGCCGCCTGGATGCAGAAGGTCGAGGATCACTTCCTCGGCCAGCTGCGCAACAAGAGCCTGCCGGCCACGGTGCGGGTGACCTCTCTGGCGGAGTTTGTCGCCGATCCCATGGTGCAGTTGCAGGATGTTCTCGACCAGATGACGCCCTTTACCCGGCGACGGATGGTCCATGCGCCCGAGCTGGTGGACCTGACCGGGTTCGGCGCGTTCCTGCAGGCGCTCAAGAATGCCGGGATGAAGCCCTATCTCACCGGGGATTTCCCGCTCGATACCAGCGATCTGACTGCTCCTGCCACGCCCGCGCGCCCCTATCTCGTGACCTGATCCGATGACCCAGCGCTTCGACTATTTCGTGATCTTCGCGGGCATGCGCACCGGCTCCAACTATCTGGAGCGGAACCTGAACGCCGCCCCGGATGTGCGCAGTTTCGGAGAGCTCTTCAATCCGTATTTCATCGCCCATGAGGGCCAGGAGGAGTATCTGGGCCTGTCCCTTGCCGATCGCGAGGCGGACCCGAACGCGCTTGTGACCCGGGTGCGTGCGGAGGCCACCGGCCTTGCCGG
Source organism: Dinoroseobacter sp. S124A (assembly GCF_049801015.1). NCBI lineage: Bacteria > Pseudomonadati > Pseudomonadota > Alphaproteobacteria > Rhodobacterales > Roseobacteraceae > Dinoroseobacter > Dinoroseobacter sp. S124A. Next base: position 240,746 of record NZ_JBNAGD010000006.1, on the reverse strand, counting down.
GTTCCGTCTCTTTCATGACCACGACCCGCGCATGCGGGCGCAGGCGCTGGCCGATCCCCGGGCGGCAAAGATCGTGCTGACGCGCAATCCGCTGGACAGCTTTGTCTCCTATCAGCGGGCGCTGGCGTCGAACCAATGGGTGCTCACCGATGCGAAAGGCCAGGTCGAGACCGATGCGATCCCCTTTGACCCCGAGGCGTTTGCTGCCTTCATGGGGCCCTATACCGCGTTTCTGACCGATATCCGTCAGGGGCTGGCGCGGGCGGGGCAGACGGCTTTGACCCTGCGCTACGAGGATCTGCAGGATCTCGACGTGATCAATGGGGCGCTGGCCTATCTCGGCTCGCGGCACAGGTTGCCCCGGCCCGAGCGGACGCTGAAGCGCCAGAACCCCGAACCGTTGGAGACCAAGGTCACCAATATGGAAGAACTGCGGGAAGCCGTGGCGGCGCTGGATCCCTTCGGGCTCGACCAAGTCCCGCCGCAACCCGTGGATCGTGGCCCGGCCGTGCGCAGCTACGTGGCCTGCCCGGGGACCGGGTTGCTCTATCTGCCGATGGAGGGGCCACAGCCCGATCCGGTGCTCGATTGGATGGCGGCGCTGGATGGCTGCGCGCCTGCGGATCTGATCACCGGGATGCGCCAGAAGGATCTGCGCGACTGGCGCGCGGCGCATCCCGACAGTCGCACCTTCACCTTGCTGCGGCACCCGCTGGCCCGGGCCTATACGGCCTTTGTCACCCGGATCCTGCCGAGTGACCTGCAATCCTATGCCGAGCTGCGCCACGGATTGATCGCGGCCTACAAGGTGCCTCTGCCGCCGCGCTATCCGGCGGAGGATCTGCCGCAACAGGCTCTGCAAAAGGCGTTTCGCGGGTTCCTGCGGTTCCTCAAGCCCAATCTCGCGGCGCAGACCAGCCTGCGGATCGACCCCTCATGGATGGCGCAAACGACGGTACTGCAGGGCATGGCGCAGGTCGCTCTGCCGGACCGCATCCTGCGGGACGGGCCGGGGCTTGCCGAGGATCTGCGTGCGCTGGCTGCCGAGCTTGGCCGCCCGGCACCAGATCAAGTGCCGCGGTTTGACACCAGCGGGCTGGACGCGATCCACGGGCCCGAGCTCGAAAAGCTCGCACGCACCGCCTATGCCCGCGACTTCGCGACCTTCGGATTTCAGGATTATCGGGGATAACCGCGCGGCTCAGGCCGCGCGGGTGCTCTCAACTTCGGTCAGGACCGTGTAGAGGGTCCCGCTGTCGCTATTGGCGCGCAGTTTGGCGCAGACGCCCGGGTCACGCAGGGTGCGCGATACCAGTGCCAACGCCTTGAGATGGGCAACGCCGCTGTCTTCGGGTGCGAAGAGACCAAAGATCAGGTCCACCGGCTGCCGATCGACGGAATCAAACGCCATGGGCTTTTCCAGACGGACAAAGACACCGACCACCCGGTCGATATCCTTGAGCCGCGCATGGGGCAGGGCAACACCATGCCCCACGCCCGTGGGTCCCAGAGCCTCACGTTCCTGAAGCGCGTCGACAGCATTGACCGGGCACACGCCATAGGCCGAGCAAACGATGTCGCTCAGGTCCTGCATAAGGCGTTTTTTGCTGCTCATATTCCCGAATACCTTCACGGCATCGGGGACCAGCAAATCTGACAGATCCATATCAAACGCTTTCATTCCCGCCAGGAGACCTGGTCGGTTTAACTATCCAACTTGGTATCAATCCAGCCGATATTGCCGTCCTCGCGGCGATACACGACGTTGATCCCTCCGTGTCCCTCGTTGCGAAACACCAGGACAGGCGCCTCCGCAAGCTCCATCTGCATCACCGCCTCCCCGACGGAGACAGATGGGATCGTCGTTTCCATTTCGGCAACGATGATCGGCTGAAGCGTCTCGGGCTCATGTTCCTCGGACACTTCGGCTGCGTCGAGGATATATGAAGCAGCGCCGGAAAGTGCAACGGGTTCCGTCCGCTCGCGGTGATGGTTCTTCAACCGGCGCTTGTATCGCCGAAGCTGCTTCTCCATCTTCTCGCTGCATTTGTCAAAGGCCGCATAGATATCACCGGCAGAGGCCTTGGCCTGGGCTGTCAGCCCTGTGGACAGATGAACCGTCGCTTCGCAAACGTGGTTATAGGCGTCCTTTGAGAACACGACATTCGCGTCGGTCGGGCGCTCAGCATATTTGCTGACGGCCTCCGAAAGCTCGGCCTTCACATGGCTCTGCAAGGCTTCGCCGATATCGATCTGTTTGCCGGTGATTTGGTAGCGCATGGTACCTCCCTGAATGCGCAAGCCGAATGGCACCTGTATTCAGGTGAGAAACCATGGGCTTACATGAAGTGGGATCATCCGGGTGGTCACACCCGGCCGCGCATCCGTGCCGCTGCCCTGAGGCGCTTGCGATCGTAGGATGACGGGATGTTCAAGCATCCCCTGTATTTGGCGACAGTTCGACGTGCGATGTCAACGCCTTCGTTTTTCAACTTATGGGCAATTTCCGTGTCCGTCAGGATCGCGTCTTCGGTTTCCCCGGCCACGAGGGCCGCAATCCTGGCCTGGGCGCCATAAGCGCTCACTGCATCTTGTGAGTCTGCGCCCAAAGTCGCTGAAAAGAACGCCGAAAGCGGCACAACCCCGCCGGGATGCGCGAGGGTCTTGTCTGCGACAGCACGCCCCACCGTTGTGGGGTGCAGCTTGAGCTCCTGCGCCAGTTGGGTGCGTGTCAGGGGCTTCATGGCGGCCCCGCCCTCACGAAAGAATCCGATCTGATAATCCCCGAGAAAGGCCACAATCCGCGTGAGAGTCGTCGTCCGATAGCTCAGCGCCCGGCGGAGTGCCTCGGCTTCGGTGCCATAACTGGCCAGTGCCGTATCTGATTCGAGCCGCGCAACGCTCAGAAGCTCTTCGTCGAGCTCCAGGGTCCGGGCGTTGCCGCGCAGCACCGTGATCTCAGGCGATGCGCCGTCCGGGAAGCGCAGCTCGACATCCGGCAGGCTCACCCGGGGGGCGGGCAAGGCGGCCTGCCCGGGATAGGGGGTCAATTTGGGCAGAGCCTCGGCAATTTCGGCCAGCGCGGTGGTGTCCAGACCCGTGGCGCGGGCGGCCTTGGCGATCTCACCGGCGGCGAGCCTGTCGAGAACCCGCGTTGCCGCCTGGGCCAGATCCGCCTCGAAGCCTAGTTCGATCAGTTGCAGTGACAGGCACTCCGCCAGCGACCGTGCGCCCACCCCCGCGGGCTCGCAGGCCTGCAGCGCCGCAAGGGCGGTCTCGATCCGGTCCGCGGGCAGCTGCACCTCCTGCGACAGATCCGCGAGGTCGACATCAAGATAACCGGTATCGCTGAGGGACCATGTCAGCACGAAGGCGATGTCCTGAATCTGTGGCTCCAGCGCCATAAGGCTCAGTTGCGCGCGCAGTCGCTCGCCCAGCGACCGCTCTGCCCCCGTGGTGTCGAGCGCCAGATCATAGGCCGATGGCCCGCCCGGCGCGGCCCCGCTGGCCTCGGATCTCGGGCGGCGCAGGGTCAGGATCGGGTTTTCGGCCGCCTGCGCCTCCAGATGCTCCTGAAGCGCGGTGCCGGACATGCGCAACACCGACAGGGTCGTGCGCATTTCAGGGGTGAGCGTGAGCCGCTGCTGCTGGCGGAGGGTCAGGCCATCGCGCTGCGCAGGCATCGGGGGCTCAGGTGACCGAGAAGGTGTTGCCGAGATAGACGCGCCGCACATTCTCGTCGCGGATCACCTCTTCACGGGTCCCGCTCATCAGGACGACGCCGTCATGGAGGATATAGGCCCGGTCCACGATCTCCAGCGTCTCGCGGACATTGTGGTCGGTGATCAGGACGCCGATCCCACGGGTCTTGAGCTGGGCGACCAGCGCGCGGATATCGCCCACGGCAATCGGATCGACCCCGGCAAAGGGCTCGTCCAGCAACAGGTATTTCGGATCCGCCGCGAGGCAGCGCGCGATTTCGACCCGCCGCCGTTCCCCGCCCGAGAGCGCCAGTGCCGAGGTGCGGCGCAGATGCTCGATATTGAACTCTGACAGAAGTTCCTCGAGCCGTTCCATCCGCTTGGTCCGGTCGCGCGTGTTCACCTCGAGGATCGCGCGGATATTGTCCTCCACGCTCATGCCGCGAAAGATCGACATTTCCTGCGGCAGGTAGCCGATCCCGAGCTTGGCCCGGCGGTACATGGGCAGCATCGTGGCATCCCGCCCGTCGATCGAGACGATCCCGGCCTCGGGCGTCAGCAGCCCTGCGATGGCGTAGAAACAGGTGGTCTTGCCCGAGCCGTTCGGACCCAGCAGGGCCACGGCCTCGCCGCGGGTGACCTCAAGGCTGACATCGCGGATCACCGGGCGGCGTTTGTAGCTCTTGCGCAGGTTGCGGATGTTCAACCCGACCGAGCCCTCGGTCACTTCGAACGCGGCGGGGCTCATTGCGGCTGCAGAACGGTGCGGACCCGCCCCTCCATCTGGCCGATGCCGGTGGTCAGATCGACCACGAGGGCATCGCCGGCGATCACGATCTGCCCCTGGCTCAGCAGGACATCGCCGCTCAGCCGGATCTCGTTGGCGCCGGGGGTGTAGATCGCGCGCTGGCTCTCGGCGGCGTCGGGGCCCGACACCATCAGGACATTCCCCTCGGCGCGCACTTCGCGGATTGCGCTCTGGCCTTCGGCGGCGGCCTCATCATAGCTGACCTGAACCTCGTCGGCCTCAAGCTTGAGCGCGCCCTGGGTGACACGCACATTGCCGGAAAACACGGCGCTGCCATCCTGCCGGTTCACGGCCAGCGCGTCCGCATCGATCTCGACCGGGGCAGAGCGGTCGACCCGCGCGGCCCCGAGCGAGATTTCCGTCCCCTGGGCGGCGGCCATGTTCCACAGCGCTGTCGCGGCGATCATCGCCCCTGCCAGTGCATTTCTTACCAAGACCAAACCCATGGAACCTCCAACGTCACTGGGGTGTGTATACCAGTTTCACACCTTGTGTGAACAGCAGCTGCGCCGCGCCGCTCTCGGGGTCGCGCCGATACTCGGCAGATCCGGCATTCAGGGTGATCCCCGGCCCCAGAACGATCACATCGCCCCGGCTTTGGGCGGTTTGCCCATCCAGACGGGCCTCGGCCCCTTCGGCGCTCAGGACAAAGCCATCCGTGCGGGACAGGCGCAGCCCGCCTTCGACGCGCACGGTGTCGGTGGCATTGTCGACGACGCCGCGCGCGGCGCGGATATCGACCTGCAAGCCGTCCAGGGCGAAGACCCGGCCCGAGATCTCGTTGGCCATGAACTGGTTGGGGTTGGTCAGTAGGGGGCGGGCACTTTCGGCGACAAGTTCAAGCTCGGAGCCATCGTCCAGCACGGTCTGATAGCGCGGCTGAAAGATCCGCTGCCCTTCGACGATCTCTTCGAGCTCGACCTCGGAGAACGGGATCTCCTGCTGGGTGTCGCCCGCGCCCGAGATCAGGAACAGGCTCGACATCAGGCCCAGCCCGGCCAGCGGCAGGATGATCTTGGCCGCCGAGACGAACTGCGAATAGCGGTTGTCGGCCCGGGGCATGACTCAGCCGATCCCGGCGCGCAGGCAGTCATGGATATGCAGGAACCCGGCGGGCACCCGCGGTCCCTCGGCGGGCACCACGAAGAGGCATGTGATCTTGCGATCGTTCATGATCGCCACCGCCTCTTCGGCCAGCGCCTCCGGCGCAATGGTCAGCGGATCGCTTGTCATGACATCGCCAGCCCGCAGCTCCAACAGGCCGGACATATGCCGCCGCAGGTCGCCATCGGTGATCACCCCGGCCAGCGCGCCCGCTCGGGTCACGCCGACAACGCCAAAACCCTTCTGGCTGATCTCCAACAGGGCGTCGCCCATCTCTGCGGTTTCGGCGATCAGCGGGAGCTCGTCATCGCGATGCATCAGATCGGCGACCTTCGAGAGCCGCGCGCCCAGCTTGCCTCCCGGATGGAAGTCACGGAAATTCTCGGGGCTGAACTGGCGGTGCTCCATCAGGGCCACGGCCAAGGCATCCCCGAGGGCCAGCGTCATGGTGGTCGATGTTGTGGGCACGATGCCCGTACCGCAGGCCTCGGGTGCCTTGGGCAGGACCAGCGCCACGTCAGACTGACGCAAAAGTGTGCTCTCGGGCTTGCTGGCCACTCCGATCAGCGGGATGCGGAAGCGCCGTGTATAGGCGACCAGATCCGCAAGCTCGGGCGTCTCGCCGGAATTCGACAGCACCAGAACCACGTCGCCCGCCGCCATCATGCCCAGATCGCCATGGCTCGCCTCAGCCGGGTGGACAAAATGCGCCGGGGTCCCGGTGGAGGCAAAGGTCGCCGCCATCTTGCGCGCGATATGCCCGGATTTGCCCATGCCCGAGACGATCACCCGTCCCCGGGCCTCAAGAATCGTCTCGACCGCGCGATCAAAGCTGTCATCGAGCCCGGCGGCCAGTTGCGCGAGGCCGTCGGCCTCGATGCCGATGACGCGTCGTGCGATCTCCTGGAACGACGTCTGTGCCATTGCGCGGCCTTTCAGTGGTGGAAGATGTCCATCTCGGACCAGCCGCCCAGATCGAGCTGTGCCCGGGTCGGCAGGAAGTCGAAACAGGCCTGTGCCAGCTCGGTCCGACCCTCGCGGGCGAGCATGCCGTCCAGCACCTCCTTGAGGCGATGAAGATAGAGCACGTCCGAGGCCGCGTATTCCACCTGCGCCTCGGTCAGGGTGGGCGCGCCCCAATCAGAGCTCTGCTGCGCCTTGGAGACATCCACCGCCAGCAACTCATGCAGCAGCGCCTTGAGCCCGTGGCGATCCGTATAGGTGCGTACAAGCTTGGAAGCGATCTTGGTGCAATAGATCGGCGTGGTAGTCACCCCAAAGGCCTTTTCCAGTGCCGCCACATCGAATCGCGCGAAATGAAAGAGTTTGGTCACCGCCGGGTCCGCCAGCATCCGGCAGAGATTCGGGGCCTCGGTCTGCCCTTGGGCGATCTTGACCACATGCGCGTTTCCGTCCCCGGAGGACAGCTGCACGACGCAGAGCCGGTCGCGCTGCGGCACAAGGCCCATGGTCTCGGTATCAATGGCCACAACCGGCCCCAGATCCAGCCCATCAGGCAAATCATTCATGTGCAGGTGATTGGTCATCTGACCCCCTTCTGTGATCGGTGTCTCGTCGCGAAAGGCGACATGACCCTGTCAATGCGGCACGGAAGGGGAATGGTGCCCAGGAGAGGACTCGAACCTCCACGTCCATACGGACACTAGCACCTGAAGCTAGCGCGTCTACCAATTCCGCCACCTGGGCAGGTGTCGTGAGGCGGTGAGTTACAGAGGCTTTGAGGGGGTGTCAACGGCCCGCAATCGCCTTTCCGAAGTTTTTCTGCTAGGTCGGTGACAAGGCCGCGACGACCTGCGCCTTGTCGGCCATTTTCCGCACCGCTAAACCCTTTGGGGACTCGGGATCAAGGAGCACCAGATGTCCAAACTCGTGACCATCTTTGGGGGATCCGGCTTTGTCGGCCGGTACATCGCTCGGCGCATGGCGCAGGAGGGCTGGCGCGTGCGCGTGGCTGTGCGCCGTCCGAATGAGGCGATCTTCGTGCGCTCCTATGGCGCGGTCGGTCAGGTCGAGCCGGTGCTGTGCAACATTCGTGACGACGCCTCGGTTCAGGCGGTGTTGCAGGGCGCGGATGCGGCGATCAATTGCGTGGGCATCCTGTCGGAGAGCGGCAAGAACACCTTTGGCCTCGTGCAGAGCCATGGCGCGGCCCGGGTGGCCAAGATGGCCGCCGCCGAAGGCATCACCAATTTCGTGCAAATCTCCGCCATCGGTGCCGATCCCGCGGCCAAAAGCGATTATGCCCGCACCAAGGGCGAGGGGGAGCAGGCCGTGCTTGCGGCGATCCCCACTGCCGTGATCCTGCGCCCCTCCATCGTGTTCGGGCCCGAGGACGAGTTCTTCAACCGCTTCGCCTCGATGTCGCGTCTGGGGCCGATCCTGCCCGTGGTCGGGGCCGAGACGAAGTTCCAGCCGGTCTATGTGGATGATGTGGCCAAGGCCGCCGTCAAGGCGGTGACCGGCGCGGCCGCACCCGGGATCTATGAGCTGGGTGGCCCGGATGTCAGCAGCTTCCGCGACTTGATGGGGCAGATGCTGAAGGTGATCAACCGCCGCCGTCTGGTGCTCAATGTGCCCTTCCCGATTGCGACCGTGATGGGCATGGGCTTTGACCTCTTGCAAAAGCTGACCCTTGGCGTGATCCATAACGGCATGATCACACGGGATCAGGTGCGCAATCTGGCCAATGACAATGTGGTCGCCGCGGACGCCAAGGGCTTTGACGAGTTGGGCATCGACCCCGTCGCGCTGGAGGCCGTGCTGCCGGACTACCTGTGGCGCTTCCGTCCCTCGGGCCAGTATGAAGAGCTCAAGCGGTCGGGTCGCAACCTGCGGACCTGAACCGACTTCTGTGCTGAACGCAAAAGGCCCGGCTCGCTCCGGGCCTTTGTCATGTTCGGATGCCGGTCTTGATCAGATGATATGCCAAGCCCCCATGGCCAGGGCCCAGGCGGCGATGGTGGCATTGGCGCCCGCATGGCTGACGATGGCGTCGGTGATGTTGCCGGACCGGTAGACCAGCGCGCCGAAGACAAGCCCGGCGAGCCCAGCGGCCAGCCAGCGGTCATGGAGCAGGGCAAAGAGCCCGGCGCTGATCACGATGGCCACAACCATCCGCACGCCCTTGCCCGAGGGGGCCAGACGCTGCAGCAGGTAGTCGCGGAAGAGAAGCTCCTCGATGATCGGGACAAGAACCGCCGTACCGATCACCCGCGTGAGGATCCACAGCGCCAGCATGCCGCCGGTCAGGGCACCAAAGGGCGGCGGACCTTCGGCAGCCGCGGAGGTCGCGATCCAGGCGATGCCGATGGCCACCCCGCTTGCGAGGGATAGCGGGTCGAGCCGCCAGGGCAGCGCGCGCAAGACCTGCCAGAACAGTGCCAGCGCCAGCGCCATGGCGAGCGCGCGGAACGGGTAGAGCAGGCTGGGCGTCTCGCTGAAGGTCGAGGCCAGCAACGCCGAGAGCATGAAGATCGCGAAGGGCAGCACCTTCGCCACCACCGGGTCCTGAAAGAAGGGCGGCAGCGGCGCGCGCGGCGCGGCCAGCACCTCGGCCTTGTTGAAGAAGGCGACGTTCCGCGCCACGAGGATCAGCCCGACCGACAGGGTGGTGAAGGCCAGCCAGCCCGCATGGCTGTGAAAGCCGCCAATGGCCAGTTCGGGCGAAACCTCAAACCCGAGGCTCAGCAACGCAGAGATCCGCAGCACGTTGAATACCCAGCTCAGCAGGATCCCGATGGGAAAGAGCAAGAGCGCCTGCGGGAAAGCCAGATCCCGGCGGAACAGGGCGATATACACGGTCAGGAACACGGTGATCAGGGCGAACCCCTCGACGCCGGAACACTCCTTGCCCACGGCCACAAGGAAGTTTTCCACGTCGCCGGTGCCGAAGATCCCGATGATCTTGGTCTCCGGGTTGCCATCCACGGTGTAGCCCACGAGGTCGAGCACCCAGAGCACAGAGTCAAAGGTGATGTCGGTCACCCAATCCGCGTGCCAGAGCGGTTGGATCCGGTCGGCGATCTCGGGCAGGGCCATGCCTGCCACGAGGAGCGCGCCGAGCACCGCGCCTTTTTCGGCCAGAAGGGTGCGCCACGCGTGCCATGGGGCGAGGATCAGGGCGGCTCCCGCCGCGGCCAGTGCCGCACCGCCGAGCCAGCCCGCCCCGCCAAGCGCCACAAGGCCCGGCCCGCTCGCATCGCTGAGAAAGAGCCAGGGCGCCAGCGCAAGGGCCAGCCCGGCAAGGCTCAGTCCCAGCCCGAGCGGTCGGGGGCCCGGTATGGCCAGCGTGCGCTTGATCAGCTCGGAATAGGCGAGGGCGAACACCCCGAAGGCGGCCAGCACACCCAAGGCGCGCGGCACGATCCGTCCGGCAAAGGCACAGAACCCGTCCGGGGCCAGGTCCCGGCAAGTGAAGTCAAAATTATGCTGGTAGAGGACCGAGATCAGCAGGAGCTCGACGCCAAGCAACCCGGCGGCCAAAGCCCAGGCCAAGCGACGCGCGGAACTCGGAGGAGCGGTGGGGGCAGTTACATCGGTCATGTGCGCGTCATCTCAGAAAATGGGGACTAAACGGGGGCACAAATAGATCGGCCCCGTGGCAGACGTCACGGGGCCGACAATGATTTTTGCGTGAGACTTAGTCTCAGGCCGCGCGGCGGCGACGCTCCCAAACCAGAGCAACGACGGCGAGGACAGCTGCGAGCGCTGCGGTGCCTTCGAGGGCGCTGATTTCCGGAACGGTCGGGCAGTTGCCGACGAGCGAGCAATCGGTCGTCGCCATGGCAGCGCCCGCGGTCAGGGCGAAAACCCCTGCGGTGGTGAGTGCGGTACGAAGCATATTCGTAACTCCTAAGGATGATGGTTTCATGCGCGAAATCCATCTTACAAAGTAACGCGCGGCGCATCGCGTCTTCAAAGCCGGTTACGGCCACAGCAACGGCGGGACAGGGTCCCGCCGTAAACCTTTCGTTAATACCTTATCAGCACAGGCAGTCGATGTCATTGAAATCGATGCCTATGATGAACGGCTGGCTGTTCGTCGATGACGCAGGGTTCGGATCGATCATCAATCCGACCACATCGCCCTCACCGGCCACGAAACCTTCACCATTCGCCTCGGCGAGTGCCACGATTTCACGCACATCTTCAAGCTCACCCAGATCCGGGCGGATGAAATCGATGCTGTCGGTCAGGCTCCAGATGGCACCCTGCACCTCGAAATCGGTGTAGCCCTGGCCCTGGAAGTCCTGGTTCAGGATCCAGTTGATCAGGTCGAGGTTATCCTCGGCGCTCTGGCCGTTGATCCCCGTCTGGCCAGCCAGCACGCTGTCAGGCAAGAGGCTCGCCTCGGCGACATAGAGATCCCCGGTCAGGATCGGCGCGTTGGTGAAGTCCGTTCCGCCATCAGCCGGATCAAAGGCGCTGGCACAATAGGCCGCTTCGAACACGATGTCGTCGAGACGGACATCGCCGGAACCGGTGACCTTGATCGTGAAGCCATCGGTGGTACCCGCTGCCGCTTCGTCGATGATCTGGTAGTTCACCTGAGCCGGCAGGCTGTCAGCGATCCCCTGCAGGTCTTCGGCGGTGCCACAATAGGCCACGTCGATGAAGGCGTCCGAGAAGCCACCCATCCCGTCAGAGACGGTATAGGTGTACTGCACATCCGCTTTCTCGCCGATATCGAGATCGATGAAGGCCGCTTCGCCGTCAAAGGTCAGCTCGCCACCGTTCAGGGTGATGAACACACCGTCGACATTGATCGTCTCGCCCTCCGAGATCGATGTCCCGTTGACCGCGGTCACGCTCAGGGTGTCGCCATCCGGATCGCTGTCATTTTCCAGCACAGCCAGCGTCAGCAGCTCATTGGCACAGATCATGCCCGCGTCGTCCTGCGGGGTCGGGTCTGCATTCTCGACAATAAGGCCCGCATCGACGGTGAGGTTCTCCTCCCCGATGTCCAGAGTGACTTGCGCCGTTTGACCGTTGCTCGGATCTGCGTCGCTATCGGCCGCGTCGTTGCCACCTTGATCCTGAACGGTGAAGTCGAACCCGTCCGGCTCCCCGAACTTGACCGAGTAGGTGCCCGCATCCAGACCGCCGAAGAGGTAGTTGCCATTGCTGTCGGTGGAGGTGGTGGCGATCGGGGCGCCATTCTCGTCCAGAAGCATAACCGAGACATCGGCCACGCCCTGCTCGCCCATGTCCTGAACGCCATTGCCATTCAGGTCGAGGAAGACCTTGTCACCCAGCGATGCGGTGCCCGGATCTTCGACGCCTGCGTCGATATCCTCGACCGTTTCGCCGATCTCGACCGAGATCACGCCGGTTTCGCCGGTGCTCGGGTCGACATCGCTGTCCACGGTGTCGTCGCCACCTTGATCCTGGTCCACGAAGGTCTTGCCGGTCGGATCCGCGTCGAACCGCACCTTGTAGTCACCCGCGTCGAGGCCGGTGAACTCATAGGTGCCGTCCGCCGCCGTGACCGTGTCGGCCACGAAGACGCCCGCTGCGGTCAGAAGGGTGACGGTGACGCCGCCAATGCCGGGCTCGGCATCGTCCACATCATTGTCGTTCTCGTCGCAGAAGTAGCGGCCTTTCAGGGCTGCGGTGCCCGGATCCTCGACCCCGGCATCCACGTCGCGGATGGCGTCGCCGATTTCGACCTGGATCGGGCCGGTTTCACCGGTGTTCGGGTTCACATCGCTGTCCACGGTGTCGTCATTGCCCTGGTTCGGCGCGACGAAGGTCTTGCCGGTGGGCTCTGCATCGAAGCGCACCGAGTAGGTGCCTGCCTCGAGGCCGGTGAACAGGTAGTTGCCGTCGCTGTCGGTGAGCTGGCTGTCGACCACGTTGCCGCCGGCATCCAGCAGGAAGACCTCGACATTTGCGACGGCCGGTTCGGAGTCGTCGACATCGTTGTCATTCTCGTCGCAGAAGTAACGACCGCCCAGCGAGGCTGTGCCCGGATCAACGAGACCCGCATCGATGTCACGCTCGGCTTCGCCGATGCTCAGATCGAATTCGCCGGTCATGCCGGTGGCCTGATCCGCGTCGCTGTCATTATTGACGGCATCATCCGCAGCAGCGCCTTCGGTGGTGAAGACCAGCCCGCCGGTGGTGGAGGCATCGAAGGTCACCTTGTAGGAGCCTGCATCCAGACCATCGAACAGGTAGTTGCCGTTGCCGTCGGTGACGTCGTTGGCGGTGGTGTCATCCGCCGTGCCAAACACGCCGTCAGCACCTGCGCCCGTGAGGGTCACGCTCACACCGGAAACCCCGGATTCGCCACCATCCAGCACGCCGTTGCCATTGGCATCGAACCACACGGTGTCGCCGACCGAGGCGGTGCCCGGATCCTCGACGCCTGCGTCGATATCCTCGACCGTTTCGCCGATCTCGACCGAGATCACGCCGGTTTCGCCGGTGTTCGGATCGACATCGCTGTCCACGGTGTCGTCGCCACCTTGATCCTGCGCCACGAAGGTCTTGCCGGTCGGATCCGCGTCGAACCGCACCTTGTAGTCGCCCGCGTCGAGGCCGGTGAACTCATAGGTGCCGTCCGCCGCCGTGACCGTGTCGGCCACGAACACGCCCGCTGCGGTGAGAAGGGTGACAGTGACGCCGCCAATGCCGGGCTCGGCATCGTCCACATCATTGTCGTTCTCGTCGCAGAAGTAGCGGCCTTTCAGGGCTGCGGTCCCCGGATCCTCGACCCCGGCATCCACGTCGGTCTTGTTCTCGCCGGAGGCCAGCATGATCGGACCGGTTTCGCCGGTGTTCGGATCGACATCGCTGTCCACGGTGTCGTCGCCACCTTGATCCTGCGCGACAAAGGTCTTGCCATCGGCATCCGGGGCAAAGCGCACGGAGTAGGTGCCCGGCCCGAGATCCTCGAAGATGTAGTCGCCATCGGCATCCGTGGTCGTGGTGTCGATCACATTGCCCGCGGCGTCCAGAAGCTCGACCGTGGCGCCTGCGATCCCGGGTTCGCCATCGTCGATATCATTGTCGTTCTCGTCGCAGAAATAACGACCTGCGAGGGAGCCCAGCTCCACGGGCGGATCGCCCGGCTTCCAGCAGAGGTCATCCACAGCGCCGGACCCGACGAGGTTGATTTCCATGCTCGCGACATCCGCCGCGCTCAGGTCCACCAGCTGGTTGGAGTTGTTGCCCGCTGCCGGGATGGCCACGGTCTTGATCAGGTTGCCGTCCTCATCGAACAGCTTGATCGTGCCGCCCTGCTCTTCGATGTCCAGCAGACGGATGTTCTGCAGGTCCGACGGGGCGTCGAAATCGAAGGTGATCGTGCCGCCACCCGCATTGTCGTCGGGGTCGGAGGCGTCGTTGTCCTCGGAGATGATCAGGATGTTGCCAAGACCATTGTAACCGAGATCGTTGTCGCCGCCCGTGGGGCTGTTGCTGTCGAAGATCATCGCGTCATTGGCGGAGTTCGCACCGTCGCCGGATTTCTGCGCCGTGATGGTCACACCGTCGAACTGGTTCGACACAGTGGTGCCCTTCTGCAGGCCCGCAAAGTCGAGCTTCATGTAGTCCGGCGGGCAGGTCTTGCCGTCTTCGCACAGGACGATCTTGTCGATCCGCGCAAACTCGGCGCAATCGGTGTAGCCCACGAGGCTGATCACGTCGCCCGTGTCGAGCTGCAGGTCCTGGAACACGTCTTCGGAGAAGGTGGAGCCGGAATTGGCACCGCCGCCGCCGTCATTGCCCTGGTCGAGCCAGATCGTGTCGACATACTGACCGTTCACATAGACGTCGATGGCGCCGTTGCCGTCATTCTCATCCATGGAGAAGACGCTCAGGTCATAGGTGCCGGCCGGGCCGTTGAACACGGTTTCGGCAATGCCGTAATGGCCGGTGGCCTTGATGTTCGCGCCACCGGAGGCGTCGCCGTTATGCTCGACCGAGTAGCCGCACAGGTGCATGTCCTCGGCTTCGACCACGATGCAGACGGGCTCGGGCTCGTCCACGTCCTTGACCTTGATCCAGAGCGGCTTGACCTCTTCGCCGCCTTTGCCGTCGCTGACCTTGACGGTCACGTCATAGGTGTTGTTGCCACCGCCGGATGTCGGGTTCTCGTAGTCCTTGGCCGCCTTGAAGGACAGCTCGCCGGTGTTCGGGTCGATCGTGAACATGTCGCCATCGCGGCCGCCCACGATTTCGTAGGTCAGGCTGTCGCCATCCGCGTCGGAGGCGTCGATATCGGCGACGAAGGTCTCGTTCTCGTCGACACAGATGACGCCATCATCGGGCAGGTTGTCGAAGCTCGGAGCTTCGTTCTCGGGCAGGTCATCGACCTTCTTCAGCTCGAGCTTGTCGATCCGGACCCACTCGCCGCAGTCTTTCCACGCCTGAATCTCGATCTCTGCGCCTTCGTGGATCTCCAGACCTTCAAGGGTGAAGCCGGTGAAGCCGCTATGGTCGCTGCCGCCGCCATTGGTCTGCTGGTCCAGCATGATCGTGCCGACATGCTCGCCATCCACGAACACGCGCAGCTTGGACACGCCGTCGGTCTCGTCCTGAGCATAGAGGGTCAGGTCATAGACCGCCGAGGGGCCGTCGAAATCGGTGGTCAGCTTGCCGTCATTGCCTTCGATCTTGACCAGCTGGCCGCCGGAGGCCTTGTCGCCATGGACCGTGCGGAAGCCATGGTCGTTCATGTCCTCGGCTTCGATGGTGATGCACTCGGCATCCGACCCGTCGCCGTCCAGCGGGCCTGCGCCGAGATCTTCGTACTTGATGCCGTCCTTGACGCCACAGGAGTCGACCGTCTTCAGGGTCGTGCCCGCCGGGGGAACGTCGCCGATGAAGGTGAAGAAGTCGTCGCCCTGACCGGGTGCGTGGTAATCCTCGACCTCGATTTCGGCCAGATAATACGTCTTGCCGTCCGAGCCCTTCACCACGAAGTATTTCTCGATATAGACCTGCTCGCCGGAGATCTCGACGCCGTTGATGACCGCGATCTGACCGGAGCTGTCCTTCGCGTTGTCGTCCTTGTCCTTGCCATAGTCGCCGGACAGGACGTTGTCGTCATCCTTCGTCGAGATGACCGTGGTTGCCGCGGCGGGCATGACGAATGTCTCGCCTTTGCCCAAGCCACCGCCGATCGTGCCTTGCTGGACCAGATCGTCCTCGGTGAAGGCGGTAAACTCATATGTCCTGGTGGTCATTCTGCTGTTCCCTCATCAGACCTTGTCGACAACGTGCCGACATCAAGTTCGAAGGGAATGGGGCCATAAAAAGTGCACAGAACTTTCCCGCAACGACACACACACGCGCTCACCAGCGCTGTCGCAGGTTTCCTAAATCAATGACTTTTTGAACCAAGCCGTCTCGGTCTATTTTCCCGCGACCTATCGACGGAACCATTACCTCACTACTAAAAACGTGATGGGACGTTACGCGGAGATTTGCCGACGTTTCAAGCGTGTTAAAAAAACGTTAACGAAACCGCTTTGAAAACATAAGAAAATATCGGTTTTTAATTGTTACAGTTTGAAACAATAGGGTGTTATGTGAACTTTTGTTGACTCAATTGCCGATAGTGTCTGCACAAATTTTGGGCATTTTAAATTAACTATACGCGAGCATAAGCAGAATCACGCCGAGCACGATGCGGTAAATGACATAGGGCGTGAAGCTCACCGACTTGAGCAATCGCATCATCAGAACCAGCGCAGCGAGGGCCGCGACAAAGGCAAAGAGCGCGGCGATGGCCCCGTCGACCAGAAGCTGCCAGTTCGCATCCGCCGCGACCTCGAGCCCGAGAAGGCTGCCCGAGGCGATGATGGTGGGAATCGACATGAGCATCGACAGCTTCGCGGCGTCCTCCCGCTTGTATCCGAGAAAGCGCGCGCCGGTGATCGTGATCCCCGAGCGCGAGGTGCCGGGGATCAGCGCCACCGCCTGCCAGAGGCCCATGATCAGCGCATGTTTCAGGGTCCAGCCGCCGGCGTCCCGCGTGCTCGGGCCCTTCTGGTCGGCCCAATAGAGGACGATCCCGAAAATGAGCATGGTCCAGCCGATCACCGCCATGCTCCGCATCATATCGTTCAAACCGGTCACGCTGAGAATTAGCCCGACCAGGATCACCGGGCCGGTTGCGATCACGAGGCACAGGGCCAGGAACGCGCCGGGCGTATCCACCTTGCCCCGCGCCAGCCGGGTCAGCCCCCCTGCCGCGACTTTCACATCGGCCCAGAAATACAGAACCACCGCGAAAAGGGTGCCGACATGAACAGCCACATCAATGGTTTGGCCTTGATCCTCCATCCCGCTGAGCGCGGGGAGAAGGATGAGATGACCCGAGGAGGAGACCGGCAGAAACTCGGTCAGGCCCTGGATGATGGCGACAAGGAGGAGATGGAACAGGGGCACTACGTACGCTTCATTGATTCGAGGGCAATTTATCCAGCGTAACTGTAAAAGAAAAACCACCCATTGACGCAGGGTAGGTATCACATGCTGACCTAAATTAGGCGGATTTATCGCCGCAGACCGCAAGGGCAGTGCATTTTTTTAATTTAAGGTCAGTAAAGGTGACTTTTATTTCCCGCGCACCGCGTTTATACAGCGCGCGTTAGCCAGGAGGACCTTATGGCCCATCAGCCGATGCTCAAATTCGTCAAGATCGAAAAGGACATGCCGGAGAAGCGGCCGCCCGATCTGCGCAAGCAGGACTTTGACGAGATCTACCGCGAGTATGCGACCGAGAAGGCCGCGGAGCAAGCGTCCCGCTGCTCGCAATGCGGTGTGCCCTATTGTCAGAGCCACTGCCCGCTGCACAACAACATCCCCGACTGGCTCAAGCTGACCGCTGAGGGCCGCCTGCAGGAGGCCTATGAGGTCAGCCAGGCGACCAACACCTTCCCCGAGATCTGCGGCCGTATCTGCCCGCAGGACCGGCTTTGCGAGGGCAATTGCGTCATCGAGCAATCGGGTCACGGCACGGTCACCATCGGCTCGGTCGAGAAATACATCACCGACACCGCGTGGGAGCAGGGCTGGGTCAAGCCCATCTCCCCAGCCCAGGAGCGCCCGGAGAGCGTCGGCATCATCGGGGCGGGCCCCGGTGGCCTCGCCGCGGCGGACGTGCTGCGCCGTCAGGGCATCCAGGTCACCGTCTATGACCGCTATGACCGCGCGGGCGGGCTGCTGGTCTACGGGATCCCGGGCTTCAAGCTGGAAAAAGACGTGGTCACGCGCCGCAACGAGCAGCTCGAGCAGGGCGGCGTCACCTTCGAGCTGAACTGCGACGTGGGCACAGACATCTCCTTTGCGAAGATCCGCGAGAAGCATGACGCGGTGCTCATCGCCACGGGCGTCTACAAATCCCGCGATCTGGGCGGGCCGGGCGCAGGTGCGAACGGCATCGTGCGGGCGATCGACTATCTGACCGCTTCGAACCGCAAGAGCTTTGGCGACGATGTGCCGGAATTCGACAGCGGCGAGCTCAATGCCGAGGGCAAGCGCGTCGTCGTGATCGGCGGCGGGGACACGGCCATGGATTGTGTGCGCACGGCGACCCGTCAGGGCGCGACCAGCGTCAAATGCCTGTACCGTCGGGACCGGGCGAACATGCCAGGATCCCAGCGCGAAGTGCAGAATGCCGAGGAAGAAGGCGTTGAATTCGTCTGGCTGACTGCCCCCAAGGGCTATACCGGCGACACGGATGTCAGCGGCGTGATGGTCCAGAAGATGCGTCTGGGTGCCCCCGATGCGACGGGCCGTCAGGCCCCCGAGCTGATCGAGGGTGCGGATTACGTCGAGGACGCGGATATCGTGATCAAGGCGCTGGGCTTCGAGCCTGAGGATCTGCCCACGCTCTGGGGCGAGCCCGAGCTGGAAGTGACCCGCTGGGGCACGGTGAAAGCCGATTTCCGCACCCATAAGACCGCCATGGATGGCGTCTATGCGGTGGGGGATATCGTGCGCGGCGCGAGCCTCGTCGTCTGGGCGATCCGCGACGGGCGCGAGGCGGCTGAAGCCATGCTCGAGGCGTTCAACGCCAAGGCCACATCGGTCGCCGCCGAATAACCAAACCCGTGCCCGACCCGTATCGGCAGAGCGTCTGACAGGTGTCGGACATCTGTCGGGCAAGTGTCGGGCATCCGGTTAACAGCAAAAAACGCAACGGTCAGAGAGACTGACCCAAAACCGAGAGGACATCATGCGCGCCATCGCAACGCCACGCGTCACCCGTGCTGCGGCTCTGCTGCCGCTGTGTGCCCTGTTCGGGACGGGCGTGCTGGCCACGGGCGCGCTGCCCCATCCGCTGGTCGATGAGATCACCGAGCGCTGCACGCCCATTGTCACGGCCCAGAAGGGCATGTGCGAGGTCGAGCTGTTCTATCGCTGCGACGATCAGGGCTATGCGATTGTCAGCGCCGAAGCGGGCGAGCTGGTCGGGGTCGAGTTCTCGGATCTGACCGGGGATCTCGGGGATTTCGTGTCGCTGGCCGGGCCGGGCTCGGTCACGGTCGAGACCACCCTCGATCCGCTCGACCTCAACCTGCTGCGCGAGACCGGCAGCGAGACCGCCCGCACGGAATCGACCCTCGATCTGGGCGAGGAGGTGGCGATCACGCTGTCCCTGCGGCCGGAGCTGTCGGAGAACACGGTCACCCGGAACGGGATGACCTTCCGCACGGGCAGTGCCGGGATGGATATGGAGACCGAGGCCTCGATTGGCGGGTTCTCTCGCGTTTGGGATCTGCTGCTGCCCGAGACCGAGAATTTCGTGATCCTCGGCCGCTCGACCATGGTCACCGACCGCGACACGCGCGAATTCGACACCGATGTGCGCGAGATCCTCGTGCCCGGTAATCCGGGCTTCCAGTCCCATCAGGGGCGATTCGATTGCGGGGAGGAGCTGTGATGGCGATGCGCCCCGATACAGGCCTCGGCGTGGCCCGGCACAGGGTGCGGGCCGAAGCTGCCTTTGACTTATTTCACAGTCCTGCGGGGCTGCAGCGGACCCGGCGGGTCCGGAACGATCACAGACCGGCGGGCTCTGCCCTGACCGGAGACCACATGCGCCTGACCAAAGCCGATATCTCGGCGGCGGTCGCGGCTGCCCAAGAAGGAGAGACGCCATGACGAAGTATGACGCAGAGTGGGCCGCCGCCGAAGAAGCGAAGCGCGCCTGGATGGCCGAGCATGGCCTGTATTCCGAAGAGGAAGAGCATTCTTCCTGCGGTGTGGGTCTGGTGGTCAACGTCAAGGGCGAGAAATCCCGGGCCGTGGTCGAGGCCGGGATCACCGCGCTGAAGGCGATCTGGCACCGGGGGGCCGTGGACGCGGATGGCAAGACCGGCGACGGGGCGGGCATCCATGTCCAGATCCCGGTCGAGTTTTTCTACGATCAGGTGCGCCATACCGGGCATGAGCCCGACATGGATCAACTGATGGCCGTGGGGCAGGTGTTTTTGCCGCGCACGGATTACGGCGCGCAAGAGACCTGCCGGACCATCGTGGAATCCGAAGTGCTGCGCATGGGCTATCACATCTATGGCTGGCGCCATGTGCCGGTGGATGTGTCCTGTCTGGGCGAGAAGGCCAATGCGACCCGGCCCGAGATCGAGCAGATCATCATCTCGAATTCCAAGGGCGTGGATGAGGAAACCTTCGAGCGCGAGCTCTATGTCATTCGTCGCCGGATCGAGAAGGCGGCTGGCGCGGCGCAGGTGGCCGGTCTCTATATGTGTTCGCTGTCCTGCCGGTCGATCATCTACAAGGGCATGATGCTGGCCGAGCAGGTTGCCGAGTTCTATCCGGACCTGCAGGACGAGCGCTTCGTGTCGGCCTTTGCGATCTATCACCAGCGCTATTCGACCAACACCTTCCCGCAATGGTGGCTGGCCCAGCCTTTCCGGATGCTGGCCCATAACGGCGAGATCAACACGCTGAAGGGCAACACCAACTGGATGAAGAGCCACGAGATCCGCATGGCCTCGGGGACCTTTGGGGATCTGGCCGAGGACATCAAGCCGATCATCCCGGGCGGCTCGTCGGACAGTGCCGCGCTGGACGCGGTGTTCGAGGTGCTGGTGCGGTCGGGGCGGAATGCGCCGATGGCCAAGACCCTGCTGGTGCCGGAGAGCTGGTCCAAGCAAGCGGTGGAGCTGCCGCAGGCCTGGCGCGACATGTATTCCTACTGCAACTCGGTGATGGAGCCCTGGGACGGTCCCGCCGCCCTGGCGATGACCGATGGTCGCTGGGTTTGTGCCGGGCTTGACCGGAACGGTCTGCGCCCGATGCGCTATGTGGTGACCGGCGACGGGCTGCTGATCGCGGGCTCCGAGACAGGGATGGTTCCGGTGAACGAGCATGGCGTCGTCGAGAAGGGTGCGCTGGGCCCAGGGCAGCTGATTGCCGTGGACATGTCCGAGGGCGTGCTGTTCCACGACACCGAGATCAAGGACAAGCTCGCGGCCTCCCAGCCCTTTGGCGACTGGGTCGGCAAGATCACCGACATGGATACCGAGCTGGAGGGTGTGACCGAGGCCGCGCTTTATGAGGGGGGCGAGCTGCGCAAGCGCCAGATCGCGGCGGGCTACTCCATCGAGGAGCTCGAGCAGATCCTCGTGCCCATGGCCGAGGACGGCAAGGAAACGCTGGCCTCCATGGGCGATGACACGCCGCCTGCGGTGCTGTCGGGCAAGTACCGGCCGCTGAGCCATTTCTTCCGCCAGAATTTCAGCCAGGTCACCAACCCGCCGATCGACAGCCTGCGGGAATACCGGGTCATGAGCCTCAAGACCCGGTTCGGCAACCTCAAGAACGTGCTGGACGAGACCTCGGAGCAGACTGAGATCCTCGTGCTCGAAAGCCCCTTCGTGGGCAATGCCCAATTCGAGCGTCTGATCGCCCAGTTCGGCGATGCGGTCTGCTATATCGACTGTACCTTCCCAGCTGGCGGCAGCGCGGACACCCTCAAGCAGGAGCTGGGGCGGATCCGCGACGAGGCCGAGGATGCGGTGCGCTCGGGCGCGGCGCATATCGTGCTCAGCGACCGGGCCCAGTCCGAGGACCGGGTGGCGATGCCGATGATCCTCGCGACCAGCGCCATCCATAGCTGGCTGACGCGCAAGGGGCTGCGGACCTTCTGCTCGCTCAATGTGCGTGCGGCGGAATGCGTCGATCCGCATTACTTCGCGGTGCTGATCGGCTGCGGGGCGACCACGGTGAACGCCTATCTGGCCGAGGACAGCCTCGCGGACCGGATCCGGCGCGGGCTGCTCGATTGCACCCTGACCGAAGCCGTGAAGCGGTATCGCGACGCCATCGACCAAGGCCTGTTGAAGATCATGGCGAAGATGGGGATCTCGGTGATCTCCTCCTATCGCGGCGGTCTGAACTTCGAGGCCGTGGGCCTGAGCCGGGCCATGGTGGCCGAGTATTTCCCCGGCATGACCAGCCGGATCTCGGGAATCGGGACGACCGGTATCCAGACCAAGCTCGAAGAGGTCCATGCCAAGGGCTGGCGGGGCGGTCAGGACGTGCTGCCGATCGGAGGCTTTTACAAGTCGCGCCGCTCGGGCGAGACCCACGCCTGGGAAGCCCAGACCATGCACCTGCTGCAGGCGGCGTGTAACCGGTCCTCTTACGAGCTGTGGAAGCAGTTCTCCAAGGCGATGCAGTCCAACCCGCCGATCCATCTGCGGGACCTGTTGGCGATCACGCCCATGGGCAAGCCGGTGCCGATCGAAGAGGTCGAGAGCGTGACCTCGATCCGCAAGCGCTTCGTGACGCCGGGCATGTCGCTGGGCGCGCTGAGCCCCGAGGCGCACAAGACCCTGAACGTCGCCATGAACCGCATCGGCGCGCGCTCGGATAGTGGCGAGGGCGGCGAGGATCCGGCGCATTTCGTCCCCGAGCCGAACGGCGACAACCCGTCCGCCAAGATCAAGCAGGTGGCTTCGGGCCGGTTCGGTGTGACCGCCGAGTACCTGAACCATTGCGAAGAGCTGGAGATCAAGGTCGCCCAGGGCGCCAAGCCCGGCGAGGGCGGCCAGCTGCCGGGGATGAAGGTCACCGACCTGATCGCGCGGTTGCGGCATTCGACCAAGGGCGTGACGCTGATCTCGCCCCCGCCGCATCACGACATCTATTCGATCGAGGATCTGGCCCAGCTGATCTACGACCTCAAGCAGATCAACCCGCGCTGCAAGGTGACTGTGAAGCTCGTGGCGTCCTCGGGCGTGGGCACGATTGCCGCCGGTGTGGCCAAGGCCAAGGCGGATGTGATCCTTGTGTCGGGCCATAATGGCGGGACGGGCGCGTCGCCCGCGACCTCGATCAAATATGCCGGTCTTCCGTGGGAGATGGGTCTGACCGAGGCGCATCAGGTGCTCGCCATGAACAACCTGCGCGACCGGGTGACCCTGCGGACCGATGGCGGTCTGCGGACGGGCCGCGACATCGTTCTCGCCGCCCTGATGGGGGCCGAGGAATACGGGATCGGGACCGCCGCGCTGATCGCGATGGGCTGCATCATGGTGCGTCAGTGCCAGTCCAACACCTGCCCGGTGGGGGTCTGCACCCAGAACGAAGAGCTGCGCGAGAAGTTCACCGGCAATGCGGACAAGGTCGTCAACCTGATCACCTTCTACGCTCAGGAGGTGCGCGAGGTGCTGGCCAGCATCGGGGCGCGCAGCCTCGATGAGGTGATCGGGCGTGCGGATCTGCTCAAGCAGGTCAGCCGTGGCTCGGCCCATCTGGATGATCTGGATCTCAACCCGCTTCTGATTACGGTCGATGGCGCGCAGAACATTGTCTATGACCGCAACAAGCCGCGCAATGCCGTGCCGGATACGCTGGATGCGCAGATCGTGGCGGATGCCGCGCGCTTCCTGAAGGATGGCGAGAAGATGCAGCTGTCCTATGCGGTGCAGAACACGCTGCGGACCATCGGCACGCGGACCTCGAGCCATATCGTCACCAATTTCGGGATGCGCAACGCGCTGCAGCCGGATCACCTGACGGTGAAGCTCGAAGGCTCGGCAGGTCAGTCGCTGGGCGCGTTTGCGGCGCCTGGGCTCAAGCTCGAAGTGTCGGGCGATGCCAATGACTATGTGGGCAAGGGCCTCTCGGGCGGGACGGTCGTGGTCAAGCCGGTTCTGGGCTCGCCGCTGAACGCGAGCGAGAACACGATCATCGGCAACACGGTGCTCTATGGCGCGACGGATGGCTTCCTCTTTGCCGCCGGGCGCGCGGGCGAGCGGTTCGCCGTGCGGAACTCGGGCGCTTCGGTCGTGATCGAGGGCTGTGGTTCGAACGGGTGTGAATACATGACCGGCGGTGTAGCGGTGATCCTTGGCGAGATCGGGGCCAATTTCGGCGCGGGCATGACCGGCGGGATGGCTTACCTTTACGATCCGGAGGGCAAGGCGCCCGACATGATGAACATGGAGACCCTGGTGCGCTGCCCGGTGACCATGGAGCATTGGGAGGCCCAGCTGAAGGGCCTGATCGAGCGCCATCTGGAAGAGACCGGCAGCCGGAAGGCCGCCGATATCCTCCAGCATTGGGATCTGGAGAAGGACCACTTCCTGCAGGTCTGCCCGAAGGAGATGCTGGTCCATATCCCGGTTCCGCTGGGCATCGAGGAGAGCGCCATTCCGGCGGAGTGATCCCGCTCATCCGGTGAAAAAGGAGGCCGCGCCCCGAGGGGACGCGGCCTTTTTTGCGCCTGCGGCGCAAGCCTTCGGCGAGGATATTTGGAGACTTAAGACAGGGGGCGGCGCAGGTGGGTTCGCGCGGCGCGGGCCCTACGGGTCATTCGGCGCGCAGGGAGCGTCCGGGGAGGCTGTCGCGCCAGCCGGTTTCGCCATCCCAGCCGTCGATCAGGGCGATCGCCTCCTCGGCGCTGTCGACCATGCGGAAGAGATCGAGATCCTCGTCCGAGATCGTGCCGGCCTCGGCCAAGGCGTCCCAGTTGATGATCTCGCGCCAGAATTCCGAGCCGAAGAGCAGGAAGGGCACCCGCGCCATGCGGCCGGTCTGGATCAGGGTGAGCGATTCAAAGAGCTCGTCCAGGGTGCCGAACCCGCCGGGGAAGACCGCGATGGCCTTGGCGCGCATCAGGAAGTGCATTTTGCGGACGGCGAAGTAGTGGAAGTTGAAGCACAGATCCGGGGTGACATATTCGTTCGGGGCCTGTTCGTGCGGGAGCACGATGCTGAGCCCGATGGACGCGCCGCCGGCCTCGTGGGCGCCGAGATTGCCGGCCTCCATCACGCCGGGGCCGCCGCCGGTGACGATCACGTCCTCGCGGCCATAGCTCTCCATGCTTTTCTGGGTCATGGCATAGGCGAATTTGCGGGCCTCTTCGTAGAAGCCCGAGAGATCGGCGAGGGTCTTGGTGCGCGCGCTGTCCTTCTCGGCGGGGGAGGGGATGCGTGCGCCGCCGAACATCACGATCGTGCTTTCCACGCCGCGTTCATCCAGCACCATCTGCGGTTTCAGCAATTCCAGTTGCAGCCGGACCGGGCGCAGCTCTTCGCGGCACAGGAAATCGGGATCGTCGAAGGCCAGCCGATAGGCCGGCGCGCGGGTCTGGGGGGTGTCGGGGCTGCTATCGGCGGTTTCCACGTCCTGATGGGCGTCGCGGAACGGGCCGTGCTTGTGGTCGTCTTTCATCGGGCTGCCTGCTTGTGAACATGGACGCGCCGGGTCTGGGGTGGCACGGGGGAAAGGGGGCTGGAGCACAGCATATCGCCCCAAACTGGCGGGTTTCTGTGAAAACGCAAGGGGATGCTGCGGGGCTGCGTCCTCGGGTCCGGTCCGGGGCGGGCCGGATTGTCGGTCAGGCGTGGCAAAAACGTTGCGACATCGCCGGGGATCGGGCTAAGATTTTTGCCATGGCGGCTATTCAGCCTGCCTTCGGGGGACAAGGGTGGGACTACGCATTACTGTGGGACGCGCGTCGCTGGAGGCTGCGCCGTTCGAAAGATTTCAGGATTATCAGGGGTTTGCAGAGCATGTGGCGCCACGCCTCGTGCCGCCGCCTGCGCCGTTGAACATCTGGGACCATGATCGTCAGGACTGGAAAGCGCCCGTGCCGCACGAACCGCTGGTATTGCGCCCGGCGCTGCAATGCATGGTGCCTGATGGCTTCGGGATGCGCGACGCCGCTGCCGAGCAGGCGATGATGGCGCGCTTCTGTCACGGGCTGCAGGTCTCTCCCGGCGGGCTGCGGGACGCCATTGAGGCCGAATTGCCCCCGGCGGTCTTTCCTCTCGACCTTGCGCGGGTGCTGACCGAGGAGCAGCGGCAGCGCGGCTCCTGGGAGGTGATGGGGCAGGCCCATTTCGAGCATTTCGTGCTGCGCGGCGCGGTCGGGCGGCTCGGGGATTGGATGCTGGTTACGCTGGCGGTGGATTTCACGCTCTCGGCCCGGGCCATGGCTGCCCCCCTGCGGGCCGCGAATGTCGAACGGGTGCCCGGGGATGTGGCCGAACGCATGTCCGAGTTCCTGACCCGCCACCCCCACGGCCCGGCCAGCAATGGCGCCAGCATACCCGCGCAGGGCGAGCAGGCCTCGGCGCGGCGCTGATTGCAGCGCTGGGCGGGACGGTCTATAGCCACCCAACCTGATCTTGCACGCTCGGAGGGGACCGATGTCCAACGCACAGCTCGAAACCGCGATTGAAGCCGCCTGGGAGGCGCGCGACACGATCACGCCCAACACCACGGGCGAGACCCGCGAGGCCATCGAGGACACGCTCAACGCCCTCGATAGCGGCGGACTGCGCGTCGCCGAGAAACAGGAGGATGGCAGCTGGCATGTGAACCAGTGGGCCAAGAAGGCCGTTCTGCTGGGGTTCCGCATCAAGGATATGGAACAGCAGGAGGGCGGCCCTCAGGGCGCGGGCTGGTGGGACAAGGTCGACAGCAAGTTCAAGGGCTGGGGCGACAACCAGTGGAAGGCTGCGGGATTCCGCGCCGTGCCGAACTGTATCGTGCGCAAATCCGCCTTCATCGCGCCGGGCGTGGTGCTGATGCCGTCCTTCGTCAATCTCGGTGCTTATGTGGATGAGGGCACCATGGTCGACACCTGGGCCACGGTCGGCTCCTGCGCGCAGATCGGCAAGAACGTCCACCTGTCGGGCGGGGTCGGCATCGGCGGTGTTTTGGAGCCCATGCAGGCGGGCCCGACCATCATCGAGGATAACTGTTTCATCGGTGCGCGGTCGGAAGTGGTCGAGGGCTGCATCGTCCGCGAAGGCTCGGTGCTGGGCATGGGGGTCTTCATCGGCCAGTCCACCAAGATCGTGGACCGCGAGACCGGCGAAGTCATGTATGGCGAGGTGCCGCCCTATTCTGTGGTCGTGGCCGGGTCCATGCCGTCGAAGAACGGCATCAACCTCTATTGCGCGGTCATTGTGAAACGCGTCGATGAGCGGACCCGCTCCAAGACCGGGATCAACGAGCTCCTGCGGGACTGATCCATGGGGCGCGGTCTGGTTGCATCGCTTCTGACCGCGCTTTTCCTCGCCACGGGCGCTTTGGCGTCTGAGCCAGGCGTCCACTGCCTGCAGTCCGTGTTGAACGCGGCTGGCCATGATGCCGGTCCGGAGGATGGTGAGATCGGGCCGCGCACCCGCGCAGCCCTGCGCCGGTTTCGCGCGGAGACCCCGCTTCCGGTCCTCCAATCCCTCACGCAGCGCAACGCGGTGGTCTTTTGCCGGTTGGCCGGGGAGGCACGACCAGAGCTCAAGCAGGTCTGGCCCGCGCGGGCGCAGCGATATGATGTCCGGTTTGGCGATGACGTGGATGCCGCGAACCGCCGTGACATCCGGACCGGGCTGGCCTTGTTCGAAGCCCTGCTCGAAGAGATGTCATTCCCGGAACTCCCGCTTACGGTGGATGTGCACATCGTCGGAAACAACGCAGATTTCCGCAGCGCTCTGAAGGCCGACCATGGGTTTTCCGACAAGGAGGCAGAACTCTGGTCCGACACCTCGTGCCGCGGGCCCGGAGACTGGGATGGGGTACACACCTGGAGCGGCGTCCTGATCTGTCTCGGTTCGGGGTCCGGTCCCGCAGACCGGGTGCGGCGACCGGATGTCTGGCGTGTGCTCGCCCATGAGCTGTTCCATGATGCGGAAACCCAATTGGCGGGGAAACGCCTCCGAACAGAGCTTCCGAACGGGATGGTCAGCCCGCTCGGCCCAGCCTGGTTCCGGGAAGGCAGTGCAGAGTTCGTCGAATGGGCGATCACCTATGGTCTCTCGGATCGCAAGCGCATTGGTCGGAGCGTCGGCTGGTTCTCGGATGGCTACCGGGCTGGCTTGCCGCCTCTGGAGGAGTTGCGCTTGTTTCCCCTGGAGGGGCGTCTGGCGTCCGAGGCCTATGACGCCGGCGCTCTCGCGGTCTATCATCTGACGGATCGAGGCTATGAGGGTGCCATCGCGGATTACTACAAGGGGATCGGTCTTGGTCTGGAACCGAGCCGAGCGTTCGAGGCTGCGTTCGATATTGGTCTTGTCGAATTCATGAACCATTTCGCGGAGGTCGCGCCCTCCGCCTCCGAGTAGCGCGGCGATCGGTGTCTGCGGGCCAGCCATGCGGAGCGTTTCGATGCGGCAAGTGCCTCGCGTCCGAGATCGGTGGTCGCCAGGCAGGACCGGGCGTTTGCGCGCGGGTCGGTTGGCAAACCGGCCGGAGGCGCGGGTTCAGGTCAGCCGCCGGGACAGTTCCGCGATATGGGCGGGGCCGACTTCGCAGCAGCCGCCGATGATCGTGG
This sequence comes from Dinoroseobacter sp. S124A, assembly GCF_049801015.1. NCBI lineage: Bacteria > Pseudomonadati > Pseudomonadota > Alphaproteobacteria > Rhodobacterales > Roseobacteraceae > Dinoroseobacter > Dinoroseobacter sp. S124A. The sequence goes on along the minus strand of NZ_JBNAGD010000006.1, from coordinate 212,338 downwards.
CACCCTTGGCGGCCCAGTCTTCGGCGAAGGCGGCATAGGCATCGGGGGTGAGGTCCGCGCGCGCCGAGAGGTTCTTGACCGTCGCGCCGACCTGCACGAAGCTCTGGGTGATCCGGGTGAAGCCGTTGGCATAGGCGCCGAAGGGGATGTCCACCCCGCGGATTACGTCGAGGGCCGTGCTCACCGCTTCGGGGGTGGAGCAGTTCACCAGCAGGGCATCGACCCCGTCGGCCCAGTCCATCACCTCGTCCAGCGGCTCGCCCGAGCGCAGTTTGGTTCCGTCCACATCATCCACCGAGACCGCGAGCCAGACCGGCTTGCCATGGCCGAAAGCGCCGGTCAGCGTGGCGCGGATCTGTGCGATGGATGCGGCGGTTTCGATCAGGAACAGGTCCACGAGCGGGGCCTGAATGCGGCAGATCTCTTCGAAGCGGTCGATGGCATCCTCTGGCAGGCGGTCGGTCTGGTAGGAGCCGTTCAGCGGGCCGAGCGCCCCGGCCACGCGTCCGCCACCGGCCGCATCCCGGGCCTCTGCGGCGAGGGTGCAGGCGGTGCGGTGCAGGCTGTCGAACTGCGCATCGAGCCCGGCGGGGCGCAGCCTGTCATGGTGGATGCTATAGGTGTTCGCGGTGGCCACGCTGGCCCCGGCGGCGAAAAAATCGTCATGGACCGCGCGCACCAGCTCGGGCGTGTCCAGCATCACCTGGGTCGCCCAGAGCGGTGTCGGCTCTGCCGTGCTCCGCGCGATCAGTTCCTGACCCATGCCGCCATCCAGGATCGTGATCATTTGCCATCTCCCACTTCGTATCGGCACCAGATGGGGCGCGATGGGGGCTCTGTCCAGTGACTTTCTGCTGAGTCGGGCGCGCACAGGCCCGATTTGCGCCGCGCGGCGGGCGGGGCCGGAGCGTTGGCGCGGTCACGGGACCCAGGTGAACCCGTCCGCGTCGAACCTGAGATGCAGCACGGGCTTGGCCGCCGCGCGCGCCGCGGCGACCACCGATCCGGTGCCGCCCGGTTTGCCCGGCGCACCGTCCCAGATCGCGAGGACCCGGTCGACCCGCGCGACCAGCGCTATGGCGAGCGCGGTCCAATCCACCGGCGGCGTCTGTCCCAGCGTTTCCACTTGCGCGCGGGCGATGAGCGCGTCGAACCGCGCGGGGTCCATGACCGGGGCGATGTTGGCGCGCCAATGGGCCTCTCCCGCAGGGAGCAGCCCGAGCAGCCCGCGATCGGCGGGCCAGGCCTCGGCGGTGATGGTGTCGGCCCCCTCGGCGAGACAGGACATCAACCGGCAGGCAGGATGCACCCGGGCGAACAGGGACCGGCTCAGGATCGCCAACTGCTCCTGATGGGGTGGGGTCAGGCGGTCCAGCCGGTGACCCGTCACGCCGAGCACCCCTTCGGTCGCAACAAAGCCGCGGGCAAAGGCGGGGACGGGGTCTGGTTGATCTGCGGTCATGGCGCGCTCGGCCCCTCTTGGTGCTGGTTCGGCACGGTTTTTTCTAGGCGCGCTCCGAAACTTGGTGTTCACTCCCCCGAAAGGCCCGGCCCCGTCCGTGGTCAGGACGCGACGACACAAGACGAGACAGGCGCGCGGGGGCTTGTGCCCATGGATGGCCCGGCGTGACCCGGCAGAGGATGTGAGACGATCAAAGGCAGTTTTCCTACAGTCCGACAAGTCCTGAACTGGCTGTTGCGGTATCTCGGCGTTCTTCTGTTCTTCGTGGTTTTGGGCACCGGGTACTACGGCTACCGGATCTGCGACCCGGAGGACGGGTTCTGGCACACGCTCTACAAGTCGGTGCAGCACTTCGCCCTGACCTCGGAAATGACCTGCGCGATCGATCCGAGCGCTGGCGCGGGCTCGGGCCAGACCGCGATCAACCTGTCGCGCTTCGGGGCGGCCTTCCTGCTGATCTTTGCGGCGGTGCGGCTGCTGTCCTCGTCGATCTGGACCTATTGCAAGCTGTGGACCCAGTCTCTGAACCTGTTCGGCGACCGCCATGTCCTGATCGGCTATGGCGCGGTCAACCAGGAGATCGCGCGGGAGCGGGTCTCGAAGGGGTGTCGCCTGACCATCGTCGCGCGCAGCTTCGATGATGCGGCAAAGGCCTTTGCCGCGAGGTATCGGATCGTGCTGGTGGATCGCGACATTCGCGACGAGAACGCCTTGCAGGGCCTGTTTTTGCACCGGGCGCACAGGGTGATCATCGCCGCCGGGGATGACAGCCTGACCATGGAGACCGCGCAGATCGTCTCGGGGATCCTCAAGGCCCGGCAGCCCAAGGCCCGGACCAAGGACATCGTCTTTGCGCATTTCACCAATGCCGAGGTCCATCGCCAGCTTCAGCTGACCTCGGATGCGGGGATCAAGGCCGAGCGCGGCTATCAGGGCTTTGCCATCCGGGAAGAGACCGCGCGCTACTTCTTTGCCCGGACCTGGCTGGCCGAACGCGCCGTGCGGGCGCAGCCCGCCCCGGGGCAGGCCCGCCCGCAGCTGCATCTGGTCGTCGTGGGGGCCGGGGATCTGGGGATGGCCATGACCCGCGAGGCGGTGATCCATGGCTGTTCGGCCCGGCTCGGGCGGCCCAAGGTCACCGTCGTCGACCGCGATCGCAGCGGTGGCCGCGACCGGTTCCGGGCGGTGATGCCCCATCTCTTTGACGGCACGCTGCCGCCCGAGGACTGTCCGGATATCCAGTTCGTGCAATGTCTGGCCGAGGATCTGTGCCAGGAGGATCTCAAGGACGGGGTGCCGATCACGGCGTGGATCCTGTGCTGCACGGATGATGCGACCAATATGGCGCTGGCCATGCGGCTGGAGAGCGAGATGCGGCGCGGTCTGCGCCCGCCCGCGCCGATCTATCCGCGGGTCTGGCAGTCGAATGTCCGCGACGGGGGGCGCCACCGGATCGGGCAGGAGGATCCCTGGCATCTGGTGGCACCTTTCGGCGGGATGCAGGATGTGATCCCCACCCTGAGCATTCTCGACGATACATGGGGTGACATCGCCAAGAGCATCCACGCGCATTACGACGCCACCGTGCAGGACAACCTGCGCAAATCCGGGCTGAGCGATGTGCTGCGCCAATACGGGCCGCCGCCCTGGGGTCCGCAGGACGGACCACCGGAGCCGGATCGCGCCCGGCTGACCGCCGCCTGGCACAATGAGCGGCAGCGCTTTCGCGGTGCTTGGGCGGATCTGACGGATGATGCGAAGCTGGCCAATCAGGATGCCGCCTATCAGGCCGCGCTGCGCCTGTGGGAGCTCGGCTTTGACTGGAAGACCCGGCACCGGGGCGGTTTGCCCACCCTTGGCCATGCGGCGATCGACCGGATCTTTGCGCCCGAACGGCTCGCGGATCTGGGGCCGGAGACATCGCTGGGCGCGGTCTGCGCGGCGGAGCATCGGCGCTGGATGGTCGAGCGGGCCATGCGCGGCTGGTCCGCGGTCAAGCCGGGGGAGCGTCGCCGCAACGCGATGAAGCTCCATGTCGATTTCCGCCCCTATGCGGAGCTCTATGATCTGGCCCGGCACCCCGCCGCGCCCGAGGCCCTCACCGCGCCGGAGCGGGCCGCCAATGCGCAACGTCTGGATGCGGCGAGCCTGCGCGGGATCGTGGCCGCGCTGGAACAGGTGGAGCAGGGCTATCCGGCGCGGGAGGTCACCTTGCCGGACAGCGTTCCCCTGCTGGACATCCCGCGCCTGCCCGAGAACAGCGCGGTGATGGTGATCGATGTCACCACGCCGCCATCCTTTGCCCCGCCCACCGACGCCGAAGGCCCCGAGGCCGAAGCCCGCGCCCGTGCAGAGGCCGAGGCGTATGCGCAGCGCGCCGTGGCCTGTGTCGAAAGCCTGCGGAGCTGGGCCCGGCCCAATACCGACGCCCCCTCTCAGGACCGGGCCTTTGCGATCCACCTGCGGGAGACCGCGGAAGGGGCCTTTGCCCACAGCCTGCACCGGGCGGCCTTCGAACGGCTGCTCGAGATCTGCCACGCCTATGACGTGGCGCTCAGCGTCGCGCATACGGATCTGACACAGGCGCGCGCCGCCATTGCCCGGGATCCTTCCGGGAAGGGGCCCGAGACCCGGAAAGACACCACCGAGACACCATGACAGACAGTTCATTCCCCGCCGCCCTTGATGGCGACTGGCACGACATTTCCGACGAGACGGCGCGTCTTCTGACCGAGCGGATCTACGATTTCGGCGTGCTCTCCCGCAAACGCAGGGTCCGCAGGATGCGGGCCATGGCCCTGCCGTTCTTTGCCGAGCATATCCTGTGCGATATGGAGACGACCCAGATGGGGCAGGCCACGGAATGGGTCTCCTGCCTCTATGGGTCGGACGGGGCGCGGGCGCTCACCGGGGATTCCGCCGTGATCCACGGGATCAATGGGCGCGAGGATCCGAACCTCGCCGATCCGGCGCTCGAGATGGCCTATCTGCAGTTTTTCTGCCGGTTCGTGCACGGAGACGAGGGCCCGTTCGAGATCGTCACCGGACCCGAGCAGGTGGCGGGTAACGTGGCGGCCAAGATCGCGCCCCCACGCAAGGATGCCGAAACCGGGCTCTGGTCGGCTTCGGTGCTCTATGGCGGGACCCTCTTCGAGGCTGCCTTCAAGATCGAGACCAATGGCCAAGTGAACATGGAAAGCGATACGCCCGTGGCGGAAGACGTGGGCCGCGTTCCGGATGTCATTTTTGACAAGGCGGCGCGCCGCCTGCGCAGGGAGGCGTGAGCATGCCCAACCGATCCCTTCCCTTTCCCGTCGATGTGGTGCTGCGGAAATACCCGCCGCAACTGCCCGGCGACGGCCTGCTCGTGGGCTGGTCCATGGAGGCCGAGCACGCGCGCGCGCCCGTCGGCTTCAACTTCGGAGATCCGGATATCACGCCGCAGGACGGCTATGTCGACCCGATCCTGATGGATCCCGAGGGCCATCTGATCACCATCGCGCCGACCGGGGCGGGCAAGGGGGTGGGTTGCATCATCCCCGCACTTTTGCGCCATAACGGCCCGGTGATCGTCGTCGACCCCAAGGGGGAGAATGCCGCCGTCACCGCCCGCGCCCGCCGGGAGCGGGGGGAAACCGTGGTCGTGCTCGACCCGATGGGCATCACCGGCGAAGAGCCGGGCGGGTTCAATCCGCTCGACCTGATCCGCCCCAACAGTGCCGAGAGCGTGGATGAGGCGACCGCGCTGGTCATGGCGCTGCTGCCGGACAGTATCGACGGCACCAAGAACCAGTTCTGGGTCTCGCGGGCGCGCCAGCTTCTGCTGGGTGTGGTGCTCCATGTGGTGACGGATCTGCCGCGCGAGAAACAGACCCTGATGGAGGTGCGCGCGATCATCCACGAGATGACCACGCAGCAGGCGGTGGTTGCCAAGCGGCTGCGCCAGTCGCGGCACCCGGAGGTCCGCCTGATCGAAGGCGCGCTGTCCATCGGGGCGTCCGAGACCCTTGGCGGGATCATCGCCTTCGCCCAGGAGGGGATCGATTTTGTCCGCGGCCCTCTGGTGCAATTCGTACTGGAACACTCGACCTTCGATCTGGAAAAGATCGTGCGGGGCGATCCGCTGTCGCTCTATATCGTGATGCCGCCTCATATGCTGCAAAGCCATGGCCGCGTGCTGCGCCTGTGGATCGGGGCCCTGATCCAGTTGATCCTGCGCCGCCGGACCAAGCCGCCGAAATCTACGCTCTTCGTGCTGGACGAGGCGGCACAGCTCGGCACGCTCGACGAGTTGCGGACCGCCATCACCCTGCTGCGCGGCTACGGGTTGCAGACCTGGAGCTTCTGGCAGGATGTCAGCCAGCTCAAGCAGCTCTACCCGCTGGACTGGCAGACCATGGTCAATAACAGCCGGGTGTTTCAGGCCTTTGGCGCCAACAATCTCAGCGCGGCCGAGAGCATGTCCGAGCTGGTCGGCTTCGTCTCGGGGCGACAGTTTCTCGACATGGAACGGGGCGAGATGCTGTTGCAGATTGCCGGGGACGAGGCGGTGGTCGCGCGGCTGCCGAATTACCTCACCGACCCGGTTTTCGAGGGGCAGTTTGATCCCAACCCCTTCTTCGACCCCGATTTTGAACCGGCTCCGCCGCCCCGGATGAGCCGCGCCTATCTGCGCAAGACCCGCACCATCGCGGATCCGGGATCAGATGTGCAGGCCAGATTGCGCCCGAACCCGCTGGACCGGTACATCCATGACCGGCTTCTGAAGGAGCTCACGTCATAGGCCGCGGGCCTTGGGGCTATGCGGGGCGGGCATTTTTTGCTGAACTGGCCCTGCGCGAACATAAGGGACAACGATGAAAACAATCGCCTTGAAGCCCGGATTTTCTGACGCACGGCTCGTCGTTCCCAACCCGTTCGAAGGGGTCTCGCCGGACCCGGTTCCCGAAGGGATCAAGGCCGCGACCCAAGCCCGGGACCTGCAGACCTGCCGGGCCTGCGGCTTTGCCTCCGACCGGTTCATGGAGGTGGTCCCGCGCGTTGTGCCCGCCGTCGTGCCGGAGGATTACGTCACCCTTTGCCGGGCGTGCTGGTTGGTCGAGAATCTCGACGTCGCGGCGATGAATGCCGCAGGGGATCCGATCTGGGCGCCGGAGCTCGACCAGCTCGAGATCAACCGCACCATGCCGCTTCTCTATGTGCAGCGGGTCTCGCCGCAGGGCCATGGGCGCGGGGCCATCGACCGCGTCGTCGAGATCTTCAAGGAGCGCCGGACCGAGGCCCTGACCCGGCTGGGCGGCAAGGAGGGCGACAGTTTCGTGGAGGTTCTGTCCAAGGGTTCCACCTCGGCGCGCCCCTCGGAGGCGGTGCTGGATCAATGGGACAGCGGGTTCCGCTTCTGGCCGCTGGATCGCTGGATCCAGCGTGCGGGTCAGCACGAGTTCAACGCCTATCCCAGCATGATCGCCCATTGGCGCCGTCGGCTCGCGACGGACACCCCGGGCAATTACGGTGTGGCCGCGATCGCGCAGGACTGGCTGACCCGGCTGTCTAGGACAGGGGACAATCAAGCTTGAAGGGCAGGTCGGCGGCGATGGGCTCGTCCTCGACCATCCTGACCATGCCGCCGGGCTGGACGGCGAATTGGGCTATGAAGATCGCGTTGGAATAATAGATCACGGCGTTGACCAGATAGTCCCCCTGCGGGTTCATCCCGTCGAAACTGAGCGGGCGCGCGGTCCCCTCGACGACGCTGCGCAGGGTAGGCTCCCGGATCGAGAGCAGCGGGTCCGCGGCATCCTCGAGCACGTAGAACGGGCCTTCCTCGCCGCGCACGAAGAAGCAGAAGTAGCGCAGGTAATCTGCCACGTTCTGTTCATTGATCTTCACCGGAGCCTTGGCGTTCACCTCGTGGATCGGGGGCGATGTCCCGTTGAGCCGGAACAGGTTCTCGCCATCCCGCAGATAGCACAGGGCGAGCTTGGGCTTTCTGAGGCTCTTGTCGCGCAATTGGATCAGCTCGACCGTGTCGTACCAGGGCAGGCTGCGGCGATGGCATTCGACAGTCTCGAGGTTCAGTTTGTAGCGCCCGTCCACCGGATTGATCTTCTCGATGAAGGCGGCAAGCTCCTCTCCGGCGACGGGCTGCCAGAGGGCCTTCTTGCGATCGTGATGGGCGTAGACATCGCTGGCCAGACCGTGTCTGCGCGATTGGGTGACCGTGTCGACCGTGCCCGACTTCGGGGGGCGGACCCTCGGGACGGGCGCCGGGGCAGGTTTCACGGCGGTATCGTCCCGGGCTGAGGCCTTGTCCTGACCCGTGGGCGGCGGGGCGGGGGCCGGGGCGGGTGTTTCGGCCTCCGGCGGGGCTTGGGGGAACAGGATCTCTTCAAGCCGCGCCGCCGGTTTCAGCGGGACCTTGGGCAGGACCTGCTGCTGGCGGGCGCGCTGACCGCTGTAATAGACCGAGAGCGGTATCTGCGTCACCGGATCTGTAATGTCGCCGTCGCCCGAGGCCGTCAGCAAAAGCGCAGCACAGTCGAACTGACCATGCTCGACCGCCTGCCAGACGAGCTTGGCCAGGGGCAGGGATTTCACGCCGGTATTCTCGATCAGCTGCGCCAGTGAGCTTTCCGCACCGGCCAGGGTCGCCAGGGTATGGGCGGTGATCTCGTCCCGGTCGCGCATGGGGCGTTGCGGGATCACGCTGTCCTCGCTCAGCAGCCACGCGACCAGCTCGTGATGGTCATATTGCGCCGCGATCATCAGGGGGGTCAGGCCGCGCCGGTCATAGCCATCGACCGGATAGCCCAGCTTGACCAGTTTCTGCGCAATCGGGGTGGAGCCTCCGCGTGCGGCCATGTGCAGGGCCTCGGGGCAGTCGGTCACCAGCGCGTCCCCGCCCCACGCATCGAGCAGGACCGAGGCGCTCCGGAACCGCCCGGCCAGACAGGCCAGCTCCAGCGCGGTCAGGCCCTTCCCGTCGGTTGCGCTGTGATCGAAGGCGCCGTGGGACAGAAGGATCGAGAGTTGCTTCATCTGCCCGTTGGCCGCCGCGACATGCAGGGGGGTGCGGCCGAAGACATCCCTGAGATCCTCGGGCAGATCCGAGTTCAGCAGGAACCGCGTGAGATTGTCGAAATCCTCGGCTACGGCATCATGCAGCAGCGTGAGCTTCTGGGTGTCAGTCACGCGGGAGCGATGGACATAGTCGAATTTCCGCGCCGGGTCATTGCCCGCGATCAGCATCGCCGCCGACAGGTCATCGCGCCGGACCGCCGCCTGAAGCGGCGTGTCATTGGAGGTGTCACGCAGGGTGAGATCCGTCACCCGCGCCAGCAGATCGACGCACTCCGCGTGCTCTTTCTCGATGGCCATGTGCAGGGGCGTCTTGTTGCGACGGTTCTGCGTATTCGGATCCGCGCCGGCCTCCAGCAGGGCCTTGAGGCAGCGCGTGTCGTTCTTCTCCACGGCCACATGCAGCGCTGTCCACTCCGCCAGCTTGAGCTGGGTCATGTTAGGCACCGGCTTCTCGAGCTCGGTCCGGATCTTGACGATCGTCTTGCTGTCCCAGGCGTAGTTCATCTTGGCATTCGGGCCGGGCGCGTCGCCGCGCGCCATCTCGTGGGTGAGATAGCTGGCGGTCACCGGATGGCCGTGCAGCACCGCAAAATGGAGTGCCGTGGCCCCGGCCGCATTGGGTTGGGTAACGGGGACGCCCGCCTCGACAAGGGCCTTCACGAAGTCCAGCGCGCCATTCGCCGCCGCGATATGGAGCGCGGTCATCCCGAAAGGCTCCTCGGCATCCGGATCGATGCTCGTGTTCAGATCAGCCCGGCCGATGAGACGGTCGAGGGAGGTGCATTGCCCCTGGGAGGCGGCGAACATGGTCGGCGTCCAGCCAGACTTGTCGCGCACATCCGGAGGGGTGTCGCAGTTGTCCAGATAGAATTGGACCAGCGCAGAGCGCCCATGGCTCGCCGCCAGATGGATCGGGTGACAGGGCCGGTCGCGGGGGATGGCCCCGGCCTTGATCAGCTTCTGCGTAAAGGCAACATCCCCGCCGATGGCGGCGAAATGAATGGGGTAGTAGCCGTCATCCACCTCGATGTCGGCCTTGGCACCGAATTCGAGCAGCGTGTCGAGCACCTCGTGGTTGCAGTTGAAACAGGGGGCGATAAGGGCCGTGCGGCCGTCCTCGCGCGTGATGTCCACGGCCTCCGGATCCGTGCTGAGCATTTTGCGCAGGATGTCCGCGCGCCCGTAAAGCGCCGCCAGATGCAGGCGCGGGGTCTTGAAGCGGGACTTCTGCACGATCTCGCGCGGTTGCGAGACCTCGTGCAGCACGGCGAGGCAAAAATCCCGGAGCATGGCGTCCTTCGGCTCCGGCTCCGGGGTGAAATAGGTGTTGAACCGGTGAATCCAGCGCCCCAGCAGATCGCAGGCCGCGCTGCCATGCTCAGCCACCTGATAGGTGTCGAGGGCGCGCCCTTCCTTCCAGCGGCGCGCGTCCACTTCCATCTCCTGCGCCAGACGATAGAGCGGGCGTTCGCGTTCCATGAACTCCGCCGCTTCGGGCCATTTCTTGAGCACGGTCTCATGGACCAGCCGGACCTTGCCCTCGCCTTCATCCATCAAGAGCCGGTACTTGCGCAGGGCCCGGGCCAGCAGCGCCTCGTCCCCTGTGCTGGGCATCTGGATGGCGGGGAGGGAAAATTGCGTGTCCTCCTCGGCGCCCCCGCCCGCCCAGCGCACCAGCTTGCGCAGCAGGTCGTCCAGCGTGCTCTCCTGGGTCTTGAGGGCGTTCTTCTGTTTCGCCTCCTGCATGGCCAGCTCGGCCAGCTTCGAGATCACCCCGTCCAGGTCGGCATGCTGTTTCGCAGCCGCCAGCGTGATCTTGACCGGGCTCGTGTCATAGCCCTGGCGCGCCGCGGCGAGCTGCATGTCCGCCGAGGCATCCGTCTGGCCGTCCGGCCCTTGGGGCGTGGCGGTCTTCTCGTGCTTCTTCTTCCAGCCCGGCTCGCCGACCTCCAGGTGGATTTGTTCCAGCACCAGCGAGACAAGCGGCATGACGCGGCCCGCATAGCGGCCCTTCTCGTCGGATTCGATCCGGCGCACTTGGGCCAGCAGGTGGGACAGCAGATCATCCGCCAGATAGCTGTGATTGATGATCTCGAAGGGGCGCATCATGATCCCGCGCAGGTCCTTGGCGCTGGGCACTTTCAGATCGTATTCGTGGCAGGAGGTCCGATCCCACAGAGGCGCGAGCTTGGGATGCTCCTGCATCTTCTGCAGCCGCCGCTCCCGCAGGGTGGCGGCCACGAAGATGTGCCTGGCGGCGGGGGCCTGCACGATGAAGTCGACGAAACTGGCCCATGGTGCCTTGCGGTCCCGGTCATGGAGCATGTCCACGATTTCCTCGAACTGGTCGATGCCGAGGATCAGGCGATGGGGTTGTCCGGTCTCGTCGGACTGGCTTTCGGCAACCAGCCGGTCGAGGGTGTCGACCACGAAGGCACCCCGGGCCTCTTGTGCGCAGCTTTCATAGGCGCGGGACTGTGCCTTCATGACATCCGGGCCGGGCAGGGCCTTGTAAAAGGTCTGGTGGATCGCGGTGATGGCCAGATCAAACAGCGCCTTGAGCGGGTCATTGCCCGGCGACAGGGCGGCTTTGGACAGCAGTTGGTTGGGGCGGAACACGGCCTGGCTGTAGCGCCCGGTGACGCGAAACGAGGTCACCAGCTCGCCGATGATGCCCGCTCGCAGGAAGGAGGACTTGCCGACGCCGGAGCTCCCCTTGACCCAGTAGAATTGCGGCGCCTCCGGGGTTTCGAAGGCCCGTTCGATCAGGTTGACCGCCGCTTCCACCTCGTCCTCGCGGCCAAAATAGGATGCGTGGTCCTTCACGTCGTAGCTGCGCAGACCCAGGAAGGGATTCGTGCCGACCTCCGCATGGCTGCCGGTGAAGCCGTTATTGCGCAGCCAGTACCGGTAGGCCTCTTCGATCTCGTCATGCTGCGGAATGAAGCGCAGCTCATGGCCGGACAGGTTCAGGTATTGCGCGAAATTCGCCAGCATCTGCCGTTGCAGGGACAGCTCATCCTGGGCCTGCCGGAGTTTCTTCTTCTGTTTCTTGAGTTGCGCGTATGTGTCATCCCAGAGCTGGTCATTGCCCCAGGGCGCGTCCTCTGCATCGTCGAATTCCAGCACCTCCTTGGGGGAGGCGAAGCACAGGAAGGAGGGCAGGCGGCGTTCCGAGCCCTGCGCGTCGAGGCGGGCCTGCCCGGAGATCGCGCAGAGCACCTCGAACGTGCTGCCGGTCAGGGGAAACCCGCCATCCTCCTCGGCGCCGTCGATCCATGGGTGGACGAGGCGATAGCGCTTGCCGTTTCGCTTGATGCCGCTGATCAGGTCCGGCAGGTCGCTGAGCATCCCCTTGTCCGAGTTGGAATGCAGATCCTTGCCGATCTTCTCGCCGAAGAAGGCAACGAGCCCTTCCGAGAGCTTGTCATCCGGGCGGCAGATCAGCTCCTGGATGGGCTTGGAATCCGTATCCTCCAGCTCGGCGTCTTCGTATTTGTAGATATGGATCCCGAGGGAGCGCCCGCCCTGCCGGTTCATGTCCTCGAAGATCGACGAGGCCATGCGGCGCAGTTTGACCATGTCTCCGGGCGACGCAACGAATAGTGACGGTGTGTCCAGACTCGGAAAACTAGCCATTCAAATCCCTTTGATTGGGCAGAGCTTAGCCACGGGCCTGAATTCAGACAATAGGTCTGTCCGCTGGTCCGGAGGGGGCTACCCGCGCGATTGCCGGCTGGAGGCGCGCACCACCAGTCGCGGTTCCGGTCCGGGGATCGCCGCGCCGGGTGCCGGGCCTGCCATGGTCTCGACCAGTTGCCGGGTGGCGAGGGTCGCCACCGCTTCGAGTTTCAGGTCCACCGCCGTCAGGGGCGGGGATTCGGTCTGGGCGCGCACCCCGTCATAGCGGGTGACGACCCGCACCTTGTCCGGCACTGTCAGGCCATGGTCGCGCAGGGCCTGCATCACCCCGGTGGCCATGGCATCCGTGGGCACGAGCACCCCGTCGAACATCTCGCCCCGGGAGATGAGCGTACTCAGGGCGGCGGCCGCCCCCGCCTCGGCCTGATCCTCGGGGACCTCGATCATGATCTCCGCCATGCCCCTGCGCCGGGCCGCCGCGCCATAGGCGGCCTTGAAGGCGAGATTGCTGGGCCGGGAACTGGCCCCGACGATCAGCGGAAACCGCGTGGCCCCGACCTCGAAGAGATGCGCGATCAGCAGTTCGGCAATCGCCGGGTAGTCCAGATCCACATGGGGAATCTCGGCATCTGGCGGTCGGCCGATGCAGACCGTGGGGATCCCGGCGCGGATCAGGCGGCTGAGCACCGGATCATCCGCGGCAGGTTCCACCACCAGCGCGCCATCCATGGCGATGGTGTCCAAGGTCTCTTCGGGATTGGCAATCGGCGGGACGAGGATCAGGGCGGTGTTCCGCGCCATGGCCGCGACGGCGGCGGAGGCGGCGATTTCCATCAGGAACCCGAGCTTGGACGGGCCGGCCGCCACGGCAAAGGGCATCGAGGAGAAGATTGCGATCGTGTTGGTCTGCCCGGTCCGCATCCGGCGTGCGGCCTGGTTGGGGCGGTATCCAAGCTGCTGGATGGCGGCCTCGATCCGGTCGCGGGTGTCTGCATCCACCTTGCGCTTGCCGCTGAGCGCGTTGGACACCGTGCCCGGCGACACCCCTGCCGCCTGGGCCACATCGATCACGGTCGGGCGCTTTCCCGGGGATTTCCGAGGGGGTGTCATACGCGGTCTGCCTTCGAAATGGTCAAATCGGCCTGCTGTGAGCGGTTTGCAGGCAGCGCAGGGCGTGGTCTGCCTGCCTGTGCTTTAAAACGTTTTACTCACTCAGGGGCAACTGCTACCGATTGTTAAAACGTTTTAATGTCACCTTGGAGATGCCGCGATGCCCGACGGACAGCCTGACCTACCCGATCAGATCACCCTGCGTCGCAGGCGGCTGGGTCTGACCGCCCATGATCCGCGCGGATCGGCGGGGGGATACACCCTCTTTGCGCGTCAGACCGGGGGCGGTGTCGTCGACCTGATCGATATCAGCGGCCAGACGGCCCATCAGTGGCACCTGCCCGTGCGGCCTGGGCGCGATGCGGTGATCCTCGCCAATGGCAATCTCGGCTATAACGGCAGCCACGCGACCTCGGCGGCGCTCTATCCGGCCTGGGACCTGTGGCACGGGGGCGATTTCTACGAGGTCACGCCCGAAGGCGAAATCGTCTGGCAGCATGAAGACATCTACCACCACCACGACGCCCAATGGCTGGCCAATGGCAACCTGCTCTATACTTTGGCCGCCGAGCTTCCGGCAGATAAGGCCGCGCGCATCACGGGCGGCGATCCGGCCAAGGATGGCGCGGACGGGATCGTGCAGTCCGATATCGTCCGCGAGGTGAACCGGGCGGGCGAGGTTGTCTGGGAATGGCGCATCTGGGACCATCTGGACCCGGCCGACCTGCCCATCCATCCCAATTTCGACCGCCGCCACTGGCCGATGATCAACGGGGTCTCCGAGACCCGGGACGGGCTGGTCCTGATGAGCCTGCGCACCACCTCGGGCGTGATCGCGGTCAACAAGACCACGGGCGAGATCGTCTGGCATGCAGGCCCCGACATCACCGCCCAGCAGCACACGCCGATTGAAATGGAAGACGGCACGGTCCTTGTCTTCGACAACGGCAACCTGCGCCCGGGCATGTCCAACCCGTTCTCCCGCGCACTGGAATTCGACCCCAAGACCATGGAGGTCACCTGGACCTATACGGATCCGACGCCGATCTCGTTCTTCTCGCCCTTCATGGGCAGCGCCGAGCGGCTCTGGAACGGCAATACCCTGATCTGTGAGAGCGCCTTCGGACGCCTCTTTGAGGTCACGCGCGACGGCGCGCTGGTCTGGGAATACGTGATCCCGGAATTCGCGGAGTATCCCAGCCCGCTCAACAGTTTCATCGCCGGGGCGACCAATTCCTGCTTCCGGGCCCATCGCTACAAGGCGGAGCAAGTGCCATGGTTGTGACCAATCCCACCGCGGAAAGGCCCCGGCCGGGGGGCTGGCGCAGTCCGCTGGCGGTGCTGGCCGAGGGGGGCGCGCCGCTGATCTCGTTCGGCTTCGTGCTGGCCATCTGGACGGCGGTTTCCCTGAGCCAGATCGTGCCCGAGACGATCTTCCCCTCCCCCTGGTCGGTCTGGTTTGCCACGGTCGAGATGTGGAGCAATGGCACCCTGCCCAATGACCTGATAGTGTCCCTGTCGCGGGCCGCCATCGGGTTCGGCATCGGCGCGTCCCTGGGTGTGGTGCTGGGCCTGCTGACCGGGCGCGTCGCACTTGTGCGGACCCTGCTCAACCCGTTCCTGAACCTGTTGCGACCGATCCCGGCCATCGCGCTGGTGCCGGTGGCCATCGTGTGGTTCGGCATCGGCGAGGGCTCGAAGTATTTCGTGGTCTCCTACACGGTGTTCCTGACGGTGTGGTTCAACACCCATCACGGGATGCAATACGTGCCGGACACCTATCTGCGCGCGGCCCGGTCGCTGGGCGCCTCCAAGCTGCGCGAGTTCGTCACCGTCATCATCCCCGCCGCCGCCCCGCATATCTTTGCCGGGATCCGGTTGGGCGTGGCGCTGGCCTTTCTCAGCCTGATCGCGGCGGAGCTTTCGGGGGCCTCGTCGGGCCTCGGCTTCCGGCTGCAGGAGGCGCGCCAATACATCCGCACGGACCGGATGTTCTCGCTGCTGATCATCCTCGGCATTCTCGGGGCCAGCGTGGATTACGTGGTCCACCGGATCGGCCAGAAACTCGTCCATTGGGAGCAAGGCTGATGCAGGATCAACCGAATGTGGGCCGTGTCGGCATCGAGGATGTGGTCATCCGGTTCAGCACCAAACAGGGGGACATGACGGCGCTGGACCGCACCCGGCTGGTGCTGGAGCCCGGGACCTTCACCGCGCTGATCGGCCCCTCGGGCTGCGGCAAGTCCACCCTGATGAACGCGATTGCAGGCTTTGTGACCCCGTCCGAAGGGCGGCTGACCCTCGATGGCGCGCCGATCACCGGTCCGTCCAATGATGTCGGCGTGATCTTTCAGCAATACGCCCTCTTCCCGTGGTTCACGGCGCTCGGCAATGTCCGTTTCGGGCTCAAGCAGCTGGGCCTGTCCCAGGCCGAAGAGATCGACAGGGCGCGCGCGGCGCTGGACGAGGTCGGGCTCAGCGCCCATGCGGACAAGTATCCCCAACAGCTCTCGGGCGGCATGAAGCAGCGGGTGGCGATTGCCCGGACCTTCGTGGTCGGCCCCAAGGTCCTGCTGATGGACGAGCCCTTCGGCGCGCTGGATGCCCAGACCCGGATCTCGATGCACAGCCTCCTGATGGGGGTCTGGCAAAAGCATCGCGCCACGGTCCTCTTCGTCACCCATGACGTGGATGAGGCCCTGCTTCTGGCCGACGATGTCCGCGTCATGAGCCAGGCCCCCGGGCGCATGATCCGCCACTACGCCCTGACCCAGCCCCGCCCGCGCGCCTTCAGCCGTTCGGGGCAGGAGCTGCTCGATATCCGCGAAGAGATCCTCGGCCTGTTGCGGCCGAAGGAAGACCTGATTGCCACCTGATCCAACAACCCTTCACTGGAGACAGCCATGACATTTCTGAAACCCCTGGCCCTCGCGGCCCTGATTGGCCTGCCGGGCGCGGCGCTGGCCGAGCAACTCACCTTCGCCTGGAGCCCGAACCCCCAGACCCCGCAGGTCGATATCGCCATCAAGAACGGCTATTTCAAAGAGGCCGGGCTCGACATCAATTTCGTGGCCTTCCGCACCGGCCGCGAAGGGTTCGAGGCGATGCTGGGCGGGCAGGTGGACATCACCTTCATGGCCGAGTTCCCGGCGGCGGTGGGTGCGCTCACCGGGCAGGAGTTCGGGGTCGTCGCGGATCTCGCGCGGTTCACCGGCTCGCGGGTGATCGTCAACACCTCCGGCGGCGCGGTGGACAGCCCTGCGGATCTGGCGGGCAAGAAGATCGGGACCACCCTCGGGACCAATGTGAACTTCTATCTCGACAAGATCCTGACCGAGGCCGGGATCGAGGCCGAGCTGGTCAGTGCCGCGCCGCCCGACCTGGTGCCCGCCGTGGCGCGCGGCGATGTGGATGCCATCGTGCCCTTCCCCAGCTTTTACAGCGCGGCGCGCACGACCCTGGGCGAGGATTACGGCGAGCTGCGCGTGCCCGGCTATCAGGTGCACTACATCCTGTCGGCCTCGCCTACGATGATCACCGAACGCTCCGAGGTGCTGGAGGCCTTCATGGGGGCGCTGGCCAAGGCGGATGCGGATGTCAAAGCCGATCCCGAGGCGGCCATTGCGGCGGTCAGCGCCTCCATGAGCGGCGCGATGTCCCCGGAGGATATTGCCGCCCAGTGGGAGGATGTGGATATCGGGCTGAGCCTCGATACCGGGCTGGCCGAGTTGCTGGTGGCCGAGGCCGACTGGATCCTCGCGCAGGGCGTGGTCCGGGGGGAGGCCGTCTCGCTCGAGGACATGCTGGAAAACTTCGCCCCGGCCGCGCTGGCCGCCGCGATGCCCGATGCGGTGATGCTGCCCTGACCATGGCGGCAGGCAGGGGGCAGACCCCTGCCTTCACGCCCCGGTTGCCGGGGCGCGCGCCCCTTTTGGCCGTTAAGCCCAGGCGACCCGGCAAGCAGGCCGGGTCGTGCGCCTACCAGCTGATGCGCACCGGGGACATGGCCCAGACCATCGTCGCGGGCGCCTCGGTGCGGTTGCGAAACCGATGCGCGATCATCGACGGATAGGAGAAACTGTCCCCCTTGCGCAGGATGATCCGCTCGTCCCCAAGCTGCAGCTCGACCTCCCCGTCCAGCACGATCGCGTGCTGTTCTCCGTCGAAGACATACCCTTCCATCGGTTCCGGCGGCGCGCCTTTGCCCGGCGCGAAATGGGACAGGATCAGATAGCACTGTCCGGACAGGGTACTCGACAACATGACGCTGGGGCGTGTGGATTTCGGGGTCGCCAAGGGGATCAACGCGCGCGCGACGTTGCAATTCAACCGCGATGCCGACCGGCGGGACAATGCCAAGGTGATGCGGCTTTATCAGGAAAGCCTTGAGGTGATCCTCAAGGCCTGGACGCAGGAGGCCTTCACCCACAAGGGCGAATTCTACGAGTTTCCCGTGCCGGGCTGGACCGAGACCAACCGGTTCTTCGAGCCGCTCGATCCGCGTTACCACGCGGCGGATGGCAGCTACAAAGCGATGTATGTCCATCCGCGCCCGTACCAGCCGGGGCATCCGCCGGTCTGGCTGATGTCCAATGCCCCGCCGACTTTCGCGCTCGCCGGGGAGCGCGGCTGGGGTGTGATCTCGATGCCGGCAGGCCCACGGGCGACGCGCGCCTGCTGGGAGCCCTATCGCGAGGCCCTGTCCAAGCGCGAGGGCCGGGCGGTCCGACTGGGCGAGGGCGTTGGCGTCTGCACGGCGGTTTATGTGGGCGAGAGCATGGCAGAGGCCGAGGCCACGATCCGCCCGGCCATCAATGCCTATTACGAGTTCCTCGGCGGCTCCCGCCCGGCGGGGGAATGGACCAAGGCGGGTTATCTCGACGTCGGCGAAGACATGACACCGGCGGAGGCCGATGGCGACTGGTTCGATTTTCTCAATGCCCGCGGCATCATCGTGGTCGGCGATGCTGCCTTCGTGGCCGAGCGTTTCGCCGAAAAGCAGGAGACCATCGGGCTCGACCACCTCATGCTCATGCAGCAGTACACAGGCGTGCCCTATGCCAAGATCCTCGCCAGCTGGGACCGGCTGTTCGAGTATGTGGTCCCGTAATTCGGCACCCAATCCATCGCCCAGAAACGAGAGTTGGCCCATGCTTGAGATCTGAGGACGGCCCTATTCGTCCAATGTCATCCCGGTTCTGTGGACCGCTGGCGAGCTGGGGCTCGCGTATCGCCTCCAGCTGGCCGGGGGCCGTTTCGGCAAGCTGGACACGGCGGCCTATGCCGAGATCAATCCCAACCGGATGATCCCCGCAATCCGGGACGGCGATTTCGCCCTGTGGGAGAGCCTTGCGATCATCCGCTATCTCAGCGACCGCTACGGGGCGGACACGCTTTCGCCCTCGGACCCGGAGGCCCGCGCCCGCGCGGATCAGTGGATGGAATGGTCCGCCAGCCGGGCCTTTCCGCCGGTCATCCAGCTTTTCTTTGCCACCGTCCGAACACCGCCTGCGGATCGGGATCCGGCGCGGATCGCGGCGCTTCGGGACGAGGCCCACGGGATCCTGACCCTCCTTGATGCGCATCTCGCGACGCACGCATTTGTCGGCGGCGACGCTTTCACCATGGGCGACATCCCCCTCGGCTGCGTGGTCTATCGCTACTTCAACATCGAGGTCGCGCGCCCGCCGCTGCCCCATCTGGAGGCCTGGTATCGTCGCCTTGCCGCGCGCCCGGCCTATCAGGCCCATGTCATGCGTCCCTTCGGCACCACGCCCGAGGACTGGGCCGCGCTCGAACAGGCCTCTGCGGCGGAGGGGGTTCTATGAGCGGCGCTGGCCCAGCTGGCGACGCGTTGCAGGCCGCCTCGATCTTCCCTGTTATGAGACGGTGCCATGACTGACCATCTGACCTACCACACCCGCTTTACACCCGCCGAATTCGACGCGCAGTACAACCTGCGCGCCGGGCGACCGGACTATGAGGAAACCGTGATTCCCGGCTGGGTCGCGGCCAGCGCCACGGTGCGCGCGGGCCTCACCTCCCGGCTCGATCTGCGCTACGGGACGGGGGCGCGGCAGACGCTGGATGTGTTCCTCTGTGGCGATCCGACCGCGCCGACGCTGCTGTATGTGCATGGCGGCTATTGGCAGCGCGGCGACAAATCCATCTACAGCTTTCTGGCCGCGCCCTTTGTTGCGGCGGGGGTGAATGTGGTGGTGGTCGGGTATGATCTGTGCCCGGCGGTCTCGGTCACCCGGATCTCCGAAGAGATCCGCGAGGCGGTGGCCTATCTCTGGGGCGCGGCGGCCGAGCTGGGGCTCAACCGGGATCGTCTGACCGTGATGGGGCATTCGGCGGGCGGGCATATCACCCAGATGATGATGGCGACGGATTGGCCCGCCTATGGGCCCGGCCTGCCACGGGATCTGATCAAAGCGGGCATTCCCGTCTCACCCCTGAGCTATCTCGAGCCGGTGCGCCTGACCGAGGCGCTCAATGCCGGGATCCGCATGGATCCTGCCGAGGCCGAGGCCGAAAGCCCCATGACCGCCCATCCGCCCGTCACCGATGCGCCGCAGCTCGTGGTGGTCGGCGGAGCCGAGACCGATGAGTTCCACCGTCAGGCCCGGATGTATGTCGAGGCCTATGCAACACCCGCCCGCGCCATCGCGCTCTACGTGGTGCCTGACATGGACCATTTCGACGAGCTGAACGTTCTGGCCGATCCGGCCAGCCCCTTCTTTGCCAAAACCTGCGCCATGCTTGGCCTGTGAGGAGTGCCCATGACTGATTTGACCCTCTCGATCGTGGATGCGGTGGGCGATGCCTTCAACGCCAATGACATCGACGCGGTGATACCCTTCTTTGCGCCGGATGCGGTGTTTGACCATGCCATCGGGCCCGAACCCCATGGCCTGCGCATCGAGGGCGCAGAGCAGATCCGGGCGGTCTTTGCCGGGCTGTTCGAAAAGGTCGAGACCGTCCACTGGGAAACGCTGGACTGCCGGATCGCGGGCGACAAGGCCTATTGCGAGTACCGCCGGACCGCGCGCCACAAGGACGGGACCACCGAAGCGTATCTGAGCGTCGATATCCTGACATTCCGCGATGGGCTGATCATTCACAAGGACACCTATAGCAAGCAACGCACCGCCTAGGCCGGTCGGCGCGCGCGCAAGTCAATATCCGGGGCCTGCGCCGCCCGTCGACAGACGCGGGCGGCGGGATGATGCGCCCTGCGCCGTGGTGCGGCGGGTGCCGAATTGCGCGCCCGGTCCGGCCGGCGGCGCGCCCTGTGCCACTCTGGTCAGCGCGGATCTGCGGTGCTAGGTCTGCCGCGATCAAAGCCCGGAGCGCCGCCATGGCCCAGACACCCAAGAAACCCAAGCGCCCCCATGAGGTCTATACCCTGCTGGTCGAGGTGGGGCGCCGCGATGGCGACGGGCTGCCCGACCATGCCTCCGGGGCGGCGCTGATGTGCTATGCCTCGGGTGTGGATGAGGCCGAGGCGGTGCGCGAGACCGTGGCCCTGCTGAAACAGGCGGATCTCAACCCGCTGGAGGTGACGGGCTATGGCTCGCTGCCTGAGCGGCTCGCCGAGGGGCATGACATTCCCGACGAAGAGCGGGACCTGATGCAGCGGGCGCTCGATGAGAACTCGGTCGTCATTGCCCAGACCACCGCCTTTTACGAGGACGCGGGAGCCCCCCGCGCGAGGAGCTGAGATGAAGGACGATCTTGCCGGTACCGACGCCGTCGCCCTGACGGCAGAGCTGATCCGCTGCCCCTCGGTGACGCCCGAGGAAGGCGGGGCGCTGACCCTTCTGGAGGCGCGGCTGACCGCGGCGGGCTTCGCCTGTACCCGGGTGGATCGCGGCGGGATCGCGAACCTCTATGCCCGCTGGGGCGAGAAGGGACATGCCCGCAGTTTCGGGTTCAACGGTCACACGGATGTGGTGCCCATCGGGGCGCGCGCCGATTGGCGGTTTGACCCTTTCGGGGCCGAACGGAACGGGGATTGGATGTATGGCCGCGGCGCGGTCGACATGAAATCCGGTGTGGCGTGCTTTGCCGCCGCCGCCATCGACTTCGTGACCCGGACGCCCCCGGACGGTGCCGTGATCCTCGCGATCACCGGCGATGAAGAGGGGGATGCAAGGGACGGGACCGTGGCGCTGCTGGACTGGATGGAGGCCGAGGGCGAGGCGATGGATCTCTGCCTCGTGGGCGAGCCGACCTGCCCGACGGAGATGGGCGAGATGATGAAGATCGGACGGCGTGGCTCGATGACCTTCTATTTCGAGGCCGAAGGCGTACAGGGCCACTCCGCCTATCCGCACCGCGCGAAAAACCCCGTGCCTGCGCTGGCGCGGCTTGTGGATCGGCTCGCGGCGCTGGAGCTGGATCAGGGGACCGCGCATTTCGACCCTTCGACCCTCGCGGTGACGACCTTCGATACGGGCAATCCGGCCAATAACGTGATCCCGGCCAGTTGCCGGGCGACGGTGAATATCCGCTTCAATGACGCCCACAGCTCGGCCAGCCTGACCTCCATGATCCGTGCCGAGGCGGCGGCGGTGGCTGCGGAGACCGGGATCATGATCACCGACCGGGTGTCGGTCTCGGGCGAGAGCTTTATCACCGCGCCGGGCCGCCTGTCGGACATGGTCTCCCGCGCCGTAGAGGCCGAGACCGGGCGGGTGCCCGAGCTTTCCACCTCCGGGGGGACCTCGGACGCGCGCTTCGTGCAGCATCATTGCCCGGTGGTGGAGTTCGGCCTTGTGGGCCAATCCATGCATCAGGTCGATGAACGGGTGGCAGTGGCCCAGATCCCGCAGCTCAAGGCCATTTATGGCCGGATTCTGGCCGATTACTTCGCATGATCACCGTGCGGGAGATCGCCGGGGAGGCGGAGCTCGAGGCGTGCCGCGCCCTGCGCCGGGCCGTCTTCATCGAGGAGCAGAATGTCCCCGAGGACGAGGAATGGGACGGGCTGGATGCTGCCGCGCGCCACTGGCTGGTGCTGGACGGAGAGCGGCCCGTGGCGACCATGCGCCTGCGGATCCTCGGCGAGACCGGCAAGATCGAGCGGGTCTGTGTACTGGCGGCCCATCGCGGGGCGGGCCATGGCGCGGTCCTCATGAGGACCGCGCTGGACGCGCTGGGCGCCATGCCGGGGGTGACCGAGGCGAAGCTGGGCGCGCAGCTCCATGCCATCCCGTTCTACGAGGCCCTGGGGTTCGCGGCATATGGCGCGGAGTTCATGGATGGCGGGATGCCCCACCGCCATATGCGGCGGGCCATCCCGTGAGGCACCGCCCGCGCCCGACCCTTGTCCTGATGATCAAGGAACCCCGCCCAGGCCGCGTGAAGACCCGGCTCGGACGGGATCTGGGCATGACCACTGCGGCCTGGTGGTTCCGCCATCAGGCGGGCCGTCTCATGCGCCGCCTGCGCGATCCGCGCTGGGATCTGGTGCTTGCGGTCTCGCCCGATGTCGAGGGGCTTGCGAGCCGTGTCTGGCCCGCCGACCTGCCGCGCTGGCCTCAGGGGCGGGGCGATCTGGGCGACCGGATGGGGCGCGCGCTGCGCAGTTTCGGCCCGGGCCCCGTGGTGGTGATCGGCGCGGATATCCCCGGCATCACCGCGCCGCGCATCGCCGAGGCCTTTGCCGCCCTCGGGCGCGCCGACGCGGTGCTCGGCCCGGCGCCGGATGGGGGCTATTGGCTGATCGGCTGGGCTGGACGGCGCGCCCTTCCGGCGCGGCTCTTTGACGGGGTGCGCTGGTCCATCGAGCACACCCGCGCCGATACGCGCGCCGGGCTGCGCGAGTGCCGCGTGGCGCTTGTGGCCGAGTTGCAGGATGTGGACACGGTCGCGGATCTCGCGCGGACCGAGGGGCCTGCGGGCTAGGTTGACGCGTCTCGCGCGCCCCGCCGCAACTGCCCGCGCCCAATCCCCGACCCAAATGTAACGCGCGGCCCGCAGGGACCGCCCTCCCGCCTCCGCGCTGGCCCGGACCCGCGGATCGGGATCCCGAGCGCGCAGGCCCGGCCCCGTTCTGATGGGCCATCCAACCTATCCCAAAGGATAACGCGCTATCCCCATGCTGCGTCGCACGGCCCGGGTTCGAGCGATATTGATCCTGTGTGAACGCCGGAACCGCTGACGATCCCCTGTCGATCGTCCCAGGAGCGCCCGGCGCGTTTTTGTAGGTTACCCAGCGAGGAAGACGTTATGAACATCCTGACCCTGAGCTCCGCAGCACTCCTGCTGTCTCTCCCCATTGCCGCGCAGGCGGTGCCTGTGACCGTCACGATCGGCGATCCCGGCGCCATGGAGGTTGATCTCGACGCGATCGGCGCAACAGGCGCCAAGGTCGAGACCTTCGACACGCTCGGGACCGGGTCGTTCACCCAGTACCAGTCCGATCTGGGCACCTATAGCGCCGGTCGCGTCAAACCCGTGAACCAGTATGGCGGCGCGGATGAAACCCAGTACCTGTTTTCCCAGTCGAGCCCGGGCACCACGCTGACCCTTGATGACGAGGCGACCTATTTCGGCCTGTGGTGGTCTGCAGGCAGCGTCGGGAACAGCGTTGAGCTGCTCAGCGACGGGGTCAGCGTCTTTGTCTTCGACACGGATGATGTGCTCGAGTTTTTGGACACCAACGCGGCGAATTCCTCCGCCTACTACGGCAATCCGAATGACAGCTATCAGGGCAAGGTCACCCATGAACCCTTCGTGTTCCTGAACATGTTCTCGGACACCCCTTTCGACACGGTGGTTCTGTCCGGTCCGAACTTCGAATCCGACAATCACACCCTGGCGACCAGCTTCACCACGCAGACCGGAACCTCGATCGCGCCGGTCCCGCTGCCGGCGTCGCTGCCACTGCTGGCGATGGCGTTCGGCGGGATGGCCTCCGTGGCCCGCCGTCGGAAAAACGGCTGACCCGGCGTGCCGAGGGGCGGGCGGTGTCCGGTCCCTCGGCGACACATAGGGCGAAACTGAGCCGCTCTCATACGCGCCACCGTTTGCCGCCAAGGGCCGCAATGCGACCCGTGAACACACCAAGTAATCCCGGTAGGATGCAAAGCGTTGCCTGCGAGGATCCGGCAGTCTCGCCGCTCTCAGCCGGCCCGCGTGGATCGACCGCTGAGCGGGAAAGAGGGTGAGTTCGCTGCGGCAGCGCTAACGTCCGCAACTGATTTAAATGACCTGCTACTTGGGTATGCTGTTTAGGAAAGCACGACCAACTCCTTGAAGTCGGTTTCGCGGATGATGCGTAGTTGTTGACCCGCTTCGACCAATTCTTCCGCTTTCCGGTGCTTCGACGACTTGTCGTGACCCGCGAGCTTCGTCACATCCATATCGCCCACGACGAGCACGGTCGTCTTCTTGGTGACGCTGTTCGCCACATTGCAGCCTACGGAAGCCGCAAGATCTGCGGCCTCACGACGCGGTAAGTCCAGCGCGCCCGTGAACACGATCACCTCACCTGCAAGCGGGCCGTCCGGGTTTCCGTCGCGCGTGATCGCAGCGGCTCCGCTCGACGACGGGTCGATGGGCTGCAAGATGCGCGTCTGGATCGCGTCGAGATCGAGACCGCTTTCCTGCATCGCAGCGAGCATGACGTGCCCCGCGGCCTTTGCATCCTCAAGCGCGTTGTGATGCTCGAAGGTGTAACCGATCATCTTGCAGACGTTCGCGAGGCCGTAGCCCGACTTCGCGCATTCCGCCCATGTTCTCCGGGCGACGCGTGCCGAGTCGAGCCAGGTACAGGCCGGGGTCGGGATTGCCCAGCGGCCCGCCGCTTGATGCATTGCAATACGGTCGAAATGTGTGTGGGTGACAACGACCTGCGACCCAAGAAACCGTTCGATGTCCACGGCGGCTTCCTTAAACGTCGGCGCGCCTTGCACGTCGCCTTCCGTGATGCCGTGGATCGACATGTTGACGGGATCGAAGAAGTCGTCCGGGTCTATGAGCGAGTACCATTCAGACGCGAGGGTACCGTTCTCGAAGGCGGCGACTCCGATTGAGCAGATGGACGCCATGGCGGCGTTCGCGGTTTCAACGTCGATGGCAACGAATCTCATAGCGACATCTATCCCTCATTGGTCTAGCTGGAAATGGAACGATGCAGGTTTCGTTAGCCAACGCACTCCGTTGATCTATCCAAGCATTTGCCTTCACCAAAGCCGCCATCCATACAGACCGCAGCATCGGCCCCTTCGGGCTCAGAGTGCTCTTTGGTGGCGCTGCAGCATTGCTTTTGAAGCGGGGCGCATGGATGGGTTGAATGGCCCGGAGGAGACTTCAGGGGCGCTGTATCGCTTTTCCGCATTGGCCCTGCTCGAACCGAAAGCGCTGCGCGGCGTGGTCGATCTGCGGCCCTCTATCGACCCGGCGGGCAACCCGTGCTAGGCGCGGCGGATGGAGCGTTTTCCCAGCAAAGATGAAATCCTCGCCTGGATCGAGGACAACCCCGCCCGCGCGAACAAGCGCGAGATCGCGCGCGCCTTTGGCATCAAGGGCGCGGCGCGGATCGACCTCAAGCGGCTCCTGCGGGAGCTGGAGGCCGAGGGCCATCTGGAAAAACGCAAGCGCAGCTACCGCGACCCCGAGAGCCTGCCGCCGGTCTCCGTCCTCAAGGTCGGGGATGCGGATGGCGATGGCGATCTCTTTGCCCGCCCGATGGAGTGGCAGGGCGAGGGGCCCGAGCCGGTCTGCCTGATCATCCCGCGCAAGGGCGACCCGGCTTTGGCCGAGGGCGACCGGATCCTCGCGCGGCTGACCAAGGTCGAGACCGAGGATTACGCCTATGAGGCGCGCCTGATCCGTCGCATCGGGACAGGGCCGCGCAAGATCCTCGGGGTGTTTCGCAAGACCGCCGAGGGCGGGCGGATCGTGCCCATCGACAAGGGGGCGGATCGCGAATGGCGCGTGGCCCCGGGCGGGATCCTCGGCGCGACAGACGGCGATCTGGTCGAGGCGGAGCAGGCCGGGCCCAAGGGCTGCATGGGTCTGCCGCTGGCCCGGGTGACGGATGTGTTGGGCGATCCGATGGGGGCGAAATCCGTCTCGCTCATCGCGATCCACCAGCATGGCATCCCCGATGATTTCCCCGAAGCGGCCCTCGCCGAGGCGGCGGCGGTGACCGCGCCCGAGCTTGGCGCCCGAACCGACCTCCGGGATCTGCCGCTGGTGACCATCGACCCGCCCGATGCCCGGGACCGGGATGATGCGGTCTGTGCCACACCCGACGCGGATCCGGACAATCCGGGGGGCTTTGTCCTCTGGGTGGCGATTGCCGATGTGGCCCAGGCCGTGGCCCCGGGCGGCGCGCTCGACCGCGAGGCGCGCAAGCGCGGCAACTCCACCTATTTCCCGGACCGGGTGGTGCCAATGCTGCCCGATACGCTGTCGGGGGATCTGTGCTCGCTGCACGAGGATGTGGACCGCGCCTGCATGGCCGTGCGCATGGTCATCGATGCCGAGGGCACCAAGCTGAGCCAAGAGTTCCATCGCGGGCTCATGCGCTCGCGCGCCTCGCTGGCCTATGCCGAGGTGCAGGCGGCGGTGGATGGCACGCCCAACGCGAAAACCGAGCCATTGCTGGAACCGGTGCTGCGCCCGCTCTTTGCGGCCTATGAGGCGCTGAAATCCGCCCGGGCCCGCCGTCAGCCGCTGGAACTTGACCTGCCGGAGCGCAGTATCGCGCTGAATGCCGAGGGCGAGGTGGCCTCCATAGCCTTCCGCGACCGGCTCGACGTGCACCGGCTGATCGAAGAGTTCATGGTGCTGGCCAATGTGGCCGCCGCCGAAACTCTCGCCAAGAAACGCACGCCGCTGCTCTACCGGGTCCATGAGGAGCCCGCCGAGACCAAGCTCGACGCCCTGCGCGAGACGGTGCAGGCGGCGGGGCTCAGCCTTGCCAAGGGGCGGGTGCTGCGCACGGCGGATCTGAACCGGCTGCTGGCCCAGGCCGAGAGCACCGACGACGCCGAGCTGATCAACATCTCGACCCTGCGCTCCATGACCCAGGCCTATTACAGCCCCGAGAATTTCGGGCATTTCGGCCTCGCACTCGGCGATTACGCGCATTTCACCTCGCCGATCCGGCGCTATGCGGATCTGATCGTGCATCGGGCGCTGATCACCGCCCATGGTTTTGGCACGGATGGACTCGACGCGGTGGAGATCGCGCGGCTGGACGAGACCGCCAAGATCATTTCCGAGAGCGAGCGCCGCTCCATGGCGGCCGAGCGCGACACGATCGACCGCTACCTTGCGGCCTATCTGGCGGACCGGGTCGGCAACGAGTTCTCGGCGCGGATCTCGGGGGTGGCGCGGTTCGGGGCTTTTGCCCGGCTGGACGAGACCGGCGCGGACGGGCTCATCCCGATCCGGTCCATCGGTGCGGAGTTCTTCCATTTCGACGCGGAGGCGCAGGCGCTGGTGGGGTCCGAGACCGGGTTCCGGCTGGCCATGGGCCAGCGCGTGACCGTCCGGCTGGCCGAGGCTGTGCCGGTGACCGGCGGCATCGGGCTGGAACTTCTGGCGGTCGAGGACGAGGCCCTGCCCGGCGGACGGCGGCGCGGCAAGTCCCGCCCGGTCCGGCGCAAGATCGCCGCCAAGAAGGCCAAATCCGCGAAACTCAAGAAGAAGCTCAAGCGCAAGCGGATGTGACCGCGCGCGATGCGCGGGATCCGACCGTCCCTCTTTGCCGAAACCCCTTTTCGGGGTACCTTATGGGCAAAACAACAGGGATGAGCAGATCCAATGATCCGAGCAGCAGTCGCGGCCATGGCACTGGCCTTTCTACCTGTCTCCACCGGGGCGGCGCCCATGGCGCAATCGCCCTTTCCCGATGCCCGTCCGGTCAGCCTCGCGCAGACCGTGGCCCTGCCCGCAAGGTTCGAGAACTGGATCAGCGGCTTCCGGGGCCGGGCCCTGTCCCAGGGGATCACGGCGGCGACCTTTCAGAGGGCCTTTGCCCGGGTCGAATACATGCCGCAGGTCATCCGGCGCGACCGCAACCAGGCGGAGTTTTCCAAGCAGCTGTGGGAGTATCTCGACACCGCCGTCTCGGAGGCGCGGGTGCGCAACGGTCGCAGCGCCTTTGCCACCCACCGGCGCACCCTGTCGCAGATCGAGGCCCGCTACGGCGTCGAGGCCGAGGTGGTCACGGCGATCTGGGGGCTGGAAAGTGCCTATGGCGCCGTGCGCGGGAGCACGCCCATGGTCAGTGCCCTGGCCACGCTGGCCTATGACGGGCGGCGCGGCGCGTTTTTCGAGGCGCAGCTGATCGCGGCGCTCAAGATCCTGCAGGCGGGGGACATCACGCCCGGGCGCATGACCGGGTCCTGGGCCGGGGCGATGGGGCATACGCAGTTCATCCCCACGAGCTATCTCGACTACGCGGTGGATTTCACCGGGGATGGACGGCGCGACATCTGGAGCGATGATCCCACGGATGCGCTGGCCTCCACGGCGGCCTATCTCAAGCGGTTCGGCTGGACCAAGGGGCAGCCCTGGGGGGTCGAGGTGCGCCTGCCGCAGGGGTTCGATTTCAGCCAGACCGGTGAAAAGATCAAGCGCAGCCCCCGCGACTGGGCCCGCATGGGCGTGCGCGACATGACCGGCGCGCAGGTGCCGAACCATGGCAAGGCCTCGATCCTGCTGCCGGCGGGCGCGCGGGGGGCGACCTTCATGATCTTTGACAATTTCCACGTGATCGAGCGCTACAACACCGCCGATGCCTATGTCATCGCCGTGGGGCATCTGAGCGACCGGATCGCCGGGGGGCCGCCGATACAGGCGAGCTGGCCGCGCGGTGATCGGGGCTTGTCGCTGTCGGAGAAAAAGGAGATGCAGCGCCTGCTGACCCGAGCCGGGTTCGACACGGGCAAGATCGACGGGATCATCGGGCCCAATACCATCGATGCGGTGCGCCGCTATCAGGCGAGCCGGGGATTGCAGCCCGATGGCTATGCCTCGCTCGACATGCTGAAACGGCTGCGCTGAGGGGGCCTTTATGGGCAAACTGCTATTGTTACTGATCACCCATGGCGGCGCTGTGGCCGTCGGCTTTGCCGCCGGGATCTACTTTCTGCCGATCCTGACCGCGCCGCCCTCGCCGGATGCTGCCGTGCTGGAGGCGAGCGCCGAGGACGCGATGTTCTCGGCCGTGCTGACCCGGGAGCTGCGGGGGAGCGACCGGCTCCACTGGGGCGAGGGCGAGATCAGCCTGACCCCGACCCAGATCGTGCATCAGGGCGCGCTGGCCCCGGGACCGGATTACAAGCTATACCTCGTCTCCGAGTTCGTCGAGCATGAGGACGAGTTCGAGCCGCTCAAGGCCAGTGCGCTGCAGGTGGGGGATGTCAAAAGCTTTGACGGGTTCATCCTCGACGTGCCGGCGGGCGTGGATCTGACGGCCTATACGACCGTGGTGATCTGGTGCGAGGCGTTTTCGGAGTTCATCACCGCAGCCCAGTACCGCTAGACGGGCGCGCGGGTTCTCGGGGCGGTGATCCAGCGGCGCGCCTGCGGCGCATTCCATGCTGCCCGCACTGCGTGCGGGAGGGGCGCGGGCGGCACCGGCGGCTGGTCTGCGCGGCCGGTTTGCTGGTCGAGAGGGACCGCCCCCGGATGATTGGACCGCTCATGCACCTGACCACTGCCCTCGCGGCGCTGCTGCTTTGCGCGGCGCTTCCCAGTACGGCGCTGGCCGCCTTTTGCCCAGCCAATGCGCCCGAGGGCGACAAATGGCTGCCCCGCTATGTCGATGCGTATCGCAAGATCGGTGCGGTCAGCAGCTGGTTCACCGACAGCCTGAACGCCCATCCCGAAGATTTCGCCTTGCTGGCGCTACAGGCCTTCTTTGACGCCAAGGGCGATATGGCCGAGGCCCGCGCGCTCTATCAGCGCCGGGGCGGATCCGGGGACCGGTTCGACATCGCCATGGCCTGCGCCCAGCAGCGCTGAAGGCTTTACCCGACCCATGCGCGGCGGAGCCCCCCCCCGGGGCGCTCGGGCACACGCCCCCGCGCCCCAGCGCCGCGGCGCAGAGAAAGCGCTGGATTTCGGCGGCTGTTCCCGTTAGTCCGCGCGCAACTCCCTCTTCAAAGGCACCTCCCATGGACCTTCGCAATATTGCGATCATCGCACACGTGGACCACGGCAAGACAACGCTGGTGGATGAGCTCCTCAAACAGTCGGGCACGTTCCGCGACAACCAGGCGACCACCGAGCGCGCCATGGACAGCAATGATCTCGAGCGTGAGCGCGGGATCACCATCCTCGCCAAGGCCACCTCGGTGGAATGGAAGGGCACGCGGATCAACATCGTTGACACGCCGGGCCACGCGGATTTCGGCGGCGAGGTGGAGCGGATCCTGTCCATGGTGGACGGGGTTGTCCTGCTGGTCGATGCCGCCGAGGGGCCCATGCCCCAGACCAAGTTCGTGACCTCCAAGGCGCTGGCGCTGGGCCTGCGCCCGATCGTGGTGCTGAACAAGGTCGACAAGCCCGACGCCGAGCCGGACCGGGCGCTGGACGAGTGTTTCGACCTCTTCGCCAATCTCGACGCAACCGATGATCAGCTCGATTTCCCGCATCTCTACGCATCCGGACGCTCCGGCTGGGCCGATTCCGAGCTTGACGGGCCGCGCAAGGACCTTGCGGCACTGTTTGACCTTGTGGTGCACCATGTGCCCAAGCCCAAGCAGATCGCCCGGCAGGACGAGGATTTCCGGATGCTCGCCACGACCCTCGGATCCGACCCCTTCGTGGGCCGCATCCTGACGGGCCGCGTGGAATCCGGCACGCTCAAGGTCGGCGCGACCGTGCAGGCCCTCAGCCGCATCGGCCAGAAGATCGAGCAGTTCCGCGTCACCAAGATCCGCGCCTTCCGCGGTCTCGGCCAGCAGGACATCGACGAGGCCCAGGCCGGCGACATCGTCTCCATCGCGGGCATGTCCAAGGCGACCGTGGCCGACACGATCTGTGCGCTGGCCGTGGACGAGCCGCTCGACGCGCAGCCCATCGATCCGCCCACGATCACCGTCACCTTCGGGATCAATGACAGCCCGCTCGCAGGGCGCGACGGCAAGAAGGTGCAGTCCCGCGTCATCCGGGACCGGCTGATGAAAGAGGCCGAATCGAACGTCGCGATCAAGATCTCCGACACGCCTGGCGGCGAGGCCTTCGAGGTCGCAGGCCGCGGCGAATTGCAGATGGGCGTTCTGATCGAGAACATGCGCCGCGAAGGGTTCGAGCTCAGCATCTCGCGCCCGCAAGTGCTCTTTCGCGAGATCGACGGCGTCAAGATGGAGCCGATCGAGGAAGCCACCATCGATGTGGATGACGAGTATTCCGGCGCCGTGATCGAAAAGATCACCGGATCCCGCAAGGGCGAACTGGTCGAGATGAAACCGGCAGGCGCAGGCAAGACCCGCATCGTGGCCCATGTGCCCTCGCGCGGCCTGATCGGCTATCACGGCGAGTTCTTGACCGATACGCGCGGCACCGGCGTGCTGAACCGCGTGTTCCATGAATGGGCCCCGTTCAAGGGCCCGATCCCGGGCCGCCGCGCGGGCGTGCTGATCTCGATGGAGAACGGCACCTCGGTCGCCTATGCCCTGTGGAACCTCGAGGATCGGGGCAAGATGTTCATCGGCGCGCAGGAAGCGGTCTATACCGGTATGGTCATTGGCGAGCACAGCCGCGAGAACGACCTTGAGGTGAACCCGCTCAAGGGCAAGAAGCTCACCAATGTGCGGGCCTCGGGAACGGATGAGGCCGTGCGCCTGACGACCCCGATCACCCTGAGCCTCGAAGAGGCGATTGCCTATATCGATGATGACGAGCTGGTGGAGGTGACGCCGAACGCGATCCGCCTGCGCAAGCGCTATCTCGACCCCCATGAGCGCAAGCGGCAGGCCCGCGCAGGCTAAACCGGCCCTGCACCCGGTCTGACCCAATGAGACAGGCGCGCGGAGTGATCCGCGCGCCTTTTCTGCATCTCAGCCGGGCTATGCCGCTTTGGCAGTGGTCACGCAGCGCGGCGGCGGCGTACCAGAAATAGGCCCAAAACCCCCGTCAGCATCAGCGGCAGAGCCACAGGCAGTAGGCCTGCGGCGCGGACTCGTCGGGGCATCGGGGGGCGCATGCAAGCGGTGAATCTTGACAGAGTGTGAAGGTCCCGATCTCTAATGCTCTGAAAACGCAACGAAAATCTTCTCCGCGGGGAAGGTTTGCCGGGGCGGAGAAGGTCAGGCGCAACCGCCGCCGCGCAGCGGCGGCCGGGCCCAACGCCGGACAAGCCCCCGAATGGGGGCGCGGGCCGGGGGCGGGAGCGCCCCGAGCCCTCCGGCTTGGCAAAACTGCGGTCGCTTCACCTGTGAGGCGGCTTTCCCAGACCGCGGGCTGGCGGCACGATCCGCGCCTCCAGGTGGCTGTCATGGCTCTGCTTGATCCACGGGGGGCGCATGCGATGGCTGCGCCAAAGTTGATGCCCAGGGCCCTAGATCATCTTGATGGAGGCCTTGTCCACGCTCAGCAGATAGCCCTTGCGCGAGATGTTCCGGATCAAGAGCTCGCTCACCATCTGGTTGCCCAAGGCATCCCGCAGCCGCTTGATCCGCGTCGCCCCGGCGGACTCGTCGCAATCGGCTGAATCGCGGCCCTGGATCATGCCCTCGATCGCCGCCCCGGACAGGATATCGCCATCCATCCGCGCCTCGGCCAGCACCGACAGGGTCTCCATCGCGGCCTCGGTCAGCTTGAACTCCATGTCGTTCAGCACCACGATCTGCTCTTCCCGGCTGATCAACAGAGATGAGACCTGGATCCCCTTCTTGTCGATCTCCGACACCCGCCGGTTCACCGTGACCAGCGCCACCAGACACAGCAACGCCGCCACCAGCAGCGCTGTGGAAAACACCAGC
The DNA here is from genome assembly GCF_049801015.1 of Dinoroseobacter sp. S124A. Classification (NCBI taxonomy): domain Bacteria; kingdom Pseudomonadati; phylum Pseudomonadota; class Alphaproteobacteria; order Rhodobacterales; family Roseobacteraceae; genus Dinoroseobacter; species Dinoroseobacter sp. S124A. Next base: position 179,083 of record NZ_JBNAGD010000006.1, on the reverse strand, counting down.
AGCACGAAGATCACCACCCGGTAAGAGGCCAGCACATCGGAAAACGCCGTGCCGCTCTGGGCGATGATCTCCAGCAGCTTGATCTGGTCCCCGGTGGTCAGGGCGTCATTCTCGACAAAGATCCGCTCGACCCGCGCGTTGAAGGCATTGGCATCGGGCAGGCTGCGAAACAGCACCACCGCCGCGATCAGCAGGATGGTCACGATCGCACCGATCCCGGCGAGCACCACACGGTTGCCCGTGCGCAGGGTCCTAGAAGCGGAGGTAGTAGGGTCCGGCATTCTTCTTCCGTTCAGCAAGACCCTCATCCGAGAAGGTCGACAGGATGTTCAACAGCGACCAGCCCCCGGCGGCGATCCGCGCCTCGGCCTCGCGTTTGGCGGTGGCGGGGCGGGCGCAGGCGTCGTCGCTCAGGGCGATCACCCCGTAATGCAGGCGCAGGGGGTCGTCCTGCTTGGCCTTGTAATCCGCATAGCACGCGGCCTGAAGCGGCCCGGCGCTCAGGGCAAGCCAACAGCAGATCAAAAGAAGACGAGACGCGGGTTTCATACTGCCGAGAGTGACCAGAGCGCCGGGGATATTCAATAGCGCAGGCCGCGCGCACGATAGCAGGGCCCTGATATTGAGCGCGTCTTTGGTCCGCATCCACGCTGGGGGCATCCACGGACCAGAGGAGTTTCCGATGTTCAAAACCCTGACCGCCGCCATCCTGAGCGGCATGATCGCCCTGACCAGCCTGACCGCGACCGCCTCTCCGGCCCGCGCCATGGACTCAGACACGCTTGGCAAGCTGCTCTTCGGGGCGGCGGCCCTCGGCGTGGTGGCCAAGATCTATAATGACCGCCAGGACGACAAGGATCGCAAGAAAGCCGCCCGCAAGAGCGCCAAATCCCCCAGTCAGACCTATTGGCATCACCATGGCAGCCATGGTCATCACAGCCATAGCGGCTCCGGGGCCCATAGCCACAGCAAGACGCCCAACGTCTCGCTCCCCAGCCTCCGGGTTCAATGCAAGCGGCGGCTGAACACCGAGCGGGGCTGGGTCAATTTCTATAGCCAGGCCTGCCTGGACCGCCGCAACGTCGCGGTGGAGGTGCCGCAAAGCTGCCTGCGGCAGCGCTGGGTGGATGGTCGCTGGCGCCAGTATTTCAGCCGCCCCTGCCTGCGCAAGCATGGCCAGGTCGACAACGCCTGAGACAGACCCAAGACCCGCCCGGCGCGCGCTTTGCCCTTGAGGCCCCGGCGCGCCCGGGCCAGTCTCGGCCCATGAGCCGCCCCCATTTTCAGTTCGAGAACGATCTCGCCGCCCGAGGCTACACCCGGATCGCCGGGGTGGACGAGGTCGGGCGCGGCCCGCTCGCCGGTCCAGTCATGGCCGCCGCGGTGGTGCTGGACCCCGACAACATCCCCGAAGGGCTCAACGATTCCAAACAGGTGACCGCCAAGCGACGCGAAGCCCTCGCCGAACAGCTGCGCGCGGTGGCCCAGGTCGGGTTGGGCGTGGCGGAGGTGGACGAGATCGACCAGATCAACATCCGCCGCGCCGCCCATCTCGCGATGCTCCGGGCGCTGGCGGACCTGCCCGCGCCGCCGGATATGGCGCTGATCGACGGGCGCGACCGTCCCGACGATCTGCCCTGCGCGGCCCATGCGATCATCAAGGGCGACACCAAATCGCTCTCGATCGCCGCGGCCTCGATTGTTGCTAAAGTGGCACGGGATGCGGAGATGACCCGGCTTGCGGGCCTCTATCCCGGCTATGGCTGGGAAACCAACGCGGGATACCCGACAAAAATGCATCGCACGGCGCTTCTAGATCTTGGGGTCAGCCCACATCATAGACGCAGTTTCCGCCCCGTCCACAATATCTTGTATCAAGAAAAATAACTAACCTCTTGATTCAAAAAAGAATTTGACCGCGAATCACGTTTGACTCATCTTTGACGCAACAACAGCGCAAAGCGCGGACGAGGCAGATATGACAATCAAGACGAAAAAACCGGAGGCGGCGACGCTTCCCCGGAATGAAATTCTCGCGGGTGATTGCATCGAGGTGATGAACGCCCTGCCGGAGGCATCGGTGGACCTGATCTTTGCCGATCCTCCTTATAACTTGCAGTTGCGGGGCGATCTTCACCGACCGGATAACTCCAAGGTCGATGCGGTGGATGACGCTTGGGACCAGTTCGCGAGCTTTGCCACCTATGATAAGTTCAGCGCCGAGTGGCTGGCAGCGGCGCGCCGCCTGCTCAAGCCCAATGGGGCGATCTGGGTGATCGGCTCCTATCACAACATCTTTCGGGTGGGCGCGGCGCTTCAGAACACCGGCTACTGGATCCTGAACGATGTGGTCTGGCGCAAGTCGAACCCGATGCCGAATTTCCGCGGCAAGCGGCTGACCAATGCCCATGAGACCCTGATCTGGGCCAGCAAATCCGAGGGCGCGAAATACACCTTCAATTACGAGGCGCTCAAGCAGCTCAACGAGGGCATCCAGATGCGCTCGGACTGGGTGCTGCCGATCTGCACCGGCCATGAGCGTCTGAAGGACGAGGCGGGCGACAAGGCCCATCCGACCCAGAAGCCCGAGAGCCTGCTGCACCGGGTGATCGTGGCCACGACCAATCCGGGCGATGTGGTGCTCGACCCGTTCTTCGGGACCGGGACGACCGGCGCCGTGGCCAAGAAGCTCGGCCGGGATTTCGTCGGGATCGAGCGCGAGGAGGCCTATCGCAAAGTGGCCGAGAAGCGTCTGAAGGATGTCCGCCGCTACGATCGCGAAAGCCTCGCCGTCAGCCAGTCCAAGCGTGCTGAGCCGCGCGTGCCCTTCGGCCAGCTGGTCGAGCGCGGCATGCTCCGCCCGGGCGAGGTGCTGACCTCTCCGGGGGGCAAATCCGCCAAGGTGCGGGCCGACGGGACGCTGGTCGCGGATCAGGTCACCGGCTCGATCCATCAGGTCGGCGCGGCGTTGGAACACGCGCCCTCCTGCAATGGCTGGACCTATTGGCATTTCCGGCGTGAGGGCAAGGATGTGCCCATCGACTTGCTCCGCCAGCAGATCCGCAAGGAAATGCGCGCCAACTAAGACATCACGGACACAAAGTTACCGCCCGTGCCTGCGGCCTGCAGCCCGGCACGCACCTCGACCCTGCCTGACCCTCAGGCAGGGTCTTTTTTCGTCTGATATCCCGCTGTCCTGCCGCGCCGGGCGCGCCCATGCGCAATTGGCCGCTGCCGGGGGTTCATTTCGCGCCGCGCACCCTATCTGAGAAGAAACGGAGGTGCGGTATGGCGAAATTACTGGTGATCGGTGGCAGCAAGGGGATCGGGCGCGAGGTTGTTCTGCGCGCTCTGGAGCAGGGGCACAGCGTGCGGGCCTTTGCCCGGCACCCGGAGGGGATCAAGCACGACCATCCCGAGCTGGAGCTGGTCGCGGGGGACGCGCTGGACCCGGCGGCGGTGGCGCAGGCGCTGGAAGGGTGCGACGCGGTGGTCTCGGCCCTCGGCATCCCGAAATCCATTCCCGCGCTGGCGCGGCCCACGACGGTCTTTTCCGATGCCACTGCCGTGCTGATCCCGGCCATGGAGGCCGCGGGGATCAAGCGTCTGCTGGTGGTCACGGGCTTCGGTGCGGGCGAGAGCAACGCCGCCATGAGCACGCTGGAGCGCATGGGCCACAGCGCCATTCTGGGCCGCGCCTATGCCGACAAGGCGGTGCAGGAGGACATGATCAAGGCCTCTGGCCTCGACTGGACCATCGCGCGTCCGGGGATCCTGTCGAACAACCGCCGCACCGGGGTCTACCGGGTGCTGACGGAGCCGTCCGACTGGCGCAACGGGATTATCTCGCGCGCGGATGTGGCCGATTTCATCGTCACCGCCTGGGAGGAGGGCTCCCATATTCACGCGGCCCCGGTGCTGGTGCGCTAGGGCTCAGCGCGGCAGGGGCAGCTCGGCGCGTTTATAGGGGCCCCAATCCTCGATCTCGGGGTAGTGGGCCTGCCGCCAGTCGCGCACCAGCGGGTTCATGACCTGCCGCCAGAGCGGCGGGATCATCGCCAGCGCGGTCATCACCGGATAGCCATGGGGCAGCTGCGGCGCCTCGGCGGCATCATAGGTCTGCAGCAGCGGAAAGCGCCGGTCGGGCTTGTAATGGTGGTCCGAATGCCGCTGCAGGTTGATCAGCAGCCAGTTCGACGCCTTTTGCGAGGCGTTCCACGAGTGGTGCGGCTGCACATGCTCGTATTTGCCCTCGCCCAGATGTTTGCGGGTCAGGCCGTAATGCTCGACGTAGTTCACCAGCTCGAGCTGCCAGATCGCGACGCCCGCCTGCACGAAGAACAGGCCGATTCCGGCCCAGCCGCCCACATAGCCCGCCAGAAGGATCCAGCCGAGCTGCAGCAGCCCGTAGCGCCAGAAGGGGTTCGTGCTGTGCCAGGCGGGCAGGTTTCGGCGCGCCAGCAGGGCGGTTTCGGCGGCCCAGGCCGATTGCAAGCATTCGCGCAGGACCCGGGGGTAGAAGCGGTGGAACCCTTCGTTGTAGCGCGCGGTGACCGGATCGCGGGGCGTGCCTACATAGCGGTGATGGACCAGCAGATGCTCAGACCGGAAATGGCTGTAGAGCACCGAGGCCATGAGCAGGTCCGCGAGCCAGCGTTCGATCCGGTTCTTCTGATGCATCAGCTCATGGGCATAGGTGATCCCGACCGTGCCCGAGGCCACGCCGAACCCGCAGAACACGGCGATCTTTTCCCAGATCGCCAGATGGGCCGCCTCGGGCACCGTGCCCAGCAGCATCAGCAGCACGAGCGTTTGCACCGGCAGCCAGACGAGCGTGATCACCCGGTAGAAGCTCAGATCCTCGATCGGCGTCTCGGGGTCGGCATTCTCGGTCTCGAGCCCGGCGACCGCATCCATGATCGAGAAGAGCCCCCAGCTGGTCAGCGGCGGCAGGAGCAGCGCCCATCCGCCAAAGGCCGCCGCCAGCAGCAGCGCGGGCACCAGAAACAGCGAGAGCCAGAAGGGCAGGGCCCGGGACAGGCGCGCCATTTTCTTGGGCGGGATCATGCAGCCTCCGTCATTGGATCCACCCCTAGGCCAGAGCGTTTAAGGCTCTGTTAACTCAAACTGGGGTGCTGCGAGATCATAGGCCTTGCGCATCAGGGTCGGAAGATCCGCCGGGCGGAAAGCGTGCTTCGGCGTAAATTCGCCGCGGCTGGGCGGGGCGGTCCCGACCTGCGCGAGGCGGATCGCGAGGCGCAGGTGGAAATGTGTGAAGGTATGGCGGACTTCCAGCCCGGGATCGGCCCAATCGGCGCTGAGGGGCGGGGCTTCGGCGGGGGACTCTTCGGTCCAGTCGGAGCTTGGAAAGGCCAGCATCCCACCCAGCAGACCCTTGTTGGGCCGGGTCTCCAGCAGCCATGCGCCATCCCCGCGGCGGGCGATATAGACATAGCCCAGCCGTGTCGGTTTGGGCTTTTTCGGCAGCTTGCGGGGCAGCTCGGCGGCATTGCCCGCAGCCCGCGCCGCGCATGGCTCACGCCAGGGGCAGATCCCGCAGGCCGGGTTGCGCGGGGTGCAGATCGTGGCCCCGAGATCCATCACCGCCTGCGCGTAGTCGCCGGGCCGCGCCTGTGGCGTCAGGGCGGCGGCGGCTTCGGTCAGTTCGGGTTTGGCGGGGGGCAGGGGCGTCTCGATCCCGTGGAGGCGGGCCATGACCCGTTCCACATTGCCATCGACCACGGTCTCGGCACGGTCAAAGGCGATGGCCGAGACCGCCGCGGCGGTATAGGGGCCGATCCCCGGCAGGGCGCGCAGCCCCTCGGCCGTATCGGGAAAGACCCCGCCATGCTTGGAGGCCACGACCCGCGCGCATTTCAGCAGGTTCCGCGCCCGTGCATAGTACCCCAGCCCGGCCCAGGCCCCCATCACCTCGGCATCCTCCGCCGCCGCCAGATCCGACACGGTGGGCCAGCGGTCGGTGAAAGCGCGGAAATAGTCTTTCACGGCGGCCACGGTGGTCTGTTGCAGCATGACCTCGGACAACCAGACCCGGTACGGATCGGGCCGAATGCCCGCCGCGCGATCCTCAGGGGCTACGCGCCATGGCATCACCCGCGCATGCCTGTCATACCAGTCGAGCAGGTCGGCGCTGTCTGCGGTGCTCTCGAAGTTTTTATGCATCGTGGGACATCGGATCCTTCTGGGGTCTGGAATGGGCCGCGCAAGCGATTAGACTAAGGCGTATGCACACGAAAGCGAGAGGGCGATGGCCACGCGCGTGAAAAACCGGAGCTTCGGGTTCCGCCAGACGGGCAAGCTGCTCGAAAGCCGGATCCGCACTGCGGGCGAGAGCCGGGGCTTCGCCGTGTCCAAACTGCTCACCCATTGGGATGAGATTGCCGGTCCGGATCTGGCGGCCAAGGCGCGGCCCGTGAATGTGGGCTATGCCCGGCGCGGGTTCGGCGCGACGCTCACGGTGCTGACCACGGGGGCCTTTGCCCCACTTCTGGAGATGCAGAAAGAGCGGCTGCGCGAGAAGGTCAATGCCTGCTACGGCTACAACGCCATCTCGCGGATCAAGATCACCCAGACCGCGCCCACGGGCTTTGCCGAGCCGCAGGCGGGTTACACCGCGGCACCGCGCGGCCCGCGCCAACCCTCGCCGCAGGTCGCCCAGGCGGCGGATGCGGCAGCCGAAGACATCCAGAGCCCCGAGCTGCGAGCAGCACTTGCCCGGCTCGGGCGCAACATCCTGTCCAACGACACCAAAACGTGAAAGGGGCTTTCATGGCTCGACTTCTTCCCAGTGCGGCTCTTGCCCTCGCCGTGATCGCCGGCGGGACCTATTGGTACAGCACGCAGCAATCCGGTGGCACGGCCCAGGGCGTGTCCTTCTCGCCGGTTTCGGCGGCCACGGCGCAGGAGGTTGATACCTCGGGCGTCATCGACATGACGCTCGGCGCCGAGGATGCGCCGATCACTGTGGTCGAATACGCCTCCTTCACCTGCCCCCATTGCAAGACGTTCCACGAGAATGTCTTCAAGGACATCAAGGAAAACTACATCGACACCGGCAAGGTGAAGTTCGTCTATCGCGAGGTCTATTTCGACCGCTTCGGTCTCTGGGCCGGGATGGTCGCGCGCTGCGGCGGGGAGGAGCGGTATTTCGGGATCACCGATGTGCTCTTTGAACAGCAGAGCGAATGGACCGGCAATGGCAGCCCCGCCGTGGTCGCCGACAACCTGCGCCGCATCGGCCGTGTCGCGGGCATGTCCGACGAGCAGGTGAATGCCTGCCTGCAGGATGGTGAGAAGGCGCAGGCGCTGGTGGCCTTCTATCAGCAGAATGCCGAGGCCGACGGGATCAGTTCCACCCCGTCTTTCATCATCAATGGCGAGAGCTATTCCAACATGAACTACCGCGATTTCTCGGCGGTGCTGGATGGCCTGCTGGAGGAGTAATCCCGGCGCCATGTTGCGAGATCGGGGCGGTCCTGCGGGGCCGCCCTTTGCGTGTCAGGCCAACAGCCGGTCCAGCGCCGCCTCGAGCGCCTCGGGCGCGTCCAGCGCGAGCCGCACGGGCAGGGTGAGCACATCGCCCCGCATCTCGGGCGGCAGGCGCACCGCGTCCTTCTCGGTGGTCACCAGCTGCGCGCCCTGGGCCTTGGCATCGGCCAGAAGCCGCGTGATGAGCCGCGCGTCCAGCGGCTGGTGATCGTCGAGCCCGTGGGTCCCGCACAGGATCACCCCCTGATCGCGCAGGGTGGCAAAGAATTTCTCGGGATGCCCGATCCCCGCGAAGGCCACGGCGCGCAGCCCGTCCCAGTCCATCCCGGTCTGCAGCGGGGCGAGGTGCCCGGTCAGGTGGGGCAATTGCCCCAGCGCGGACCCCCAGGCGGCGCGGAACCGGGTCTGGGCCGGCTCTGGCCCGATGCTCAGCACCAGATCCGCGCGGGCCAGCCCCTTGGCCACCGGCTCGCGCAGGGGGCCTGCGGGCAGGACGTGCCCATTGCCAAAGCCGCGATGGGCATCGACCACGACGATCGACAGGTCGCGGGCGATGGCCGGGTTCTGAAACCCGTCATCGAGCAGGATCGCCTGTGCGCCGGCGGCCTCGGCGGCACGCGCCCCGGCGGCCCGATCCTTGGCGACCCAGGTTGGCCCGAACGCCGCCAGGAGCAGGGGTTCGTCGCCCACATCTCCAGCTTGGTGGGAGCGCGGGTCCACGGCCACGGGGCCCTCCAGCGCGCCGCCATAGCCGCGGCTGACCACATGGGCGGCGATGCCCCGGGCCATCAGCGCCATTTGCAGGGCGATCACCGTGGGGGTCTTGCCGGTCCCACCGGCATTGATATTGCCGACGCAGATCACCGGGATGCCCGGGCGCAGGGCTGCTGGCTTGGCCACGCGCCGCGCGGTCCCCGCCGCATAGAGCGCGCCCAGCGGCGCCAGAAGCCGCGCCGGCAGGGCCGGGGCGTCGGGCGGGGTAAACCAGAAGCCCGGGGCCCGCATCAGCCCGGCATCCGGCCAGCGGCGCGCCCGGCCTCCTCGGCATCATCGAGCTGTGTCAGCACCTCGGAGACCGCGATATCGGTGACCTGCGCACCACGGGACGAGACCTCCCAGGCGGCATGGGCCATGCTCGCGGCCTTGTTCGGGGCCAAAAGGTCATCGAGCGTGCTGGCGAGGCTTTCGGAGTTGTGCACCACGCGGCAGGCTCCGGCTTCGGCGAGCCGGGTGTAGATATCCACAAAGTTGAAGACATGGGGGCCATGCACGATGGCCGAGCCGAGGGCGGCGGGCTCGAACGGGTTGTGTCCGCCGACCTCGGTCAGCGATCCGCCGATGAAGCTCACCGGGGCGATCCGGTACCACAGGCCCAGCTCGCCCAGCGTGTCGGCGAGGTAGATCTGGGTGTCGAGATCGACCCCTTCCCCCTCGGAGCGCACGGCTACATCCCAGCCCTCGTCGCGCAGGGCCGCGGCGATTTCGGGGCCGCGCTCGGGATGGCGTGGGACCAGCACCATGAGCAGGCGGTGGGTCTTGCGCACGAGCACCCGGTGCGCGGCGCTGACCATCACCTCCTCGCCGGGATGGGTCGAGGAAGCGAGCCAGATCGGGCGGCCGTCGGCCTCTTCGAGGAAATCCTTGTAGAGCGTTTCGGAATAGGGGAGGACCTGCGCCCCTTCTTTGAGGCTGCCGATGGCGCGGGTGCGATCCGTGGGGGCGCCGAGACGGCTCAGAAAGCGCAGGGTCTGGTCGTCCTGAGCCAGGATGCGGTTGAACCGGCCCAGCAGGGCGCGCACGGTGCCGCGCATCCAGCGCCAGCGCTTGTAGCTGTCCGGGGACATGCGGGCATTCATCAGGAGCATCGGGATGCCCCGTGCCGCGGTGTCATGGATCATGCGCGGCCAGAGCTCGCTCTCGATCCAGATCGCCAGATCCGGGCGCCAATGGTCGAGAAAGCCGGTCACGGCGGGTTTCGAGTCCACCGGGGCGAACTGGTGCAGCGCGCCCTGCGGCAGGCGCGAGGCCAGCAGATCCGCCGAGGTCCGGGTGCCCGTGGTCAGCAGGATCGTCGCCTCCGGGCGTTCCTCGCGCAGGCGGCGGATCAGCTCCTGCACCGAGAGCGCCTCGCCGACGCTGGCCGCATGGATCCAGATCAGCGGGCCATCGGGGCGCGGGCGGTCGGTCTCGCCGAGGCGTTCGCGATAGCGGTCGGGGTCTTCCTTGCCCGCGGCCAGACGTTCGGCGATCTTGCGCTCGGCCCAGCCGGACAGGCGGCTGTTCACCGCGAGATAGAGAGCGAGACCGAGGGACCGGGGCATGGGATCCTAGCTCAGCGTCTGGGTCGAGGAATCCTCGGTCGCTTCGTCCAGCAGGCGATGCACATGGGCAATGAAATAGCGCATCTCGGCATTGTCCACGGTGCGCTGGGCCTCGTTCTTCCAGGCGTCATAGGCGGAAGCGTAGTCGGGATAGACGCCGACCACATGGACGTCGTCGACATTCTTGAACTCGGTGCCGGACGGGTCGACAAGCTCCCCCCCGAAGACGATATGCAGGCGCTGTGTCATGAAAACACTCTCTGGTCTGGATAGATTGGCCGCAGCCTACGGTCCGCGCGGGCGGGGTCAAGCGCTGGCCCCGGATCCGGACGCCGCGCCGCAGCGGCGCGGCGGACCCGCGGCGTGCGGGGCGTTTTGCACCTGTCCGGCGGTGGGCAGGGGCGCAGCGGATCAGCGGCGCGCGTCCGCCGCCCCAACGGGGCGGCCTGACCCGGTCTCGCCATGACGGTTAGTCGAGCGCGCGGGCCTCATCCGCGATCATGATCGGGATGCCGTTGCGGATCGGAAAGGCCAGATGGGCCGCGCGCGAGACAAGCTCCTGCCGCTCCGCGTCATAGGCCAGCGGCGCGCGGGTCACCGGGCAGACGAGGCTCTCCAGCATGTGGCGGTCATATTCACCGGCCTCCTGAGTCATTGCAGAAGCTCCTCGCTATTGCCGCCGCGCAGGGCAAACTCGATCAGGGTGACGAGGGTCTCGCGCCGGGTCGACAGGGACGGCGCCTCGAGCAGGGCCTGCTTGTCCTCGGGGTTGAACGGGCACAGCATCGAGAGCGAGTTGATCAGCAACTCATCCTCGGCTTCCGACAGGCTGTCCCAGTCGGTCTGCATCTCCTGATCCTCGAAGAACCGGCGCAGCAGGGAGAGAAAGCGATCCCGCTCGAACCCCACATCCTGTTCGGTCTTGCCGAGATCGCGTCCAAAATCCTCCCAGTCCACATCCGCCTTGAGATAGGGGGTGAACCCGGACACTTCGCGCGACACGCGAAAGCGCGAGATCCCGGACAGGGTGATCATGTAGCGCCCGTCCTCGGTCTCGGAAAACGCCGAGACCCGGCCCGCGCAGCCGATATGATGCAGCCGTCGATCCTTGGACCCCGGCACCTCGCGGGGCTGGACCATGCCGATCAGGCGGTGCGGGGTTTTGAGCGCATCCTCGAGCATCGCCAGATAGCGCGGCTCGAAGATATGCAGGGGAAGCCGGGCCCGCGGCAACAGCAGCGCGCCGGGCAAAGGAAAGACCGGGATCGTCTCGGGAAGGTCGGCGGCTGAAAATCTCATACCTGTCACGTAGCCCCGCGACCCGCTCAGGCAAATATCATCGACGACAGGCGGCGGCGGCCATTCAGGGCAATCGGGTCCTGGGGCTTGAGCGCATCGAAGATCGTAAAGAGCTGCGCCTTGGCCGCTCCGTCCTGCCACTCGCGGTCCCGGCGGAACAGCTCGAGCAATTCGTCCACGGCCGCCTCGGTCTCGCCATTGGCATGGAGCGCCTGGGCCAGATCCAGTCGCGACTGGTGATCATCGCCATCGGCCTCGACCTTGGCGCGCAACTCGGCCACCGGCCCGGCCTCGGCGGCCTGACGGGCCAGCTCCAGCTGGGCGCGGGCCACGTCGAGCTCGGGGGCCTTGGCAATGGCCTCCGGCGCGGCCGACAACAGGCCCTCGGCCTGATCCAGCTCTTCCATGGCCAGATGCGCGCGCACCAGCCCACCATAGGCGGCGGCATTCTCGGGCTCCTCGCCGAGGATCGCGGCAAAGGTCTGGGCGGCATCCACCGCGGCCCCTTCGGCCAGCATCGCCTCGGCAGCCTCGACCGCCTCGGCTAGACCGCCATCCGCATCCCCGGCCAGCGCCGAGACGCGGGTCACGAAATCGGTGATCTCGGCAGGGCTGATCGCGCCCTGAAACCCGTCGACGGGCTGACCCTTGTGAAAGGCATAGACCGTGGGAATGGACTGGATCCGGAGCTGCCCGGCGATCATCTGGGCTTCGTCCACATTGACCTTGACCATGCGGACCTTGCCCTTGGCCGCGGTCACGGCGGCCTCAAGCGCGGGGCCCAGCGTCTTGCACGGGCCGCACCAGGGCGCCCAGAAATCGACGATGACCGGGATCTCCTGGCTGGCGTCGATGACATCCGCCATGAAGGTCGCCTCGGTCGTGTCCTTGATCAGATCACCTGCGCCCGCGGGGGCGGTATCCGCCTGTCCGAATTCCAACATGGCTGTCCTCGTTTCCTCGTTCGCTATGGTATATGGAACCTCCCGCAGCCGAGGCCAAGGGGAGAGTTCCCGGCACGGGCCCTCTGGCGCGGTCTCAGAGGGTGAAGCTGGCCAGAACGGGCGCGTGGTCGCTGGGCTTTTCCCAGCCGCGCACATCGCGCAGGACCTTCGATCCATGGGCCCCGCCCGCGATATCCGGGGTCGCCCAGATATGGTCGAGCCGCCGCCCCTTATCCGCCGCGGACCAGTCCTTTGCCCGGTAGGACCACCAGGAATAGAGCTTGCCCTCGGGGATATCGGCGCGGGTCACATCGACCCAAGCCCCGGCTGCGCGGGTCTCTTCGAGGGCATCGACCTCGATCGGGGTGTGGCTCACCACTTTCAGGAGCTGCTTGTGGGACCAGACGTCGTCTTCCAGCGGCGCGATGTTCAGATCACCGACCAGCACCGCGCGCTGGGGCGGCTCGGCGGTGAACCAGTCCCGCATCTCGGACAAAAAATCGAGCTTGTGGCCGAACTTGTCGTTCACCTCGCGGTCGGGGACATCGCCCCCGGCGGGGACATAGAAGTTATGCACGGTTAGCCCGTTCCCGAGCCGCGCGGCCACGTGGCGGGCATCGCCCTTGCCGACGAAATCCCGGTGCCCCGCATCCTCCAGCGGGTGGCGCGACAGGATCGCGACGCCGTTATAGCCCTTCTGCCCCCGCGCAACCACATGGCCATAGCCCAGCTCGGCGAAGACCTCGGCAGGGATCTTGTCCACCGGGCTCTTGCATTCCTGCAGGCAGAGCACATCCGGCGCCTCGTCGCGCAGAAGCCGCGCAACCAGCTCGGCGCGCAGCCGCACGGAGTTGATGTTCCAGGTGGCGATGGTCAAGGTCACAGGGCAAATCCTTTCGACAGCGTGCCATCTGCCTAGCGATTTGCCGCCCGGGAAGAAAGCCCCAGACCGCCCCCTGAAGGTGCGGGGTCCCGGCATGTGCCATCGCCGAACCGCGCCGCGCCGCCCGAGAGCTGGGCGCACAGGCGACGCCAGCATCCAGAGGCTGCATGTCGGCGGATTGCAGGTGCTGGCGGGGCGGGGCGCTGACGGATCAGCGGCCCTCGATTGCGCGGTTCTTCTTGCTCAGACACGCGTAGCACCTCTGCTCGGGCGTAATTCTCTGAATTACGGAGATCTTTGGCGTTTTGAAAGCAGGCTGTCGGCGCGGTTTCTGCGGCCGCATAGGCTCTTCGCGCGGCCGCCTCCGCCGAGGTGGCCTTGGTCCGAGGCGCAAGCGTCGTTCTCCCAAGTAGTGCGAACTCCAGCGCCGCCCTGCGTGCCGGGGTCAACAAGGCACCCTTCGGCTGTCCCGGCGGGTGCCTTCTTCATGGCGTGATGCCGGGTGCGGATCCGGCGCGCGTGAAAATGGCGGCCTGTGCTGGGCGACAAAAAAAAGCCGGGCACGAGGCCCGGCTCAGTCCAACAGGGAGGTGCTGTGGCATAACCCCGTCACAGCATAGGGTGTCTTGCTCCTTCAACATCTACGCTTCCAAAAGGTTCCAGAGAATAGGACCTTTGGACACGGGACGCAGAGTGTTGCCTCAAGCCACCAGTCGGTAGCCGCCGGATTCGGTCACTAAAAGCCGTGCATTTGACGGATCTGGCTCGATTTTCTGGCGCAGGCGATAGATATGGGTCTCGAGCGTGTGGGTGGTCACACCCGCGTTATACCCCCAGACCTCATGCAACAGAACGTCGCGGGCCACCACGCCCTCGGTGGCGCGGTAGAGGAATTTGAGGATGTTCGTCTCTTTCTCGGTGAGGCGAATCTTCCGGTCATCCTCGGTCTCGAGCATCTTCATCGCGGGCTTGAACGTGTACGGCCCGAGCGTGAAAATGGCATCCTCGGACTGCTCGTGCTGGCGCAGCTGGGCGCGGATCCGGGCCAGCAGCACCGGCAGCTTGAACGGCTTGGTGATGTAGTCATTCGCCCCGGCGTCCAACCCGAGGATCGTGTCCGCATCGCTGTCATGGCCGGTCAGCATCAGCACCGGGCACTTCACGCCCTGCTTGCGCATCAGACGGCAGAGCTCGCGCCCATCCGTGTCGGGCAGACCCACATCGAGGATCACCAGATCGTAGAGACCGGCTTTGGTCTTTTCCATCGCTTCCGCGCCTGAGCCCGCTTCGAAGACGTCGAAATCCTCGGTCATCACAAGCTGCTCGGACAGGGCCTCGCGCAGATCCTCATCATCATCGACGAGCAGAATTTTTCTCAAAGTGGCCATCGGGTCCTCCGGTTCGCTTGGATCACAGATGCGTGCCGGAACCGGATCGGGCAAGGTTTCCGCGCGATCGCTCACGCCGTCGTGTCGCAGGCTCGGGGAATGTTTCAATTTCGGGCCCGGACGGTTACAGGAGGAGGCGAAGTGTTACAAGGACGGACCATGGCCCTGAGCCCCGATCGCCACGAAATGCGCGCCCGCGCCCGGGCTGATTTGCGGATGGGCGTGCCGGTTGTCCTGCGCGCAGGGGCGCGATTTGCCCTCGCGCTGGCCACCGAAACCCTGACCGCGGCGCGGCTCGCGGCGGTGATCGAGCGCTCCGAAGATGCGGTTCTGGCGATCACGGCACGGCGGGCCGAGACCCTACGCGCGATCGCCTATGACGGGGATCTGGCCCGGATCCAGCTGCCGCGCGATGCGGATCTGCGCTGGGTTCAGGCGGTGGCGGACCCCGCGGATGACCTGCGCGTACCCATGAAGGGCCCGTTTCGGATGGCGCGGGATGGCGCGTCGGATCTGGCCCGGGCCGCACTTGTGCTTGCCAAGGAGTCGCGGCTGTTGCCGGCCGTGGTCATGGCCCCGGTCGCCGCCGAGATGGCGGCGGCGGCCCATCTCACCACGCTGGAGGCCGACACCCCGGCCCAAAGCGACCTTGCCGAAGTGATCGCGGCGCGGGTGCCCTTGGAGGTGTCCGAGGCCGGGCGGCTCCATGTGTTTCGCCCCAGTGATGGCGGCGAAGAGCATTACGCGGTCGAGATCGGCAGCCCGCCCCGGGATCAGCCTGTGCTCTCGCGGTTGCACTCGGCCTGTTTCACCGGCGATGTGATGGGATCGCTGAAATGCGATTGCGGCCCGCAACTGCGCGGGGCGCTGACCCAGATGGGTGCAGAGGGGGCGGGCATCCTTCTCTATCTCAATCAGGAGGGGCGCGGGATCGGGCTGGCCAACAAGATGCGCGCCTATGCGTTGCAGGATCAGGGGTTTGATACGGTAGAGGCGAACCACCGTCTGGGTTTCGAGGATGACGAGCGGGATTTCCGGCTGGGCGCGGACCTGCTGCGGCAGCTTGGCTTTTCGGCCACGCGGCTGATGACGAACAATCCGGCCAAGGTCGCGATGATGGAGGCGTCGGGTATCGCCGTCGCCGAACGCGTGCCCTTGCAGGTGGGCCAGACCGCCGAGAATGCGGCCTATCTCGCGACCAAGGCGGCGAAGTCGGGACATTTGCTCTAGGGGGAGGACGGTCCATGCAGGGACGGTGTTATTGCGGCGAGGTCCGCTATGAGGTGACCGAGGCACCGGTGATGAAGGCCCAGTGCCATTGCCGGGAATGTCAGTATATCTCGGGTGGTGGCCCGAATTTCTTCATGGCCGTGCCGGAGGGGGGCTTTGCGGTGACGCAAGGCATGCCCAAGACCTTCACCCGGTCCGATCTGGACACGCCGCGCACGCGGCAGTTTTGCGGGACCTGCGGCACCCATCTGACGACGCTGCTGCCGGGACGGCCTTTGGTGATCGTCAAGGTGGGCACGCTGGACAATCCGGCCGAGGATTACGGCGGCTCGAAACTGGCGATCTTCATGAAGGACCGGCAACCCTATCACGTGGTGGCGGAGGGGCTGCCCTGTTTCGAGGATCTGCCGCCAGCCCCACCCCCGGCGGGCTCATGACGCCGACGGATCTGGTCCTGACCCCGCTGGGGCTGCGTTTTGGGGGGCGGGTGCTGCCCTGCACCATCGGACGTGGAGGGCTCAGCGCGGCCAAGGCCGAAGGGGATGGTGCCACGCCACTTGGCGTGCATCGGCTGATCGGGATGCTCTACCGTCCGGACCGCATGGCGCCACCAGCCAACTGGGCGCTGCCGATCCGGCCCCGGGACGGCTGGTCCGATGATGTGGCGGATCCCGATTACAACCTGATCATCCGGCGTCCCCACCCGTTCGGGCATGAGCGGCTCTGGCGGGCGGATCCGCTCTATGATCTGGTGGTGCTGACCGATTGGAACTGGCCGCAGGCGCGCAAGGGGGCGGGTTCGGCGATCTTCATTCACCAGTGGCGCGGAGCGGGGCGTCCGACCGAAGGCTGTATCGGGCTCGCGCGCGATGATCTGCGCTGGCTCGCGCCGCGCATCACCCTGCAATCGCGGTTGATCGTAGGCTGAGGGCTCAGGCGGCGGGGGGAACCCGCGCGCCGAAAATCGCGGAGCCGACCCGGATATGGGTCGCGCCCTGGGCGATGGCGCTCTCGAAATCGCCGCTCATCCCCATGCTGAGGCCGGTCAGCCCGTTGCGCGCAGCCAGCTTCGCCAAAAGCGCGAAATGCAGGCTCGGTTCCTCGTCCACGGGGGGGATGCACATCAGCCCTTGCAGCGGCAGATCGAGGGCGCGGCATTCGGCAACAAAGGCGTCTGTCTCCGCGATGGGCAGGCCTGCTTTCTGGCCCTCATCGCCGGTATTGATCTGGACAAAAATCTCGGGGCAGCGCCCCAGCTCCTGTGCGTGATCGGCGATGCGGCGGGCGATCTTGGGACGGTCCACGGTGTGGATGACATCGAAGAGCTCGACCGCCTGGCGGGTCTTGTTGGATTGCAGCGGGCCGATCAGATGGAGCGTGATGCCGTCAAATTGCGCCCGGAAATCGGGCCATTTGCCTGCGGCTTCCTGGATGCGGTTCTCGCCAAAGACCCGGTGCCCTTCGTTCAGGACCGCTTCGACACGTTCATTGGGCTGCACTTTGGAGACCGCGATCAAGTCGATCTCGGAGGCATCGCGCCCGGCCTTGGCCGCTGCGGCCGCGATGCGCGTCTGGATGTCTGACAGTCCCATGTTCCCTCCTCGGTGCCACAGATCCCGTCTTTCCAAAAGAAAAGAGCGGGCACAAGGCCCGCTCTCAACTTCAATCGACAGATGTCGATTAGAAGGACATTGCGATCCCGAAGGAAGCAGTCGTGAAGTTGTCGTCTTCGGCCGGGTTCCACAGGGACGCAACACCGGCTTGCAGCGATGCGCCGCCGCCGAGGTCGTAGGAAACGCCGATACCGTATGCGGTGCCGTCGATGTCACCCATGTCGGTGTTGTCGAGCTCAACCTGGTTCACAGCGAAGGTCACTTCGTACATGCCGAGGTCATATGCGCCGGACAGGCCATATGCTTTGGCGTCTGCGTCGAAGTCGTTGGTGTGATCTGCGTAGACAAAGTCCAGATCGAAGCCTGCGAAGGAGCCACCGATGGTCGCACCCCAGGTCTCACCACCGCCGGGAGTACCCGGAGTGCCGCCAACTTCAGAAACTTCACCGGTGACAAGGTCTGCAACGAGGTCGCCGTCGGTAGCACCGATGATCACTTCGTCAACCGACACGTAGGACAGGCCAACGTTGAAGGTACCGAAGTCATACTCGGCAACTGCGCCGAAGTCTTTCTCGTGGGAGTGCGCGGTCGCGGTCAGGGACAGACCACCAAAGGTGCCCTGGTACATGATGTTCGCTGCGCCGCTCTCGTCCGAGTTGAACAGGTCGGATGCGTTCACGAAGAGGATTGCGTCGATCAGGTTGTCAACGCCTACACCGTCGTAGCCGGGGTCACGGGTGTTACCGAAGCCAGCGGCGTCGGGTGCGACGTCGAGTGCGCCAACGGTCAGGGTGCCGAAGCCGGAAGTGATGAAGATTTCCGGGTCGATCGACTGAGCGTTCTGGTTGCCTTCGCCGTCGGAGTCGGACTCGAGCTCAGCGCTCATGCCGAAGCCCAGACCGCCATCGGTTTCGCCAGATGCGGAGAAGTCGAACTGGAGTTCGTAATCCAGGAACAGCTCTTCGGTTGCGTCCGAGTCGGTGGTACCAACGCCAGCGTTGGGATCAGCGCGATCCTCGATATAGATGACGCCGAACTGTGCGGAGCCACCCAGGGTCACGTCGGCATAAGCAAAGCCGGACGTGGCAACCAGGGCGGTAGAAGCGATGAGAAGCTTTTTCATCGGGTTTCCCTCGTGTGTTAACAGTGCACCCCAGCGCAGTGGATCCGGCTGGGTATGCTTCTCTTTCCGTTGTTCGAAGTGTGATTGCAAGAAATGCCAAATTGGCCAATCCGTTCTGCGAAGTGATTGGTGCAACAAAGACACAGTGATGGCAGGGGCCGGTTTCGCACCGTTCTGAGCGGAACTTGGCGTGGTCGATCTTGCCACGCCGAACGGGGCGGCGAAACGCCTTGTGAGGTGCCGGGCCCTCGGGTAAGACAAAGGCCGAAGTTCACGGTCACCTGCGGGGGGACGCAATGATTTATCCGGGTTTGCGGGCCTCTGCATTGGCACTGTCTCTGACGGTGGTGGCGGCCTGTAGCGGCTTTGACAGCCTCGGGCCCAGCGCGCCGCGGGAAGACTTGCCCACGAATATTGACGATGTCTCCGGGAGTGACGGATCGATCTGGGATCTGTTCGATGCACGGGATGATCCCAACACCACCGTTGAGGTGAACAAGTATATCTGGGCCGCATCGCTCGATGTGCTGGATTTCATGCCCGTCGAAGCCGTGGATCCCTTCACAGGGGTGATCGTCATGGGCTTCGGGACGGCACCGGGGTCGAGCCGCGCCTATCGTGCGACGGTCTATGTTCAGGACCCGGCGCTGGATGCCCGCTCCCTGCGGGTGGCGCTTGCGACGCGCAACGGCCCGGCCTCTGTGGACACTGTCCTGGCGGTCGAGGATGCGATCCTCACCCGGGCCCGTCAATTGCGGCTGCAGGACAGCCAGCTCTGATCACGGATCGAGACTGGCCCAGTTGCGGGCCCAGTCCCGCGCGTCATCCAATTGATCCCGCTTGAATTCCTTCACCTGCAGATGGGTGAGGGCATCGGCCATGCGCGCAAAGGGGCTGAACCAGGTCATATCGGTGACGATCGCCACCCGGCGGAACTCGGACCAATGGGCGATGTCGAACTTCAGCCCGTCCCATAGCGTATCGAGGTCGAACCCCTCGAAACTGTCGATCACCTCCACGAGGCTCAACGGACCACGGTCCAGCTCGGCTTCGATCTGCGGCAGGATCGCCTCGAAATCGGCATGGGTGATCTTGCCCGAGACGGTCAGTTCGACCACGCGGGCCCGGCTGTCTGCGGAATAGTGGACGGTCATCGCTTCCTCCCTGACGTGACATGCTCCATCGCCCCATTTTATCGCGCGGATGCAGCCCCGTCAGCGTGACCTATCGCCTGCGCTTCCAAGCGCGGCGCCCGCCGGTGGTCTTGCCGTGAAACTCGGGCGGTCGCTTGGCGATCCACGAAATGAAGCGGGCCAGATGCGGATGGGTACGCAAGGCGTCAATCGTGGCATAGCTCCGCGCGAGGTCGGCCTCGCTCAGCACCGCGTGGATTTCATTATGGCAGATCTGGTGCAGCAGGACCGTTGGCCCGCCCTTGCCACCGCGCAGTTTCGGCACGAGATGGTGCAGGCTCTGGGGCGCTTCGGGCGGGATCGGGCGCGCGCAAAGCGGGCAGATCGGGTCATCCTCACGCATGAAACGGCTCCCCTCTTGTCTGCCACAAATCTGGCGCGTCGGCGGTCGCTGGCAAGCTTTCCGGCGCGGAGGGGTTGATTTCACTGCGCCCGGGCGGGATGGAGGCGGCATGACACACGCCCTTTCATCCACAGGATCCTCCCGATGAGCCGCCCCGATGCGCTGGTGATCGGGGCGGGGCCGGCCGGGCTCATGGCGGCAGATGTCCTGTCTGCGGCGGGAAAGCAGGTGCTGGTCGTCGACCGGATGCCCAGCCCCGGGCGCAAGTTCCTGATGGCGGGCAAGAGCGGGCTGAACCTGACCAAGGTCGAACCGCCCGAGGCGTTTGCGGCGGCCTATGGCCCGGCGCATGCATGGCTCGCGCCCATGCTCGCGGCCTTTGGTCCCGACGCGGTGCAGGATTGGGCGCGCGGCTTGGGGCAGGAGGTGTTCACGGGCTCCACTGGGCGGGTGTTTCCCAATGCGATGAAGGCCTCACCCCTGCTTCGCGCCTGGCTCGCGCGGTTGCAGGCGCAGGGCGTCATCTTGCGCACCCGCTGGCGCTGGACCGGTTGGGCCAAGGACGAGGGAGTGTTCTTCGAGACCCCGGATGGGCCCCAGCAGGTGGCGGCGCAAGCCGTGATCCTCGCCCTCGGCGGGGCGAGCTGGCGGCGGCTGGGCTCTGACGGGGCTTGGGTGGATTGGATCGGGGCGCCCTGTGCCCCCTTCGCCCCGGCCAATGTGGGGATCGCGCGCCGCTGGTCGGACCATATGCCCGGGCATTTCGGCACCCCTCTCAAGGGGATAGCCATGCAGGCCGGTGCGCTGCGCTCGCGCGGTGAGGTGGTGCTGAGCGCGCGGGGCATCGAGGGCGGCGGCATCTATACCCTGTCCCCGGCCCTGCGGGCGGGCGCGCCGCTTGTCCTCGACCTTTGCCCCGATCTCACGGCGGAGGATCTGGCCCGGCGCCTGGCGCGGGTGCCCCGCAAGGCGAGTATCTCTGCGCGGTTGCGCAAGGGGGCGGGGCTGACCCCGGTCAAGATCGCGCTCGTGCAGGAATGCGCCCGCCCCCTGCCAACATCCCCCGAGGCGCTGGCCGCGCAACTCAAGGCGGTCACGGTCGCGCATGACGGTGCCCGTCCGCTGGACGAAGCGATTTCGGTGGCCGGGGGGCTGCAGGCGCAGGCGCTGGACGCGCAGCTCATGCTGCGGGATCGGCCCGGGGTCTTTGCCTGCGGCGAGATGCTGGACTGGGAGGCGCCGACCGGGGGCTACCTGCTGACCGGGTGCTTCGCCACCGGGCGCTGGGCGGGGCAGGGCGCGCTGCGCTGGCTGGATCAGGCGGCCTGCGAGGTCCGCTGATATGCGGGACGCGCGCGCATCCTAGTGTGATAGGCATCCAGCGGCGCGGGCAGCGGGTCGAACTTCGCCATGAGCGACCAGCCCATGCAATGGGTCAGAACGAAATCCGGCACGGTCATCTCGTCCCCCATCAGGAAGGGGCGGTCCCCGATCTCGGCCGCGATCCGCTTGAGATTGCGGGCGAATTCCCGCTTGAGTGAGGGTTTGACCTCGGGCACCCGCTCCCCCTCGGGCAGCACGAAGGAATGGCGCGCCGCGGCCCAGACCACCGCGTCCAGTTCGTCGAGGATCCGGTAGAGCCACGCATCCTGACGGGCGCGCTCCACCGACCCGGCGGGGGCGGTCATCGCGCCATGAGCGTCGGCCAGGAAGGTTAGGATCGCACTGCTATCGGTGATCGCGGTCTCGCCCACGGTCATCGCGGGCAGCTTGCCTGTCGGGCTGATGGCGCGGATCTCGGGGGATTGCGGGGCAACGGGGTTGAGCGTGTAGGGCACGCCCAGCTCTTCCAGCATCCAGATCACGCGAAAGGCCCGGCTCCGCGGGCTGCCATAAACGGTGTAGTCGGACATCGGAGGACTCCTTGCGGGGCTATCGTTGTGCGCCGAGCATGGCGAGCCGGATCAGGGCCCGTTCCATCACGGCCATTTGTGGCGCCTTCTGGGAGGAGCGCAGGGTCAGGTCGGTTTCCGTGATGATGCCGAGCGCGGTCTCCAGCCGCATGGCGCCCCAGCTTTGCGCCTGGCGGATCATGCGGTTGCGCGCGGGGCCAAAGACCGGGGGGCGTGCGCGCGAGATGCCCGCCGCCGGGCCGCCCGGGTCGATTGCCGCCGTATAGAGCCGCCGGAAATGCTGGGCCGTCCCGATGCACAGCCGTACCGCGCCCTCCCCCTGATCCGAGAGCCGCGCCACCAGCGGCGCGATGCGCTGCAGATCCGCCTCGGCCACCGCATGCAGCAGGGTGTCGAGCTCCGCCTCGGTCGAGGCAGGCGCGACGGCGGCGACATCCTCGGGCGTGGCGGGGCTGGGGTCGCCATGCTTGTAGACGGCCAGTTTCTCGATGATTTGCGCCAGATCCCCGGGATCGACCGCGCGTGCGAGATCGTTGAGATCAGTCATCCCCTCGCGGCTGATCTCGCCCAGACCCGCGCTGCGCAGCATCGCTTCGATCTCGGCCCGGTCGGGCGGGTCGTCATAGATCCCGGCGGCATAGGCGTTCTTGTGCCCCTCGAAGGTCTTGCGCAGACCCGAGCGTGCGGCGAGGCTGCCTGCGGTGATCACCAGCGTGGCGTCCCCGGGCTGGAACTCCGCAAGGGCGGCGGTGATGGCCGGGGCGGCCTGCTCGGTTGCGCCCTCCACATGGACGGCGCGGGGGCCGGGATACATGCTGATCGCCTTCATCGCATCCATCAGGGCTGCCGGGTCGCGCCGCAGATCCGCCCCCGCGATCCGGGTCAGGCGCATCTCCTCGTCGCCCTTGGGTCCCACCAGCGCCTTGATCAGGGCCTGCCGGCGCAGGGACACCCGCATGGCGTCGCCGCCATAGAGCAGCACGCCGGCCCGGTCGGGTTCGGGGCGGGCGACATAGCCCGCCAGATCCCGGGGAGACAGCTTCACAGGGCGAGGCTTTCGGGCGACGCGATGAGACGGGTGACCACGAGATTGGCGAGGTTGATCATCAGCCGGGTGCGGGCATCGCGCTCGGCGGTCAGGGTGCTGACGGTGGTGCCCGTGGCGGAATAGGAGGTGAAGCTGTCCACTTCCCCCGCCAGCAGCACGCGGTTGTCGGCGAGGCTGCGCATGGCGAAATCCGCCCTGCCGATCAGGTTGAACCGGGTGATGTCGCGCGAGCCCACGATCGACAGGGATTCCTCGTCGACGCTCGGGGTGATGGTCAGCCCATAGATCGGTGCCGTCGGGCGGCCCAGCCGCTGCTCGATCTGGCGGACGATGTCGAAGCTGTCCTCATTGGTCGGATCGTCCATTCGGACCGTGCCCTGCAGGTTGGTCGCCTCCGAGCCCGGGGCATAGACCGGCGTGAAGCCGCAGCCCGCAAGGGCGGCGGCGGGCAGGGCCAGCAAGAAGGTCCGACGATCAGATAACGACATTCACGATCCGGCCGGGCACCACGATCAGCTTTTTCGGCGTCCCCCCGGCGAGCGCCTTGACCACAGCATCATCCGCCAGCGCGCGCTTTTCAACCTCGTCCTTGGGCAGATCCTTGGCCACCACAAGCTCCGACCGGCGCTTGCCGTTGATCTGGATCGGCAGGGTGACGGTGTCCTCGACCAGAAGGGCCGGATCGGCAACGGGCCAGGGGGCCTCGGCCACAAGGCCGGAGCCACCGAGCATGGACCAGACCTCTTCGGCCAGATGCGGGGTCATCGGCGACATGAGCTGCGCCATGATCCGCAGGGCATCGCGCCGCTCGGCGTCGGGGGCCTTGGATTTCTGGATCGTGTTGGTGAACTCATAGAGCTTGGCCACGGATTTGTTGAAGGCAAAGCCCTCGATCCCCGCGGTGACCTCGGCAATGGCGCGGGCGGAGGCCCGGGCCAGAGCCAGCGACGCCGAGGCGGCTCCCGCAGGGGGCTCCGAGGCGTCGCTCCCCCTCAGCTCATTGGCCATCCGCCAGACCCGGCTCAGATGCTTGAATGCTGCATCTGCCCCCGAGGCGGTCCATTCCACATCCCGCTCCGGCGGGCTGTCGGACATCACGAACCAACGTGCGGTATCCGCGCCATAGGCCTCGATGATATTGACCGGATCCACCACGTTCTTCTTGGATTTCGACATCTTGGCCGAAGGGATCACCTCGACCGCCTCGCCCGTGGCGCGCAGCACCCGCGCCTCCACATCCACATTCTCGGGCAGGTGATAGACCGGCCGCGCCGCATCGTCGCGGGTCATGTAGATCTCGTGGGTTACCATGCCTTGGGTGAAGAGCGCATTGAACGGCTCGCTGGCCTTCTCGGGCAGATGCCCGGTGATCTGCATCGCCCGGGCAAAGAACCGCGAGTAAAGCAGATGCAGGATCGCATGCTCCACCCCGCCGATATACTGGTCCACATTCATCCAGTACTCAGCCTCGGCCAGATCCGTTGGCGTCTCGGCCCGGGGCGCGGTGAAACGCGCGTAATACCACGAGCTGTCCACGAAGGTGTCCATCGTGTCGGTCTCGCGCTTGGCCGGGGCGCCGCATTTCGGACAAGCCACATCGCGCCAGGTCGGATGCCGGTCCAGCGGGTTTCCGGGGATGTCGAAACTGACATCCTTGGGCAGCTCCACGGGCAGGTTTTCCTTGGCCTCGGGCACCACGCCGCAGCTCTCGCAATGCACAACCGGGATCGGGCAGCCCCAATAGCGCTGGCGCGAGATGCCCCAGTCCCGCAGGCGGAACTTGGTCACGCCCGTGCCCCAGCCTTTGGCCTCGACCCAGTCAATCGTTGCATCGATTGCCTCTTGCCCTGTGGCTTCATCCAAGCCTGCGAAATGGTCCAGCCAGCGGACCTTTTCGGTCTTGGGCGGCACAAAGGCGGTATCCGCCACCGGTGCGCCATCTTCCAGCGCCAGGAAGGTATCGATCACTGGCAAATCGTACTTCCGTGCGAAATCCAGGTCCCGCTGGTCATGGGCCGGACAGGCAAAGATCGCGCCGGTCCCGTAATCCATCAGGATGAAATTCGCGACCCAGACCGGCAGTTCCCAGTCCGGGTTGAGCGGGTGGCACACCTTCAGCCCCGTATCGAACCCGCGCTTCTCGGCCTGCTCCAGATCAGCCTCGGAGGTGCCCATCTGGCGGCACTCCGCGTTGAACGCGGCCAGTTCCGCGTTCTCGGCCTCCAGTGCCTTGGCCAGTGGGTGATCCACCGAGATCCCCACAAAGGACGCGCCCATCAGCGTATCGGGTCGGGTCGTATAGACCTCGATCTTCTCCTGCCCGCCCGCCGGAGCAGTCAGATCAAAGGCGAATTGCAGCCCGCGCGACTTGCCGATCCAGTTGGCCTGCATGGTGCGGACCTTCTCGGGCCAGTCCTTCAAACCGTCCAGCGCCTCCAGCAGCTCCTCGGCCATGCCAGAGATGTTGAAGAACCATTGGGTCAGATCGCGTCGCTCCACCGGCGCGCCGGAGCGCCAGCCCTTGCCGTCGATCACCTGCTCATTGGCGAGCACGGTCATATCCACCGGGTCCCAATTCACCGTGGCGTTCTTGCGATAGACCAGCCCGGCTTCGAGCATATCGATAAACAGCGCCTGCTGCTGGGCGTAATACTCCGGGTCGCAGGTCGCGAACTCGCGGCTCCAATCGATGCTCAGGCCCAGAGGCTTCATCTGGTCGCGCATCACGGCGATGTTCTGATAGGTCCACTCCGCCGGATGGCCGCCACTGTCCATGGCGGCGTTCTCGGCGGGCATCCCGAAGGCGTCCCAGCCCATGGGGTGCAGCACGTTATGGCCCGTGCTCATCTTGTAGCGCGCAACCATGTCGCCCATGGTGTAGTTGCGCACATGCCCCATATGGATCCGCCCCGAGGGGTAGGGGAACATCTCAAGCACGTAGTATTTCGGCTTGTCCGTATCCGGCGTGGCCTGAAAGGTCCCGGCAGCATCCCAGGCCGCGCGCCATTTCGGCTCGATCTGGGCAGGGTCGAAGCGGGCGGGCGTGTCGGTGGTGGGCGTGTCTGGGGTGGACATGGGCGGACGGCTTTCGTGCAAAAGGGCGCGCAGAGGCGCGGTCGCGGTCGGTGTACCGCCGCCTGCCGCCAAGGTCCAGATCAGCCGCGCGTTAGTCCCGGCGTCGGCGGTCCATCTCACCCTTGATGTTGAACAGGTTGTTGGACAGCTGCCCGGGCCGGGTCAGCGTGCCAAGCTCGATCACGGTCCGCTCGCCTGCCTCGCCGGTGATCACCCAGCGGCTGAGCCGGGTGGGACCGGGGGCGAATTGCAGGGCGATCTGGCCATATTGCGGGTTTTTCGGATCATGGGCGAAGACCGTGGTCAGTTCCCCGTCGAGCCGGTGGGCAAAGATCGCATCGGACCCGGCCAGATCCACATTGCGCGACAGGATCACCGACAGGGGCGTGCGGCGCAACGGATAGCTCTCGGGCGTCGGGTCGCCCTTGTCGTCGAAGATCGCGACCGTGCCGCCCCCGACCATCACAAGCGCCTCGGCGGGCGGGTCATACTCGAACCGGGCGCGTCCGGGGCGGCGCAGAAAGAGCGTGCCCGTGGAGGTCGAGCCATCGGCATTGCGCTGGGTGAACGGGGCCTGCGCCAGATCGAGCCCGCGCAGATAGGCGGAGATCTCGCTCAGCGGGATCAATCCGCCGCTCTGGGCGAGGGCCGGGGCAGAGAGGGACGGGGCCAGAAGGCCGGCAAGGGCGAGGGCGGTAAAATCGCGGCGTTTCATGAAGTGGTATCTAGGGGTGAGCGGTCCGCTATGCCATAGCCACCGGGTCACGCTGGCGAGACCCAGCCGATCCCGGGCGGGACCGCGCGGGGCACATGTGTCCCGCGCCATGCGGCTCCGGGGCACGCAAGCCAGGGCCCCGAGGTTCAAGGGCTTGGCGTTTCAGACAGGGGTTTGCCATTCTTGAAATGGCGAAAGCGTAGACGGCTCTGCAGTCGATCGGCGGGAATCAATCGCTCTGTGCGGGCTGCAGGGGCGGGGACTGTATCGCCGCCGATGGTCAGCTGGCGATCGTTTGTGACGAATCTACCTCGTCGGACACGGGGTCATTGTCGTTGAGCTCGACAATCGTGGGCGCGGTTTCCGCCTTCAGCGCTAGCTGGAACCCGCCGACGCCATAGGCCCTGTCCCCATGCTCATCCGGCAGCCCATGTTCGAAATCATCGGGGGCATAGGCATAGGGAAACAGCATCTGTCCCGGCCCTTATGCGCGCCGGGACAGGGGGGCAGATCAGCCTTGTTCCGGCACCAGAATTTCGCGCTTGCCCACATGGTTTGCGGGGGAGACGAGGCCTTCATCCTCCATCTGCTCCACAAGGCGCGCGGCCTTGTTGTAGCCGATGGCGAGTTTGCGTTGGATATAAGAAGTCGAGCATTTGCGATCCTTGATCACGATCGCCACCGCCTGATCATAGAGCGCGTCCTCGCCATCGGTGTTCCCGCCGAGACCCAGCACCAGATCGATGTCATCGGCCTTCTCGTCATCTACGCCCTCGACCACGCCGCTCATGTATTCCGGCGGCCCGAAGGATTTCAGATGGGTGACGACCTCTTCGACCTCTTCATCCGAGACGAAGGGCCCGTGGACGCGGGTGATCTTGGACCCGCCCGCCATATAGAGCATGTCGCCCATGCCCAGCAGCTGTTCGGCGCCCATCTCGCCCAGGATCGTGCGGCTGTCGATCTTCGAGGTGACCTGGAACGAGATCCGGGTCGGGAAGTTGGCTTTGATCGTGCCGGTGATCACATCGACCGAGGGGCGCTGCGTGGCCATGATCAGGTGGATCCCCGAGGCGCGCGCCATCTGCGCCAGACGCTGGATGCAGGCCTCGATCTCCTTGCCGGCGACCATCATCAGGTCGGCCATCTCATCGACGATCACGACGATATAAGGCAGGGCCTCGGGCATGTTCTCTTCGGTCTCGAAGACCGGTTCGCCGGTTTCGTCGTCAAAGCCGGTCTGGACCGTGCGGGTGAACATCTCGCCCTTGTCGAGCGCATCCTTCACCCGGCCGTTGTACCCTTCGATATTGCGCACACCCATCTTGGACATCTTGCGATAGCGCTCTTCCATCTCGGCCACGACCCATTTCAGGGCGACCACCGCCTTCTTGGGGTCGGTCACAACCGGGCTGAGCAGATGGGGAATGCCGTCATAGACGCTGAGTTCCAGCATCTTGGGGTCGATCATGATCAACCGGCATTCCTCGGGGCTGAGCTTGTAGAGCAGGCTCAGGATCATGGTGTTGATGGCCACGGATTTTCCCGAGCCCGTCGTCCCCGCGATCAGCAGGTGGGGCATCTTGGCGAGGTTCGCCACCACGGGCTCACCGCCGATATCCTTGCCAAGCGCGAGCGGCAGGCGCAGGTTGCTGTCGCCGAAATCGCGGGCGCTGAGGATCTCGCGCAGCACGACCTTTTCGCGTTGGGCATTGGGCAGTTCGATCCCGATCACCGAGCGCCCCGGCACGGTCGACACCCGCGCCGACAGCGCCGACATCGACCGCGCGATGTCGTCCGACAGACCGATTACCCGGCTGGCCTTGAGGCCCGGCGCAGGCTCCAGCTCGTACATGGTGACCACGGGGCCGGGGCGGACGCTGACGATCTCGCCCTTCACCCCGTAATCATCGAGCACCGACTCGAGCATGCGGGCGTTCTCTTCGAGCGCCTCGTCACTCAGGTGCAACCGCTCGATGCTGCGCGGGCTGGTCAGCAGCGACAGGGGCGGGCTTTCATACTCCGCCACTTCCTTGGGTTCGAATTGCAGGGCGGGCTGCGCCTCGGCCTGTGCGGCACGCGAGGGTTGCGGCGCCTTGCGCGGCGGGTGCTGAACCACGGATTTCGGCTCCGGCGTGCGCGGACGCTGAAAGATCGGCGCGGTCCGGTCGAGCACGGGGGCCGCGCGGGGCTGCACGATATCGGAGGCGGCCAGATCATCCTCCGGCTCGGGCGCGTCGGAGAGTGCCTCGGGCCAGTCCTCGTCGGTCTCGTGCGGGGCGAGGTCCATGTCGTCGGCCATGGGCGCGGCGTCGAGATCCTCGGGAATGTCCCAATGCGCGTCCGCTGTTTCGACTGGCGCGGCACTCCGGCTGGTCAGGGGTGGCTCGGCAGGCAGGATAGCGGCCGGGCTCGCCTCGGGTGTGACGGGCGGGGCCTTGGGCAGCATCAGGCTGCGTCCGGAGACGCGATTGCGCCGGCGGGTGATAGCATCGGTGATCGCTGCTGAGACCCGGTCCGGTTCGCTCGGCGGGACATCCGCGTCCAGCGGTTCCGGGTCGACCAGTTCCGGCGTGGGCAGGGCCAGCGCGCGGGCCTTCACCCGGGCCAGAAGGCTCGGCTTGGCCAGCGGTTCGGGCATCTCGGGGGCATATTCCTCGGCCACTTCGAACGCGTCGTCCTCGACCAGCATCTCGTCTTCGCGGCTCAGCGCGGGCTCGGCGCGCAGCACGCGCGCAGGCGTGTGGCCCGAGATCACCGGATCGTTGCGCACGGCGGCAATCGCGGCGGCCTTCTGCGCGTCGCGATCCGCGGCGCGATCCGCCGCGCGGGTCTTGTGGGCCTGCCAACCAGCCGATCCCGCCGCCACCGCGCCGGAGCCCGCCCGGCCCAGCAGGCGCAACACGGCCTCATAGACCGTCACCAGCCCGATCAGGAAGAACACGGCCATGCGGCGCAGTTCGTCACGGACAAACCCGGCCACATAGGCGACCAGCCCGAGCGACAGCACCGCAAGGGTCAGCGAGGTCAGCTTCAGCGCCAGACCGGGGGCGATGGGCGACACGCCCAGCACCGCGCCCAGCACCGTATCGCCAAAGAGCCCGCCCAAGCCAAAGGAATGGGTCCAGTCCGGCCCCGGCACCAGTGTCGCGGCATAGACCGCCACGGCGGCCACGGCGATGGGCGCGAAGATCATCCGCCCGACGAAGCGGTCCGCCCCGCGATGGAGCATGAACCGCCCGCCCCAGAGCGCGAGGATGACCACCAAGGCCCAGGAGCCCTGTCCGATGATGATGTTGAGCGGTGCGGCGATGGTCGCGCCGGGGCGGCCCATCCAGTTCTCGGCGGGCGCCTGGCTCGTGCTCATCCAGCCGGGATCGTCCGGCACATAGCTCGCCAGGGACAGGGCCAGCGCGAGGGCCATGGCCACAAGGGCCACGCCCAGAAGCTCGCGCCCGCGTCGTTCCAGCGCGGCCTGGGTGTTGGTGTCGAGCAATGGGTCTCGTTGACGGAGGGGTTGGTAAGCCATCGACGCGCTCTCCTCAGGAATACAGACAATCGCGAATGTGGATCAGGCCCCGATCCACATCCTCGGCGGGCGCGACCAGCGCGACCCGGATAAACCCCTTGCCGGGATTGCCGCGATCGGTGTCGCGGCTGAGATAGGCTCCGGGCAACACCCGCAATCCGGTCTCGGTCCAGAGCTTCAGGGCCGCTGCCTCGCCATCGGGGACGGGCAGCCACAGAAAGAACCCGGCAGAGGGGCTCACATAGGCGGGCAGGTCGGCGAACACCGCATCGGCCCGATCGAACTTGGCGGCATAGAGCGCGCGGTTCTCGACCACATGGGCCTCGTCGCGCCAGACCTTGGCGGCGACCGCCTGCAGCGGGCCGGGCAGGGGCGCACCGGCATAGGCGCGCAGCTTCTTCAGCTCGGCCATGGCCCGGGGGCCCCCGGCGGCAAAGCCCGAGCGCAGGCCCGGCAGGTTCGACCGCTTGGACAGGGAGTGAAAGATCACCACCCGGTCCGGGTCCACACCCATCTCGGTCGCGATCTGCAGCGCGCCGGGGGGCGGTGTGTTGCGATAGACCTCGGAATAGCACTCATCGGCGAAGACATAGAAATCATGCCTCTCGGCCAGCGTCAGCAGCGCGCGCCAATACGCGGCATCCGCGACGGCCCCCTGCGGGTTCGAGGGGGAACAGACATAGGCGATGGCGGTCTCGTCGAGTTCGGCCTCCGACAGGGTCGTGAAATCCGGCAGGAACCCGGTGTCGCGGGTGGCATTCACGAAAAGCGGCTCGGCCCCGGCGGCCTTCGCGCCCACGGCATAGACCTGATAGAACGGGTTCGGCATGGCGACCCGGGGCGTGGCGCCTGCCTTGCGATCCGGGCAGAGCGCAAGGCAGGCCGCAAAGAGCCCCTCGCGCGTGCCGTTCAGGGCGAGGACTTGCGTGGCGGGGTCCACCGTGACGCCGTAGCGCCCCGCGATCCAGTCGCCAATCGCCGCCAGAAGGTCCGGCGATCCGTCATTGGGCGGGTATTTGTTGAAGAGCGGCATCGCCTCGGCCAGCGCCTCGGACACGAAGGCCGGGAATGCGTGCTGCGGCTCGCCAATCGACATGGCGAGGGGCGCGCCGCCCGGCGCGTGGGAATCCAAAAGCGCCCGCAAACGCGGGAACGCATATTCCGGAAGCGTCGAAAACCGCTCGGGAAAATCCATAACTGCCTCAGTGTTCGGGGTCTTTTGCCCCTTATTCCGAGCAGATTAGCCTGCGCGCCCGGCGCGGTCCACGAAAAAGGCGGCTTGGTTGCGGCCTGTTGCGGCTTTGCCCGGACGCGGCGCGGCGGGGTCTCAGGTCAGGGCGGTCTCGGCAGCCTGACCGAGGCGCAACAGGGCCGCCTCGCCAAAGGGTTGGCCCATGATCGAGATCCCGCAAGAGGGCACGCCTGTTGGCAGGCTCAGCGCGCAAACCCCCATCAGATTGCCGATCCGCGTGTTGCGCAGAGCCATCAGGTTCTCCTGCACGTAATAGGCGTCATCGGTCATCAGCCGCCCGGCATCGGGGGGCAGGATCGGGGCTGTGGGCACCAGCACCCCGTCGAATTGGCGCGTCCGCGCCGCCCAGACGGTGCGCAGCGCGCGCAGCTGGTTCCAGCCCGCCACATAGGTCGGGGCATCGATTTCCTTGCCGCCGCGGAACCGCTCGAGGATCGGGGGAAACATCTTCTCCGGCGCGGCTTCGATGGTCTCGGACCAGTAGCCATAGCCCTCGGTCGCAAAGAGCACGCCGGACAGGGCCATCGCCGTGCGCACCTCATCGGCGGAGATCTCGGTGATTTCGGCCCCGGCATCGGCCAGTTTCGCAACCGCCGCGTCGAAAGCCGCCTGCGGCTCGGGCCGGATCCCGTCGAAGGCCACGTCGCGCAGGATGGCCAAGCGCGCGCCCTTGATCCGGGCGCCGCGCAGATCCGGGGCCTGTGTCCCGCCGAGGGCGCC
The DNA here is from genome assembly GCF_049801015.1 of Dinoroseobacter sp. S124A. Classification (NCBI taxonomy): domain Bacteria; kingdom Pseudomonadati; phylum Pseudomonadota; class Alphaproteobacteria; order Rhodobacterales; family Roseobacteraceae; genus Dinoroseobacter; species Dinoroseobacter sp. S124A. The sequence continues at coordinate 146,985 of NZ_JBNAGD010000006.1, read as the reverse complement.
GAGAAATAGCGCTGCATCCTCCACCGTGCGGCAAAGCGGGCCCACCGTGTCGAAAGAGGCCGCCAGCGGCACGACACCCCCGAGGGACAAGAGCCCCGAGGTCGTCTTCAGCCCCACCAGGTCATTCCAGGCCGAGGGGATGCGCACGGATCCGCCCGTATCCGAGCCCATGCCCGCCGCCGCGAGCCCGAAGGCCACCGAGGCCGCCGCCCCCGACGAGGACCCGCCTGGCACCGCATCCGGGTCGTTCACGCAAGGTGGGGTCGCGGTGATCGGGTTCAGCCCGAGCCCAGAAAAGGCCAGCTCTGACATATGGGTCTTGCCGAGACAGACCAGCCCGGCGGCGGTGGCATTGCGCAGCACGTCGGCATCGCGGGTGGGCACGCGCCCCGCCAGCAGGGCCGAGCCCGCCTCGGTCCCGGCCCCGGCCGTGTCGAACAGGTCCTTCCACGAGATCGGCACCCCGTCGAGCAGCCCGAGACGGGTCTGGGACTTGGCGCGGTCATGGGCCGCCACGGCCTCGGACAGGGCGCGCTCGGGCGTGGTGCGGGCGTAGATCCGCGCGCTTTCGGGCGCGGCGGCAATCGCATCCAGATAGGCCTCGGTCAGGGCGACCGGGTCCAGCGTGCCCTCGCCAATGGCGCGCCCTTGCTCCGCCGCGCTCTGCGTCAACCAATCCTTGTGCACACCCTCACCCTCCGACAGAGACGTTTCGCCGCGAAGCTATCCGCTGCGCGCGCAATGGACAATCGCCGGGTCGGGCGCATATCCATGGGCATGGCACAGAGCGAGAGCGATATCCTCATTGTTGGCGGCGGGCTGAACGGCCCGACCCTGGCCCTGGCGCTGGCCCAGGCCGGTCTGCGATCCACGGTGATCGACGCGCTGCCCGTGGACCGCCAGGTGGATCCGGGCTTTGACGGGCGCAGCTATGCGCTGGCGCTGGCCTCGCAACGCATGCTTCGGGCGCTGGGCCTCTGGGGCGCGCTGGCGGATCGCGCGCAGCCCATGCTGCAGATCAAGGTGTCGGACGGGCGCGCGGGCGAGGGGGCTGCCCCCTGGTGGATGCATTTTGACCATGGCGAGATTGAAGAGGGGCCCATGGGCTTCATGGTCGAGGACCGCTTCCTGCGCAGCGTCCTGCTGGAGGCGATGGAGGCCGCGCCGGAGATCACCCACCTGTCCGAGACACGGGTTGTTGCGCAGGACAGCTCGGCCACCGGCGCGTCGGTGACGCTCGAGACCGGCGAGACCCTGACCGGGCGGCTTCTGGTGGGCTGCGACGGGCGGTCGAGCGGGACGGCGCGGCGCGCCGGGATCTCGCGGACGGGCTGGGGCTATGACCAGACCGCGCTGGTTTGCGCCATCGAGCACGCGCTGCCCCATGAGGGCTGCGCACACCAGTTCTTCATGCCCGCCGGGCCGCTCGCGATCCTGCCTTTGCCGGGCAATCGCAGCTCGATCGTCTGGTCCGAACGCACGGCCCAGGCACGCCAGATCGCGGCGCTGGATGACGCGGCGTTCCTCGATGCCCTGCGCCCGCGCTTTGGGGATTTTCTGGGCGAGATCGCATTGGCCGGGGACCGCTTCACCTATCCGCTGGGCCTGACACTGGCCAATGCGCTGGTGGCGGAACGTCTGGCCCTGGTGGGGGATGCCGCCCATGGGGTGCATCCCATCGCGGGGCAGGGGCTGAACCTTGGCTTCCGGGATGTGGGCGCGCTGGCCGAGACCCTGATTGACGCGCAGCGCCGGGGCGAGGATTTCGCCGCCCGCGACGTGCTGGAGCGGTATGCCCGCTGGCGGCGGTTCGACACGGCGACGCTGGCCGTGGCGACGGATGCGGTCAACCGGCTCTTTTCGAACGACAATCCCCTGCTGCGCCTCGGGCGGGATCTGGGGATGGGGCTGGTCAATGCCCTGCCCGGCGCGCGCCAGCGCTTCATCCGCGAGGCGGCGGGGTTGACGGGCGATGTCCCCAAGCTCCTGCAGGGGCGCGCCCTCTGAGGCCACGCGCCTAGACTGTCAGACGGTCCATCAGCGCCGCATGGAGCACCGGGTTCGCGGTCACAACCCCATCTGTCTGCGCGTCGATGCTGTTGAAGCGCAAGGGCGCGCCGGTGCGGTCCGAGCTCTGCCCCCCGGCCTCTTCGGCGATCAGGCTGCCCGCGGCTATATCCCATTCCCAGCTCTTGCGCAGGGTCATCATCGCATCGAACCGCCCCTCGCCGATCAGCGCCAGCCGATAGGCCAGCGAGCTGCGGAAATGTCGTTCCAGCCCCGGTGCCCGCCCGCCCCAGTGGCGCGGATCGAAGGTCGGTTTCGCCGCCAGCATCGCCGCCCCGGCGATCTCGCGGCGGGGCGAGATTGCCAGCGGCGCCCCGTTCAGCGTCGCGCCCTGTCCGGCGGCGGCGGCATAGAGCTTGTCGCGCAAAGGCAGGTAGACCACCCCGGCCGTCACGCGCCCGTTCTCGACCACCGAGAGGGCATGGGCAAAGGTCCGTTGCCCTGCCATGTAGGATCGCGTGCCATCGATGGGATCGACGATGAATACCCGCGCGCGGTCCAGCCGGTCCGGCGTATCGGCGGTCTCCTCGGACAGCCAGCCGTAATCCGGGCGCGCGGCCAGCAGCTCGGCATGGAGCATGCGGTCCACGGCCAGATCGGCCTCGGTCACCGGGCCTGCGCCATCGGGCTTTTCCCAGGTCTCGGGGGATTGGCCCCAGAACCGCTCGGCGATCTCGCCAGCGGCCCTTGCGGCATCGATCAGAAGGTCGAGGTCACGCGCCGGCAACCGTCAACCCTTCGACGAGGAGGCTGGGCACCACCCGGCTGAGATGGCCGCGCGCGTCATTGCCCGGCACCAGTGTCCGCAGCATGTCGCGCAGGTTTCCGGCGATGGTGCATTCGTTGACCGCATAGGCGATCTCGCCATTCTCGACCCAATAGCCGCTGGCCCCGCGCGAGTAATCCCCCGTGGTCGGATTGATCGACGCGCCGATCATCGACGTCACCCAGAGACCGGTGCCCATCTCGCGGGCCAGCTCGGCGGCCGACTGCGTGCCCGGGGTCAGCGTCAGGTTGGTCATGGCGGGCGAGGGCGGGCCGGAGGTGCCGCGCGCGGCACTGCCGGTGCTCGGCATACCCAGCTTGCGCCCGGTGGCCAGGTCGAGGGTCCAGCCCTGCAACACGCCGTTTTCGACGATAACCCGGCGGCGCGTGGGCAGGCCCTCGCCATCGAAGGGGCGTGAGCCGGACACCCGCGCCCGGTGGGGGTCTTCCACAAGGCTGAGCGCGGGGGGCAGGACCTCCTCCCCCAGCGCATCGAGAAGCCAGCTCGATCCGCGGGCGATCGCACTGCCGCTGATCGCGGCCACGAGATGGCCCATCAGCCCGCTGGAAATCCGTTCGTCATAGAGCACCGGGAAGGCCCCGGTCGGCGGCTTGCGCGCCCCGGCCCGGGCGAGGGTGCGCTCGGCGGCCAGTGCGCCAACCTCTTCGGGCGGGGGCAGATCGGCCTGGAAAATCCGGCTCTCGCCCGCATAGTCCCGCTCCATCTCCGTGCCGGTGCCGGTGATCGCCACGACCGACAGGCCCCGATCGGTCCGCGCGAACCCGCCCGAAAACCCGGCGCTGGTGGCCAAATGCATCTGGCGGCGGCCATAGCCTGCGCTGGCGGACTGAACCTGACTGATGCCCGTGACATCCCGCGCAGCCGCCTCGGCGCGGCGGGCGTCCTCCTCGAGCTGGTCGGGCGCGGGCTCGTCGGACGGGTCCTGCAGCTCCAGCGCGGCGACATCCCAACCGCGCGCGAGCTGATCGGGATCGGCGAGCCCGATATGCGGGTCATCCGGGGCCTCGGCGGCCATGGCGACCGCGCGTTCGGCCATCTGGCGCAGGGTGTCGGGTTTGACATCCGAGGCCGAAACGATGGCCTGTTTCTGGCCGATCAGGACGCGCAGGCCGAGATCGACACCTTCGGAGCGTTCCGCCTGTTCGAGCTTGCCCTCGCGGACATCGATCGACAGGGCGGTGCCCTCGACCGCGACGGCATCCGCATCCTCCGCACCGGCCGATTTGGCAGCAAGCAACAGGGCTTCGGTCAGATGGGACAGGTCTTGGGGCATGGATCTCGCTCGCGCTGGGGTGCCACAGACCTAGGCCGCGCCTGCCATGGGTGCAAGCGCGGACCCGGCAATGATCTCAGCGCAGGCGCATTCCATTGGCGATCACACCGCCATCGGGGGTGAATTCCAGCTCGGACTCCAACGTATCAGGCTCCGCCCCCGGACGGGCGACCACGCCAAGCATCATGCGCGCCCCGATCAGGGCCTGATTGTCGAAGAGGCCGATATCGGCCAGCCCCTGCAACAACCCGTCCATGCCGGCGAGGGTGATCGAGACCTCCCCAACCAGGTTCGGGAGCGCGGGCATGCCGCTAAACTGCGGTTGCATACCGAGAAACTCCAGCGCGCCCGTGGCGTCGAGCTGCGCGCCGGCGAAATCCAGAACGAATTGATTTATGGTCATGCTGCGCGGTTCCATCGCCTGGAAGCTTTGCTGACCACCGGGCAGGATCTGCTCGCGCAGTTCGGCTGTTCCGTCGAGATCGACCGCGAGCCGCGCTGGATCGCGGGGCAGCACGCCATTCGGGTCAAAAAGTCCCCAGGTCGCCTCACCTAGCGTGAAATTCTGGAGATCGAGGTCGAGGGCGAAAGGGTACTCGCCCGAGGGCTGGTTGGCGGGCAAGGTGGCGTCGAGGCTCAGGTTCTCCGCAGCCCAGTTGATGGGGCCGGGCAGTCCCTCTCCGCGCATGTCGAACCCGATATCGGAGGTCGCGCTGGCAAACCGGGCCAGTCCGTCATTGGCCGACATCCGACCGCTGCCGACGCCTCCGGTCAGCGCCAAGGTGCCTGTTGAGACGGTTGCGCTGCTGGCCACGCCCAGCGAGAAGGCACCATAATCGATGGCCAGATCGAAGTCCGGCAAGCCTTCGATGGCCTGCGCGATTTGGGTCAGAGGACCGGAGGAGGCTGTGACGATATCCGAAATCTCGTAGACGACCTCCAGCTCCTGACCCGTGTCAGCATCGGTGGCGTTCATGCTCACGGCTAAGCTGTCTGCGGTGCCGGTGCTGTCTGTCCGGCTGTCGCCGAGGGTTGTGCGAAATGCCAGCCCCTTTGCCAGGACTTCAATCTCGGGGATCTCGGGGACGTCCGTGGGCTCAAGGATCCGCAAGCCGCCGCTGGTCGCAGTGTAGCGGAGGCTGAACTCCGAGCCGGACTCTGTCGCGACCATATCGAGATCGGTCGAAAAGACGTCGAACACGAGCCGTTCCACTCCGAAGCTTGCCTGATCCTGAAACTCGACAAGGATGCTGTCCGGAAGGTCGATCCGGACCGATCCGTCCGCCTGCTCGGTCAGGGTCATGACCTCGATCAGCATCGTGTTCGACCCGACCCCGTCCACGGAGCCGGACAGGGTCAGCCCGTCAAGGGTCAAGCTGCCGGGGCCCGGGGTTTCGGACGCCGCGCTGAGTGTCTGGCCCGTCTCTGCAACGGTTTCCTGAAACTTCGACCAGACCTCTTCGGCGGTCAGGCTCCAACCGGCTGCGGGGGTGAGGGCTACGGCGAGGGCGGCGGCGCGGGCGAGGGTGGCGGAGACTTGGGACGGCGTGTCTGCGATGACCATGATGGGCCCCCATGTAAGATACACAAAAAATTACTTTCTTTGTTTCCGCCTCTCCGTATACGGTCAAGTGCGGAAGGGACGGGAGTGGCACAATATACGAAAGGTTTGCCGCGACCCATGCAAACAATTTCAGGAAAATCTGTTCTGATCACCGGAGCCAGTACGGGCATCGGCGAATCTGCGGCGCGCGTTTTTGCGGCGGCCGGGGCGCGTGTCGGGCTTTTGGCGCGCAATGCCGAGGCCTGCGCCCGGATCGCCGATGAGATCGGGGAAAACGCCTTGGCCCTGCCCGGGGATGTTTCCGACCCCGACGCCCTGCCAGCGGCGGTGGCCGCGATGCAGGCCCGGTTCGGCACGCTTGATGTGCTGATCAACAATGCTGGCGTGATCACACCGATCGCGCCGCTGGATGCGGCGGACCCTGCGGATTGGGGCAAGCTGATCGATATCAATCTCAAGGGTGTCTTTTACGGCATGCGCGCCGCGCTGCCGGCGATGAAGGCGCAGGGCGCAGGCACGATCATCACCATCAGCTCCGGCGCGGCCAGCCATCCTCTGGAAGGCTGGAGCGCCTATTGCGCCTCCAAGGCCGGGGCGGCGATGCTTACCCGCTGTGCCCATCACGAAGCTGCCGCGAGCGGCGTGCGGATCATGGGCCTGAGCCCGGGCACCGTGGCCACGGACATGCAGACGGTGATCAAGGCGTCGGGGATCAACCCGGTGAGCCAGCTCGACTGGTCGGTTCATATCCCCGCCGAATGGCCCGCCCGGGCCCTGCTGTGGATGTGCAGCGCGGAGGCGGATGCATATCTCGGACAGGAACTCTCCCTGCGCGACGAAGAGCTACGACAGAAGATAGGATTGATTGCCCCATGATTACCACGACGATGGATGGGGCCCAGTGCACCATCATGCTGGACCGCCCGGACAAGGCCAATGCGCTGACGGCGGAGATGCTCGAGATGCTCGAGCGCGCCCTGAGTGAAGCCGAAGCCGCCGGGGCGACGGTGCTGATCCTGACCGGGGCGGGCAAGGTGTTCAGCGCCGGTGCCGATCTGGACGCCGCGCGCAATGGCAGCCTGACCACCGATGCCGTGTGGGAGCGCGTCTCGACCCGCATCGCGCGCTATCCGGGCCTGACCATCGCGGCGCTGAACGGGACCTGCGCGGGCGGGGCGCTGGGCATGATGCTGGCCTGCGACCTGCGGATCGCCGTGCCCCATGCCAAGGTGTTCTACCCGGTGCTGAAAAACGGGTTCCTGCCGCAGCCGTCGGATCCGCGGCGCCTTGCGGCGCTATGCGGATTGAGCCGGGCCAAGATGATCCTGCTGGGCGGGGCCAAGGTGCCGGCCGAGACGGCGCTGTCCTGGGGGCTGTTCGACGCGATTGCCGAGCCCGACGCCCTGATGGAGACGGTGCAGGCCCATACGGCGGATGCGATGACGGCCACGCCGGCCCTGCTGGCGCAGATCAAGGCGCTCTGCCATGGGGAAGGCCCCCGGCGCGACATGCCGGGTCCGAGCCCGACCCCCGCAACGCAACTCAACCCGCACCCGCAACAGGCGCGGGCGGTTCTGGCGGCGTCAGGCCTCTCGGCGGCGAAGGGACCGGCGCGCTAGGCTTGGCCTAGCGCTTGCGGCAGGATCGGAGCTGCGCGTCATACATGGCGGCGCGGGCTTCGACGCTGCGGGCCACTCGGACAAGCCAGTCCTTGGAATTGTAGCTGCCCCGTGCGTATCCCGTATGGCCTTCGTGATAGGCAAGATACTGGCGGCGCGCATCGGTCTTGGGGATGCCGTTCCGCTTCTCGGTCTTGTCCATGTACCAGCCCATGAAATCCGTCGCGTCGCGGATATTGTCCCGCTTGGCCCAGCGACCGCCTTCTTCCTTGCGGTAGTCATCCCAGGTGCCGTCCAGCGCCTGGGAATAGCCATAGGCCGAACTCACCCGCCCCATGGGAATGATCCCCAGGGCATAGCGGTGCGGGGTCCGGGCATCGCTGTCGAATTTGCTCTCTTGATAGATCGTGGCCATCTGCACGGGCACGGGGACGTCCCATTTGCGCTCTGTCTTCTTCATGGCGCGCAAATAGGCAGGACGCTGCGCGACAATCGCACAGGCATCATCCAGCCGTGACGGCGGATTGGAGCCGGACCCGCAAGCTGCGAGGGCCAGGACCACAATCGAGAGGCGAAGTTTACTGCTCATCCTGCTCTCTCAGTGTTTTTTGTTTTGCGGGCAGGGTAGCGAAAAATCGTGGCGTGGAAAATGATTAAAGCGCGCTCTTAGATCACAAAGGAGAGGATGAGCGGCAAAGCGACAACAGATAGGAGGGTCGAGACCACCACGAGGCCCGCGACCGCCTCGGCATCGGCGCCGTATTTCTGCGCCATGAGGTAGCTGGTGACCGCCACTGGGGTGCAGACCTGCAGCACCAGAACGCCAAAGGCGATGGGATCGAGGGCAAAGGCCTGGCCGATGCCCCAGGCCAGCCCGACACAGACTGCGAGCTTGAGCAGCGAGAGCAGGGCGGCGCGTCCGATCTTGCCCGGGCGCAGCCCTGCCACCGCGACACCGAGCGTGATCAGCATGATCGGGATCGCCATCTGGCCGATCAGCTCCAGCGCATTGGTCAGAAAGAGCGGCGTCTCCCATCCCTGCCAGAGAAACAGTGCGCCGAGAAGCGTGGCCGCCACCATCGGCTCGCGGATCACGGTCAGTGGCGAGCCTCCGCCCGCCACGACCCAGGTGCCGAAGGTGAAGGACAGGACGGCCATGGCCGCGAAGACCACGACGCCGTAGCTGAGCCCGATTTCGCCGAAGGCGAAGAGTGCCAGCGGAAGCCCGAGATTGCCCGTGTTGCCGAAGGTGAGCGGCGAGAGGTAATCGCGCATGCGCAGGCCCAGCCCCCACAGGATGAGGGCGAGCAGACCGGCGATGGCGACATAGACCGCGAGCGTGGCCAGCGACAGGGTGCTGAGCGCGGTCGGGTCGATCTCGGTCTGCATCAGGGCCGTGAAGATCAGGCAGGGCACCGCCAGCGTCATGGACAGGCGCGTGACGAAGGCCAGCGGATACTCCCAGCCCAGTTTGACCCAGGCAAAGCCCAGACTCGCCAACAAAAACACCGGAGCGACAACATTGAGGACTGTAAGGACCAAAGTCACGATGTGCTCATCCCAGCGACTGTTTGTTCAATGGACATCTGCCCCCCTGCGCCTTATTTTGTCGCCGAAGACAAGGTGCAGAGTTATGTTGAAAGCGCACGCCAAATACAATCTGGGACAGGTCGTCCGCCACCGCAAACACCCGTTTCGCGGGGTTGTCTTCGATATCGATCCGGAATTCGCGAATACCGAGGAATGGTATGACGCGATCCCGGAGGAAAGCCGTCCGCGCAAGGACCAGCCGTTCTATCATTTGCTCGCCGAAAACGAGCAGAGCTATTACGTGGCCTATGTGTCCGAGCAGAACCTTGTCGTCGACGGGGCCAGCGGCCCGGTGGACCACCCGGATGTGCCGGATCTCTTCGGGGATTTCGACGGGCGTCAATATCCCCTCCATTTCCAGATGAACTGACCGCGCCGCGGTCGGCCGCGCGCCGGGCTCAGTAGCCCAATGCGCAGCCATCCTTGCGCGGGTCTGACGCGCCTTGCAGGATCCCGGTTTCCGGATCGATCCAGATCGCCTGGGCCCCGCCGATCGGTGCGTCGGGGATGACGACCGTGTGGCCCATCTCGGCCAGCTCCGCATGGACGTTGTCGGCATAGCCGCGCTCAACCTGCAGCCCGTAGCGCGGGTCATAGAAGCTGCGCGGCGCGTCGAGGGCTGCCTGCGGGTCGAGGCCGTAATCGACCATGTTGGTGAGCACGCGCGCATGGCCGTTGGGCTGGTAGGGGCCACCCATGACGCCGAAGGGCATGACGAGCTTGTCGTTCTGGCGCAGCATCCCGGGGATGATCGTGTGCATCGGACGTTTGCCGCCGCCGGCCTCGTTCGGATGCCCGGCCTCGAGGGTGAAGCCCGCTGCCCGGTTCTGAAAGAGGATGCCGTAACGGTCCGAGGCGATGCCCGACCCGAAGCCATCGAAGATCGAATAGATCAGCGAGACGGCCATGCGGTTGGCGTCCACCACGGTGATGTAGATCGTCTCACGATGGACGTGGTCGGACAGCGGCGCAGGATCGGCCATCGCGCGCTTGGGGTCGATCAGCCCGGCGAGGGCTTCGGCTGTGTCCATGGATGTCATATGCGCGAGCCGCGTGGTGTGATCTGCGTCGGCGATGATCCGGTTGCGCGTGTCATAGGCGAGCTTGGCGACCTCGGCCTCGATATGGGCCCGCGCGGTCCCGAAGGGATCGAGCGCCTGCAGGTCGAAACAGGACAGCATATTCGTCATCAGGATTGCTGTCGCGCCGTGACTGTTGGGCGGCAGCTCGACCAGTTCGGTCCCCTTGTAGGTGCCGCGGATCGGGGTGACCTCCGAGCAGGCGGTGGCCGCGAAATCCTCGAGCGTATGCACGCCGCCCGCAGCGCGCAGGCTGTTGACCATGTCCTCGGCCACTGGCCCGGCATAGAACCCGTCGCGCCCTTCGCGGGCGACATGGCGCAGAACCTCGGCCTGCCCGGGCGCTCTGAAGAGAGTACCCACCGCCGGGGCGGCGTCATTATGGAGGTAATGGGTCCTGGCCGCACCTTGCAGACGCGGCCCATCGCGCAGCCAGTCGAACGCCACGCGGGGGGCGACGGGGATGCCGGCTTCGGCGTAATGGATTGTCGGGGCGAGGAGGGTTGCGAGATCGAGCTGCCCCCAGCGCGCATTCATCGTGCAGAAGGCATCAATAGCCCCGGGGATGGAGATGGACGCCGCCTCGGCCCGGGGCATGGCGCTGTGACCCTCGGCGCGCAACGTCTCGGCGCTCAGTGCTGCGGGGGCGCGGCCGGACCCGTTGATCCCGAAGATGTCTTCCATTCCGGCCGGTTTGACCAGAGCGAAGCAATCGCCGCCGATCCCTGTCATCTGGGGTTCGCAAATCCCGAGGAGGATCGCCCCGGCTATGGCCGCATCCATGGCATTGCCGCCTTGCTGGAGCATGTCCAGGGCCACTTTCGCGGCCAGCGGGTGGGAGGTCGCGCACATCCCGGATTGGGCAAAAACAGCCGAACGGCCCGGCTGGTGAAAGTCTCGCATTGGTCGGCCTCCTCGCTCAGGAGGGGCACTGTAATGCGGCGCGGGCTGACGGCAAGGGCCGTCAGGTCCTGTCAGTCTTCCCAGGTCATGGGGATTACGAAGCTCGTGACATTCTGATCGTTGATCCGCTGATAGGTCAGATCCTCGGTCAGTGTATGGATCAGGGCCCAACCGAAGCCACCCTCGGGCAGGTCCTGCAGCCCGGTGTCAATCTCGGGCAGGTCGCCACTGGGCAAAGCCAGCCCCGGCATGGCCACGCCACTGTCGGTCATGCGCACGGACAACCCGGTCTCGACCAGCGAGCTTGTCAGAACGAAGCTGCAATCCGGATTTTCCTTGTAGGCATGTTCGACCACATTGTTCAGCGCCTCGGCGAGGACCAGTTCGATCGTGCCGGTGTCTTCGGCTCCGACGCCTGCCTCCCGGAGTTTGGTCAGAAGGGATGCGAGGGCCTCCCGCACCGCATCATACCTGCTCGGGATCGTGTATTCCGCGTCACACTTGATCACGCGCTGCCTCATGATTGATGTAGACGAAACGTCTTCGCCGGAGCGAAGCGCATTGGAAACACTTCGAGACGCCATCGATCGATTACGCCGCTTCCAACGCCTGTTCGGGGCTGTTGTAGATCTTGAACACCTTGTCCATGCGGGTCAGGCGGAACACCTTTTCAACCACCGGGCTGAGGCCAGCGAGTTCGAGCGTCTTGTTCGGCGCGAAGGCTTTCATCACGGCGACCACGGCGCCGAGGCCGGAACTGTCAAGAAACTGGACCTGCGTCAGGTCGAGAATGACACGGCTGCCATCGCCGCGACCGATCTCTTGCATCACGTCCTTGAACTGTACCGCAGAGGAGGCGTCGATGCGCTCTTCATGCACTTCCGCGACGACAACATCGTCATGCGCATGTGTTGTAATTTGCATAAGGGGGCCCTCATTCTGGTCTTGCTTCGGTCGAGCGTAGGGCCGATGGGTTACCAGAGTGTAAGCAAATGGACGGGTTTCCGAGCTCCTGGGAGGTTTTTTTGATGCAAGATGTCTTTATTTGCGGCGCGGCCCGGACGGCCATGGGCGGCTTCCAGGGTGCGTTTGCACCGGTCTCGGCGGCGGAACTGGGGGGCGCGGCCATTGCCGGGGCGCTGCGGGATGCGGGATGCGGCGCGGAGCAGGTCAGCGAGCTTCTGATGGGCTGCGTGCTGCCGGCGGGTCAGGGACAGGCCCCGGCGCGGCAGGCTGGGTATCAGGCCGGTCTCGGCGACGGGGTCCCGGCCACGACGCTGAACAAGATGTGCGGCTCTGGCATGAAGGCGGCGATGCTGGCCACGGATCAGCTCGCGCTCGGCGCGGCGGATGTGGTCGTTGCCGGCGGCATGGAGAGCATGACCAACGCGCCCTACCTGCTGGAAAAAATGCGCGGGGGCGCACGGATCGGCCATGGCGCGGTGCTGGATCACATGTTCCTCGACGGTCTGGAGGACGCCTATGACAAGGGGCGTCTCATGGGTACCTTCGCCGAGGATTGCGCCGAGGCCTTTCAGTTCACCCGCGAGGCACAGGACAGCTACGCCTTGAGCTCGCTCGAGAATGCGCTGAAGGCGGAGGCGACGGGATCCTTTGCGTCCGAGATCGTTCCGGTCACCGTGACCACACGCAAGGGCGAGACCGTGATCGAGGCCGATGAGCAGCCCGGTTCGGCACGTCCGGACAAGATCCCCCAGCTCAAACCAGCCTTTCGCAAGGGCGGGACGGTCACGGCGGCAAATTCCTCGTCGATCTCGGACGGCGCGGCGGCGCTGGTTCTGGCGCGCGGCGATGTCGTCGCGGCGCAGGGCCTCAAGACGCGCGCGCGGATCCTCGGGCATGCGAGCCACGCCCAGCAGCCCGCGCTCTTTCCCACGGCCCCGGTGCCGGCGGCCCGCAAACTGCTCGACCGGCTCGGCTGGCAGGTAGGCGACGTGGATCTGTGGGAGGTGAACGAGGCCTTCGCCGTGGTCCCCATGGCCTTCATGCATGAGATGGGCGTGCCGCGGGACAAGATGAATATCCGCGGCGGCGCCTGTGCCCTCGGACACCCGATCGGGGCGTCCGGCGCGCGGATCCTCGTCACGCTCCTCAACGCGATGGAACAGCACGACCTCAAGCGTGGCGTGGCCGCGATCTGCATCGGCGGCGGCGAAGGCACGGCCATCGCGATCGAACGCGGTTAGGCTGATCTGGCTGGAGGTTATTTGGTCGGGCTGAGAGGATTCGAACCTCCGACCCCCTGCTCCCGAAGCAGGTGCGCTACCAGGCTGCGCTACAGCCCGACCGAATGGCGGGGACGTACCCCTTTCATCCCATGGATGCAAGCGGCCATCCGCCGCGCCGCGCGAAAAAACGTCTGTCGCGCGAGACCGGCGCGAGAGGCTGGCCCAGGGCCGAGGACCTCGTTACACACGGTCGCAAGATGACCTTTGCCAGCCGCCTGTCCTACCTGATCAGCTTTGCGCCGATCTACCTGTTCCTCAAGCTCGCCCGGCTGGTGCCGTTCCGGCGCAGGGTGGCGCTGGGCGGCGCACTGGCGAGTATCGCGCTGCGTCGGTTCCCGCCGGCCCGGGCGCGGGTCATGTCGAACCTCGCGCGGATCCGGCCCGACATGTCCGAGACCGAGGCGCTCAGCTTGTGTTCCGAGATCGGGCGACAGCTTGGCCGGACCCTGACCGAGATCCTCTTTGGCGAAGAGCACCAATCCCGTCATCTGGCCTTCCGCGTCTCTGGTCCGGGGCTGGCGGCGATCGAGGCGGCCCATGCTGAGGGCAAGCCGATCCTGCTGGTCAGTGCGCATTTCGGACAGTGGGATGCGGCGCGGATCCATCTGCGCGATGCGCTCGGGGTCGAGGTGGGCGCGCTCTATCGTCCGAACAACAACCCTTATTACGAGCCCTATCTTGCGGCGGGGGCGGCGGCCTCGGGCACGCCGTTGGTGCCCAAGGGCAATGACGGGTTCCGGATGCTGCTGCGCCATCTCAAGGGGGGCGGTGCCTTTGCGATCATGGCGGACCAGTACCATTCCGGAGGCGAGGTGCTGCCCTTTCTCGGGGCGGACGCCAAAACCGCGCTGACCCCGGCCGAGCTCGCGATCCGCTACAAGGCGCCGCTTGTGCCCTGTTTCGGGATCCGGCGCGATGCCGAGGAGGCGATCGATGTGGTTTTCGAGGCGCCGATCCCTGTCGCCTCTCCCGAAGAGATGATGACCGAGTTCAACAACCGGGCCACGGCCCGGATCGAGGCCGATCCGGATCAGTGGCTCTGGCCCCACCGCCGATGGAAGGGCCTGGAGACGCGCGGCTAGCCGCGCGCGCTGTCCTCCGGCGCGCCAATCTCGGGTTTCGCGCTCTCCGGCAGGAGCGGGCTGACCCGCGGCAGGGTCGCGGTTTCGGGCGGTGTGCGGGTCCGCAGCACGGGCTTGTTGTCCGAGACGCTCTGCCGGCTTTCCCGCGCCACGATATAGATCCCCGACGCGATGATGATCCCGGCTCCGATGGCTGTGGCCGCGTCGATGCTTTCCCCGAACAGGACATAGCCGAAGGCCGAAGCCCAGAGGATCTGGGAATACTGCATGGGCGCGATGATCGCCGCCTCGCCCGCGCGGTAGGCGCTGATCAGGCAGAGATTCGCGACAAAGCCCAAAAGCGCCATGACCCCGACCGCCGCCATGTCACCCAGCGGCATGGGCCGGTAGGTGAAGGGCATGAAGGCTGCCATCAGCACGAAGTTTGCCACCATCGGGTAGAGCAGCAGGACAACCGAGCGTTCTTCGCGCCCGATCTTGCGCACGATGACCGAGGCCGTGGCCCCCCCCACCGCCGCCGTGAGCGCCGCCATATGGCCGAGGGTGATCTCCGTGCCACCGGGGCGCAGGACGATCACCACGCCGATCAGGCCCGCAATGACCGCCAGCCAGCGGCGCAGGCGGACGGTCTCGCCGAGGATCGGGATCGACAGCACCGTAATCAGAAGCGGTGAGGCAAAGAGGATCGCATAGGTCTGTGCCAGAGGCAGGACGCTGAAGGCGTAAAAAGCCGTGATCCCGGTGATCACGGCGGCGACAGTCCGGGTGGCGATCCACCAGGGATGGCGTGGTTTCAGCGTGCCGACATTGGTGTCGCGCATCATCATGACCGTGGTCAGCGGAAAGCTGAACAGCACGCCGAAGAACATGATCTGGAAGGGCGCGTAACTGCTGCCGAGGCTTTTGACGACCACGTCATGGACGGCGAAGAAGGCAAAGGCGCACAGGCCGAGCAGGGCGCCTCGGAGATTTGGGGATAGTGTCATGGGACGACTCGAAGGATGTGAGAGGCGCGTTAGCGCCATCAACCACCTTCGCTTTGCGTCTGAACCCGGTGAGTCGCCAAGGTCCAAATGGCCGCAGTTCCCGTGGCTGCAGCCCGGCTATGCGCCCAATGCGGGGCTTGGCGGGACGGTGGCGCGTGCGGTGCACGCGCCTTGCCAGGCCAGATCGGGGTGCGGAGCGGATCCGCGAGGCACAGGCTGACGGGGTCAGGCACAGCTGTGCCGCCCTGTCCCACCGTCGCCGCAGGCGGCGTCGCGGATCTCAGATCCGCGCCACGCGCCGTCTCGGTCCTCAGAGGCTCGCGTCGAGGGCGGCGATCACCGCGTCGCCCATCTGGCTTGTGCTGGCCGGGGTGGCATCACCCGCCTGCATCAGGTCCGCCGAGCGGATCCCATCGGCAAGCACTTTTTCGACCGCCTGCTCGAGCCGGGTGGCCTCGTCGCCCTGATCGAAGGAATAGCGCAGCGCCATGGCAAAGCTCAGGATGCAGGCACAGGGATTGGCCTTGCCCTCCCCCGCGATGTCCGGCGCAGAGCCGTGCACGGGCTCGTAGAGCGCCTTGGGACGCCCGTTGTCCATCGGCAGGCCCAGCGAGGCCGAAGGCAGCATACCCAGCGATCCGGTCAGCATCGCCGCCGCATCGGACAGAAGATCCCCGAACAGGTTGTCGGTCACGATCACGTCGAACTGCTTGGGCGCCCGCACCAGCTGCATGGCACCGGCATCGGCATACATGTGGCTCAGCTCCACCTCGGGGTACTCGGCGGCATGGACCTCGGTGACCACATCGCGCCACAGGATCCCGCTTTCCATCACATTGGCCTTCTCCATGGAGCAGACCTTGTTGTTGCGCCGCTTGGCCAGCTCGAAGGCAGACCGTGCCACCCGGGCGATCTCGCTCTCGGTATAGCGCTGGGTGTTCACGCCCACGCGCTCATTGCCTTCCTTGAAAACCCCGCGCGGCTCGCCGAAATAGACCCCGGAGGTCAGCTCGCGCACGATCATGATGTCGAGCCCGGCCACGATGTCCTTTTTCAGGGACGAGAAATCCGCCAGCGCGTCAAAGCACTGGGCCGGGCGCAGGTTCGCAAAGAGATCCATTTCCTTGCGCAGGCGCAACAGCCCGCGCTCGGGCTTTACCGAGAAATCCAGAACGTCGTATTTCGGACCACCCACGGCGCCGAGCAGAACCGCGTCCACCTCCTGCGCCTTGGCCATTGTCTCATCGGCGAGCGGGACGCCATGGACATCATAGGCCGCGCCGCCCACGAGATCCTCGGATACGTCGAACGCCATACCGCGCTTGGCACCGAACCAGTCGATGATCTTGCGCACTTCGGCCATGACCTCGGGGCCAATGCCGTCTCCGGCGAGGATCAGAAGGGAAGGTGTGCTCATCTCTAGGTGTCTCCGGCTGCGTTTCGTCGGCTGCGGTAGCCCGTCCGGGGCGGAGGGTCAAGGTGACGGGATGGGATGGCCGGTCTCGTCACCCCGGCGCGCCGGGCTCAGAAGGCCAGATCCACCCAGATCAGGCGGTGGCGGGAGGCCGTCTCGGCCTCCTCAAGCAGCTCTGCCTCCGCAGCCTCCGGCCAGTGCAACCCGCTCTCCACGACCGAGAGCGTCCGGCTCGGCAGGATGTAGTCCACCCGCAGGTTGCCCGGATCATTCGGCCGGTCATCGGGCCAGTCGACCGTGTCCAGCGCCGGATCTCCGCGCTGGGACGTGTTCACGCCGCCCTGCCGGGCGCTGGCCTCTGCCGCGCCGGGGGCGGTCGGGGCCGGGTCCTGCAGTTTGGGATGGCTGTGCAGGCGCGCCACGGCCCCCGGGCGCGCCTCTCCGTCCTGCGGGTCCGCGTTCAGGGTTCCGATGACCACGGCCTGCGGTCCCAGCGCGCGTTGGGGCGCGGGGGTCCAGCCATTCAGGTAATCGGCCCAGAATCGCTGCTGATCCGCGTTGCGGCGGCCATTGCGATCCTCGGGTCCGTCAAAAACCGGCGGCGTGGCGTGCAGGGGCAGGAGATGCAGATGCGACCCATCGGGCAGCAGGATCGGCACATCCCAATGCCCCGTGGAGGACAGGCGCAGAACCTCCAGCGCCGCAGGCTCCGGCAGGGCGGGCAGATCGGCGGCGGGAAAGGCGGACCAGAGAAGGCCGCTGAACTCCAGAACCTCGTCCCGCAGAATCGGATAGCGCGACAGAACCGCGAGCCCGCCCGCGCCACGGAACTCTCCGAAGGCCTGCGCATCCTCGGGCTCTTCCCGCCGTCCGTCGCCGTCCAGATCATAGCCCGTGGGCACGCCCGTGTTCGGTGCGCCCGCGAAGGCATGGGGCAGCGGCAGTCCGGATTTCGTCAGCGCCGCCTGCAGCGCGCGCAGGGTCTGGCCCCCCGCGTCATAGTCGATCCCCCCGAGCACCACGATATCCGCCGCGCTCCGGCTGAGGATGTTCAGCACCGCGTCGAGCTTCTTGGGGCGTTTTTCCTTCAAGAGGTCGCGCAGGAGCAGCCCCGGCCCCTTGGCCGAAAGCTCCGTGTGGAAATAGGCGATGCGGATGGTCTCGGCCTGTGCGGCGGGCGCAAAGGCCAGCAGCGCCGCAAACACAAGGGCGCAGAGCCTGGCAGCCCGGTCGCCGCCGCGACCATCGCGAGATGTCAGAAGACCCATCTGCCCACCAAATGGCGGGTCGCCCAATGCGACCCTGTTCAGCGGGCAGGAAACAGGGAAGGGGTTAAGACCGGATTAACCAAGATCCCCGGCGCGCTGATCCGCGCGCCGGCAAGGGCCTGTGGGTCAATCAGACCCAGGGGCGGGCCGCGGAGGCCTGTGCTTCGAACGCGTCGATCGAAGCGGCCTTCTCAAGGCTCAGACCGATATCGTCGAGCCCGTTCAGCAGGCAGTGCTTTTTGAACGCATCCACCTCGAAGGAGATCGAGCCGCCATCGGGGCCGGTGATGGTCTGGTTCTGCAGATCCACGGTGAGGACTGCATTGGCGCCCCGCTCGGCATCGTCCATCAGCTTGTCGACCTCTTCCTGAGGCAGGGCGATGGGCAGGATGCCGTTCTTGAAGCAGTTGTTGTAGAAGATATCCGCAAAGCTCGGTGCGATCACACAGCGGATGCCAAAATCCAGCAGGGCCCAGGGCGCATGCTCGCGCGAAGAGCCGCAGCCGAAATTGTCCCCGGAGACGAGGATCTGCGCATCGCGATACTGCGCCTTGTTCAGCACGAAATCGGGGATCTCCGCGCCGTCATCGTCGTAGCGCATCTCGTCAAACAGGTTCACACCCAGGCCCGAGCGCTTGATCGTCTTCAGGAACTGCTTGGGGATGATCATGTCCGTATCGACATTGATCAGGGGCAGGGGGGCCGCGATGCCCGTGAGCGTGTCGAACTTGTCCATCTGGTCTCTCCTCGCGCCCTGACGCGGGCGGTCTGATGTCATCGGTCGATGTCCGCGCAGCCGCGCCAGGCGCTGGGGACGGATCGCCGGTGTGATGCCTTATTTTGCAGGCCGGTGCAATCCAAAGGCTTCGCGACAAAAAAGAGCGATGCCGTGTGCGGGTGCGCTGATCCGCGTCCGTATGAACGGGCCGGTATCACCGGGTGCAGTGATCCGCAGCCAGTGGCGCTGACGAATGCGCCCACACGGACCTTGATCCGTAGACTGCCCTCAAACCGCGACGCCGGAGGTAAGGAGGGAAGGCTCCGTATTGAGCCATTGATCCAGATGGGCCGCAGAGAGCGTTTGATGGGCGGCGACGACCTGCGCTCTTGCCCACGATCGAAGGCCAGAATCTGCGATGTTTGGGGAGAAACTGGTCAGAGAGGGCGCGGTTTGCGCCCGATCCGCCGTTATTCCTTGGGCGTCTTGGCGAGCTCCGGATGGGCCCGCAGGAAGAAGCCGAGCACGGTGAAGCCCAACCCGTTAAAGAGCAGCTCGACCCCGAGAAGGACCCCAAGAAGCTGCGCCGAAGCGGTCGCGAAATTCGCGAGGATATAGCCAGCCAGAAGGATCGAGAGCGCGCCCGAGATCAGCATGGGCCAGAAGAACTGGGTCTGCTTCATGGTCCAGGCAAACACGATCCGCGCGCCGCCGCTGACGGCCAGCAGGATCGTGATCAGCAGCGCCAGCGAGATCGCGCCTTCGAGGGGGTGGAACAGGAAGGAGATGCCGAGAAACGCGGCCAGCGCCCCCATCCCGATGGAAAACAGTTTGCTGCCCATGCTCTCGGCCTGCAGACCGCCCGCGATCTGCGCGGCACCGGCAAAGAGGAACAGGGCGCCGGTGACGGCTGTGACCGCCACCGAGGCCAGAACGGTATTGCCCAGAACGATAATGCCGCAAATCAGGGAGAGCAGGCCCAAGAGAACCCATTTCATCCAGTCTTTCATGCGTCGTCTCTCCTCAGGGCTGTCCGCGTTATGGGCAGGCTACATCAGTTCGCGCACATCCGTAAGCCGCCCTGTCACGGCGGCCGCGGCGGCCATGGCCGGGCTCAGCAGATGGGTGCGGCCTCCGCGGCCCTGCCGGCCCTCGAAGTTCCGGTTCGAGGTCGCGGCGCAACGCTCCCCCGGGGTGAGCTGATCGGGGTTCATGGCCAGGCACATGGAACAGCCCGCCAGACGCCATTCGAACCCGGCCTCCTTGAAGATATCCGCCAGACCTTCTTCCTCGGCCTGCGCGCGCACAAGGCCGGAGCCCGGCACGACCATGGCGCGTTTCACGGCGATCTTCTTGCCCTTGAGGATCTCGGCCGCGGCGCGCAGATCCTCGATCCGGCCATTGGTGCAGGAGCCGATGAAGACCGTGTCGATCTCGATCTCGCTGAGCGGCGTGCCCGGGGTCAGGCCCATATAGTCGAGCGAGCGCTTGGCCGCGTCGACCTTGCCGCCGGAGAAATCCTCGGGCGCGGGGACCAGCGCGCTGATCGGCAGCACATCCTCGGGGGAGGTGCCCCAGGTCACGACGGGCGCGATATCCTCGCCCTTGATCGTGATGACCTTGTCCCAATGGGCGTCCTCATCCGAGAATAGGGTCTTCCACCAGTCCAGAGCGGCTTCCCACTGCGCGCCCTTGGGGGCGTGGGGGCGGCCTTGGACGTAGTCATATGTCTTCTGGTCGGGCGCGATCAGGCCTGCGCGGGCGCCGCCCTCGATGGCCATGTTGCAGACCGTCATCCGGCCTTCCATGCTGAGATCGCGGATCGCCTCGCCACAATACTCGATCACGTAGCCGGTCCCGCCGGCGGTGCCGGTCGCGCCGATCACCGAGAGGGTGATGTCCTTGGCGGTGACACCGGGGCGCAGCTTGCCCGTGATCTCCACCTTCATGTTCTTGGACTTCTTCTGGATCAGGGTCTGGGTGGCGAGCACATGCTCGACCTCGGACGTGCCGATCCCGTGGGCCAGCGCGCCGAACGCGCCATGGGTCGCGGTGTGGCTGTCGCCGCAGACCACAGTCATGCCGGGCAGGGTCCAACCCTGTTCCGGGCCGACGATATGCACGATGCCCTGACGGATGTCGGAGACCGGGTAGTAGTGGATGCCGAACTCCTTGGCATTCTTGTCGAGCGCCTCGACCTGGATGCGGCTGTCCTCGGTCATCTGATCGGGATTCTCGCGACCGGCGGTGGTCGGCACGTTGTGATCCGGCACGGCGATGGTCTTGTCCGGCGCACGAACACCGCGCCCGGCCATGCGCAGACCTTCAAAGGCCTGAGGGCTGGTCACTTCGTGCACGAGGTGACGGTCGATATAGAGAAGGCTGGTGCCATCCTCGGCCTCATGGGCCAGATGGGCGTCCCAGATTTTGTCATAGAGTGTGCGGGCAGTCATTTTTGTCTCTCCCGAGGTGCGGGTTGGATCATGTCAGGGGGCGATGCGCGGCGCGCGGCAGTCAGCTGTCGGCAGGCTCGGCCCGCAGGGCGGCGTGGAATCGCCACGGCATCCGCGTCCGGTCCGATATGTTGAAAACCCTATCCATGGGCAGCAGATACAACCCAAGGCCCGGACCCGCAAGACAGCAGGCTGGCCTGTCCGGGCAGAGGCTGCACATGTGTCGCACCCGGAAGATCTGGAAAAAACTGATCCAGACCCAATCTTCCTCCGTAACTCCCACAAAGTTGGCTAGACAAAGGACGCGGCGCCATGATCCGCTTGACCCATATCGCACTGATGCTCGGTCTGACCGTTGCCGCCGTGTCCGTTGGTGCGGAGGCGCAATTGTATCGTGGTTACGAGACCCCAGCCTATGAAGTCACCGTCAAGAAGGGCGATTTCGAGCGTCGGGATTACGCCCCCCAGGTCGTTGCCGAGGTGATGGTGCGTGGTGACCGCGAACAGGCGGTCTCGCGCGGGTTCCGCGTGCTGGCCGATTACATCTTTGGCGGCAATGTGGATGAGGCCAAGGTGGCCATGACCACCCCGGTCAGCCAGCAGGCCAGCGATGATGATGACGGCCCCAACCTCTGGGTGGTGCGCTTCGGCATGCCTCAGGGCTATACGCTGGACAACCTGCCCACGCCGGAATCGGCTGCGATCCGTCTGGTGGAGACCCCTGCCGAGGACCAGCTGGTCGTGCAATTCTCGGGCCGCTGGAGCGATACGCTTCTGACCCAGAAGGAGCTGGAGCTGCGGGCCTTTGCCGCCGCCCACGGGCTCGAAGCCTCTGGCGCGCCGCGCTTTTACTTCTATGACGGGCCGTTCACACTGCCCTGGACCCGCCGGAACGAAGTCGCGCTGGTCCTGAACTGATCCGCTTTCCCCTGCGGCACGCGTCATAACGCCCGCAGAGTTGAGCAAACACCGCTTCAATGCTATGCTTTGGGCAACCCTGCGCCGGGGTGGGATCGGCGTGTTGATGTAGGAGGACAGAAATCTGTCTCACATTCCCAATGCGGTTGGGGTCTCCGCTGTGACTGAAACCTCGACGCCTGGGCTGGCTGCGATGCCGTCCACGGACATGAGCGACGATATTCTCTCGCTTGTCCTTTCCTCTCTTGATCAAGACAAAGCCGAAGACATCGTGTCCATCGACCTGCAGGGCAAGTCGAGCATGGCCGATCATATGGTGATCTGCTCGGGCCGGTCCTCGCGGCAGGTTGCGGCGATCTCGGACAAGCTGGTCGAGCGCATCAAGGCCGAGCTCGGACAGAGCTGCAAGGTCGAGGGCAAAGGCCAGGGCGACTGGGTGCTGATTGATACGGGCGATGTGGTGGTCCATGTCTTCCGTCCGGAAGTCCGCGACTTCTATCAGCTCGAAAAAATGTGGATGACCCCGGCGGCGCAAGCCTGAGCCGGGGTGCTATGCGCCCATGAAAGTCACGCTTTGCGTGGTCGGTCGCCTGCGGGCGGGACCGGAACGCGACCTGATCGACGATTACCTGCAACGTTTTGACCGCACCGGGCGGGGCTTGGGCCTCGGCCCGGTTTCCGTTGTCGAGGTCGAGGACCGCAAGGGTGGCGGGTCCGAGGCCGAGGCGGTGCTCTTGCGCAAGGCGGTGCCTGCGGGCGCGGTGCTTTGCGTGCTGGACGAGCGGGGCAAGGTGATGTCCTCGCCGGAATTTGCCGGGCAGATCGCAGAGTGGCGTGATGCGGGGCGGGGCCATCTGGCGCTGGTGATCGGTGGGGCGGACGGGCTGACCAAGGCCCTGCGCGCCGAAGCAGATGCGCGTTTGTCCTTCGGCAAGATGGTCTGGCCCCATATGCTGGTCCGCGTGATGCTGGCCGAGCAGCTCTATCGTGCGGCGGCCATTCTGGCCGGAACGCCCTATCATCGGGCGTAGCACACGCGGCGACCGTCGGATTTTGAGTATTTTTGGAACAATGAGGCAGGCAGGCGCTCTGTCGAGGTTCCGATCCGCCTGTGGCTTCGGTAGAAGGCGGGTGACGAAGCAAAGGATGGTCCCATGAGCGCGCCGAAACCAGTTGTGTTGTGTATTCTCGACGGGTGGGGGCTTGACCCGGACGGGCCTGCCAATGCGCCTCTGCTGGCCGACACGCCGGTGATGGATCGGTTGATGGTGGAGTGTCCCAACGCGACGCTGACCACCTTTGGCCCGGATGTGGGCCTGCCCACGGGCCAGATGGGCAATTCCGAGGTCGGACACACGAATATCGGCGCCGGGCGCGTGGTGGCCATGGATCTGGGTCAGATCGACCTGGCGATCGAAGATGGCAGTTTCGCCGAGACCCCGGCCCTGCAGGACTTCATTGCCAGGATGCAGGCCTCGGGCGGCACCGCGCATCTGATGGGCGTGGCCTCCGATGGCGGCGTCCATGGCCATAGCGCCCATATCGTCGCCGCGGCGCGCGCAGTGGCGGTGGCGGGCGTGCCCGTGGTCCTCCACGCAATCACTGATGGTCGCGACGTGGCCCCGAAATCCGCCGATAGCTTCGTGCCCGCGCTGGAGGCCGAACTGCCCGAGGGGGCGCGGATCGGCACGGTGATCGGGCGCTACTATGCCATGGATCGGGATAATCGCTGGGAGCGGGTCTCGCGCGCCTATGGGGCCATGGCCCGGGCCGAGGGGCAGGCTGCCGACAGTGCGACCGAGGCGGTCAGCGCCGCCTATGGGCGCGGCGAGACGGATGAGTTCATCGCCCCCACGGTTCTGGCTGGGTATGGCGGGATGGCGGAGGGCGATGGCCTCTTTTGTCTGAACTTCCGCGCCGACCGCGCCCGTGAGATCCTGCGCGGCTTCGTGCAGCCGGATTTCACCGATTTCGACATCTCCGGGCGGCCGGATTTCGCGGCGGCCCTCGGCATGGTGTCCTATTCCGACGACCATGACCGCTGGCTCGGCATCGTGTTTCCCAAGCGTGAGATCGTGAACACGCTCGGCGCCTGGGTTGCCAAGCAGGGGCTGCGCCAGTTCCGTCTGGCCGAGACCGAGAAATACCCCCATGTGACCTTCTTTTTGAATGGTGGGCAGGAGGTGCCGGAGGAAGGCGAGGATCGCTACATGCCGGCCTCGCCCAAGGTCGCCACCTATGACCTGCAGCCGGAAATGAGCTCGGAGGAGGTCTCGGACCGCTTTGTCGCCGCGATCGAGGCGGGCTATGACCTGATCGTGGTGAATTATGCCAATCCAGATATGGTGGGGCATACGGGCGATCTGGAGGCCGCGAAAGCGGCTTGTGCGGCGGTGGATACCGGGCTCGGTCGCGCTTTGGCCGCTCTGGAGGCGGCGGGGGGCGCGATGATCGTCACGGCGGATCACGGCAATTGCGAGACGATGGTTGATCCCGTGACCGGTGGGCCGCACACGGCGCATACCCTGAACCCGGTGCCGGTGATCCTCGTGGGCGGGCCGGAGGGCGCGGAGCTTGCCGAGGGGCGGCTTGCGGATCTCGCCCCCACGCTGCTGGAGCTGATGCAGGTGCCGCAACCGTCCGAGATGACCGGCAAG
Source organism: Dinoroseobacter sp. S124A (assembly GCF_049801015.1). Taxonomy (NCBI): domain Bacteria; kingdom Pseudomonadati; phylum Pseudomonadota; class Alphaproteobacteria; order Rhodobacterales; family Roseobacteraceae; genus Dinoroseobacter; species Dinoroseobacter sp. S124A. The sequence goes on along the minus strand of NZ_JBNAGD010000006.1, from coordinate 122,358 downwards.
AGCCTGCTGCGGTGAAGGCGGTTCGCACCTGTCTGATCGCGCTGGCGCTCTTGGCGAGCGGGCCTGCCGGAGCCCAGACCAACCCGGATCCCGTGGCGCAGGCCAATGAAGCCGCCGCCCTGCTGGCCAAGGCGCGCGCCGCGCTGACGGCCGAGGCCGGGGCCTCGGACCGGATCGCGGTCCTGACGGAGGCGGTGCGCGGCTTCGAGGCCGGGCTGGAGGCCGTCCGCGAAAGCACGCGGCAGGCGGTGATCCGCGAGCAGGCGATCACTGATCGGCTCGCGGCGGAACAGGCCCGGCTCGGGGCCCTGCTGAGCGTGTTGCAGACCATTGGTCAGACACCGGAGCAGGCGATGCTGCTCCATCCCGATGGTCCGCTCAGCCTGGCCCGCGCGGGTATGCTCGTCTCCGAGGTCACGCCCGCCGTGGCGGCTGAGGCGGCTGAGCTGCGCGCGACGCTTGAGGAGCTCAACCGGATCCGCCGCACCCGCACCGTGGCCGCGGCCCAGCTCGAACAGGCGCTGCTGGATATTCAGGCGGCCCGGGTGGCGCTGGCCGATGTGGTGGCCCAGCGGGTTCGCCTGCCGCAGGAGAACGCACCGGATCCGGTGTTGCTGGGCGTGCTGTCGGCCTCCAGCGCGACCTTGCAGGAATTTGCCGCGCAACTCGGTGCTCTGGACGGGCCCGCGGCTCCAAACGCGGATTTCGAAGCCCGGCAGGGGGCGCTGCCCCTGCCCGTGGCCGGACGGGTCCTGCGGGCCGCGGGCGAGCCGGATCTTGCGGGCATCGAACGGCCCGGTCTGGTGCTCGCCGCTCCGGCGCGCGCCCTTGTAACGACCCCCGCTGCGGCCACCGTGCGCTATGTGGGAACCCTGCTCGACTACGGAAACGTGATCGTCCTTGAACCCCAAACCGGCTATTTGCTTGTTTTGGCGGGGGTCGATGATCTTTATGTTGATGCAGGAGAGGTCTTGTCCCCGGGCGCTCCGCTTGGCCTCATGGGCGGCAGACCGCAAACCCAGATCGGTTTTGCCAGTGGTCAAACCCGGCAAGAGACGCTTTACTTGGAACTCAGAAACGGCGGCGAACCGGTCGACCCGGGAACGTGGTTCGTGACAGACAAGGATTGAAACGCAGATGAAGAACTTCGTTATGGCCGCGCTTGGCGGCACCGTGGCCGGCGCACTGCTGACAACCCAGATCGCCGGACCGCTGCTGGCGCAGGAGAATGCGCGCAAGACCTCTGTCTATGAGCAGCTCGACCTGTTCGGTGACATTTTCGAGCGGATCCGCGCGCAGTATGTGGAGCAGGTCGAAGAGGGCGAACTGATCGAGGCGGCGATCAACGGCATGCTGACCTCGCTGGACCCCCATTCCAGCTATCTGCCGCCCAAGGATTTCGGCGATATGCAGGTCCAGACCCGTGGCGAGTTCGGCGGGCTCGGGATCGAAGTGACCCAGGAAGACGGCTTCGTGAAGGTTGTCTCGCCCATCGATGACACCCCGGCCGCCGAGGCCGGGATCGAGGCGGGGGATTTCATCACCCATGTGGATGGCGAGAGCGTGCTGGGCCTGACCCTTGACGACGCGGTGGGCATGATGCGCGGGCCCGTTGGGTCCGAGATCGTGATCACCGTGGTGCGCGAGGGCTTTGACGAGCCTTTCGACGTGACGATCACCCGCGACACGATCAAGCTGACGGCTGTGCGCAGCCGCACCGTGGGCGACACGGTGGTGATGCGTCTGACGACCTTCAACGACCAGACCTATCCCAACCTCGAAGAAAAGCTCGCCGAGGAAGTCGCCGAGCTGGGCGGGATGGAGGCCGTGAATGGCTTTGTCATCGACCTGCGGAACAACCCCGGCGGGCTCCTGACCCAGGCAATCAAGGTCTCGGACGCCTTCCTCGACAAGGGCGAGATCGTCTCAACCCGGGGGCGCGATCCGCAGGATGGTGAGCGGTTCAATGCGACCGAGGGCGATCTGACCGAGGGCAAGCCGATTGTCGTTCTGATCAATGGCGGGTCCGCCTCGGCGTCCGAGATCGTCGCGGGCGCGCTGCAGGATCACCGCCGCGCCATCGTCGTGGGCACCAAGAGCTTCGGCAAGGGCTCGGTCCAGTCCGTCGTGCCCCTGCGCGGCGACGGCGCCATGCGCCTGACCACGGCGCGCTACTACACGCCGTCGGGCCGCTCGATCCAGTCGCTTGGCGTGTCGCCGGACATCGTGGTCGCCCAGCCCTCCCGTCGTCCCGATGCCGAGGAGGAGGTCGACAATCGGCCCAGCCGCTCCGAGGCGGATCTGCGCGGCTCTCTGGACAACGACTCGATCTCCGAGGACGAGCGTCAGCTTCTGCTCAAGGAGCAGCAGAAGGCCGAGGATGCCGCGAAACTGCGGGACGAGGATTATCAGCTCGCTTATGCCATCGACATCCTCAAGGGCCTGAACGCTCTCGGGCCGACGGACTGACCATAGGCGCGCCATGACACCGGAAGAGATCTCAGCACTGCCCTATCGCAAATGCGTCGGGGTGGTGCTGTGGGATGGGGCGGGCCGGGTCTTTACCGGTCAACGCTTCGACAGCGAGCTGCCCGCCTGGCAGATGCCCCAGGGCGGGATCGAGACGGGCGAGGATGCCCGGACCGCTGCCCTGCGCGAGTTGGGCGAAGAGACCGGGGTCATGCCCGATCTGGTCGAGGTCGTGGCCGAGGCGCCGGACTGGATCTCCTATGACCTGCCGGTTGAGATCGTGCCACGCATCTGGAAGGGTCGCTACAAGGGGCAGACCCAGCGCTGGGTCCTGATGCGGTTTCAGGGCACGGATGCGGATATCAATATCGAGACGGCCCATCCGGAGTTTTCCGAGTGGCGCTGGCTGGAACCGCCCAAGGTTCTGGCCTCTATCGTGCCGTTCAAACGCGATGTTTATGAACAGGTGTTCAAGGCTTTCGACGCATGGCTCTGATCCGGGCGCTTCTCTTGGGGCTGCTGGTGACGCAGCCGGCCCATGCCCTGAGCTGCCTGCGGGCGGATGCGGTGCGCAGCTATCTCGACCGGGCGGAGCGCCCGGATCAGGTTGTGCTGCTGGGCACGTTCGATTTCACGCCGGGGGCGCTGGACCGCCCGGACGGTACGATGACCCGGATCCCCGAGGACAAACAGGTTGCCGGCCAGTTCCGGGGCGAAGATCTTCTGACCGGCACCCGGATCGAAGGGCCGATCACGGTTGTCAGTCATTGCATGGCGTCGTGGTGCGGGAACATGGTGCCGGGCATCCATCTGGCCTTTGGCACCCAAACCGCGGCCGGGCTCGTGGTGTCGGTCGATCCCTGCGGCACGGCGGCCTTCCCGGATCCGGACATGGCCTCCCTCGCGCGGCTCGAGCGCTGCATGGTGGACCGGGACTGCGAGATCCTCGAATAGCTTCCGACAGATCCCGGCGGCTTGACGGGCGGGCCGTGGCGTTCCATGTTTTGCGCTAGAACATAAAGTGAACAAATAGCGGGAAAACGAGTCGCCCATGTTCGTTGAACTGAGCGCTTTGTCGAATTTCACCTTTCTGACAGGCGCCTCGCATCCTGAGGAATATGCCCAGAAGGCGAGCCTTCTGGGTCTGCCCGCCCTGGCGATCGCGGATGTGAATTCCGTGGCGGGGATCGTGCGCGCCCATACCGAGATCAAGGAGATCGCGCGTCAGGTCCGGTTGCGCATGGCGGCCGAGGCCAAGGACGGCCTGATCGGTCCGGTTCATCCCGACCCCGCCCGGCAGTGCCCGCCGCCGCGTTCGGCCGCGATCCGCAACGTGCCGCGCTTCTTGCCAGCGGTGCGGCTGCACCTGCGCGAGGGGCTTGAGATCACGGCCCTGCCCGAGGACCGGCAGGCCTGGGGACGGCTGACGCGGCTGCTGACCACCGGCCAGTTGCGCGCCGCCAAGGGGGAGTGCGATCTCGGCCTCGCGGATGTGCTGGAGGGGCTCGCGGGGGTGCAACTTCTCCTCCACGGGCCGCCACAGGTCCAGACGGCGCAGCGCGGCGCGGGCGGATGGATGACACAGGCGGGCCAGTTGACGCGCCGCTTCCCCGGGGCAGTCAGCCTGCTCATGGGGCCGTCCTATGACGGGCAGGACCCGGCGCGCTTCGCCGCCTGGGCCGGGATCGCCGCGGATCTCGGCATCCCCACCGTGGCCAGTGGCGCGCCGCTCTTTCACAGCGCGACCCGCCGCCGCCTCGCCGATGTGATGACAGCGATCCGCACCGGGCGCCGGGTCGAGGCGCTGGGCCGCGCCGCCCAGGCCCATGCGGAACAGCGCCTGCGCTCCGAGGCCGAGATGCTGCGCCTGTTTCGCGGCCATGAGGCAGCGGTCCATCGCAGCGCCGAGATCGCCGCGCGCTGCGGCTTCTGCCTGAGCCAGTTGCGCTACGTCTACCCCTCCGAGGTGCAGGGCGGCGAGACCGCCCAAGAGCGCCTGTCGCGCCTCGCCCATGAGGGGCTGCACTGGCGCTACCCCGCCGGTGCCCCGACCAAGGTGCAGAACATGCTGGCCCATGAGCTGCGCCTGATCGGCAAGCTCGGCTATGCGCCCTATTTCCTGACCGTCAACGATATCGTGGCCTTTGCCCGCACCCGCGACATCCTCTGTCAGGGGCGCGGCTCGGCGGCCAATTCCGTGGTCTGCTACTGTCTCGGTATCACCTCGGTCAGCCCCGAGATCGGCACCATGGTGTTCGAGCGCTTCGTCTCCGAGGCCCGGGACGAGCCTCCGGATATCGACGTGGATTTCGAGCATGAGCGCCGCGAGGAGGTGATCCAGCACATCTATGCCCGCTATGGCCGCCACCGGGCGGGCCTGTGCGCGACGGTGATCCACTACCGCGGCAAACGGGCCGTGCGCGAGGTGGGCCGCGCCATGGGACTGAGCGGCGACACGCTTTCGGCCCTGTCGAGCCAGATCTGGGGCTTCGGCTCGGTCCGGGGCATCGAGGAGGCGCGCCTGCGCGAGATCGGCCTCGACCCCGCAGATCGCCGCCTGCGCCAGACCATCGACCTGATCTATCAGATCCAGGGCTTTCCCCGCCATCTGAGCCAGCATGTGGGCGGCTTCGTGATCACCGAAGGGCGGCTCGACGAGCTTGTCCCGGTGGAAAACGCCACCATGGAGGACCGCACGGTCCTGTGCTGGGACAAGGATGATCTCGACAGTCTCGGGATCCTCAAGATCGATATCCTTGCCCTCGGCATGCTCTCCTGCGTGCGCAAGGGGTTCGAGCTCATGCAGCAGCATCACGGGCTGGATTACGACCTCGCCACACTGCCGCCCGAAGACCCAAAGGTCTATGACATGCTCTGCCGCGCCGACAGCATCGGTGTGTTTCAGGTCGAGAGCCGGGCGCAGATGAACTTCCTGCCCCGGATGAAGCCGCGCAGCTTCTACGATCTGGTGATCCAGGTGGCCATCGTGCGCCCCGGTCCAATTCAGGGCGATATGGTCCACCCCTTCATTCGTCGCCGCAATGGCGAAGAGCAGGTGCAGTTCCCCTCGGATGCACTGGGGGAGGTCCTGTCCAAGACCCTCGGCGTGCCGCTCTTTCAGGAACAGGCCATGCAGATCGCCATTATCGGTGCCGGGTTTGACCCGTCCGAGGCGGATCGGCTGCGCCGGTCGCTGGCCACCTTCAAGAAACATGGGAATGTCTCGGAGTTCCGCGACCGGTTCCTCAGGGGCATGGCCGCCAATGGCTATGAGCGCGACTTCGCGGAGCGGTGTTTCTCGCAGATCGAAGGGTTTGGCAGCTACGGCTTTCCCGAGAGCCACGCGGCGAGCTTCGCCCTGCTGGTCTATGCCTCCTCCTGGATCAAGTGCCACCATCCGGGGATCTTTGCCTGCGCGTTGCTGAATTCGCAGCCCATGGGCTTCTATGCCCCCGCGCAGATCGTGCGCGATGCCCGGGAGCATGGGGTCGCGGTGCGCCCGGTCTGCGTCAATGCCAGCTACTGGGATTGCGTGATGGAACCGGACGGGCAGGGCGGTCTGGCCCTGCGGCTTGGGTTCCGGCAGGTGAAGGGGCTCAAGCAGGAGGATGCGGATTGGCTCGTCGGGGCGCGGGGCAATGGCTATGGCGCGGTGGCGGATCTGTGGCGGCGCGCGGGCCTTGGCAGCCCCGCGCTGACGCGCCTCGCGGAGGCGGATGCTTTTGCGGATCTGGGGTTGAGCCGGCGCGAGGCGCTCTGGCAGGCAAGGGCGGTGCAGGGGCCGAAGCCCCTGCCGCTCTTTGCCGGGGATCTGGAGGGCGAGGCCGGGGCGGAACCGGCGGTGCAGCTGCCGCAGATGAGCCTCGGTGAGGAGGTGGTGGAGGATTTCGTCGCCACTCGGCTCAGCCTGCGGGCCCATCCCGTGGCCCTGCTGCGGCATCTGCTGACCCCGGGGATGGGGGATCCGGGGCGCGCTGCAGCACCGGATCCCCGTGGGCCCTGAGCGTGGAGCGAGGGGCCAGCCCCTCGCGCTCCCCGGGATATTTGACGACTTAAGATCAGGTCAGCGGGGCGCGAGAGATCAGGCACAGGGCGGTGATCCGGGCGGTGTCTTGTGCGCGAAAGTTGTAAGACAACGACAGGCTGACGGTCTTTGGCGCAGGAATGGCGCGGAAGTTGCAGCGGTTTTGCTTTGGCGGGTAAGGCGCGTGCCAACGCGGCCCGGGTTTGCGCGGGACGACAAGTGATATGATCGTAGAGATGCAGACGACCTTTTGGCGACCAGGGAGGCCAAGTTTGGGACAGCGCCGCGCGATGCCAAAGAGGGCGGCAGGTCTGCGGCAGCGGGCCCTGCCTTGCGTTGCCCGCGGGGCGTGAAGCCAAGCCTTGAGCAGTTGCACGCGCAAGATGTGGCGCGGGGCGTCAGAAGAGGTCCGCGCCCTCGCGCCGTGTTTGCAGCAGGATCACGACGCCGCCGAACAGCACGATCGCGTTCAGCGCGGTGAGGGTTGTAATCGTCGCGAGAGACAGGGGGGTGTTGGCGAAGACGCCGGACCGGCCCATGAGGATCACCGCGCTCTGCACGCGGCCGAAGACGCGGCGTGCCAGCCCGGAGCTCGAGGCGAAAACATCGGGCTGGCGAGGTTGCAGGCGCGGATCGGGACGCTGGCGCTGCTCTCGCGGACGCAGATCGACGCGCAGAGCGGGGCTTCGGCGGACCGTTGCGTGCGCGGATCACGTCGCGCCGGGGTCCATACGGGCGCGGGGTCATTGCCGCCGCCGTGGATTTCGACCATCCTGCCCCCAACGGATGGGAGGGATCACGTCATGGGAGATCTGGCGAAGGCTATCCTTGCCTGCGGCGCATCATCGGCACTCGTTGCCTGCGTGAGTGGGGCCTGCGCCCCGGGGCACATCCTGGCCGCGATGCGTCACCGGGGGATGGGACGTCCTGTGTGCCATGACCTCTGAGGTCACGCTCCGCCGGGCGGAGCCCGCCGATTGGTCCGCGATCTGGGAGATGCTGCGTCCGGTCTTTCGGGCGGGGGCGACCTACGCGATTGACCCTGAGATCTCCGAGGCCGATGCACGCGCCTATTGGATGGCGCCGGAGCGGCAGACCTTTGTGGCCGAGGGGGCGGAGGAGCACTTGGGCACCTATTACCTTGTGGCGAATTTTGGCGGGCCCGCGGACCATATCTGCAATTGCGGCTATGTGACCGCGCCTGCGGCCCAGGGGCGCGGGGTGGCGCGGGCCATGCTCGCCCATTCCCTGGAGGCCGCGCGGCATGCTGGGTTCCGGGCGATGCAGTACAATTGCGTGGTTGCGACCAATACGCGGGCGGTGGGTCTTTGGCAGGCCCATGGGTTCGAGATCGTCGGCACCCTGCCCGAGGCGTTCCGCCACCCTGCCGAGGGGCTCGTGGACGCCTATGTCATGATGAAACGCCTGTAACGCCGGAGAGCCCCTGTGACCTCAATCCACCGTGAACGCCCGCTATTGGCCGTTCTGATCGATGCCGACAATGTCCCGGCCAAATTCGCCGAGGCCATCCTGAAAGAGATCGCGTCCATCGGCGAGCCCGCCTTGCGCCGGGTCTATGGCGACTGGTCCAGCGGGCGCTTGCGCAACTGGTCGGACAAGGTGCTGAGCCTCGGGCTGGTGGCGCATCAGGACACCGCCAACACAACCGGCAAGAACGCTTCGGATATCGGTCTGGTGATCGATGCGATGGATATCCTCCATGGCGGGCGGTTCGATGGTTTTGTGCTGGTCAGCTCGGACAGCGATTTCACCAGTCTTGCCAACCGGTTGCGCGAGGACGGCAAGGAGGTGATCGGGATCGGTGAGAAGAAAGCGCCCGAGAGCCTGCGCAATGTCTGCAACCGGTTCATCTTCATCGAGAATATTGTACAGGACCGGGGCGAAGAGACCTCGACCGCGCGCTCGGCCAACCGCGAGAAAGCGGCGGATGCGGTGCCGCTGATCCTGAACGCGATGGACGAGATCACCCAGGATGACGATTGGTACCCGCTCGGCCAGTTGGGCCAGTACATCTCGGCGGTGAACCCGGATTTCGATACGCGGAGCTATGGCCACCGCAAGCTGAGCAGCCTGATCGCAGAGCTCAAGCGGTTCGAGACCAAGAAGGTCGGCAATCAACTGGTGGTGCGGCGGCTCGACTAGGACAGCGCGGTGCCATAACGGGCGAGGAACATCTCGACCGCGCCGGACAGGACCCGTTTGACCTCTGCCGGGGTCGGTGCGGGGGGCACCCGCATCAAAAGCCGCATCTGCAGATCCGCCCGGCACAGCTCGACAAACTGGTCCGCGGCCAGGGTGAGGTCGTCGATCTCAAGCTCGCCGCGCGCGCAGGCTTCGGCGAAGTAGTCGCATAGCGCGGCCTGGGTCGCCATGGGGCCGGTGTCGTAGAACGCCTGGGCCAGTTCGGGAAAGCGCTCGCCCTCGGCAATGCAGAGGCGGAAAATCCCCAGCCCCATCACCGACAGGCTGAAGCCGATGATGGTCTCGCCCGCCTGGGTGAGGACTTGCGCCGGCTGGGCGGAGCGATCGATATCGGTCATCGCCCGGTCGGTGATCGCGCCGATCTCGACCCGGGTCACTTCGAGAAAGAGCAGCCGCTTGTCATCGAAATAGCTATAGAGCGTCGCCTTGGAGACCCCGGCCTCGCGGGCGATGTCATCCACGCTTGCGCCCTCGAACCCGTCACGCAGGAACACGCGGCGCGCTCCTTGCAGTACATCTTCATATTTCCGGCCGCGTCTGACCTGCGAGGGGACGTTCATGCAATCTCCGATCCTGAGCCGAGCATAGAGCGCCGGGCGCACCGGTCTCAAGTCCATGGTTGAAATCCGTGTCAAAGGGCTCTAATTTAGAATCATTCTAAAGTGAGGCCATCCCCCCCATGGTTACCCTGTCCCGTCGGCGGTTTTCCGATCTCAGCGAAATGGAAGTGCTCGCGCTCGCCATTGCCTCGGAAGAGGATGACGGGCGCATTTATCGTACCTATGCGATGCATCTGCACAGTGACTTCCCCGAAAGCGCCCGGATCTTTGAAGAGATGGCGAAGGAGGAGGAGACCCATCGCACCCGTCTGATCGAGCTCTTTCAGGCGCGGTTTGGCGAGACCATCCCGCTGATCCGGCGCGAGCATGTGGCGGGGTTCTATGCGCGGCGGCCGATCTGGTTGATGGAGAATCTGAGCATCGAGCGGATCCGGGCCGAGGCCGCGATGATGGAGCGGGATGCCAGCAGCTTTTACCACAAGGCGGCACAGCACTCGTCCGATGCGCAGACCCGCAAGCTTCTGGGGTGGCTCGCTGCGGCCGAGGCCGGGCATGAACGTCTCGCCGAAACCCTGACCGATCAGGTCTCCGAGGACGCGCGCGGCGAGGAAGAGGCCGTCGCCAAGCGCAAATTCATCCTGACATGGGTGCAGCCGGGGCTGGCCGGGCTGATGGATGGATCGGTCTCGACCCTCGCGCCGATCTTTGCCGCCGCCTTTGCCACGGGCGATACATGGCAGACCTTTCTCGTGGGGCTGGCGGCGAGTGTCGGCGCCGGGATCTCCATGGGCTTCACCGAGGCCGCGTCCGATGACGGAGAGCTGTCGGGCCGGGGCGCGCCGTGGAAACGGGGGCTGGCCTCGGGCGTGATGACCACCCTTGGTGGGTTGGGCCATGCACTGCCCTATCTGATCCCGGATTTCTGGACCGCGACGACCATCGCGATCATCGTCGTCTTCATCGAGCTCTGGGCCATTGCCTGGATTCAGCAGAAATACATGGAGACGCCCTTCCTGCGCGCGGCCCTGCAGGTGGTGCTGGGCGGGGGGCTGGTTCTGGCCGCAGGGGTTCTGATCGGCTCGGGCTAGGCCGCGTCATTCTTTCTTTTGAGGGCGCTTCGGGCTTGGCGCTGCCCGGGGCTGATGTAAGGTGCCGCCATGCTGGCGATTTTTCTGCAAACCCTCCCGTTCTTTGCGATTATCGCCTTGGGGTATGGGGCCGGGCGCACGAATTTCTTCTCGCCCGAGGCCACAGCCTATCTGACGAAATTCGTCTTCTACTTCGCGCTGTCGGCCATGCTGTTCCGATTTGCGGCCAATCTCAGCCTGTCCGAGATCCTCGATTGGCAGATCGTGGGGGCATACCTCTGGGCGACCGGGGTGATCTACCTGCTGGCCACGGCGGTGGCGCTGTTCCGCAAGCTCGGGATCGAGGAGGCTGCGGTCGAAGCGCAATGCGCGGTGATCGGCAATGTGGGCTTTCTCGGGATCCCGATGCTGGTGCTTTTGCTGGGCGAGGCGGCGGTGGGGCCGGTCCTGCTGGTGCTGACGGTGGACCTGATCGTCTTTGGTAGCCTGATCGTGATTCTGATCACCGGGTCCCGGGATGGGCGGGTCTCCTTCGGGGTGCTGCAATCCGTGGGGCTGGGTCTGGTCAAGAACCCAATGATCGTGTCGATCTCGCTGGGGCTGCTTTGGTCCGGGCTGGCGATTCCGATCCCGGGGCCCATGAACGCCTTTCTCGACATCATCGGCTCGGCGGCCACGCCCGGGGCGCTTTTTGCCATTGGCGCGTCGCTCGCCACGAAATCCGCGGAGCGGATCCAGGTGGCCGGATGGCTGTCCTTCTGCAAGCTTGTGATCCATCCCGCGGCGGTCGCCCTCGCCGCACTGGTGATCTTCCCGGTGGAGGACAGCTATGCCGCCGGTGTCATGATCGCCGCGGCGGCCCTGCCCACGGCGGGCAATGTCTACATCCTCGCCCAGCATTACGGCGTCGCCCCGGCCCGGGTCTCGGCGACAATCCTGATCTCGACCGCGCTGAGCATCCTGACCCTCTCGGCAATCATCGCCGCCCTCGGGCAGGGCTGGATATGAGCCTCTATATCGATGCGGATGCCTGCCCGGTGAAGGCCGAGGCCGAGCGGGTGGCGACCCGGCACGGGGTGCAGATGTATGTGGTCTCCAATGGTGGGCTGCGCCCGTCCCAGAACCCGCTGGTCGAGATGGTGTTCGTCCCCGACGGGCCGGATGTGGCGGATATGTGGATCGCCGAGCGCGCAGGGCCGGGCGATGTGGTCGTGACCGGCGATATTCCTCTGGCCGCAAAATGTGTGGAGGCCGGGGCCGAGGTCCTCAAGCATAATGGCGAGCGGCTGACGCAGGCCAATATCGGCAATGTGCTGGCTACGCGGGACCTGATGGCCGATCTGCGCGCGGCGGATCCGTTCCGGCAAGGGGGCGGGCGCGCTTTCTCCAAGGCGGATCGGTCGCGATTTCTCGACGCGCTCGAACGCGCCCTGCGAGCGGCCAAGAGCAAACGATAACCCAAGCAGAACCTGCAACCGAATACACTGTTTCCGCAACGAAAACTGGTATTGGTGAATCCTTGACATGGAGCGGCGCAACAAAGATTGTGGCGCATGCGTCAAGCTTTTGGCGCGTTTAACGAATAATTAGTGGAGATATTAACTATGATTCCGAGACTGCTGACGCTTTCAGCTGCCGCGATTGTCGCCGCAGGCGCAGCGCAGGCCATGACGATTTCGTCGACCTTTGACGCGGACCTCGAAGGATGGACCGGGGATGGTGGCTCGGTGAGCTATGTGGCGACGGGTGGCAACCCCGATGGCTACTTGTCTCAGACAGATGTCACGGGCACCTTGATGTTTGTAACGCTACCTGCGGCCTATAATGGCGACCTGTCCGCGTTCGACGGTGGGATGGTTGGGTTTGACGCCATCGATCTGGGCGGAAACGGCTCTGAGCTCGACGGCTTTGGCCTTCTCTCGATTTCTGGCGCTGGTGGCACCGCCACTGCCGATCTCTATGTGGGCCCGATTGCGGACACTTGGACCAGCGTGAGCGCGGCCTTCACGGCCACCACCTTTGGGGTCAGTCAGGCCACCTGGGAGGCTATCTTGGCCGATGTTACGAGCATGACTCTGGAGACAGAGTTCATCAACGGTCTGGTGGAAACTGCTGGCATCGATAATTTCGAACTCAAAGCGCCTGTCGCGCCGATCCCGCTGCCGGCGGGGGCGGTCCTGCTGCTTTCCGGGCTGGCTGGGCTGGGCTTGGCCAGACGCCGCAAATCCTGACACGAGATGGGGGCTGGTCCTGGACCAGCCCTCTCTCGCCTCAGGCTGGGACGGGCGCTGCGCGCTCCCGGATGGGCAGGTGAACGAGCGCCGAGAACAGGCCCACGCCGACACCGATCCACCAGACGAGGGTGTAGTCACCGTAGACGTCGTAGAGCCGCCCGCCGAGCCAGACGCCCATGAAGCTGCCGATCTGGTGGCTGAGGAAGACCACGCCATAGAGCGTGCCCATGTATTTCAGCCCGTAGAGATGCCCGATCAGTCCCGAGGTCAGCGGGATTGTCGCCAGCCACAGGGACCCCATGGCCAGCGAGAACAGGATCACCGTCTCGGGCGTGATTGGTACCATGATGAAGGCCGCCGCCACCAGCGTCCGGCCAAGGTAGATCCCCGCCAGCAGGTTCTTTTTCACATAGCGCTTTCCGGCCCAGCCCGCGGCCAGCACCCCGGCGATATTCGCGATCCCGATCAAAGAGATCGCCACTGCCCCCAGCGCCGAGGTCGTCGTGATCCCAAGCCCGCTCAGCATGCCGCCGGGCGCGATGGGGCCGCAGAGCTCGGTCACGAAGGCCGGGAAATGCGCGGTGATGAAGCCCAGCTGATACCCGCAGGAGAAAAAGCCCAGAAAGATCAGGACAAAGCTCGGATCTTTCAGGGTGCGCCTCAGCACGACCCCCATGGGCTCCGCGCGCTGAGACAGGGCCGAAGGGGGCGGGCTTTTGAGGGCTGGCAGAACCAGCAGGGTCGACAGGATGGCCAAGGCCAGGATCACGAAGACCGTCTGCAGGCCCAGCATCTGCAAGAGCATTTCGGTCAGGGGCGGGCCAAATATCTGCCCCCCTGAGCCCGCGGCGGTGGCGATGGCCAGCGCCATGGAGCGGTTCTCGTCCGAGGCGGCGCGCCCGACAATGGCGAGGATCACCCCCATCCCCGTGCCCGCGATCCCAAAGCCCACCAGCACCTCGAGCAGGTTGTGTTGCATCGGGGTCGTCGCCCCGGCGCTCAGCAACAGCCCGATCGCGTAGAAGGCCACGCCCAGAAGGATCGCCTTGCGGTCGCTGAACCGCTCTGCAATCGCGCCAAAGATCGGCGCCCCCAGCCCCCAGGCGAGGTTCTGGATCGCGATGGCCAGCGAGAAATCCGACCGGAGCCAGCCGAACTCCTCTTGGATCGGGATCTGGAACACGCCAAAGGCCGAGCGGATGGCGAAGCTGATCAGGATGATCGCACAGCCGGCCAGCAGGACCGGTGTGATCAGAGAGGGGCGCTGTGTCATGGGCGCGAGCCTGCGGCGATGGGTCGGGACGGTCAAACGAATATTTCTGGCCCTCACCATCAAAATCGCTTAACCGTAGCGGGCGAAAGGACCCGGATATGTCGGAATTAACCGAGCGTTATCATGCGCTTGTTGCTGCGGGCGAGATCACGGCGGATGCCGCGCAGGTGAGTGTCCTTCACGTGCTCGACGGGCTGATGGACACGCTGGGTGCGCCTGCGCCCAAACGGGGCCTGCTCAAGCGCTTTGCCAAGCCGCAAGCGCCCGAGGGCAAGCGGGGCGCCTATCTCTGGGGCGGGGTGGGGCGTGGCAAGTCCATGCTGATGGACCTGTTCTACGAGACCGCGCCGATTGCCGCCAAGCGGCGGGTGCATTTCCACGCCTTCATGCAAGAGATCCATGCCGCCCTGCACGAGGCGCGTAAGACCGGGGTCGAGGATGCGCTCGCGCCCGTGGCCGCCGATGTGGCCAAGGATCTGCGCCTGCTCTGTTTTGACGAGATGCAGATCACCGATATTACCGACGCGATGTTGGTGGGGCGGCTCTTTGACCTTCTGTTTGCGCGCAACGTGGTGATCGTGGCGACGTCGAACCGGGTGCCGGATGATCTCTACAAGAACGGGCTGAACCGCGATCTCTTCCTGCCGTTCATCGCGCTGATCAAGGAACGGCTCGTGGTGCATGAGCTCGTCTCCGAGACCGATTACCGCCAGAACCGCCTGACCGGGGCGCAGCGCTATTTCACGCCCAAGGGGGCGGAGGCGCGGGCCAAGCTCGACGCGATCTGGGCGGACCTGACCGGGGGCGAGAACCACCCGCTGACCCTGACGGTGAAAGGCCGCGCGCTGGAGATCCCGCGCTATCACAACGCGGTGGCGCGGATGCGGTTTTGGGAGCTTTGCGGTCAACCCTTGGGGGCCGCCGACTACCTCGCGCTGGCCGAGGCGGTGCGCGTGCTGCTTCTCGATGACATCCCGGCGTTGGGGCGTACGAATTTCAACGAAGCCAAGCGCTTCGTCACCCTGATCGACGCGCTCTACGAGGCCAAGGTGCAGCTGATCTGTTCGGCGGAGTCCCAACCCGAAACCCTCTATGTCGAGGGCGAGGGCACCTTTGAGTTTGAACGCACCGCGTCGCGTCTGCGGGAGATGCAGGATGCGACCTGGGGCACGGAGGAATAGCCCCCGCGCCCCTGGGCGGCGCCCGAAAGCGCCAACCGGATCAGAGGGCCTCGAGCAGGGCCTCGCCGCCGGAGGTTTCGCAGACGCCCGGATTTTCCTCGGCATGGAGCACGGTCACCGTGCCATCCTCGACCACCATGGCATAGCGCTTGGACCGCGCGTGCAGCCCGGCGGGCGGCGCGTCGAAATCCATGCCCACGGCCTTGGTAAAGGCGCTGGCCGGATCGCCCAGCATGGTGATGCCCGCGCCCGCGGCCCCGGTGGCCTCACCCCAGGCTTGCATCACGAACGGGTCGTTCACGGACACACAGATGATCTCGTCCACGCCTTTGGCGGCGAAGTCGTCCTTGGTGCGCATGAAGCTCGGCACATGGGCCGAGTGGCAGGTGGGCGTATAGGCCCCGGGCACCGCGAAGATCACCACTTTGCGCCCGGCGGTCAGGCTCGAGACCGTGACCTCTTCGGGTCCTTCGGCGCCCAGTTTTACCAGCGTGGCCTCGGGCAGTTTGTCCCCTGTTTGCATTGCGTATTCCCTTCGCGTTGCGTTTCGCACTAGACCGCATATAGCTTTTGCACAGCCAGACACCAGAGCGAATACGGAGCCCCGCCCATGTCCCACATAGTCATTATCGGCGCTGGCCAGGCGGGCAGCGCGCTGGCGGCGAAACTGCGCAGCTCCGGCTTTGAGGGCGATGTGACCCTGCTCGGGGCCGAGGCTGTGCCGCCCTATCAGCGCCCGCCTTTGTCCAAAGCGTACCTGCTGGGCGACATGGCGCAGGAGCGGCTCTACCTGCGGCCCGAGGCGTATTATGCCGAAAACGGGATCACCCTGCGCACGGGGACCGAGGTGACGGGGATCGATCTGGCCGCCAAGCAGGTGCAGATCGGGGATGAGGTGTTGGCCTATGACCAGCTCGCGCTGACCACCGGCTCGACGCCCCGGCGCCTGCCCGCGGCAATCGGCGGGGATCTGGACGGGGTCTTCACGGTGCGGGACCTGCTGGACGCGGATGCCATGGCGCCGCTGCTGGTTGAGGGCAAGAAGGTGCTGATCGTCGGTGGCGGGTATATCGGCCTCGAGGCGGCGGCGGTCACCGCCAAGAAGGGCCTCAGCGTCACGCTGGTCGAGATGGCGGACCGGATCCTGCAGCGGGTCGCGGCCCCGGAAACCTCGGATTTCTTCCGGGACCTGCATAAGAGGCACGGGGTCGATCTGCGCGAGGGGGTCGGCCTCGACCGGCTACTGGGCGAGGGCAAGGTCACGGGCGCGCGCCTGACCGACGGAACCGAGATCGATGTGGATTTCGTGGTGGTCGGTGTCGGTATCTCGCCCGGCGCCGCGCTGGCCGAGGCGGCGGGGTTGACCGTCGAGAACGGGATCTGGACCGACGAGATGGGCCGAACCTCGGACCCGTCGGTCTGGGCTGCCGGGGATTGCGCGTCGCTGCCCTATGGCGGGGCGCAGATCCGGCTCGAGTCGGTGCAAAACGCCATTGATCAGGCCGAGGCCGTGGCGGCAAACATGCTCGGTGCCGAGACCCCTTATCATCCGAAACCGTGGTTCTGGTCGGACCAGTATGACGTGAAACTGCAAATCGCGGGGCTGAACACAGGCTATGACCGCGTTGTGGCCCGCGAGGATGAGGGCGCGCGGTCTCACTGGTATTTCGCAGCCGAGCGTCTGCTGGCTGTGGACGCGATGAATGCGCCGCGGGCCTATATGGTCGGCAAGCGCCTGATTGAGGGCGGTCGGAGCCCCGCGCTCGACGTCATCGCGGATCCCGAGACCGACCTCAAAGCGTTGCTGCGAGGCTGACGCGCCGATGCGCATCATCGCGGGGGCGTTCGGCGGACGGCGTTTGGCCAAGCTTGGCAAGGGCGATCTGGCGGCGCATCTGCGCCCGACCCCGGACCGGGTGCGCGAGGCGCTCTTTTCGTCGCTGACCTCCGGAGCCTATGGCGACCCGATCACCGGAGCCCGCGTGCTCGACCTTTTTGCCGGGACCGGGGCGCTGGGGCTCGAGGCCCTGTCGCGCGGGGCGGCGGAGGTGACCTTTGTCGAGAATGGTCGCGTGGCCCAAGGCCTTCTGCGCGAGAATATCGCAACCCTGCGCGTGGCGGATCAGACCACGCTGATCGGGCGCGACGCGGTCAAGCGCCCGTCTCATCCCGTCGCGCCCTTCGATCTGGTCTTCCTCGATCCGCCCTATGGCAAGGGGCTGGGGGCGCGGGCGCTTTCCGTGCCGGGCTGGATCGCGCCGGGTGCCTTGATCGTCTGGGAGGAAAACGCGCCCCAGACCCCGCCCGAAGGCTTTACCCTGCTGGAACATCGCCGCTATGGCGACACCCATGTCACCCTGCTGGAGGCGCAGGAGCCCTAGGGGGCGAAACGCAAAAGGCCGACCCAAATGGGCCGGCCCTCTGTATCTTCCGCGTCCGGGCTCAGTTCAGCGATGCGCTGTCGCTCCGCGTGACCTGCACGGCAGCCCGCGCATCGGCCACCAGACCGGCCCCGTCGAGACCCTTCTCGGTCATCTCGGCAATCCACGCCTGCGTGACCTCATCCCCGAGCAGGGCAATCTCGCCGGTCAGCTCGGGCGACATGGTCGCGATCTCGTTGCCCGCATCGGTCATGGCCTGCTTGCCGGTGGTATCCCCGGTGTCATGGGCGCGTCCGGCCCAGGCCGAGGCGGCAAAGCCGGAATTTGCGTCGATCACGGCCTTCAGGTCATCGGGCAGGCTGTCATACTTGGCCTTGTTCATCGCCCAGATGAAAAAGAGGTTATAGAGGCTCTTGTCGCCTGCCACATCCGTGTGACTGTCGGTCAGCTCGTCGAGCTTGAGCGAAGGCGACATCTCCCATGTGATCACACCGCCATCAACCACGCCGCGCGACAGGGCTTCGGGGAAGGCGGGCACGGCCATGCCCACAGGCGTGGCGCCCACTTCCTTGAGCAGCAGTGTCGCCGGGCGCGACGGCCCACGCAGCTTGAGACCCTTGAAATCGCCCAGTTCTGCGATTGCGGGGCCTTTCTTGTGGACCAGCCCACGCCCGTGCATGTGGGCCGCGATCACCTTCACATCGGCGAAATCATCCATCAGGTGCTTCTGGGTATAGACCCAGGCCGCCTTGGAGGCGTCCTCGCCGGATTTCGTGGTCATGAAGGGCAGCTCCATGGCCTCGGCCTCGGGGAAGCGGCCGGGCTGGTAGCCGGGGATCACCCAGCCGCCATCCACCGCGCCGTCGCGGATCAGGTCATACTGGTTCGGGGCTTTGCCGCCGAGCTGCATGAAAGGGTAGAGCTCGACCTTGATCCGGCCATTGCTGTCGGCCTCGATCTTGCGGGCCCAGGGCTCCATGAAATGGGTCGGGTTCGCGCTGAGCGGCGAGACGAAATGCTGAAACCGGAGCGTGACCTCCTGCGCGATGCTCGGCAGAGCGGTGGCGGAGAGGGCAAGCATGGCCAGAGCGGCGGTCTTGGAGAGGAAGGTCATCGCTGGGGCCTCCTTTACAATCTGAATACGGTCCTGCGAGCAGGTGTCGAAGGCGCGTGATACGGCGCGCCGCCGACAGTATCTAGGGTTAAAACGCCCTAGTTGCAAATCATTCGCAAAAACAATGCAGGGCAAATCATCGCAACCAAATGGTCAAATATCTGAAACAAGTCGATTTTCTGCATTGGATCAAAACACAGGAATTATTTTCTGCGCGCCCGGCGGGCGAACACACCCGCACTCAGGCGGGGACCAATCCGCTGCGGGCAGCGCTCACATATTGGGCAATCCGATCGAAATGCCGGTCCCAGGTGCCGCAGCACCCGCCCCAGATGTCGACCTTGGGATAACGCCCTGCGAGATCGCCCATGCGGCGGCCCAGATCCTCGGGGTCGCCCTCCTCGATATGGCCGAGCTTGCAGAGGGAGACCTTGTCCATGCTCACCGCGTTCGGGCGCAGGGAGCGGATCCGATCCGTCCAATCCCCGGGCTCCAGAGCAGGCTCAAACTCCAGCGGGTGGGAGCAGTTGATGCCATAGCTGTCGGGCCGTGCCGCACCGGTCGCGGCATCCGTTGCCTCGATCGCCTCTTTCAGCGACGGACCCGATTTCAGCTTGTGGTGGCTGTCCAACGTGAAGGAGAGGTTGAGCGGCACGCCGATCCGGGCCGCCGCGCGGCTGATCCCGACCGCCTCGGGGATGTTGTTGATGGTCGCCGCCCAAACGAGATCGACGCCACACTCCTTGAGGTTTTCGATCTGCGTCGCGTGATACTCTTCAGCCTCGTCTGCGGTGATGTCGCGGTTCAGGGCATAGGCATCGCCGCGCGGTCCGAGGCAACCGGCGATGGCGATATGGGGGATCTGTCCCGCATAGGGCGCCGACACCTCGCGCAGGAAATCGATGCATTTCTGCTGCATCTCGCGTAGGCCTTCGGCGGAATAGCCGAGCTTCTCAGCCCAATCCGGGCTCGCGCGATAGTCAAACCCGGCCAGCAGCGCCCCGCATTGATGCCGAGCCACCACATCGAGATAGCGGCGGTACATGTCATGCATATCGGCCACGGCGGCGGGCTTGTTCATCAGCTCAAACACTGCGAACTCGCGCAACTCATGACCGTGACGGTACATCAATTCCGTCTCGGTGCCGCCTTCGGCGAGGTAAATCTGATTATTTAATCTTGGAAATTCAGCGCTTTGAAATGACATTGGGGTCTCCTCTGGTGCCTCAGGCTACCAGAAAAGGCCTCTCTTGTCTGCGCAGGGGGGCTCAGAGCGTGTAGGTCGGGTGGAACAGGCCGCCGGGCGAGAGGGTGAAGATCTCGCAGCCATCGGCGGTCACGCCGATCGAGTGCTCGTATTGCGCGCTCAGGCTCTTGTCGCGGGTCACGGCGGTCCAGTCATCGGCCAGGACCTTGGTCTCCGGGCGGCCCAGATTTACCATGGGCTCGATGGTGAAGAACATGCCCTCTTCGAGGACCGGCCCGGTCCCCTTGCGCCCGTAATGCAGCACATTGGGCGGCGCGTGGAACACGCGGCCCAGCCCATGCCCGCAGAAATCGCGCACCACGGACATGCGGTGGCTTTCCACGTAAGTCTGGATCGCGTTGCCGATATCGCCAAAGGTATTGCCCGGGCGGACCGCCTCGATCCCCTTGAAGAGGGCATCATGGGTTACCTGGATCAGGCGCTCGGCCCGGCGGGCCAGCTTGCCGGCCACATACATCCGCGAGGTGTCGCCGAACCAGCCATCCACGATGACCGTCACGTCGATATTGAGGATGTCGCCATCCTTGAGCTTCTTCTCGCTGGGGATGCCGTGGCAGACCACATGGTTGATAGAAATGCAGGAGCCGTGCTTGTAGCCCTTGTAGCCGATGGTCGCCGAGGTCGCCCCCGCCGCATCGACCTTGTCGGTGATGATCCGGTCCAACTCACCCGTGGTGACGCCCGGAACCACATGGGGCGCGATCTCGTCGAGGATCGTCGCCGCCAGCTCCCCGGCCTTGCGCATGCCGGCGAAGTCGCCGCGTTCATAGAGGCGAATACCATCCTTGGTCAGGGTTGCCCGAGGTTGTTCGTTCACGCTGGTCTCCATCATGCATGACAGATAAGGGTTTTTCCGCCGTGCTGCTAGCCCCGCTTAGGCGGTTTGCCGCGCAGGATCAACGGGAAGCGCGTGACCGAGCGTCACTCCGCCGATCTCGATCTCGGTGCCGTAGCAGAGCATCTCAACCCCCACCTCGCGCGCCGCGTCAAAGGCCGCCGCATAGCCCGGATCGAGATCCGGCGCCATGCGCAGCCGGGCGCAATCCGTGCGCTGCACGAGATAGAGCATGACGGCCCGGTGCCCGGCCTCGACCATGCGGCTGAGCTCGACCAAATGCTTCGCGCCCCGGGTGGTCACGCTGTCGGGGAATTCGGCCCAATCCACCTCGCGGCGCAGGTGGACATTCTTCACCTCCACATAGGCGTCGGGCAGCCCGTCCTGGATGGCCAGGAAATCCACGCGGGAGTTGTTGCCGTATTTCACCTCGGGCCGGATCGTCTTGTAGGCGGCAAGCTCGGGGATCGCGCCCGCGACCAAAGCCTCGCCCACCACCTTGTTGGGCACCGAGGTGTCGATCCCGGCCATGTGCCCATCCTCCAGCTCGACCAGGCGCCAGCCATAATTGAGCTTCTTCTTGGGGTCGTCGTTGGGCTCGAGCCAGATCCGCCGGCCCGGCTCCTTCAATCCCAGCATCGCGCCGGGATTGGGGCAATGGGCGCGGACCTTCTCGCCGGTCTCCTCGAGCGTGGCATCGCTGAGAAAGCGGTTATAGCGCCGGATCAGGCGCGCAGGGACGAGAGGGGTTTGAAAGCGCATGATGCTCGACCTATACCGAGGCGCAGCACAAGGAAAGAACCACGCGATGAGCACACCCACCGCCGCCATGATCGTGATCGGGGACGAGATCCTGTCCGGCCGCACCCAGGACAAGAACATGCACCACCTCGCCGGAGAGCTGACGGCCAAGGGCGTGCCGCTGGTCGAGGCGCGGGTGATCTCGGATGACGCCGAGACAATCATCGCCACCGTGCGCGAGCTGAGCGGGCGTTACACCCATGTCTTCACCTCCGGCGGGATCGGGCCGACCCATGACGACATCACCGCCGATGCGGTGGCGGCGGCCTTCGAGCGTCCGATCGATGTGCGCGAGGATGCGCGCGCGCTGCTGGCGGCCCATTACGCGGCCACGGGCAAAGAGCTCAACGATGCGCGCCTGCGCATGGCGCGTATTCCGGACGGGGCCAGCCTGATCGAGAACCCGGTCAGCACCGCGCCGGGCTTCACCATCGAGAATGTCCATGTGATGGCAGGGGTGCCTTCAGTGTTCCGGGCCATGGTCGCCTCGGTGCTGGCCACGATCAATGGTGGTGCGCCGATCCTGTCCGAAAGCCTGCAGGTGATCCGCCCCGAAAGCGAGATCGCGGGCCCTCTGGGGGATCTGGCGGCGCGCTATCCGGACCTGTCCTTTGGCTCCTACCCGTTCATCCGCGACGGTGTGTTCGGCGCCAATGTGGTGGTGCGCGGGACCGAGCCCGGTCTGCTGAGCGAAGCTGTCACCGCCCTGCGGCAGGCCTTCCCCGAGGCCGCATGAGCGCGCTCTGGGCGGCCATTGATGCGACCTGGGCCGCGCCGCAGACCCATCGCAGCGGGCCCTTCCTGCTGCGCGAGGGGCAGGGCGGGGGGCAACGGGTCTCGGCGGCCACCCTGAGCGAGGCCGAAGGGCCGGACCCGAGCACGGATGAGATCGACGCCGCCGCATCCGCCATGACCGCGCTAGGCCAGCGTCCGCTCTTCATGGTGCGGGGGGCGCAGACCGGCTTTGACGCACGGCTTGCCGCGATGGGCTACACGATCAACGACCCGGTCGTGGTGATGACCGCCCCGATCGACACCGTGGCGCAGGATGGCCCGCCCCCGGTCAGCGCCTTCGCGATCTGGCCACCGCTGCAGATCATGTGCGAGATCTGGGACGCAGGCGGGATCGGTCCCGCGCGCCGGGCGATCATGGCCGGGTCCAGCGACCCCAAGACCGCCATTCTGGGCCGGGTCCGCGACCGCGCGGCGGGCTGCGCCTTTGTCGCGCTGCATCAGGGCATCGCCATGATGCATGCGGTCGAGGTCAGCGCGCCTCTGCGCCGTCTAGGCACGGCGCGCAACATGACCCTCGGGGCTGCCGACTGGGCGCGTCGCCACGGGGCCCATACCTTTGCCATCCTGACCACGCGCGAGAACGCCGCAGCCCAAGGGGTCTACGCTTCCCTCGGCATGGTCCCTGTGGAACAGTACCATTATCGCCAAGACCCCAACTGGATGGAGCCCGCGCCGTGACCGATACACCAGAGCTTGTAACCGCGCTTGATCTGCCCGCGGTGGACCCGCTCCCGCCGGAAACGGCCAAGTATTTCGCGATCTGCGAGGAAAAGCTCGGGCTCGTGCCCAATGTGCTGAAGGCCTATGCCTTTGACATCGACAAGCTGAACACCTTTGCGGCGCTCTATAACGACCTGATGCTCGCCGAGAGCGGTCTGACCAAGCTCGAGCGCGAGATGATTGCCGTGGTCGTGTCCTCGGTGAACCGGTGCTACTACTGCCAGGTGGCCCATGGCGCGACGGTGCGCGAGCTGTCTGGTAACCCGGAGCTGGGTGAGCAGATGGTGATGAACTACCGGGTGGCGGATATCGATGCGCGGACCATGGCCATGCTCGACTACGCGGTCGCCCTGACCGAGGCGAGCGCGAAGGTCACCGAAGCGGATCGCGAGGTCCTGCGGGGCCACGGATTCAGCGATCGCGATATCTGGGACATCGCCAGCGTCACGGGCTTTTTCAACATGACGAACCGGCTCGCCTCCGGTGTCGATATGCGCCCGAATGCCGAGTATCACGGGGCGCATCGGTGAAATGGCTGGCCGGGATCGTCCCGGCCTGTCTGGCCAGCGCTCTTTGCGCGCAAGACATCTCGCTGCCCGAGGGCGCGCGCCTGATCCATGACGCAACCGACCGGGCCATCCGCGCACGCCTGCCTGCGGACCGGGCGGCGGCAGACGAGGTGCCAACCCGGATCGCCGAAGGCGATGCTCGCCACCGGGTCTGGCGGCTGGAGCCGGCCCATTCCGTCGCAAGCCTGATCGCGAGCCTTGCTCCGCAGCTGACGGAGGCGGGCTACACGGCCTTTCTGACCTGCGAGACATGGGATTGTGGCGGCTACAATTTCCGCCTCGCCATGCCGGATGTGGATCCGCCGACCATGATCGTGGATCTCGGGCGGTTCGGCTATATCGGCGCCGAGGATCCCGGGACCGGCGCGGTCCTCGGGCTCATTCTCAGCACGACCCGGGATGCGAGCTATGTGCAGCTTACCACCGTGACGCCCGCTGGCATCGCCGTCCCCGTGGCCGCCGGCCCCGCCGAGACGCCCCCCGATGCCCTGCTCGCGCCGACCCCCGACCCGTCCGGGTTCAGCGCGGCGTTTCTGCGTGAGGGCGGGATCGTGCTGGAGGATCTGCGCTTCGAGGTCGGCAGTGCGACTCTCTCTGCCGGACCCTTCGCCTCGCTCAGCGCGTTGGCCGGGTTCTTGCGGGACAATCCGGATCGCCGCGTTGTGCTGGTCGGGCATTCCGATGCCCAGGGCTCGACCGCGGGCAACATGGCGCTGTCCAAGCGCCGGGCCGAAGCGGTGCGCGCGCGCCTGCTGTCGGAGTACGACCTGCCGGGGGATCGGGTGCAGGCGGATGGGGTGGGCTATCTCGCCCCCCGCGCCAGCAATGACACCGAGACCGGGCGCGAGGCGAACCGGCGGGTCGAGGCCGTGCTGGTGCAGCCCTGAGCGGTCAGAGCGTGCTGGGCTGCCCGTCCGGGGCGTATTCCGCCACGAGGAAGTCGATGAAGGCGCGAACCTTGGGCTGGGTGAACCGGCCCGGCGGATAGACCGCATAGATGCCCAGATCCTCGTACGGCAGATCCGGCAGGACTTCGACCACCTCACCGGCCTCCAACGCCTTGCGATAGAGGAAGGTGGGCAGATAGGCGATGCCAAGCCCGGACGCGGCTGCATTGAGCAGCGATTGCCCGTCATTGACCGTCAGCCAGCCCGCTGTTCGGATCTGCCGTCTCTCGCCGGACGGGGCCGTGATCTTCCACAGATTCCCCGAGGCCTGGTTCGAATAATGCAGCAGTTTGTGGTCACTCAGATCGTCGATCTTCTCCGGGGTCCCGAAGCTTTCGAGATAGCCAGGTGCCGCCACCAGGCGTTTCGACGTCTCGGTCAGCTTGCGCGCCCGGAGCGTGCTGTCTTCCAGCTCGCCGACCCGCACGGCCAGATCGAACCCCTCGGAGATCAGCTCCACATAGCGGTTGTTCAGCACCATGTTGATCTGGATATCCGGGAATTCATGCAGGAACTTGGCCAGCACAGGAGAGAGGTGATTGACCCCGAAATCCGTGGCCACCGAGATCCGCAGCAATCCGCTGGGCTGGGACTGCATGGCATTGACGAGGGCATCGGCCTCGCCCGCATCATTCAGTACACGCCGCGCCCGGTCGTAATAGGCCAGCCCGATCTCGGTCGGGCTCACCCGGCGCGTTGTCCTGTTGAGCAGGCGTGCGCCGAGACGCGCCTCGAGCGACGAGACGTGTTTGGAGACCGCAGATTTCGAGATCCCCATCTTTTTGGCCGCATCGGTGAATCCGCCTTGGTCCACCACTGTGGCAAATGCTTCCATTTCGGTCAGTCGGTCCATCGGATTGATCCTGGCAGCTACATTCACTGATCAGGTATCGGAGACAATTCAGGCGTTATTGGGCCGTCATCCCGTCATTATAGGGATTTTGCCCTGCTATTGTTGGCGGAATCAGCCGCAACCCGGCCAGAACGTGGCGATGCCGCTATTTTGCCTTGTTTTCCGAAGGATTTAGCGGCGGCCCGACCGTTAGAGCCGTGTGGCCAGTGCCACCCTTTGGATCCCGAAAAAGTGACCGGAGCACGACGAATTTGCAGCCCGGGCCGGATGCGGGCCCGGGGGCTGGACGCCCCGGGGCCGCGCGGTCAGAGCGTGGCGGCCAGCCGTGCGCCCTGATCGATGGCGCGTTTCGCGTCGAGCTCGGCGGCCACATCTGCCCCACCGATCACATGGACGGGCATACCGGCATCGCTCAGCGCATCGGCGAGGCTCCGGTCGGGCACCTGCCCGGCGCAGAGCACCACCGTATCGACCGCCAGCGTCTCCGGGTCGTTGCGCGCCTCGCCCCTGGAGATCTGCAAACCCTCCTCGGTCACCGCTTCGTAATTCACGCCGCCGATCATCTGGACGCCCTTCATCTGAAGACTGGCGCGGTGGATCCAGCCCGTGGTCTTGCCCAGTCGCTTGCCGAGCTTCTCGGACTTGCGCTGCAACAGGGTGATCTGGCGGGCGCTGGCTTCGGGTTGCGGACCCTCGGGCGCGAGCCCGCCCCGGATCTCGGCCGGGTCCGCCACACCCCATTCGCGCTGCCACAGCTCGGGGTCTTCGGTCGGGCTCTCGCCTTGATGCGCAAGGTATTCGGCGACATCGAAACCGATCCCACCCGCGCCGACAATCGCTACGCGCGGACCAACCTCGGCCCCGCCGCGCAGCACATCTATATAGGACAGCACATTCTCGGCGTCCTGACCGGGGATTGCCGGGTCGCGCGGCAGCACGCCCGTGGCCACCACTACCGCGTCATAGCCCGCGACGGTGTCGGGGGTGACCTCGGTGCCTAGGCGCAGCTCGATCCCGCGCTCGGCGACCATGGTCTCGTACCAGTCCACGAGGCCGTGGAACTCCTCCTTGCCGGGGACCATGCGCGCCATGTTGAGCTGCCCGCCGATCCGGTCCGCCCGGTCAAAGAGCGTGACCGCATGGCCCCGTTCCGCCGCGACCAGCGCGGTCGACAGGCCCGCCGGGCCCGCCCCGACAATCGCGATTTTGCGCGGTGTCTCGGCGGGCGCGTAGGTCAGCTCGGTCTCGTGGCAGGCGCGCGGGTTCACAAGGCAAGAGCTCAGCTTGCCCGAGAAGGTATGGTCGAGGCAGGCTTGGTTGCAGGCAATGCAGGGCGCGATGGTCTCTGACCGCCCGGCGGCGGCCTTGGCGACGAAGTCCGCATCCGCGAGGAAGGGTCGCGCCATCGAGACCATGTCCGCGCAGCCTTCGGCCAGCACTTCTTCGGCGACCTCGGGCGTGTTGATCCGGTTCGACGTGATCACGGGGATCGAGACCTCGCCCATCAGCTTCTGGGTGACCCAGGCAAAGGCCTTGCGCGGCACCGAGGTGGCGATGGTCGGGATCCGTGCCTCGTGCCATCCGATCCCGGTGTTCAGGATCGATGCGCCCGCGTCCTCGATGGCATGGGCGAGCTGCACGACCTCTTCCCAGCTAGAGCCGTTGGGGATCAGGTCGATCATGCTCAGCCGGTAGATCACGATGAAATCCGGGCCGACGGCTTCGCGCACGCGGCGCACGACCTCGACCGGCAAGCGCATCCGGTTCTCGTAGCTGCCGCCCCAGCGATCCTCGCGCCGGTTGGTATGGGTCACGAGGAACTGGTTCAGGAAGTAGCCTTCCGAGCCCATGACCTCGACCCCGTCATACCCGGCCTCACGGGCCCGGGCGGCGGCGGTGGCGATATCGGCAATCTGCTTCTCGATGCCCTCTTCATCCAGCTCCTTGGGCGGAAAGGGGGAGATCGGGGATTTCACCGCCGAGGGGCCGACGCAATCGGGCGAATAGGCATAGCGCCCGGCATGGAGGATCTGCATCGCGATCTTGCCCTCGGCCGCGTGGACCCGGTCCGTCACGATCCGGTGGTTCGCGATGTCCTCGGGCGTGAACAGCCCCGCCGCGCCGGGAAACACGCCGCCCTCCTTGTTGGGTGCCATGCCCCCGGTCACCATCAGACCCACGCCGCCCCGGGCGCGCGCCGCATAGAACTCGGCCACCCGGTTCCAGTCGCGCGTCTCTTCGAGCCCGGTATGCATCGACCCCATGAGCACCCGGTTGCGCAGGGTCGTATGCCCGAGCTCCAGCGGGCGCAGGAGGTGCGGATAGGCTGTCATGATGGCTCTCCGGTGGTGTGACGGTTGGCGCGCAGACTGCCGGGGGGCGGACGGGATGTCATCCGCAACGCTGCGTCAGTCCTTGGGCGGCCGGGTGGTCCGCGACCGCGCCTCGGCCTGAAAGGCGGCGCGCAACTGGTCGAGCTCGGCCCGCAGCAGTGCAACCTCGCCGCGCAGGTCATCGGCCAGATCGCCCCCCGCGAGGATCGGCAGACGGGCCAGCACCGTGTCGGTGGCGGTGTCGGTGATCAGAAAGACCGAGGTCCCGTCGCGCAAGGCCGCAACGGGCAGGGTCCAGCGAACCTCCCATAGACCCGGCTGGCCGGGCAGGGCGGTGACCTCGGGCTCGGCAACCCGGGTGCCATCGCGGAACACCGCAAGCTCCGGGGCAGCTGCGGGCGTGGGGGCGCTGAGCCGGCCTTGCCAGATGCCCTCCGCGAAGGCGGTCATGTCCAGCTGAAAAGGTGTGGTGTCGGCAGGGGGCATGGGCATCACAGCTCCGCTCGGGGATGGCGCGACAGGATCAGGTCGTGGAGTGTGACGCGGCGCATGGCCGGGTCTTCGACCATCAGGTCGATCCAGACCCGCTCCACCGGCAGGTCGCGCAGATCGCCATAGGCCAGATCGAAGGCGATCTCGGTCGCCCCCTCGTCGCCCGGTGGGACTTCCGCCAGCATCTGCGCGGTGTTCGGGCCTTGCTGCAGGTTCAGGCGGCCATAGAGCCGCGTCTGCGCGCTCATCTCGACAGCAAGCGTCAGCCTAAGCACATCGCGCAGGCCGATCGCGCTCGTCTGCGCCTCGGGCAGGGTCAGGACCAGCGACAAAAAGGATCCCTGGAACCGCAACGTGTCCAGCGACAGGGCAAAGCGGGCCGGGGCAGCGACGGGCGCGAGGGTCTGACGCAGGGTGATCTCGGCCAGCGGGCAGTCGTGAAAGAGCGTGAGGTCCGGGCTGACCTCGGTCCCGGTCTCCGGCCCGACATGGGCGGCGGGCAGGGTCGCACGGGTCCAGCAGAGGGGCCTGTACGCGTCGAGCGCGCCGGCGGGGCCGGTTGCGGGCGTGCCCGCAAGGGCGCGCAGCGCGGCTTCTGCGTCCCGGGCGTCGCGATCCGCCACCCCGCGCGACAGGCGCGCGGCGTCCCGGCGCGCGCGCAGCTCTTCGGCGGTCACGTGCGGGGGCGCGCCCCCGGTGAGCGGGTCCTTTTGTCCGGTGATCAGATCGCTCAATCGGCGCAGCATGCGGCGTGGTCCCTTTCCATCGGCCCATGGACTGGCGCGTCCTCCTCCGGGGCGCACGTCATTACCCTACCGCTGAACGCCCGCGCGGCAAGCGCGAAGCGGGCGCGCTCTATTGCGCCTCGGCCACCGTGGCGGGATTGCTGCGCTGGATCGCGCTGACAAAGTCGCGCGCCGCCGCCAGACCCTCGCGCGCCGAGAGCGGGTCCGCCTCGAACCCCAGCACGGCCAGGGCAACGACCCGCCCGTCCACATCGAGAAAGGCGCGCCAGTGCTCGGCGCTCATGCCGGGCGCATAGCTCGGGCTGGTGTCGCGGGTATGGACATAGAGCACATCGCCGCGCTCGAAACTGTCGAGGATCGTGACCGTCTCGGCCTCCTTCGCGCGGCTGAGCATCGCCCGCCCTGTCTCCGAGCGCAGGAACTCCGCCAGAACTGCGGCCTGGCTTGCGACCTCGATCGCGTCGGTTTCGCGGACGGTGGCGGTCAGGACCGCGTGGATCGGGGGTTGCGGGGCTTCTTCCGAGCGGGTGATCGCCGCGCAGTTCCCCAGCAGGACAAAGGCCTGCGGGCCGCGATCCCGCGTGGCGAATGGGTAGACGCAGAACCCGTCGGGGCCGGCAATCGTGACCTGCCCGCGGGACACGGCGACAGTGGGTTGGCCGATGGCGCCGATCGACAGGCCGATCGCGCCCAATTCGGCGCAGCCCGCCAGCATCAGGCTGGCGAGCCCGGCCAGGCCCGCATTGCGGACCCGGCGCAGAGCGAACCGCTCAGAGATCGGCGTAAACGTGCTTTTCTTCGCCGCCGCCGGGATGGGTCACCGCCCCGAGACGCGCGCCGCCCACGAGCTGGGCGTATTTCCACAGGGCACCGGTGGCATAGATCGTCTCGCGCGGCCCGGCCCAGTTCGCCTTGCGCTCGGCCAGCTCGTCCTCGCTGAGCGCGACGGACAGCTCGCCCTTGAGCGCGTCGATGGTGATCATGTCGCCATTCTGGAGCATCGCGATCGGGCCACCATGGGCCGATTCCGGACCCACATGCCCGACGCAGAAGCCACGCGTCGCCCCCGAGAAGCGGCCATCGGTGATCAGCGCCACCTTCTTGCCCATGCCCTGACCCGAGAGCGCGGCGGTGGTTGCCAGCATCTCGCGCATGCCCGGACCGCCTGCGGGGCCCTCGTTTCGGATGACGAAGACATCGCCTTCCTCATAGGCGCGGTTCTGCACCGCTTCGAAGGCATCTTCCTCGCATTCGAACACGCGGGCCGGGCCGGTGAAGCTCAGCTGGTCCTCGGTCATGCCCGCGATCTTCACGATGGCACCTTCCGGGGCGAGGTTACCCTCCAGTCCGACAACACCGCCCGTGGTCGAAAGCGGCTTGTCCACCGGGTAGATCACCCGGCCATCGGCCTCGAGCGCGACCTTGTCGAGCTCTTCGCCCATGGAATAGCCCGTCGCGGTCATGCAATCTTCGTGGATCAGACCGGCGCGGCGCAGTTCGCGCATCACGACCGGCACGCCGCCCGCCTCGTACATGTCCTTGGCCACGTATTTGCCGCCCGGCTTCAGGTCGACGAAATAGGGCGTGTCACGGAAGATGTCGCAGACATCCTGCAGCGTGAAGGAGATCCCGGCCTCATGGGCAATCGCGGGCAGATGCAGACCGGCATTGGTCGACCCGCCGGTGCAGGCCACGATCCGTGCCGCGTTTTCCAGCGACTTGCGGGTCACGATGTCCCGTGCGCGGATGTTCTTCTCGATCAGGTCCATGACCGCGCGGCCCGAGGCCTCGCCATAGGCATCACGGCTCTCATAGGGGGCAGGGGCCCCGGCGGAGTTCGGCAGTGCAAGGCCAATCGCCTCGGAGACACAGGCCATGGTGTTGGCGGTGAACTGACCGCCGCACGCCCCGGCGGACGGGCAGGCCACACGCTCCAGCACTTCGAGCTCGGCATCCGAGTAGTTCCCGGCCTGGTGCTTGCCCACGGCCTCGAACACGTCCTGAACCGTGACGTCTTCGCCGTTCAACCGGCCCGGCAGGATCGAGCCGCCATAGATGAAGACCGAGGGCACATTCAGGCGCACCATGGCCATCATCATCCCCGGCAGGGACTTGTCGCAGCCCGCCAGACCGACAACCGCGTCATAGCAATGGCCGCGCATGGTCAGCTCGACCGTGTCGGCAATCGCCTCGCGCGATGCCAGCGACGAACGCATGCCTTCATGGCCCATGGCGATCCCGTCGGTCACGGTGATCGTCGTGAATTCGCGCGGTGTGCCAGAGGCCTGCTTGACGCCCATCTTGACCGCCTGGGCCTGACGGCTCAGCGCGATGTTGCAGGGCGCGGCCTCGTTCCAGCAGGTGGCGACCCCGACCAGAGGCTGGTGGATCTCTTCCTCGGTCATGCCCATCGCATAGTAATAGGACCGGTGCGGCGCGCGGGCCGGGCCTTCGGTGACATGACGGCTGGGCAATTTGGACTTGTCGAACGGACGCTTGAGCATGACGTGTCTCTCCTGGCAATTGCCCCGCCTGATACGCGCTCGCGGGCGCGGGTACAAGATGGCGGGCACCTAACGGGCCGCTGACGGAGGGCTTGGCAGCCTCCGGGGGCTATTTCAGCCTCGGAGATTTTCATGACCCGTATTTCCCAATTGATGACTGCCCTGCTGACCCTTGCGCTGCCGCTTCCGGCACCGGCGCAGGACACGACCCCCGGCCTCAGTATCCTGCCGGAGTCCACGCTGATCGTTCGACCCCAGGCCGAGCTGATCGTCCGGCCCGAGATCCTGCGGGATCTGCGCCTGAGCGCCACCCAGATTGAGCAATTCCTGCGCGCCCATCCCGAGTTGGAAACGGAGGCCAAGCCTCTGCCCGATGGGCGCATCGTCCTGCCGCCCGAACTGACCGAGGGCGCGCGCTATGGTTTCGAGAAACGCATGGCCATCGCCGGCCACGGACAGGCCTTCGATATCGAAGGTCGCCCGGTCGAGATCTCGCGCGGGGAGGCGGCCAAGCTTCTGTCCGAGATCCAGGAGGTCGCCCTGCTGGAGCGGCGCGCGGGCAAGCCCCGCGAGCTGCCGGACATGGATCGGTTGCTCAGAATGACCAAGATGCTCGACGAGTTACGCGGGATCCGCGATCTAGACGACACGAACCGGCTCTATGCCCAGTACCTCACCATCCGGGCCGAGGCGCAGATGCTGGAGGATGAGCGCCGCTCGGCGCTGATCTGGCGGGCGGAGTTCCTGTCGCGGCTGCTTTTTCCCGAGCAACAGATCGAGGCGGTGCTGCGCCCCGAGATCCTGGAGGTGAAATTCCAGCTCGCCGAGTGGGTGATCGCCTCTCTGAGCCAGACCGATTACATGCGCAGCTGCGGGGCCGACGATGTACCCGTACCACCGGATTTCTCGACCAATTCGTCGAAATGGACGTTCCAGGGCAATCTTGCGAGCACGCTGATCGTTCAGGGTCAAACCGCGGCGGTCTATACCTATGCCTCGCCCTCGGTGCGCGGCAGCTGTATCGCCCTGCCGCGCGGATCCGGGGGCCCATCGAACGTGGCGGGCGTGATCTGTCAGAGTGCGGAGACGGGCAAGGCCTGTTTCTGGGACAACCTCGAGAAGGGCACCGGTGACATCATTCCCTTTGGCAACAACGCGGTCATCAAGATCCGCGAGATGCAGGATGCGACCGAGCTGTCGCAGAACTGCACCAGCTGCCATCGGGGCAATAACGTGTTCAATATCTCGCCCGATGACCCCACCTGGTGCCGTCTGCTGCGCGGTGGGAAGCCCGGGGCGAATTGCAGCACCCTGTCGGGCCCGAACGCGGCGAATTTCACGACCGAGGTGGATCCGGGCGTCCTGCCCCTGAGCGTGCCGGGGACTAATCCGCCGGTGCTCCATTCCCGCTATACGCCGCTTTCGGGGGCTCCGGCGCGCCCGGGTTGGGTGAACAACACCGGTCCGGGCTGTGGCAGCGCCTGCCATCTGGGGCCGAACGCGCCCTTCGCGCCGCCACTGATGCCGCCCGCCTGCGGCGCGAATTGCAACTGAGGACGGTTGTCCTCGGCGTCCGCGCGGGCCATAGGGTCCGCGCGCACAGCCGGAGCCATGCCCCATGTCCTTCTGGACCCCTGAATTCGACCGATTTGCCGCCCCCGCGCGGGCACGTCCCGCGCTGTGGCGGTTGTTTGCCGGTCTGGCCTTGCTGGTCGTGGTCTATAGCGGGTGCCTCGCGGGGCTGTTTGGCCTGATCGCGCTGATCGGGGGCGAGGCGGCGCTGGTGCATTGGATGCAGCGGGTCGAACAGGCCGCCGGGCCGACCGCGACGCTTTTGCTGCTGGCGACGTTTGGCGGGGTGATCCTTGGGCTTTGGGCGGCGCTTAGGCTGGTTCATGGGCGCGGGCTGGCCACGACGCTTGGCCCACCGGGGCTGGGGCAGCGCGGCTTTCAACGCGCTGCGCTGATCACCGCTGCGGGGCTGGTCCTGTCCATGGTGCTGTTTCTGCCGCGGATCGAGATCCTGCCCAACCTGCCGTTCGCGATCTGGGCGTCTTTCCTGCCCCTCGCGCTCTGCTTGATCGCGGTGCAGACCGGGGCCGAAGAGATGCTCTTTCGCGGCTACCTGCAACAGGAGATCGCCACGCGCTTTGCCAACCCTCTGGTCTGGATGCTCCTGCCCAGCATCCTGTTCGGGCTGGCCCATTACGACCCGACCGCCACCGGAGAAGTCGCCTGGATGGTGGCGCTGGCTGCCGGGCTCTTTGGCCTCCTGGCGGCGGACCTGACCCGGCGGACGGGTCATATCGGCGCGGCCTGGGGGATGCACTTTGCCAATAACTGCTTTGCGATCCTCGGGATCTCGGTGCAGGGCACGATCCCGGGCCTGTCCCTCTATACAACCGAGCTGGCGATTTCGGACGCCGCCGAGATCGCGCCGCTCCTGTGGCAGGATATGGCGATGACGGTTCTGCTCTACCTCGCGGTGCGCTGGGCTGTCGCGCGCTGATTGCATTTCCCGGCGGCGCCGACTATCTCAGGCGCATATGGCCACGCCCCCCCCTCTGACCTGAGCGACCGATGAACTGGATCTCCAACTACGTCCGCCCGACCATCAACTCCCTGTTCTCGCGCCGCGAAGTGCCCGAGAACCTGTGGACGAAATGCCCCGAATGCGGAACCATGCTGTTCCACCGGGAGCTGTCGGATAACCAATTCGTCTGCGTGAGCTGCGACCATCATATGGGCATCACGCCCCGGGCCCGCTTTGAGGGCCTGTTTGATGGCGGTGTCTTCTCTGAGGTGGAGGTCCCCGCCCCGATCGCCGATCCGCTGCAGTTCCGCGACCAGAAGAAATACCCAGACCGCATGAAGGCCGCGGTGAAAACCACCGGCGAGAAAGAAGCGATGCTGGTCGCCGAGGGCGAGATCGGGCGCACGCCGATCATTGCCGCGGCACAGGATTTCAGCTTCATGGGCGGGTCCATGGGGATGTATGTGGGCAATGCGATCGTGGCCGCCGCCGAGCGCGCGGTCGAGCTGAAACGCCCGCTGATCCTGTTCTCTGCCGCCGGGGGCGCGCGTATGCAGGAGGGCATTCTCAGCCTGATGCAGATGCCGCGCACGACCGTCGCGGTCGAGATGCTCAAGGAAGCCGGGCTGCCCTATATCGTCGTGCTGACCCACCCGACCACGGGCGGGGTGACGGCTTCCTACGCGATGCTGGGCGATGTGCAGATTGCCGAGCCCAATGCGCTGATCTGCTTTGCCGGGCCGCGCGTGATCGAACAGACCATTCGCGAGAAGCTGCCCGAAGGGTTCCAGCGGGCCGAGTACCTGCTCGATCACGGGATGCTCGACCGGGTGACCCACCGCATGAAGATGCGCGAAGAGCTGATCCGGATCACCCGGATGCTGCTCGGGCTGGATCCGGCCATTGCGGGCGACCTGCCCGCCCCTGCGCCCAGCCCCGCCGCCGAAGAGGGCGCGGCAGAGCCCGCCCCGGCCGATTCCTCCCCGCCGCTTGCACAGCCCGGGGAAGGACGCCCCTCCGGCGCGTGAGCGGGGCAAATTCGGACATCATCCTCGAAAGGCTGATGTCGCTGCATCCCAAGATCATCGATCTGACCCTCGACCGGGTCTGGCGCCTGCTGGCGACGCTCGATCACCCCGAGCGCGCCCTGCCGCCGGTGATCCATATCGCCGGAACAAATGGCAAGGGCTCGACCGTCGCGATGATCCGCGCCGGGCTCGAAGGGGCCGGGCTCACCTGTCACGCCTATACCTCGCCCCATCTGGCGCGATTTCATGAACGGATCCGGGTGGCCGGAACGCTGATCTCCGAGCCCGATCTCGCGGAGCTGCTCGAGGAATGCGAGCGCGCCAATGGCGGCGGGTCGATCACCTACTTCGAGATCACCACGGTGGCGGCCCTGCTGGCCTTTGCCCGGACGGCGGCGGATTACACCCTGCTGGAGGTTGGGCTGGGCGGACGGCTTGATGCGACGAATGTGGTGGACCGGCCCGCGCTCTGCGTGATCACGCCGATCTCCCTCGATCATCAGCAGTTTCTGGGCGAGACCGTGGCCGAGATCGCGGGCGAAAAGGCCGGGATCCTGAAGCGTGGCGTGCCCTGCGTGGTCGGGCCGCAATCGGATGAGGCGCTGGAGGTGATCGAGGCCAAGGCGGCAAGGGCGGGCGCGCCGCTCCTGATCCATGGCCAGCACTGGCATGTGGGGATCGAGCATGACCGGCTGGTCTATCAGGACGAGACCGGCCTTCTGGACCTGCCGCGTCCGGCACTGCCCGGCCCGCACCAGATCGAGAATGCCGGGGCGGCCCTGGCGGGGCTGCGTGCGCTGGGCGCGGGGCAGGCCGAGGCCGCGATGACCCAGGCCGAATGGCCCGCCCGGATGCAGCGTCTGCGCAGCGGGCCGCTGGCCGAGGCGCATCCCGAGCTCGATCTGTGGCTCGATGGCGGGCACAACCCGGCGGCGGGAACGGCCCTGGCCGACACCCTGTCCAGCCTGCCCGCGCGCCCGACCTATCTGGTCTGCGGGATGCTGCGCACCAAGGATGTGAGCGGGTTCCTCCGCCCGCTGGCGACCCGGGCCCAGGGCCTGCATGCGCTGTCGATCCCGGGCGAGCAGGCGACCCTGACGGCGGCGGAAACCGCCGAGGCCGCGCGTGGTGTCGGGCTCGTGGCGACCGAAGCTGCGGGCGTTGCCGAGGCGCTGGCCGAAATCGCGGCGCAGACCCCGCAGGCTCGCGTCGTGATCTGTGGGTCCCTCTATCTTGCGGGGGCTGTCCTGCGCGAGGCGGGCTGACCGCGGCGGCCCACAGGGCTCTGTTAACCAGAATCACACCGGCACAGGTCTAGAACAGACCCTGAACACGCCTGCGCGGCAGGCACCATCGGGATGTCGGTTTGCCCAAGAAATCCAAATCTCTCGCGACGCAGGACGACGCCTCGGACCACAGCTATTCCAGCGTGGGCTATCCGAATGACGCCTATTACCTGCCCGAGGGGACGGACCTGAAGGTCATGGATCTCAAGCTGGTGGATGAGGACGGCGATGGCGATATTGGCCCCGGCGACACGATCAACGGGTCCAAGGTCACTGCATCCTATCTCGGCGATGCGGTGGGCGTGGATTTCGGCGATGGGGAGCAGGTGGTGGAGGGCGTGACCTTCTACCTCTCCGATGGCAGCCAGATCTTCATGGCCACCGATGGCACGCAGCTCGAGGATGGCGAGGCCACGGGCAGCAAATGGGTCAACAGCAGCACCGATGTCCCGGTCAGTTCGATCACGGCGCCTTGTTTCGTCGCGGGCACCCTGATCGCCACACCCGAGGGCGAGGTCCCGGTCGAGGAGCTGCGCGCGGGCGATCTGGTGTTGACCCGGGACCATGGGGCGCAGCGCTTGCTCTGGGTCGGGCAGCTCACCCTGCCCGGCGACGGCGCCGCCGCGCCGATCCGCTTCGCGCCCGAAGCCCTTGGCGGCACGCGCCCGCTTTTCGTGTCGCCGCAGCACCGGATGCTGCTGCAGGATGGGCGGCTCGATCTGCTGCTCGCCGAGGAGGAGGTGCTGGCCGCGGCCTGTCATCTGGTCAACGGGGCGAGCGTCGCGCCCGCGCCGCGGATGCAGGTGACCTATGTCCACCTTCTCTTTGCCCGACACGAGATCGTCTTTGCCGAAGGTGTCCCGAGCGAGAGCTTTCATCCCGGCGAGGAAGGGATGCGCGCCTTCGGTCCCGCCCGCACCGAGAGCGCGGTCGCAACCTTTCCGGATCTTGCGGCCTTCATCGCAGGCTACGGTCCCTGCGCGCGCCGGGTTTTGCGCGCCCATGAGGCGGTGGTGGCCGGGCGTCTGGTCATCGGCGCGGACCGCGCGGCACTTGCCGCGCCGCTCGCGGCCTAGGCCAGCGCGTC
This sequence comes from Dinoroseobacter sp. S124A, assembly GCF_049801015.1. NCBI lineage: Bacteria > Pseudomonadati > Pseudomonadota > Alphaproteobacteria > Rhodobacterales > Roseobacteraceae > Dinoroseobacter > Dinoroseobacter sp. S124A. Next base: position 85,015 of record NZ_JBNAGD010000006.1, on the reverse strand, counting down.
GATCTTGGTCGCGAGCTTGATGTCGAGATCGGACAGACCGCCCACATCATGGGTGCTGAGCGTCACGTCCACCTTGCGATAGACATTGAACCATTCCGGATGGTGGTCCCATTTCTCGGCCCAGAGCGCCACATGGCTCATGAAGGCGAATGCGGCGGTGAAATCCGCAAATTCGAAGGTCTTCTCGATGGCGTCGCGCCCATCGACCAGCGCCCATCCCGTCGCCAGAAGAGGGGCCAGCACCGCATCGCGGGTCTCAGGGGTCAGTTTCTCAGCCATCAGTCCTCCGACAGGGTTTTCTTGAACGGGCCATAGCCCGTCATCACTTCGATCTCTTCGTCCACCGCGTCCTTCTCGGCGACCAGATAGGTGCGGATCGCATCGGCAAAGCCCGGATCGCGCACCCAGTGCAGGGAATGGGTCTGGGTCGGCAGGTAGCCGCGCGCAAGCTTATGCGCGCCTTGGGCCCCGGCCTCGACCGTCGCGAGCCCGTGGGCAATGGCGAAATCGATGGCCTGATAATAGCAGGCCTCGAAATGCAGGCAGGGGTAATCCTCGATACAGCCCCAGTAGCGGCCATAGAGCACGTCGCGACCGATGAAGTTCAGCGCACCCGCGATGGGCACACCGTCCCGCAGGGCGAGGACCATCATCATGTCGTCGCGCAGGGTCTCTTGCGCGATGTCGAAGAAGCGCCGCGTGAGATAGGGCGTGCCCCATTTGCGCGCGCCCGTATCCTGATAGAACACCCAGAACGCATCCCAATGGGCGGGCTGAATGTCGTCGCCGGTAAGCTGCACGATCTCGCCGCCAAAGGCCTGCGCGGTCTGGCGTTCCTTGCGGATATTCTTGCGTTTGCGTGACGAGAGCGAGGCGAGGAAGTCGTCGAACTGCCCGTAATCGCGGTTCTCCCAGTGGAACTGCTGGCTCGTGCGCGCCATCAGGCCCATCGCCTCGCCGGCGCGGGCCTCCTGCTCGGTGCAGAAGGTGATGTGGAGCGAGCTGACCTCCGCCTCTACCGCGACCTGCACCGCGCCCTGAACCAGGGCGGATTGCCCGATGGTCTCGTAGCCCGGGCGCACGAGCAGCCGCCGCCCGGTGGCCGGGGTGAAGGGGACCGCGACCTGCAGTTTCGGGTAGTATCGTCCGCCCGCGCGCTCATAGGCATGGGCCCAATTGTGGTCGAAGATGTATTCGCCCTGGCTGTGCGACTTCGCATAGAGCGGCGCGACCGCGATCACCGTCTCGGCCGCGCGCGCCACGAGGTAGCGCGGGCCCCAGCCACTGCCGGCGCCGACCGAGCCGGACCGTTCCAGCGCGAACAGGAACCTGTGCGTCGTGAACGGATCCGCCGGGCGGCCGCCATCGGCGGCCTCGGGGCAGGCGCAGGCATCCCAGACCTCCGGCGCGATCTCGGCCAGCGTGTGGATCACGCTGATCTCGACGCGGGTCTCGTCAGGATCGGGGGGCGTGGGCGTCTCGGGGGCGGGATCTGGGATCATCGAAGCTTTCACCATCGGGCTCTGCTGTCAAAGATGGCCCCGGGGCGAGGGGGGTCAACCCTGCGCAGGTCCGATGCGGTGCGCTCAGGGCAGGTATCCCTCGAAGGTGATGTTGTCGGCGGTCTTCAGGGCGGCTTGGGCATCTTCGGGGCTCTTGATGGTCCATGTCAGAACGGGAACACCGCGCGCCTTCATGCTCTGAACCGGGGCCATGTGGAGGGATTTGCAATCATGGCTGATGAAACTGGCTCCGACCGCGTCGAAATCCGTCATGTTGTTCAGGTGATCCTGCCGTGCCGCGCTCAGATAAGGCAGGGTCGAGAAATCCTCGGTCACCAGTCCAAGGGCGCGATCCGGGGCGGCCTCCCGCAGGGGGGCGACGGCCTGCGGGTTGAAGCACATCGTGGCCGCCAACCCGTCATACCCCGACAGGGCGCGCGCGACGGCCCGGGCGAGGGTGCCATCCTCGGGCGCGTCCTCGCTCGGCTGGCTCTTGAGTTCGATCAGGACCGGAACGCGCCCGCCCACCATTTCCAGCACATCGCGCAGCGAAGCAGAGGGTTCGTCCCCGCCCAGCAGGGGAAACCGGGTCATCTCGGCCAGCGTGTGGTCGCGGACGAGGCCGTCCTGCCCGGTCAACCGCTCCAGCCTCGCGTCATGAAACACCAGGGCCTCGCCGTCCCGGGTGACCTGAACGTCCAACTCGATGCCATAGCCATGGGCGACGGCGGCGGCCATGGCGCTCGGACTGTTCTCGATGATCCCCGCGCGCTCGTCATGGAGACCACGATGCGCGAGGGGCCGATCCAGGAAAGCTTGCGGCAGGGCGGTCATGGGCGGATCTGGAAAATCCCTTCGATCTCGACCGCGACGCCGAAGGGCAGGGCGGCCGCACTGACCGCGGAGCGCGCGTGGCGCCCGGCATCGCCGAGGGCCTCGACCATGAAGTCCGACGCGCCGTTGATCACCTTGGGCTGGTCCTCGAAGTCGAGGGTCGAGTTCACGAAGCCCACCAGCTTGACCACGCGCACCAGCCGCTCGAGATCGCCATCACAGGCCGCGCGCACCTGCGCCAGCAGGTTGATCGCGCAGCGCTTGGCCGCCTCGGCACCTGCCTCGGCCTCCAGATCCGCGCCGAGCTTGCCCTTGATCATCGCCCCATCGGCCATGGGCAGTTGCCCGGACACATGGACCAGATCGCCGACCTGGACGAAGGGCACGTAATTGGCCGCGGGCGCGGCGGCCTCGGGCAAGGTGACGCCCAAGGCGGCGAGGCGGTCTTCGAAGGTGGTGGCCATGCTCAGTCTCCCGTGATTTCGGGTCGTTTATCCCTCACGGAAGGCGCGATTGAAATAGTCGCTGAGCGGTTTCACGAAATACTCGATCGGGGTGCGATCGGCGGTCCGGATGAAGGCCTCGACCGGCATGCCCGGGATCAGGTCGAGCCCGGACAGTTTCTCGATCTCGCCTTCCTGCGGGGCGGTCTCGACCCGGTAGAAGGACGCGCCGGTGGTTTCGTCGATAAAGGCGTCGGGCGAGACGCTCACGACCTCCCCCTTGAGCTCGGGCGTGCGGCGCTGGTCGAAGGCCGAGAAGCGCAGGTTGACCTCCTGCCCGACAAAGACTTCGTCCACATTGATCGGGTTCACCCGGCTGGTGATGATCAGGGGCCGGTCTTGGGGCACGAGATACAGCACGGGCTCCGCCGCCCGGATGACCGAGCGTTCAGCAAAGATCGTCAGGTCATAGACGATGCCGCCTACAGGCGCGCGGATATCAAGCCGGCTGAGCCGCTCGCGCAGGGCGCGGCGCTGCTGCTGCAATTCGAGTTCCTGGGCCTGGGTGTCGCGCAGGCGGGCGATCGCCTCTTCCCGGCGCGAGGTGGTCAGTTTGAGGATCTCGATATCGATCTCGGTCTGCCGACCGCCGAACTCCGCCTTGGAGGCGGTCAGTTCCCCGACCGAGCCGAGCAGGCGAGCCTGTTCCCGTTGCAGGGACAACACGCGCGAGGCCTGCGCCAGACCGCGATCCAGCAAGCTTTGCTGATCCGCGAGTTCCTGTTCGATCAGGTCGAGCTGCTTGCCGAGGGCCACCTGCTGCGCGGTGATGCCCTCGATCTGGTTGTCGATCTGGGATCGGCGGCGGGCGAGCTGTTCGGTTTCGGTCTGGATCGAGGTGTTGCGCGCCTCAAAAAGGCGGCGCTGCCCGGCCATGACATCGGCGATCTCGGCGCTCGTCGCCGCCGCAAGCAGCAGCGCGTCGTCGAAGATCACCTCATCCACCCCGTCCCGCTCGGCCACGAGGAGCGCGCGACGGGCCATCAGCTCAAAAAGCTGCCCCTCGACAATCGCGAGATCCGTCAGAAGAAGCGTCGGGTCGAGCTGGATCAGCAGCGCGCCGCTTTCCACCGTATCCCCCTCGTCCACGGCGATGTTCTGGACCACGCCACCATCGGGATGCTGCACGACCTGCCGGTTTTGATCGACCTCGATCTGGCCGGGCGCGATGATGGCCCCGGCGATATTGGCCATGACGGACCAGGTGCCGAACCCTCCGACCAAGATCGCGAGGGTCAGACCGCCAATCAGCAATTGGCGACGGGCGGGGAATTTGCGGGATGAGGGGCTCATGACACGCCTCCGGCAGCTTTCTTGAGGATTTCCTTGTGGTTCGAAACCATGGATTTCAGGACCTCGTCACGGGGCCCGAAGGCCTTGCGCGAGCCGCCTTCGAGCACGAGCAGCGTATCGCACTGCTCGATCGCGGCGGGGCGGTGCGCCATGATCAGCACGGCCTTGCCGTCCTTCTTCATCCGCGCGACGGCGGCGTTCAGGGCCTGCGACCCACTGTTATCGAGGTTCGAGTTCGGCTCATCCAGCACCAGAAGCACCGGATCGCCATAGAGCGCGCGCGCCAGCCCGATCCGCTGCATCTGGCCGCCGGACAGCTTGGTCTGGCTGCCGAGGATCTGGGTGTCATAGCCTTTGGGCAGCTTCAGGATCATCTCATGGGCGTCGGCCCGCTTTGCGGCATCCACCACGGCCTGGGCATCGGGTTGCGTCGCGAGACGGGCAATGTTCTCGGCAATCGTGCCGTCAAACAGCACCACCTGCTGCGGCAGATAGCCGATATGAGTGCCCAGCACATCCGGTCCGAACTGGTCGAGGGACGCGCCGTCGAGCCGGATCTTGCCGCCCGCCGCTGGCCAGATCCCCGTCAGGGCCCGCGCCAGCGTCGACTTGCCCGCGCCGCTCTGCCCGATCACGCCGCAGGCCTCGCCCGGGGCCACGGTGAACGAGATGCTGCGCAGGGCGGCCTGTGCCTCCCCCGGGGGGACAACGATCAATTGCTCGACCGCGAGGCGCGCCTTGGGCTTGGGCAGGGGGGTCCGTTCGGGATCGGGGGGGATCGTATCCAGCAGCTCGATCAGGTCGCGCCGCCCTTTCATGGCGCGCTGCACCAGCGGCCATTGGCCGATGGCCATCTCGATCGGGGCGAGGGCACGGCCCATCAGGATCGAGCCTGCGATCATGGCGCCCGCCGTCAGCTCCCCCTGCAGGACGAGATAGGCGCCGAGGCCCAGCATCGCCGATTGCAGGAACAGCCGAAACGTCTTGGTCAGGGTCGAGAAGCCGCCCGTGCGGTCCGAAGAGGTCAGCGTCTCGGTCAGCGAGGCGCTGCGCACCTGATTCCATCGGGCAAAGGCCGAGCCGCGCATCCCCAGCGCCTCGACGGTTTCGGCCCCGCCGGCGAGCTGTTGCGACATCATCTCGGCCCGGGCCGAGGCTTCGTTCGCCTTGCTGACCGGGCGGCTGGTCAGCCATTGGTTCAGCACGGTCACGATGATCAGGAAGGTCCCGCCCAACATGGCGAGATAGCCCAGCCACGGATGGAAGATGAAGATCGCCGCCACGAAGAGCGGGGTCCAGGGAATGTCGAACACGGCCAGCAGGGCAGGCGAGGACAAAAGTCGCTGCATCGCTTCGAGGTCGCGCAAGCCTGTTGCGGCGGTGGTCTGCCCCTCGCGCAGGGATTTGCGCAGGGAGGCTGAGAAGACCCGCTGGTCCAGCGTGTCCTGCATCCGCGCCCCGGCCCGGGCCAGCACCCGGCCCCGCGCCCAGTCGAGCAGGCCCATCATCAGGAAGAGAAAGGCGACCAGCGCCGAAAGCGCCAGCAACGTCTCTTCGGACTGGCTGCCCAGCACGCGGTCATAGACCTGCAGCATATAGAGCGGCCCGGTCAGCATCAGCAGGTTCACAAAGATCGAGAACACGAACACCGACCCGAAGAGCGGCATGTTCGCGCGCCGGATTGCGCCCAGTTCTTCCTTGCCCTTGCCGGCATTTGGCGGTCTGCGTGCTGCCATGACGTGTCCCTGTTCTTCTTCGGATCCACCGCCCGGAAAGGCGGAGCTCTGCCGATTCTTACGCTTACTTGTTTAACGTGGCTTCTCTAATCACGAAGCCTTTCCTATCTAAGGGCGTATAGGCGTATATACTGCAAGCCAATTGTCGCTGCTGATCCCGGAAGCCGAGTTCTATGTCCCAATCTCTTCGCCGCATTTTGCGGCCTGTGTCCTGTCTTGTTCTGATTGCCGCTCTGGGGGCCTGCGCAAAGCCGCAGAACGCCAGTGACATCATCGACCCGCTGGAGCCCGCCAATCGCGGGGTTCATACCTTCAACAAGACGCTGGACAAGGCCGTCCTGCGCGATGTGTCCCGGGCCTATGTCACCGTGGTGCCCGAGCCGGTGGTCGACGCGATCAGCAACGCGACCCACAATCTCGAGCAGCCCTCGCGGATCATGAACAACCTGCTGCAGGGTCGGGTCGAGAATGCGGCCCATAACTCCTTTCGGTTCCTCGTGAACACGACCTTCGGGCTGCTGGGCGTGCTGGATGTGGCTGACGCCATGGGGCTTGAGGAGATCGACACCGATTTCGGCGAGACGCTCTATGTCTGGGGCGTGGGCGAGGGGGCCTATCTGGAGGTGCCGCTGCTGGGCCCGCACACGTCGCGCCGGCTTGTCGGGCGGGCCGTGGACATCGTGACCGACCCGATCGGCGAGGCCGTGTCGTTCACGCGCCCGCTGGCCGTGCGCGCCGGGCTCTACACCACCGAGCAGCTCAAGGACCGGGCCGAATTCTCCAACGTGGTGGACGATGTGCTCTACAACAGCATCGACAGCTACAGCGCCACACGCATTTTTTACCTGCAGAACCGCCGCTTCATGCTTGGGAGCGCCGAGGGCCCGGACTATCTCGATCCCTACGAGCTGTCTGCTGACGGCGATGGCGGCGCCGCGGGTGCCGCGGATGATTTATACTTCGACCCCTACGAGGACCCCTATGCCCAGTAACCTGCTTCGCCGTACCTTCTTGCGCCAATTCGCGGGCTCTGCCCTGGCGGCGGTGCCACTGCTTGGCCTGGCCGGGGCCCGCCCGGCCCAGGCGCTGAACACGCAGCAGGCCTCCGATCTCGTGGGCCGGGTCGTGGAGGAGATCGACAAGGCGATCAATTCCGGCAAGACCGGTCCGGCGCTCTACCGCGAGTTCGAGAAGATCTTTCAGCGCTACGCGGATGTGAACATCATCGCGCAATCCGTGCTCGGGGTGGAATGGCGCAGCGCGAGCAATGCGCAGCGGCGCGCCTATACCGAGGCATTCGCGCCCTATATCGCGCGCAAATACGGGCGCCGGTTTCAGGAATTCGTGGGCGGGCGGATCGATGTCGAGAGCGCGCGCCCGGTGCGCAGTTTCTTCGAGGTGAAGGGCACGGCCTATCTGCGCGGCGAATCGCCCTTCGAGGTGATCTTCCTGGTGTCGGACCGCTCCGGGCGGGACCGGTTCTTCAACATCATCATCGAAGGCGTGAACCTCGCGATCACCGAACGCGCCGAGATCGGCGCGCTTCTGGATCGCAATGGCGGCGATCTGGACGCGATGATCCGCGACCTGCGCAACACCCAGTAACGGGGCGCGTCCGCGCCGCCCTGGCCCAGGGCGGCGCCACAGGTCCCAATCGTTCCTGCCGAGGGCCTAGTTCCGCCCGAGGATCTGTCCCAGAACATCGCGAATGACCCGCTCCGCCGCGTTGCGGATCGGATCCTCGCGCGTATCGGGCCGGGATTGCACCACCTGCGGTGCTTCCGGCGCGCGCGCCGGCGGCAGGGTCATGGGCAGCGGCTTTTGCGGACGCCCCTCATGGACCCGGGTCATGGTTTCGCGCCAGATCTCCGCCGGCAGACCGCCCCCGGTCACACCGGTCAGGGGCGTGTTGTCGTCATAGCCCATCCAGATCCCGGCCACGTAATCGGCGGTGAAGCCCACGAACCAGGCATCCCGCGCGGCCTGCGTCGTGCCGGTCTTGCCCGCCGCCTGCCGGTTCTCCGGAAGTTTGGCGCGCCCGCCTGTTCCGTCGGCAATGACGCGGTACATCATATAGGTGAGCTCCTGCGCCGCGCGCTGGCTCACCACGCGCTCGCCGATTCCGCCCGCCTGCCCCATCAGCGGGGTCGTATCCCCCAAAAGCCGCAACTCTGTCAGCCCGTAGGGGGCCACGCTGCTGCCACCATTGAGGATCCCGGCATAGGCCGCCGTCATCTCCAAGAGCGTGCTCTCGGAAGCCCCGAGCGCCAGCGCGGGACCATCGGCCATCTTGCGCGCGATCCCGAAATCCGTGGCGACCTTGCGTACATTCTCGCGCCCGACCTCTTCGGACAGCCGGACCGCAGGCGTGTTGAGCGAGTTCATCAGGGCCTCGGTCAGCGTCACCTCGCCATAGAAATTGCCCGTGTAGTTCCGCGGGCTCCAGGGGCCGGAGCCGGGGATGTTGATCGTCAGCGGTGCATCGAGGATCAGGTCGTTGGGCCGGTAGCCCAGATCGAGCGCGGCGGCATAGACGAAGGGTTTGAAGGCCGAACCGGTCTGGCGCAGGGCTTGCGTCGCGCGGTTGAACGCGCCCGAGACCTGCAGCTTGCGTCCGCCCACCATGGCCCGCACCGCGCCATCGGCGGACATCACCACGATGGCGGCCTGCGCCTTGGAGCCCTTCGAGACCTTGGTGTCGAAGACATATTGCAGCGCCTCTTCGGCGGCGTTCTGGATCCGCTGATCGAAGGTCGTGCGGATAATCACGTCCTCGGTCGTCTCCGATGTCAGGAAGCTCGGGCCCGAATCCATCACCCAATCGGCGAAATACCCGCCGGCCAGACGCTCGGCCGCGGCCGACAGGGTCGCCGGGTTGGCCTGGGCCACGGCGGCCTCGGTGTCGCTGAGATAGCCCTGCTCCTGCATCAACCCGATGATGGTGGCTGCACGGCGCTGGCTGCGGGCCAGATCATTGGTCGGGGCAAATCGTGTGGGCGCGACCAGCAGCCCGGCGAGCATGGCCGCCTCGGGCGGGGTCACCTCGGCGGCGGACTTGCCGAAATACCGCTGGCTCGCAGCCTCGAACCCACGGGCCCCCGCGCCCAGATAGGCGCGGTTGAGGTAGATCGTCAGGATCTCGTCCTTGGTATAGGCCGTCTCCAAGGCCATGGAGTACGGGATCTCCTTGACCTTGCGCCATATCCCGCCGGAGCGGCACTCGGCTTCGTATTCCGCTTCGGTCTGCCCGCTTTCGGGGGAGAACTCGGTCCCGAGGCAGAGAAGTTTCGCCACCTGCTGCGTGATGGTTGAGCCGCCATGCCCCGAGAGCGGACCGCGTCCTTCGCGCAGGTTGATGCGCACGGCGCTGGCGATGCCGCGCGGGCTGATCCCGAAATGGCGATAAAACCGGCGGTCCTCGGTGGCGATGATCGCGTTCTTGAGATGGGGCGAGACCGTATCGGCAGTGATGATCCCGCCGAACTGATCCCCGCGCCAGGCATAGACGTCGCCTTCCCGGTCCAGAAGCGTCACCGAGCCCCGCACCCGCGCATCCGTCAGGTCCAGCGCGGGAGGCAGCGTCGAATAGTGATAGGCCGTGGCCCCTGCGAGGATCAGCAGCAGGACCGCGATCCCGCGCCAGGTGATCGCGAAGATCACGCCGAAGATCCAACCGATCAGCCGTTTGATGCTCCAGCCGATGCGGGCAAAGAAGCCGCGCGGCGGGCCGCCGCCGCTGCGCCGCTTTTTACGGGCGGGCGCGGGTTTGCGTGCCACGGATTTGCGGGCTGCGGCCTTCTTGGTGGGCGCCTTGCGCGCGGGCGCCTTCGGCTTTGGTTTGGGCTTGGCTTTGGCGGCCTTGGCCGGGCGTCCGGCAGGCCGCGGGTCGGCGCGCAGCACCGGCCGTTTTCGGTTATCTGAACTCATACGCGGTGCCTGTACTGCTCTGCATCGCCCTGCAAGGGCCCGGGTCTCCGCCCTGTTGCAATGTAACCCTTCGTGACTCGATTTTGCACGGGTCGGAATCGAATTCTCCGTTCTTCAACTGCCCAAAAAATGTGCCATCGCGCAGAATCGTGCAAAAAATGTGCGACAACAACCTCAGGTTGTCGAGAATTGCCGCTGTCGGATTGAAGCTGCACCACGTGACGTTCTGTTGTGCGCCCGTGAACTCTCGCAGGGAACCTGCCTTAAGGAAGGGTAAGACGTGAAACTCATCATCGCAGCAATCAAACCGTTCAAGCTGGAGGAGGTGCGCGAAGCGCTCACATCCATCGGCGTGCGCGGCATGATGGTCACCGAGATCAAGGGCTTCGGCTCTCAGTCCGGTCACACCGAAATTTACCGCGGCGCCGAATATGCCGTGAACTTCGTGCCGAAGGTCAAACTTGAAATCGTCGTGGGCGATGCCATGGCCGACCAGGTGGTCGAAGCCATCCAGTCCACCGCCAAGACCGACAAGATCGGCGACGGCAAGATCTTTGTTCTCGACGTGCAGCAGGCGGTCCGCGTCCGCACGGGCGAAACCAACGACGACGCGCTGTAAAGCCTGCGTCTCTTTTCAGAGGGTAACCGTATAATGAAAATAACCAAGCTCCTTCCCCTGGCGGCCGCTGCGATCGCGCTGCCGAGCCTGGGTCTTGCTCAGGACGCCGCGCCGACATTCGACGAAATCGGCCCGTACATCATGACCACGCTGCTGTTCTGCATGGCGGGTTTTCTGGTGTTCTTCATGGCCGCGGGCTTTGCGATGCTCGAAGGCGGCCTGGTGCGTTCCAAGAACGTCACCATGCAGATGACCAAGAACATCGCGCTCTATTCCATTGCGGCCATCATGTACTGGCTGATCGGCTTCAACCTGATGTATCCGGGTGATTTCAACGGCTATGTGGGCAGCTTCTTTGTCCCGACCGTGCTGGATCCCGTGGGTGTTGCCGCCGCTGATGCCGCGCTTGACTATGCGTCCATCGGCTCGGACTTCTTCTTCCAGCTGGTGTTTGTGGCCGCGACCGCATCCATCGTGTCCGGTGCTCTTGCCGAGCGCATCAAGCTGTGGCCCTTCCTGATCTTCGTCGTTGTCCTGACCGGTGTCATGTACCCGATCTCCGGCTCCTGGCAGTGGGGCGGCGGCTGGTTGTCCGAGATGGGCTTCTCCGACTTCGCCGGTTCGACCGTTGTGCACTCCGTGGGTGGCTGGGCCGCTCTGGCCGGTGCGATTGTCCTCGGCCCGCGCCTTGGCAAGTACAAGGACGGCAAGGTCAACCCGATGCCCGGTTCCAACCTCGCCCTCGCCACGCTGGGGACGTTCATCCTGTGGCTCGGCTGGTTCGGTTTCAATGGCGGCTCGCAGCTGGCCATGGGCACCGTGGGCGATGTCTCTGACGTGTCGCGCATCTTCGCCAACACCAACATGGCCGCTGCGGCCGGTGCGGTGACCGCGCTGATCCTGACCCAGGTTCTCTACAAGAAGCCCGACCTCACCATGGTGCTGAACGGCGCACTGGCAGGCCTCGTGTCCATCACGGCAAGCCCGCTTGACCCGTCGCTGTTCGGCGCGCTCTGGATTGGTGCCGTCGGTGGCGTGATCGTGGTCTTCACCGTGCCGCTTCTGGACAAGTTCAAGATCGACGACGTGGTCGGCGCCATCCCGGTGCACCTCTTTGCCGGTATCTGGGGCACCATCGCGGTGGTCTTCTACCAAGAGGGCGCAAGCCTGATGACCCAGCTGATCGGTATCGCGGCCTACGGTATCTTTACCTTCGTCGCCAGCCTCGTGGTGTGGTTCATCCTCAAGGCAGTGATGGGCATCCGCGTCAGCGAAGAAGACGAGATCAACGGCTTGGATATGTCCGAAATGGGCATGGAAGCCTATCCGGAGTTCTCCAAGGGCTGAGACTCCTTCCACTCAGCCTGAACACTCCCCGGGCGTCTTTTCGCCCGGGCTTTTTATCAAAGTATCACCGCGTATTTGGTGATGTGCGTTTGGCCCTCGGGTCGTTTAGTGTGTCTCTTTGTATACAGTGCAGAGCCGGGTCGTTCGGGAAACCGAGGGGCCCGGTTTTCTTTTGGAGATGATGGTGGTGCGGGCGGGGCGCGCCTCAGCGCAGGACAGCTGCCAGCGCGTCCGCCACGGTGGCGCAGGTTTCTTCGGTCACACCGGCCATGTTGATCCGGCCCGCGCCCACGATGTAGATCCCATGCGCGTTGCGCAGCTCTGCCACGCGCGCTTCGCCCAAAGGCAGCATCGCGAACATGCCCTTCTGCCGGGTCAACCGATCGAACCGATCCGTGTTCAGGCGCGTCCGCAGGGCCTCGGCCAGCCGAGCCCGCTGCGTGGTGATCGCGTCGCGGATCGACCCGAGCTCATCCTGCCACTCCGCGCGCAGGGTCTGATCCCCGAGGATCTCGGTCACCGTGCGCGCGCCGTGATCGGGCGGGAAGGAATAGGTTACGCGGTTGATCCGGGTGAGATGGTTCTCGACCACATCCCGGGCCTGTGGCCCATCCGCCAGCGCGAGGCAGAGCCCGACACGCTCGCGGTAGAGCCCAAAGCTCTTGGAGCCGGAAAACGCGATCAGGACCTCGGGCAAGGTGCTGAGGCGGCGCAGAAACGCGCAGTCCTCTTCCGGGGTGGCCCCGAAACCCAGATAAGCGCAGTCGATGACCGGCACGGCTCCGGTCCGGGCGAGGCTGGCGACGATTGCCGCCTGCAGTTCCGCATCGGGATCGGCGCCTGTCGGGTTGTGACAACAGGCATGGAGCAGGACCACATCCCCCGCCTGCGCCCGGTCCAGATCGCGGAGAAGGCCCGCGCGGTCAATCTCCTGCGTATCGGGGTCGATATAGGCAAAGCTGCGAGTCTCCAGCCCGAGGCTCCGGGCCAGAACCCAGTGGTTGGGCCAGGTCTCCGCCGGGATCCAGACCCGCAGATCCGGGTGGGCGGCGCGGGCCAGGGTCAGGGCCGTCTGTACCGCCGAGGTGCCGCCCGTCGTCGCGCTGGCCGCCCGCCATTGTCCATCGGTCGCGGGCCCCAGTAGCAGGTTGGACACCGCCTCGTGAAAGGCCGCATCGCCGCGAAACGACACATAGGTCTTGGTCTCCTGACGCTTCCAGATCCGCTTCTCGGCCCGTTTGACGGCGCTGAAGACCGGGGTACGGCCCTCGGCATCGCGCCATACGCCGATCCCGAGATCAACCTTGCCCGGGCGCGGGTCTGCCTGGAACGCCTGCATCAGCGCGAGGATCGCGTCCGGGTCCGTGGGCGTCAGGCGCTCGAACATTGGCGGGGTCAGCCCGTGGCGACCTTGAGCCCGTCATACATGCCCCACTCGCTCCAGGAGCCGTCATAGAGGCTGTGATCCCGGTGGCCGATCCGTTCCAGCGCGAGGCTGAGGATCGCCGCCGTCACGCCGGAGCCGCAGGTGGTGATCACCGGCTTCGACAGATCGACCTCGGCCGCCTCGAATGCCGCGCGCAGTTCGGGGATCGGTTTCATTGTGCCGTCCTCGGCCAGCAGGCTGGCATAGTGCAGGTTGCTGGAGCCTGGGATATGCCCCGCACGCAGCCCGGGACGGGGCTCCGGGTCCTCGCCGCGGAACCGGCTGGGGGAGCGGGCATCCACCACCTGCGGCACGCCGAGCTTCGCGGCGGCAGCCACCTGGGTGACGTCCTTGATCAGATGAGCCTGACGCTGCACGGTCATGTGCCGGTCGCGGATCACCGGGGGCAGGTCCTCGATCTCGCGGCCTTCGGCCTGCCATTTGCGGAACCCGCCATCAAGAACCGCGATGTCGGTCTTGCCCATCAGCCGGAACAACCACCAGATCCGCGCGGCGGAAAACAGCCCCGCGCCGTCATAGACCACGACCTGGTGGCCATCGCCCACGCCCAGGGCGCGCATGCGGGACATGAATTTCTCAACCGGCGGGGCGGTATGGGGCAGCTCCGACCGCGCGTCGCTCACATCATCCATCGCCAGGAACCGCGCGCCGGGGATATGTCCGGCGTCATACTCGGCCTTGGGATCGCGCTGCGCATCGGGCAGATACCAGGACGCATCCAGGATGCGCAGATCCGGATTGGTCAGATGCGCCTCCAGCCATTCGGTGGATACCAGGGTCTTGGGATCGTCTTGTGACACGGGATGCGGCCTTGTCCTGCTGTGGTCTCATCCTTGGGTAACGAGCGGAGCCCGCGCTGGCAAGAGAGGCCAACGGGCGGGATCTGGGACCTCCCACGGGAGTTTGAGTATTTTTGGAACAATGAGGAGAGGCGCGCGCTTCGATCCGCAGCGCGTTCTGCAGGTTCATGGTTCTGCAAATACTCATGGCGCGGCCTGTCCGCCGGCGCGCCGCCCGCCTAGTGGCCTTGCTTCAGTAACCGCTGCTTCTGCCGGTTCCAGTCGCGCTTGGCATCCGTGGCGCGCTTGTCGGCGAGCTTCTTGCCCTTGGCGATGCCGATCTTCAGCTTCACCAGCCCGCGATGGTTGAAATACATCACCATGGGGACGAGCGTCATGCCCTGCCGCTGGGTGGCGTTCCAGAGACGCGACAGCTCGCGCTTCGAGACCAGCAGTTTGCGCCGCCGCCGTTCCTCGTGCTTCCAGGTCTTGGCCTGGGCATAGGGGGCGATATAGCTGTTCACCAGCCAGAGCTCGGCCTCGTCCACGGCCGCATAGCTCTCGGCGATGTTCGAGCCGCCTTCGCGGAGGGATTTCACTTCGGATCCTTCGAGCACAATACCGACTTCGAGGTCGTCCTCGATCGCGTATTCCCGCCGTGCGCGCCGGTTCTCGGCGACGACTTTGTAATTCTTCTCTTCGGGGGTCTTCGGTTTGGCCATACTGCTCACATAACAGGCGCGGCGGGGGATTCAACCAGCCGCATCTGCACCCGCTCCAGACCGGTTTCGGGATCCATGCGCCGCCCGGTTTCGACAAAGCCCAGCCGATGATAGGCGGCGCGGCCATGCATGTTGAGCGTGTAGACCTCGAGCGTCACGTCCTGCCCGGCGCAGAGCTCGGTCAGAAGGGCGCGACCGATCCCGCTGCGCTGCGCCTGCGGCGCGACAAAGAGCCCGGCCAGCTCGCGACCGCGGGTCAGGGAGGCAAAGCCCACGACCGCGCCATCGCGGAGCGCCACGAGCGTCTGGGTTGCGGGGAAGTAGTCTCCTTCCAGACGCGCGCGTTCCGCCGCGATCAGGTCGTCGCCGAGAAAGGGATGGGTACTGCGGGTGGCGGCCTCCCAGACGTCGCAGAGCGCGTCCAGATCCGCCGCCAGCCGCGGACGCAGGATCAGATCAGTCGAAGAGCCCGGCATGGGCCATCGCGGCCTTGACCGCTTTCTGGGTGTCCTCGGTCAGCCCCAGGAGCGGCAGACGCACCTCCTCGGAGCATTTGCCGAGCAGGGACAGGGCGTATTTCGCGCCCACGAGCCCGGGTTCCATGAAGATCGCTTCATGGAGCGGCATCAGCTTGTCCTGCAGCGTCAGGGCGGTGGCGAAATCACCCGCCAGCGTCGCCTCCTGGAACCGGGCGCAGAGCTTGGGCGCCACATTGGCCGTGACCGAGATGCAGCCGACGCCGCCATGGGCATTGAACCCCAGCGCCGTGGCATCCTCGCCCGAAAGCTGGATGAAGTCCGGGCCACAGGCCATGCGGGTCTGGCTGACCCGGGCGAGATCGCCGGTCGCGTCCTTCACACCCACGATCGTCGGCAACTCCGCCAGTACCGCCATGGTGGCGGGCGTCATGTCGACGATGGACCGGCCCGGGATGTTGTAGATCACAATCGGAATGTCCGCCGCCGCGGCCAGTGCCGTGTAATGGGCGATCATCCCGGCCTGGGTCGGCTTGTTGTAATAGGGCGTCACCACGAGCGCGCCTTGCGCCCCGGCCTCGGCGGCGTGGCGGACAAAGCGTACCGCCTCGACCGTGTTGTTCGACCCAGCACCCGCGATCACCGGCACGCGGCCGGCAGCAACCTCGATCACCTTGGCGACCACGGCCTCGTGTTCGTCATGGCTGAGCGTCGGGCTTTCGCCGGTCGTGCCCACGGGCACCAGACCATGGCTGCCCTCGGAGATCTGCCACTCGACAAACGCCTCCAGTGTCGCGAAATCCACGGCCCCGTCTTTCATCGGCGTGACCAGCGCTGGCATAGACCCTTTGAACATGGATACCCTCCTTAACGATGATCGATCCGATAGTGTCACGGGCGCATACCGCTCCGGCCGGGGGCAAGGCAAGGGGCTCGGGCGAAATACCCGGCGCTTTCCCCTATGATGGACGGTCACAACACCCTAGATGACCCCTAACACCAATAAACACGAGCAGGCGAGGCGCGAGATGAACAGGATCGGCAGAGCTTTGGGGCAGATGGCGCTGGCAGCGGCGCTGGTGATGGCGCCGGCAATGATGCCCGCGGCGGCGAAGGCGGATCTTGCGGGCGCGTTGCAGGCCGCCCGGGGCAGCGATTGGGACCGGGTCGCGCGCGAGGCGGGGCGGATCACCGATCCGGCGGCCCGGGACGTGGTGGTCTGGACCCTGTTGCGCGCGCGGCAGGGCAGCTGGTCGCAGTATCGCGATTTCCTCGACCGGAACGCGGATTGGCCGGGCCTGCCGCTCTTGCGGGCGCGGGGGGAGCCGAAGATCCCCGAAAACGCGAACCCGGCGGATGTCCGCGCCTATTTCGCCGCTCAGGCCCCGCGCACGGGCACGGGCGCGCGCCGTCTGGCCGCCGCGCAGCGCGCCGCCGGACAGAGCACCGCCGCCGCCGAGACCCTGGCCACCGCCTGGCGCGATCTCAACCTCGATGCCGAGGAGCAGGCGATCTTTCGGCGCGCGCACCGCGCTGACATTGCCTCGGCCCATGTGGCACGGCTCGACAGGCTCCTCTGGGCCGGACGGACCCGGGATGCGAGCGCGATGCTCGATCTCGTGCCCGCCGATTGGCGCAGGCTGGCCGAGGCGCGGATCGCGCTGCGGCTGGATCAGAACGGTGTGGATGGGTTGATCGCGGCGGTGCCCGCCGCGCTCAGCGGGGATCCGGGGCTCGCCTATGAGCGATTTCTGTGGCGGGTGCGCAAGGGGCGCACAGACTCCGCCCGCACCCTGATGATGGAGCGGTCGAGCTCGGCAGACGCGCTGGGTCGGCCCGAGGAGTGGGGCAATCGCCGCCGCTCGCTGGCCCGGGACCTGATGCGCGATGATCGCGATCGCGAGGCGTACCGGCTTGCCGCGAACCACCATCTGAGCGAGGGGCGGCATTACTCGGATCTGGAATGGCTGTCGGGCTTCATTGCCTTGCGTAAGCTGAACGATCCCGAGACCGCCCTGCGCCATTTCCGGGCCTTCCGCGCCTCGGTGGCTTCGCCGATTTCGCTCGGCCGGGCGGGGTATTGGGAAGGTCGCGCGTTGGAGGCCATGGGCCAGCGCGAGGCCGCGCGTTCGGCCTATGGCTTCGGGGCGCAGCACCAGACCGCCTTTTACGGCCAACTGGCTGCCGAGCGGGCGGGGATCGCCCCTGATCCGGCGTTGGCCGGGCGCGAGAATTACCCGGACTGGTCCGCGACGCCCTATGCCCGCACCTCGGTCTATCTGGCCGCGCGGGCACTGCAACGGGCAGGCGAGCGCGGGCTGGCCGAGCGGTTCCTCGTGCATCTGAGCGAACGCCTGACACTGGAAGAACAGGGCGCGCTGGCGGATGTGGCCCTGGGCTGGGACGAGCCGCATATCGCGCTGATGATCGCGAAATACGCGGCCCGCAGCGGGGGCGTGCTGCACCGGGCCTATCACCCGGTGACATCGCTGGTGCCGGGCGCGCTGCCGGTGAACCGGGCGCTGGCCCTGGCCATTGCCCGCCGCGAGAGCGAGTTCGACCCGGTCGTGGTCAGCCCCGTGGGCGCGCGCGGGCTCATGCAGCTCATGCCGAGCACCGGACAGTCTATGGCGCAGAAGCTGGGCGAGCCCTTTTCGGTCTCACGCCTGCTGAGCGATCCGGCGCAGAATGTGCGCTTTGGCTCGAGCTATCTCTTGCAGCTGATCGACGAGTTCGGACCGAACCTCACGCTGATCTCCATCGGCTACAATGCCGGGCCGGGGCGCTCGCGCAGCTGGACGGACCGGTTCGGCACGCCCAAGGGGCTGGGCGAGGACGCGATGGTGGACTGGATCGAGCATGTGCCCTTCCGGGAGACGCGCAATTACATCATGCGCGTCACGGAAAGCCGGATCATCTACGGCATGCGGCTGGCTGGCGAGGCACAACCCTTCCGCGTGATCGACCGGTTGACCGCGCGCTAGTCGCCGGTCTGGCGGGCGCGGGCCTCGCGCGCGGCCGCGACCTGCGCCCGCCAGAGGGTGAAGATCCCGGCCCCGACCACGAGGGCCGCGCCGAGGGCCACGTTCAGCCGGATCTCTTCGCCGAAGACGCTGACGCCCAGCATGGCGCCCCAGACCAGCTGCAGATAGGCGAAGGGCTGGACCGAGCTCGCCTCGGCCACCTCGTAGCATTTGATCAGCAGGAAATGCCCGCCCGCCCCGGTGATGCAGAGCGCGATCATCCAGGCCCAATCGCTGGGGATCATCGGCTCCCAGCCCCAGATGCCCACGCCCGTGATCGCCAGTGCGCCGACGGTGCCGGTCCAGAAAAAGCTCGTCTCGGCACTGTCCTTGCGCGCGGCATAGCGGGTCAGCAGGCCGTAGAGCGCAAAGAGAAACGCCGCGAGCAGGGGGACGAGGGCTTCGACCTGAAACACCCCGAAGCCCGGCTGCAGGATGATCAGGACGCCGACAAAGCCCACGCCGATCGCGACCCAGCGCCGCCAGCCCACCCGCTCGCCCAGCACCGGACCCGAGAGGGCCGCGATGAGCAGCGGGTAGCAGGTGAAGACCGCGTGGCTCTCGACCAGCCCGAGCAGGACAAACCCCGCCACCATGATGCAGATCTCGGTTACCAGCAGCACCGCGCGGAACCCCTGCAGCACGGGTTGTTCGGTGGCCGCGGCCGCGCGGACCCCGCCCGCCTGACGCGCGGCGATGGTGATGACGAAGGCGGCAAAGAACCAGTAACGGATCATCACCACCATCAGCACGTTATACTCGCCCGCCAAGTGGCGCGAGATCCCGTCCTGCAGGGCAAAGACAATCGTCGTGGCGACCATCAGCCAGATGCCCAGCCGCGTATTTGTGCCGGTCATGGCAGGCGTCCCACGCTCATATGCCGCTTGCGGCCAAAGCCGGGGATGCGGGTGACCTCGAACCCTGCCGCGGCCAGGGCCCGGCGGACATGCCCCGCCGCCGTATAGGTGGCGAAGCTGCCGCCCGGTGCGGTATGGCGCGCGACCTGAGCCATCAGGTCCGGATCCCAAAGCTCGGGGTTCTTGGCGGGCGAGAACCCGTCGAGACACCAGGCATCGGCCCGTCCTTCCCATTTGGGCAGGGTCTCGCGGGCATCCCCGAGGACCAGCTCGAACCTCAGGTCCGCAGCCTCGAAGGTGGTCGCCCCGCCCTCCAGCGCGGAGAGGACATCCTCCAGCACCTCGGTCACCCCGGGAAAGGCGCTCAGCGCCGCGCGCATCTCGGGCACCGGCATTGGAAAGGCCTCAAAGCTGGTGAACCGCAGGGGCCCGGCCCCTTTGAGCGCGCCCCACGCCATGCGCATCACCGCCAGCGTCAGCCCGGTGCCAAAGCCCAGCTCGGCCACGGCAAAGCCCGGGCGGAACCGCGCGGGCAGCGCATTGCCCGCCACGAAGACATGGCGGGTCTCGGCCAGCCCGTCCGCCTTGGAATAATAGGGGTCGTCGAAACGCACCGAGACCGGCACGCCATCCGTCCACGCCACGTCTGCCTGCTGGCTTTGCATCCCGTCCTGCCTTACATCTCGGGGCCGGATCGCGGCCCGGCGCGACAATGGGCAAGGAGGGCGAGTTTGGCAATTGCGGATGTGACCGTTCTCGGGGCCGGGATCTTTGGGCTTTCGGCGGCCTATGCCTGTGCCCGGCGCGGGGCGCGGGTGCGCGTGATCGAGGCTGCGCGGATCGGTGCGGGATCCTCGGGCGGCGTGGTCGGCGCGCTGGCCCCGCACACGCCGGAAAACTGGAATGCCAAGAAGCAGGTGCAATTCGACAGCCTGATGCGGGCCGAGGCCTGGTGGACCGAGATTGCCGCCGCCACGGGGATGGATCCGGGCTATGCGCGGCTGGGCCGGGTGCAGCCGCTGGCCGATGACCGGGCGCGGGCTCTGGCCGAGGCGCGCGCGGTGCAGGCCGAAACCCTCTGGCAGGGGCGCGCGGCGTGGCGGATCCGGCCGGTTTCGTACTTCCCGGGCTGGGCGCCAGACAGCCCCACGGGGCAGATCATCCACGACACGCTCACGGCACGGCTCCACCCGGCCAAGGCCTGTGCGGCCATGGCCGAGGCCCTGCGCCAGATGGGGGCGGAGATCCTGATCGGCGACCACGCCCCGCGCGGCAAGGTCATCGAGGCGACCGGCGCCGCAGGGTTGGCCGAGCTGAGTACGGCGCTGGGCGCGGTGGTCGGCAATGCGGTCAAGGGGCAGGCGGCCGTGCTCGGCCATGACGCGCGGGATCTGCCGCAGCTCTTTGTCGAGGGGCTCCATGTCGTGCCCCATAAGGACGGGACCACAGCCGTCGGGTCCACCTCGGAGCGGGAGTTCGACGCGCCTGCGCGCACCGATGCCCTGCTGGAGGATGTGATTGCCCGGGCCCGGGCCGCCGTCCCGGCACTGGCCGAGGCGCCGGTGCTGGCGCGCTGGGCCGGGCTGCGCCCCCGGGCCAAGTCGCGCGCGCCCATGCTTGGCGCACATCCCTTGCGTCCCGACCACGTGATCCTCAATGGCGGGTTCAAGATCGGCTTCGGCATGGCCCCGGAACTGGCCGAGATGGTCGCGGATCTGGTGCTGGAGGGCCGCGACCGTATCCCCGACGCGTTTCGCCCCGAGGTCAGCCTGCCCCGCGCGCCCGCGCCATGACCCTGCTGGGCTATGGGCCTGAGGTGCTGGGCTTTGCCTTTGCTGCCGTGTTCTGCGGCACGCTTTTGCAGCGGCTCGCGGGGCAGGGGTTCGGGATGCTTGCGGCCCCGCTCATCGCCATGGTCGCGCCCGAGGTCCTGCCCGCCGCGCTCCTGTTTCTCGGGATCGCCGTGGGCGCGGGGGCCGTGTCCGTCGATCGCACGCAGCTGCGCCGGTCAGAGTTGCTGCCCGGCTTTGCCGGGCGCACGCTGGGCGCGGTGCTGGCGGCGCTGATCGCGGCGCGCCTCGCGGATCCCGAGGCGCTGGCCGCGCTGGTCGCTCTGGTGGTGTATCTGGGGATCGCGCTGTCCCTGATCGGTGTCCGCGTGCCGATCATCGCGCCGACGCTGTTCGGCGCGGGCACTCTGGCGGGGATCATGGGGACGCTGACGGCGGTGGGGGCGCCGCCCATGGCGCTGCTCTACCAACATGAAACCCAAGCCCGTTCGGCGGCCATGCAGAACGCGTTCTTCGCCTTTGGCATGGTGGTGAGCGTCGCGGCGCTGGGCTGGCAGGGGTTGCTCAGCCTGCGCGCGCTGGGCTTTTCCGCGCTGCTGCTGCCGGCGGTGCCGCTCGCTCTCTGGCTGGCGCGCCCGCTATCGGCGCGGGTGGCGCGTCACGCCATCCGCCCCTGGGCGCTGGGTCTCGCGGGGCTGGCCGCGACGACCCTGCTGATCAGGCTGCTGTAGCCGCGGCGCGCAGCTTGGCCATCAGGGTGTCGAGGATCTCCTGATAGCTTTCACCCTTCAGTCGGCCTTCCTCGTCGAACTCGCGGAAGGCCCCGGCGACCAGAACCTCGGGCCCGGGCAGCACATGCGCCTGAAACGGCATCATCGCCAGCCGCAGGGCATAGACCCCGCGCGCGCCACCGGAGCGCCCGGCGGCGGCGGCCACGATGGCCACGGGTTTGTCCTGCCACGGCTTGCCCTCGACGCGGCTCACCCAGTCGAGCGCGTTTTTCAACACCCCGGTCAGGCTCTGGTTGTATTCCGGTGACGAGATGATCACCGCATCCGCCGCCGCGATCTGATCGGCGAGGGTCTGGACCTCGGCCGGGATGCCCTTGGCCTCGAGATCGCCATCATAGAGCGGCAGGCGCAGGTTCCCTTCGGAGAACTCCGCAGGCCCGAAGCGTTGGGCGGCCTCGCGCACCAGTTTGCTGTTGAAGCTGTCGGCACGGAGCGATCCGGAGATCCCCAGAAGTTTCGGCGTTGTCATCGGCTGTCCTTTCCCTTTGAGCCACAGGTAGCGGCCCGGCGCGCCGAGGCAAAGAGGGGAAACTGCTCGGGAGCGCACGGGCGATGTGCGCGGCGCCTTCGCAAGTGCTTCGATCTGAATTCTTTCAGTTTTACATAGATTTATGTGGGGTCTGAGACGAGATTTCAGCCTGAGGTTACCCGCAGAAAACCGTCACAACCGGGCCGGGTGCCATGCGGGATTTGCCCTGTTGCCGGGCCGATCCGGAAGTCAGGTGCCCCGGCTTTGGGCGGCTTGCGGATTCATTGCGACATTTTTGCCGAACCGGGCCGGGGTTTCGCGGCCAATCGCTGGGCGGCGCCTCGTCCCCTACGACTTTGGTCGTATTTTTGTGTCGCGGGAGGATTGAACCGCGTCACGACCCGATGACGCCCCATCCAGTTTGCTGCGGCCCTGTGCGCCGCCCCTGCGAGGCCCCGATGACTGAGCTTATGACTGCGCTGATGCTGTGGATTTCCGCTAATACCGCCTATGAGACCGCCGGTCTCCCCCTGCCTGAGCTGGTCGAGATGACCCCGGCCGAGCTGACCGCCGAATACTATACGGACGTGCCGCACCTGATCCCGTCCAAGGGGATCGATACGCGGGTGCAGGCCCTCTATTCTCAGCAGGACGGGCCCCATGGCCGGGTCTATGTGCTGGCCGCGCATCTGGTCGAGGGCGCGGATCAGGATGACGATCCCTATTCCAACCCGGCCTTCCGCGAAATGGTCCTGCATGAGCTGATCCACCATGTGCAGTTCCAAACCGGCACCACCGAGACCTATCTTTGCCCGGCGCAAGGGGAGGCCGAGGCCTACGCCGCGGGCGGGCTCTATCTGCGCCAGAGGAACGCGCCGGACCCGTTGCCGAACCGGAATTTCTGGGGCCATGTCTATTCGCGCTGCTGAGCCCCCGGGGCGCGTTTCGCGATTGCGTCCGGGGGGCGGGGCCTTAGTCTGAGCCCACCTGCCCTGACCGAAGGACCCGACCCATGATCCTGCATCTTCTGGTGCTGCTGGTGTTCCAGCTGATCGGCGAGGTCCTGGCCCGAACCCTCGGCCTCTTGGTGCCGGGGCCGGTTCTGGGGCTTGTGCTGCTGCTGGCCTTCTTCCTGATGGTGCCGAAGGTCGCCGAGGCGGTGCGCCCCACGGCGAGCGGGCTGCTGTCGCATCTGTCGCTGCTCTTTGTGCCGGCGGGGGTCGGGGTTGTCGCCCATCTGGATGTGCTGGGCCATGATGGCGGGCCGCTGTTGATCGTGCTGATGGTGTCGACGCTGGTCTCCATCGCGGTGGGGGCGCTGGTGTTCACCGGGGTTGCCCGTCTGGTCGGAGGGGCGGGCGATGACTGATCTCGGCGCGATCTGGGTCTATCTCTCATCCGAGCCGCTCTTGTGGCTGACGGCCACGCTGGCGGCCTATGTGATCGGCGACGCCCTGTTCCGCGCCTCGGGTCGCGCGCCGCTGGTGAACCCGGTGCTGGTGGCGGTGGCGCTGCTGGCGGCGGTGCTGTGGCTGTCGGACACGCCCTACCGGACCTATTTCGAAGGCGCGCAATTCGTGCATTTCATGCTCGGCCCGGCCACGGTGGCCCTCGCCGTGCCGCTCTATTCCAACCTTGCCAAGGTGCGGGCTGCGGCCTTGCCGATGATCGCGGCTCTGCTGGCGGGCTCGCTCACGGCCATGGCGACGGCGGTCGGGCTCGGCTATGCGCTGGGCATCCGGGGTGAGGTTCTGATGTCGCTGGCGCCGAAATCGGCCACGGCCCCCGTGGCGCTGGGCATCTCCGAGGCGATCGGGGGGCTGCCCACGCTGACGGCGGTGCTGGTGATCCTGACCGGGATCATCGGTGCGGTCTTTGCCACGCCGCTGCTGAACCTTCTGCGGATCCGGGACTGGCGCGCGCGCGGCTTTGCCACCGGCGTGGCCGCCCATGGTATCGGCACCGCGCGGGCGTTTCAGGTCAATGAGACCGCCGGGGCTTTCGCCGGGATCGGCATGGGCGTAAACGCAGTGTTGACGGCGGTTCTCGCCCCGCTGCTGGTGGGGCTCTTTTTCTGACGGAGGATGCGATGACAGAGGCAAATGACACGGCGCGCCACAACGCCAAGATGGCCAAGAAGAAGGCCGCGCGCGACAAGATCATGGCGACCAAGACCGACGAGAAGGGCCTGATCATCGTCCATACGGGCAAGGGAAAGGGCAAATCCTCCGCCGCCTTCGGGATGATCTTTCGCTGCATCGCCCATGAGATGCCCTGCGCCGTGGTGCAGTTCATCAAGGGTGGCATGAGCACAGGCGAGCGCGACCTGATCCTGTCACATTTCTCCGACCGCTGCGCCTTTCACACCATGGGTGAGGGCTTCACCTGGGAAACCCAGGACAAGGACCGCGATATTGAGATGGCCCAGGCCGCCTGGGCCAAGGCCAAGGAGCTGATCCGCGATCCGGACAACCGGATGGTGCTGCTGGACGAGATCAACATCGCCCTGCGCTACGACTATCTCGATATCAACGAGGTCGTCGGGTTTCTGCAGGCCGAGAAACCCGAGATGACCCATGTGGTCCTGACCGGTCGCAACGCCAAGGACGAGCTGATCGAGGCCGCGGATCTCGTCACCGAGATGGAGCTTGTCAAACACCCCTTCCGATCCGGCATCAAGGCGCAGATCGGCGTGGAGTTCTGACGCCGCCACGCGCCCCTTCCTGAGGGCGGCGTCCAGCCCCCTCATTGTTCTTCAAATACTCATCTAAGGCTGGCCTGCCGCGCCTACGGGCTCGGAGCGGCGAGATCCCTCAACAGCGCCTTGGCGCGGTTCGAGCGCGGCTGCCAGAGCCCCCGGTCGATGGCCTCGTTCAACCGCTCGGCAATCTCGCGCAATGCATCCGGGTTGGCCTCGGCGATGAAGGCGCGGGTGTCGTCATCCTCCAGCATCGCCGCATGGACCAGATCGAAATGGTGGCTCGCCACCGCCCCCGTCGTGGCCGCAAAGGCAAAGAGGTAATCCACCGTCGCCGCGATCTCGAAGGCGCCCTTGTAGCCATGGCGCTTGACCCCGGCGATCCATTTCGGGTTCACCACGCGGGAGCGGACCACGCGCCCGATCTCCTCCTCCAGGGTGCGGATCACCGGGCGTTCGGGACGGGAATGGTCGTTGTGATAGATCGGCCGTTCCGCGCCCTGCAACGTGGCGACCGCCGCCGCAGCGCCGCCCTCGAACTGGTAGTAATCGTCGCTGTCCAGCAGATCATGCTCGCGGTTGTCCTGGTTCTGAACGATCGCCTCGGCCTGGCTCAGCCGCGCGGTGAAACCCGCGCGATCCGGGGTGCCCTCGTCAGAGGCGCCATAGGCATAGCTCGACCAGGCGATATAGGCCTCCGCCAGATCCGCCTTGTCGGCCCAGAGCCGCTCATCGATCATCGCCTGCAGGCCCGCGCCATAGGCCCCGGGTTTCGAGCCGAACACACGCGCCTGATGGCCCTCGGCCCGGGCGCGGGCGGCGGCGGGGTTCTCGGTCTCGGGCTCGTCCATGGCCATGACCGCCCGGGCTGCAGAATCCACTAACGCGATCTGCTGGGGAAAGGCATCGCGGAAAAACCCCGAGACGCGCAGGGTCACATCCACACGCGGACGCCCCAGCACGGACAGGGGCAGCACCTCGAACCCGGTGACCCGGCGATTGGCACTGTCCCATTGCGGCTTTACCCCCATCAGGGCGAGGCACTGGGCGATGTCATCCCCGCCCGTGCGCATATTCGCCGTGCCCCAGGCCGCCAGCAGCAGGGACCGGGGCCAATCCCCGTGATCCTGCAAATGCTTCTCGATCAACAGGTTTGCCGAAGCCCAGCCCAGCTTCCACGCGGTGGGCGTGGGGATCGCGCGGCTGTCGACACTGAAGAAATTCCGTCCCGTAGGCAGGACATCCATGCGCCCCCGTGTGGGCGCGCCGGAGGGCGCCGGGGCGACGAACCGCCCTGACAGGGCTGTGAGGAGGCCCGATTTCTCCGCCGGCCCACACTCCGCAATGGTCGGCAGGACATGGTCTGCAATCGCCTCGAGAACCGCGCGGCTCGCCGGACCGGGTGCAGCCATGCCGCCCTCGACACACGCCACGGCCAGAGCCTCCAGCCGCTCCACTGTATCGCCATGGCTGCGCCATGGATCAGAAAGAAGACCTGCCAGAAGATCAGGACGCGGCCCCGCCCAAGGCGCCGCCATCTCGCAATCAAGCGGGTCGAAGCCAAGCGCCAGATCCGCTGCAAACGCCCGCAGGAGCGAGGCGTCGCCCTCCTGGCCGTCGCCCCGGGGCAGGCGGGTCAGCGCGATCGCAAGATCGCGCGCAAGATCGCCCTCGGGCGCGGTGCCGAAGACATGCAACCCGTCGCGGATCTGCGCCTCTTTCAACTCGCAAAGATAGGCGTCGAGCTTGGCCAGATCGCCCTCCTCGTCGCCGGTGAACCCCGCATCCTTGTCGAGCCCGGTGACCGAGGTCAGGGACAGGATCTCGCGCCGCAACTCGGTGATCCGCCGCGGATCCACGCCGGCGGCCTCGTAGAACTCATCCACCAGCGCTTCGAGATCGCGCAGCGGCCCATAGGTTTCGGCCCGGGTCAGGGGCGGGGTGAGATGATCGATGATCACCGCCTGCGCGCGACGCTTGGCCTGGGTCCCTTCCCCGGGGTCGTTGACGATGAAGGGATAAATATGGGGCAGGGGGCCGAACACCACCTCTGGAAAGCAGGTCTCTGACAGGGCGATGGATTTCCCGGGCAACCATTCGAGATTGCCATGCTTGCCCATATGCACCAGCGCATGCGCCCCATGGACATGCCGCAGCCAGAAATAGAAGGCGAGATAGTTATGCGGCGGCACGAGGTCCGGCGCGTGATAGGTCTCGGTCGGGTCGATGTTATAGCCCCGCGCGGGCTGGATCCCCACCACCACATGTCCATAGCTCAGGATCGACAGGGCGAAGGCACCGCTTGGGGCCGCGTCGGAATTGAGTATTTGCGGAACAATGAAGAAGGGATCGTCTTCCGGGGCGCCCCAGCGACTCTCGATCTGGTCCCGCACGACGAAGGGCAGGGCGCGGTAATGGGCGAGATAGGTCTCCAGCGGCAGATGCACGCCGCCCTCTCGCTCGGCCCGGTCGGTCAGCCAGTTGGTCGGGCCTTTGCGGATTGCCGCCATCAGGGCGGCACTGTCCCGGGGCGCGTCGCGCACGTCATAGCCTTCGGCGGCCAGCGCGGTCAGCATCCGCGCGGTGGCCTCGGGCGTGTCCAGCCCCACGCCATTGGCGAGCCGTCCGTCCTTGTTGGGGTAGTTCGCGAGGATCAGTGCGGTGCGCCGGTCGCCCACCGGCATGCGCCGGAGTGTGGCCCAATTCGCCGCAAGATCCGCCACAAAGGCGATCCGGTCGCCCTGGGCCTGATAGGTGGCGATAGCGCATTCTGTTGCATCATCATAAAACGCCTCCCCCTTGAAGCTGACCGCACGGGTCAGGACGCGACCATCCACCTCGGGCAGGGCCACGTTCATGGCGATGTCCCGTGCCGAGAGGCCGGTGGTGCCCTCGTCCCAAGCGGCTTCGCTGCTGCCCGCGAGGACCACCTGAAACACAGGCGCCTCGCGCGTCTCTGCCATGGTCAGCGGGTTGGCGCCGGCCTTGCCCGTCCCGTCTGGGGTGCCCACGGCAAAGCTCGTACAGTTCAGGATCACATCCGGCGGTGCTTGCCGGAAAAGCCCCTGAAGGGTCGCGACCGAGACCGGATCCTTGAGGGAGGCGACGAAGATCGGCAGCGGGTTCAGCCCCTTGCGCGCCAGTGCCCGGACCAGCCGGTTGATCGGGTGCAGCCCGGCCCCCTGCACCAGTGCGCGGTAGAAGATGAGCGGTACAACCGGCGCGTCTGCGCGCCACTGCGCTTGCACGGTCGCCAGATCGCTGAGCCCGGCACCGGGCCAATAGACCCCGGCCCGCAGGAGCGGGGCGGCCGCCGGCGGCTCGGGCCGTTCGGGATCCAGCAGATGCTGCGCATAGGCGAGGAAATTCGCGGCATTCTCTGGCCCGCCCTCGACCAGATAGGACCAGAGCGCGTCATACTCGGCCCCGCGCAGGGTCGACAGCTCTCGCAGGGCGTCGTCGGGCTTGTCATCCCCGGGCAGCAGGATCACGTGGCCGCCCGCCGCCGCGACCCGGGCGGCGTATTGCTCGGCCCCGTAGCGCCAATAGCCCAGCCCGCCCAGAACGCGCGCGATCACCAGCCGGGCCCGGGACGCGCAGTCATCGATATGGAGATCCACGGACATCGGGTGGCGCAGATGCATCATGCTCGCCAGCCGCAGGCTGGGCGGCGCGGCCATCTCGGCGCGGGCCGCGCTCAGGGCTGCCAGTTCCGTATCGGCGGCGGAGATGAACACCAGATCGCCGGGCGTCTGGCTCAGATCCACAGGCTCCTGCCCGTCATCGATGCTGCCGGGTGTCGCGGCCAGAAGATGCATGTTGCGCCCCGTTTCTCCAAGTGCAGCGGCGGGTCTATCAAGCCTGCCGCAGCCCGGCAATGGCGGGCGCTAGCGCTTGGGAAAAATCGGCGGGCCCTTCAGGACTGGGTCGCTCAACCGGTGGGGCGCGCGATGCAATTCCCGCTCATAGAGCACCAACTCATCGCTCCCCAGCTCTTCGGAACTGGCGATATACTGGTTGCGGCGCAGGGCTTCGGCCTGGATCGGGTGCATCCGATCCACCCAGGCGCGGATCACGCGCAGGCGCAGGCTGCGCGCGAGCGTCTCGACCTGCTCGATCAGGATATCCGGCAGGCTGCCGCCGGCCTCGGCGGCGACGAAGCGAAAGGCGCTGACCAGACCGAAACTGCCCATGTTGCGCAGGGCGATACAGCCCAGTCCGACCTCGTCCCGTGCGGCGAGGTAGAAATAGCCGTTCGGCCCCGTCACATCGGACATGTCCGGGCGGGTCCGCGATTTCGGCGGGATCAGCAGCGTTTGCGCCAGAGGGTCAAACGGGGTGGACCGGTAAATCCGGATCTCGCGTGGCATATGTTCATAACTCCGGGCCCGCAGACGGACCCATACCCCTCGACCAAAGTATGACCGGTTGCGGAGGGAAAGGCGAGGATGAAATCCAGCTTTGCGCCGCGACGGCAAGCAAACCCGGGAGAAACTGACTAAAAACCGCGCAGAAAGTTGCGCCGGATCAAGCCCCGAGTGGTTTTTCGTAAAAGCGGCTAAGGGGATCGTCGAGATAATCGCCAAAAGGACCGCGCGTCGCGAATCCCTCACGCTCGTAGAGCGCGCAGGCCGAGGTCAGATCCGGTCCCGTCTCGAGCCGCAAAGCGGGCAGCCCATCCTCGCGGGCAAACCCCTCAAGCGTGCGGAGCAGAGCCGCGCCCGCGCCGAGGCCGCGCGCCTCGGGGGCGACGAACATCGACTTGATCTCGCCATATCCCGCCCGGGTGGCCAGCGCCGCGCATCCGATCGCCGTGTCGTCCGCGAAGGCCAGCACGAAGCGGATCGCCGGATCGTCCAGATCCTCGGGGGCCATGCTGTAATTCACCTCAGCCGGGTACCGGTCGGCCATCATTGCCGCGCTGGCCCCGAGAAGCGCGCGCGCCTCAGGGCCGAGCGGGTCAGCGCGTCGGACGGTGACGGTCATGCACGCAGGGCCGCGTCGATGGCGGCCTGGTCGAGCCCCGCCTGGCCGATCACCACCAGCCGGGTCTCGCGCGGCTCCGACGCGCCGAGCGGGCGGTCGAAATAGGTGTCGATCCGGGGGCCAACGGCCTGCAGGGTCAGGCGCATGGGCTTGCCGGCCACGGCGGCGAACCCCTTGAGGCGCAGGATATCGTGATCCTCGATCACCCGGGTGACATGGGCCGCGAACCCCTCCGGGTCGGTGATCTCGGGCAAGGTCACCACGAAGGAGGTGAAAGCATCATGGTCGTGATCATGATGGTGGTGATGGTCATGGTCGTGAGGATGGTCGTCATCATGGTGGTGATGGTCGTCCTCGTGATGATGGTGGTGATGGACCTCGCCGCGCGCGTCCAGATCCGCCTCGGCCCCGATGCCCTGCCCCAGCAGGACATCCACCGGCAGCGCGCCTTGCGTCGCGCTGACCACCTGCACGCCAGCGCGGGCTTCGGATTTCAGCCTGCCGGTCAGGGCCTCGGCCTCTGCCGGGCTCAGCAGGTCGGACTTGTTCACCACCAGCATGTCGGCGCAGGCCACCTGATCCTCGAACAGCTCCGAGAGCGGGGTCTCATGGTCGAGATTCTCGTCCAGCTTGCGCTGGGCATCCACCGCGTCGACGGAATGGGCGAAACGGCCCTCGGTCACCGCCTTGCCATCGACCACCGTCACCACGCCATCCACGGTCACCTTGGTCGAGATCCCCGGCCAGTTGAACGCCCGGACCAGCGGTTGCGGCAGGGCCAGCCCCGAGGTTTCGATCACGATGTGATCGGGTGGCGTGTCGCGGGCCAGCAGGGCCTCCATGGTCGGGATGAAGTCATCGGCCACGGTGCAGCAGATGCAGCCATTGCTGAGCTCCATGATGTCATCCTCGGTGCAGGTCTCGTCCCCGCAGCCCTTGAGGATGTCGCCATCGACGCCGAGATCGCCGAACTCGTTGATGATCAGGGCGATCCGCTTGCCCTCGGCATTGGCGAGCATATGGCGGATCAGCGTGGTTTTCCCGGCGCCGAGAAAGCCGGTGACGACAGTGGCAGGAATTTTGGCGGGCATGGGTGGCTCCGATCAGGGGATGCGCGACCGGGGCATCGCCCGGCCGGGATAAGGTCGCGGGGCTCTGGCCCTTTGCCGCGACCCGGAACGTGGTATTGCCCGGGTCATGCGGCGCGGGCCAGAGCGGCGTTTGTCAGGCCGTCTGCGGGTGAAAGAGCCGCGGTGTGACCAGCGCGCTCTGGCGGCCCGAGCGGTTCAGGGTCTTGGCAGCCCAGAGGATCGCCAGATCGGCCACCGGTTCGATGATCAGAACCAGCATATAGGCCGCGCCAAAGCTGACCACGGCGGCCAGGTTCTCGGCCCCGACCCCCGAGCCATAGATCGCCCAGAACGCCACCCAGGCGACCACGCCGCCCTGATAGGCTGCCGACAGCTTCAGCGCCTGGGCGTAGCTGAGGTCTACATAGGCCGTATCCGGCGCGATGATCCGCTTTGCCATCAGGTGAATGCCAAAGAGCGGCACCAGCAGCGTCGTCAGGTTCATCCCGTATTGCGGCAGGTCGATGGGCGCGAAGAGCACGCCCTGCAGCAGCAGACCGAGCGCCAGTCCGATGGCCGCAGGCGCCGTCCCGAGGATCAGCAGAAGCGTCGTGCCGAGGATGAAATGCACCTCCGAGACGCCCACGGCGAAATGGGGCAGAAGCTCGAAGAAGACGAAAACCGCCAGCGTCGCCAGCAGGCTGCGGGCCACCAGCGAAGGCGCGCCGCGCGCCACGAGGCTGTCCCAGATCAGTTTGCCGGAATAGGCCACGGCCCCGGCTGCGGTGGCATAGCTCAGGACAAGTTTGGCGCCGTTCACGACGCCGGGTTCGATATGCATGTTGTATCTCCATACCCTGTCACACCCGACAGGAGGGGGTTGCGGTCTGCATGGCTGGTCTCCTGGCTCACGGGTCGATGGGTATCCCGGCCTTCCCAGAGCAGGGCGCTCCAGTGGCGTGTCGGCATCCCTCTCCGCATACAGTCGCGGGGGCGGCTGAGGCTTGGGCCCTCCGGGTTGGATCGGGCCGTTCCACATTCCCATTTGATCCCCCGGACGCTTGGCGCGGGCACGGGGAACCATGCCCGGCGTTTGTGCGCGCGGGACCCGCGGGCCGTCAAGATCCGAGTTGGGGCGCAGGTGCCGCAGGCGGCACGGGTTATCTTGAAGTCACCGCAATATATCGCGGATTTCGACTTATCCACGACGATATTTGGTGGCGGGATTGACTCATGAGCCGCAGGCCGTGACCCTCGGAGGTTGAAGAATCATGCCCGGAGACCCCCGATGCGGTTCAACCGACTGCGCCTGAATGGCTTCAAGAGCTTCGTGGACCCGACCGATCTGATCATCGGCGACGGGCTGACCGGCGTGGTCGGACCGAACGGATGTGGCAAGTCGAACCTGCTCGAGGCGTTGCGCTGGGTGATGGGGGAGAACCGGCCGACTGCCATGCGGGGCGGCGGCATGGAGGATGTGATCTTTGCCGGGGCGGCCAGCCGCCCGGCCCGCAACTTCGCCGAAGTGGCGTTGATCATGGACAATTCCGACCGCCGCGCCCCGGCGGGGTTCAACGATACGGACCAGCTCGAAATCATCCGCCGGATCACCCGGGATGTGGGCTCGGCCTACAAGACCAACGGCAAGGATGTGCGGGCGCGCGACGTGCAGATGCTCTTTGCCGATGCCTCCACCGGGGCGCACTCCCCGGCGCTGGTGCGGCAGGGCCAGATCTCGGAGCTGATCAATGCCAAGCCCAAGGCGCGGCGGCGGATCCTCGAAGAGGCTGCCGGGATCTCGGGGCTCTACCAGCGGCGTCACGAGGCCGAGCTCAAGCTCAAGGGCGCCGAGGCCAATCTCGACCGGGTCGATGACGTGTTGGAGGCGCTGGCCGCGCAGCTCTCGACCCTCGCGCGGCAGGCCAAGCAGGCGGCCCGCTACCGTGAAATCGGCACGCAGCTGCGGCAGGCCGAGGGGCTTCTGCTCTATCGGCGCTGGCGCGAGGCCGATGAGGCCCGGCTGGTCGCGGTGCAGGCACTGACCGCCCGCACCACCGAGGCGGGGGCGGCCGAAACCGCCGCCCGGCAGGCGGCGCAGGCCCGGGTCAAGGCAGACGAGGCGCTGCCCCCCCTGCGCGAGGAAGAGGCGATTGCGGGCGCGGTGGTCCAGCGGCTCCATGTGCAGCGCGACACTCTGGCCGATCAGGAAACCCGGGCGCGCGACGCGATCGAGACCCTGACCGGGCGGATCACCACCCTTGAGGCCGACATCGCCCGCGAAGAAGGGCTGAACAAGGATGCGGGCGAGACCATCGACAAGCTCGAATGGGAGCAGGGCCAGATCGCCAAGGCCGCCGAGGGCCATGACGAAAAGCTCGCCGAGGCGGCAGAGGCCGCGCGCGCGGCGGGCGAGGTTCTGACTGACCGCGAGACGACCCAATCGGAGATGACCGAGGATGTGGCGCGGCTCGCGGCTCGGCACCAGTCGACCCAGCGCCTCTTGCAGGAGGCAACGCGGACCGAGGCCCGCGCGCAGGAACAGGCCGCCAAGGCCGATACCGCCCTGTCCGAGGCGCAGAGCGGTTTGACCCAGGCCGAGGCGCGATTTGCCGAGGCCGGAACGGCCCAGACCGCCGCACAGGCCGAGACCGAGGCCGCCGAGGCCGCCCTGACCGAGGCCGAGGCTAAGCGCAGCGACATTCAGGGGCAGGAGGCGGATGCCCGCGCGGCCCGCTCCGAGGCCGAGGGCGAGGCGACGGCCCTCCGGGCCGAGGTCGGCGCGCTGGAAAAGCTTGTGGCGCGCGACCGGGCCGAGGGTGGGCAGGTGCTGGATGCGGTGACCGCCGCGCCGGGCTTCGAAGCTGCACTCGGGGCCGCGCTGGCCGATGATCTGAAAGCGCCTCAGGTCGATGGGGACCGCTCGGGCTGGCATTTGCTGCCGGGCTATGACAGTGCCGCATCCCTGCCCGAAGGGGCCACTCCGCTTGGGTCCCATGTGACCGTGCCGGGGGTTCTGGCGCGTCGGATGGCGCAGGTCGGGCTGGTGGACCGGGCCGATGGTGCGCGCTTGCAGGCCGCCTTGCGGCCCGGCCAGCGGCTTGTGTCGCGCGAAGGCGATCTCTGGCGCTGGGACGGGTTGGCCGCCCGGGCCGAGGACGCGCCCTCGGCCGCCGCCGCCCGGCTGCAGCAGATCAACCGGCTCTCGGCGCTCAAGGCGGATCTTGAGCAGGCCGAGGCGCAGGCATCCACCGCGCGGGCCAGTCACGAGGCGTTGCAGGCCGAATTGCGCGCCGCTGCCGAAGCCGACCGGCTCGCCCGGGACGCGCGCAAGAGCGCCGAGCGGGCATTGGGGGATGCGAGCCGCGCCCTGAGCCGGGCCGAGGCGGACAAGAACATCATGGCGGGCAAGCTCGAGACGCTCTCGGGCTCGGTCGCGCGCTACCGCGACGAGGTGCTGGAGGCGCGCAAGGCCCTGTCCGAGGCCCAGACCGCCCAGGCCGGGCTCGGCGACCTGGAGGCCGCACGCGCTCAGGTCGAGGCGATCCGTGTCACGGTGGATGCGGCGCGCATGACCATGCTCGCCAAACGCTCCGCCCATGATGAGCTGCGCCGCGAGGGCGAGGCCCGCACCCGGCGCAGTCAGGAAATCACCCAGCAGATCAGCGGCTGGCGGCACCGGCTCGAGACGGCGGAGGCGCATAAGACCGAGCTCGAAGGGCGGCTCGCGGAGAACCGCGCCGAGCTGAAGACCGCCACCGCCGCGCCCGGCGAGATTGCGTCCAAGCGTGATGCGCTGGCCCATGAGATCTCGCGCGCCGAGGCCCGCAAGGCGGCCGCTGCCGACGCCCTCAGCACCGCCGAGGGGGCCGCGCGCAAGGCTGAGCAGGCAGAGCGGGATGCCGAGCGCGCCGCGTCCGAGGCGCGGGAGGCCCGGGCGGCCTCCGAGGCGCGCGCCGAGGCGGCTGCCGAGACCGTGGCGCTTGCCGCCGACCGGATCCAGGAAGCGCTGGAGGTCACGCCCCAGCAGCTGCTCGACACGCTGAAGGTCGACGCGGACGGTATGCCCGCCGCCGAGGCCATCGAGGCCGAGGTCAACCGCCTCAAGCGCCAGCGTGATGCCATGGGGGCCGTGAACCTGCGCGCCGAGGAAGACGCCAAGGCCGTGGACGAGGAATACCAGACCCTGACCACCGAGAAAGGCGATCTGGAGGGCGCAATCGGCAAGCTGCGCACCGGTATCTCAAGCCTGAACAAGGAGGGCCGCGAGCGGCTGTTGACGGCATTCGAACAGGTGAACGAGAACTTCTCGATGCTCTTCACCCATCTCTTTGGCGGCGGCGAGGCCAAGCTGGTGCTGGTCGAATCCGATGACCCGCTCGAGGCCGGGCTCGAGATCATGTGCCAGCCTCCGGGCAAGCGGTTGAGCACCCTGAGCCTGCTGTCGGGGGGCGAGCAGACGCTCACCGCGCTGGCGCTGATCTTTGCGGTGTTCCTTGCGAACCCGGCCCCGATCTGCGTGCTCGACGAGGTGGATGCGCCGCTTGACGATGCGAACGTGACCCGTTTCTGCGACCTGCTCGACGAGATGACCCGCCGCACGGAGACCCGGTTCCTGATCATCACCCACCACGCGGTGACAATGGCGCGGATGGACCGGCTGTTCGGGGTGACCATGGGCGAACAAGGGGTCAGCCAGCTGGTCTCGGTGGATCTGCGCAAGGCGGAGACACTGGTCGCATAGCAGATGCGCGTCGGCGTCAGCCCGGGCTTGAATTCTGCCGGTCAGTTTGGCCGGTAGTCCGGTTCAGAGCACGGAAGATAGGCACCGCTGTTTGGACCTGTCACGTGATAGGGTTTGCACTCGAACGCATGGTTCAGTTTCACGGCCGCGCCGGGTTTGTCCGGAAACACACCAGAGATGTCGTAGGCGAAGCTGCTTTGCGGATCATAGGCACCATGCGGCCAAGTCTTGTAGGCCGCGATGTAGATCCGGTGATAATAGGCGGCCTTGCTGGGCGCGCGCGCCGGTTCCGTAAAGAAGTGCCGCCACGCTCCGGAGACATGGTCGGACAGGCCGTCTCCAAATTCGGAATTGGGGCGGGCGTTATGGGCGTTCACCCAGATCTCCGCCAATTGCGCAGACTGGCTGGGGGTCATCCTCTCGAGGCCGACATAACACCTCCCCGATTGGTAGAGCACGGATACGGCGGAATCCGGTGCTGAAACATCAATGCGCGTTGCTGTTCCTCCGAATCTCGAGGCAACCGGGTATTGGGAGACGGTGAACCCGGCGCGTTGAAAGTTTTTGAGGACGCGCTCTTTGTTGAGGGGCTCAGAACACGCCCTGACCGCCTTTTGTGCAACCGCAAAGCTTTGTGGGTCCGCGGGGACGGAGCTGATGAATGTGGGGTCGACCGGGGGGACCGTGCATCCGATCACGGTGAGAAAGGCGATCAAGGATCGCGCTGCGCGCCATCGCATCCTGCACTCCAATCAAAACAAATAGGCACCCAAAGATGGTCTTTGGGTACCACGCCCGTGTGGTTGCAATCGATGTGACGTAAGCGCTTGTGTCCACTTTGGGAGCTGTCAGCCGGGTTGTGGCTGGAGGAGGTCTTTAACGGGCCCGCAGGCTGGCCCAGAAAAACCTTCCCTGATGCTCGAGATGTTCGACCCCCCATCCTGACAGAGCGGCGAGTTCCTCGAGCTCGTGGGGTTCGGGGTGGAACCAGCCGAACTCGGGCCCGGTCTCGCCCTCATAGGAAAGGCGGAGTTTCAGCTCACCGCGCCGTCGGCCTGCGGCGAGGTTGCGCTCTTGATAGGCGACGTGCGTTGGGTTTTCGGTCCCTTTGACGTTGAGCCCCGTCAGCAGGAGCTGTCCGCCCGCGCCGCAGATTCCGTGCAGGATGCGCAGCAGGGTGACGCTGCCATCGAAGGTCCCTCCGATTCCGACATTATTGCCAAAAAGCGTGATCTGCGCGGGTCTGAGCGGAAGCTCTGGCAGGGGGTCGGACAGCACATCGACCGCGTTGACCCCGGTCAGCCCCTGTGCCCGGCACACCGCCACAGCCCCCTCCGAGCTGTCCAGCCCGACGGCCTCATGCCCCTCTGCGGCCAGCCATCTCAGGTGGCGCCCCGCGCCGCAGCCCACATCCAGGGTCGGCCCGGAGATGCGCCGCAGGGCGGGGACCTCGAATTCGAAGGGCGCGTCCTGAAAATAGAGGCCGGGGCTGTGCTCATCCGTCCATCCGTCATCCCGCAGCACCTTGAGCGGGATGTCGGTTTGCCCGTTGTAATACCCCAGAAGGGCCTTGCCAAAAATGTCCATGGCGGAACGCTACCGGGGCGTCGGGCAGGGGACAACACGCGACCGGGATGGACCGGACCGTTTGCGGGAGGCCGCTTTCTGCTGCGGCCATGTCAGCGCCTGACTGAAATGTGACGGGGGAAATCGCGGAGACCGGGCTACCATTGCGGCACATAACCCGGAGATCCCATGCGATACCTGACACTCGGATTGATACTTCTCGCCCTGCCCGCCGCAGCGCAGGACTGGGCCGTGCGCGACGGCGACAAGTCCCTCGCACAGGCCGCCCTGACCGAGCGGCTCGTGGGGCAGCAGATCCAGTTCTACGATAACGGGATTTCGCGGTTCGAGACCGACGGGCGCTACTCTTATACCTATGATCAGGGCGGAACGGCCTATGGCCAGTTCGAGATCGCCGAGGACGGGCTGGTCTGTATCGACTTCATCAACGGGTTCTCCCGTTGCGACCGCTATGTCGAGAATGGCGAGCGATTCATTCTGCTGACCACGGACGGGCTGCGCTTTCCGATCCGTCCCTAGAGCTTGGACAGAAGCGCCTGCGTGGGCCAGGCATCTGCCGGCAGGCCCAGACGCGCCTGCTCGGCCTGCACGGCGGCGCGGGTGCGGGCCCCGAGAATGCCGTCGATCTTGCCTACGTCGTAGCCTTTGGCCTGCAACCGGGTCTGGAGCTGTTTCATCTGCGCATCATTGAGGCCGGGCTCGGGGCTACCGGCGTCAAAGACCGGCGCGCCGGAGAGGCGCGTGGCGAAGTAAGCCGCCGTGGTCACATAGACGAAGCTCTGGTTCCATTCGAAGAAGACGTCGAAATTCGGATAGGCGAGGAAGGCCGGGCCCTTGCGCCCCTGGGGCAGGATCAGCGCAGCCTTGAGCCCGCTCTGGATCTCGCCCCAGCGCGGGGTGACGCCCATGCGGGCCCAGTCGCGTCCGGACTTGCGATGCGTCAGGCCCGTTTCCGCCCAGTTGAGGTCGCTGGGCACCGAGACCTCCTGCAGCCAGGGCTCGCCCTTGCGCCAGCCGAGGCCGCTCAGCATGTTCGCCCCGCTCAGCAGTGCATCGGGCGCCGAAGTCTTGAGATAGACATGCCCGTCGCCATCGCCGTCGATCCCCTTGGTGAGGATGTCCTCGGGCAGCATCTGAACCATCCCGATCTCGCCCGCCCAGGCGCCGGTGGTGCGCGCCGGATCGAAATCGCCCGCCTCGTAGAGCTCCAGCGCGGCAAAGACCTGCGGGCGAAACAGCTCGGGACGGCGGCAGTCATGGGCGAGGGTGACCAGCGAGTTCAGCGTGTTGAAATCGCCCTGCACCGCGCCGTAATCGGTCTCCAGCGCCCAGAGGGCCAGAAGCACCCCGCGGGGCACACCGAACCGCGCCTCGGCCTGATCGAACACCGCGTCGAAGCGCTGGGCGTTGCGGCGGCCATTATCCATGCGGTTCTGGCTGATCACCCGGCGGGCAAACTCGGTGAAGGGCATCTTGAACACGCCCTGGGCCCGGTCCGCGCGCAGGGTGCGTTTGTCCTGGGCGGCGGTGCGAAAGAAGGCGTCAACGGTGGATTTGCTGTGACCCTTGGCCTGCGCCTCCGCCTTGAGCCCGGCGACGAAGCTCGAAAAGCTGCCCCCGCATTGGGCGGCGGCGGTCCCGGTCAGTGCGAGCGAGATCAGGATCGGCAGGATGGCTTTACGCATGGGGCTCCCCTCAGGCTGGTCGCGGCGACGGTAGCAGGCTCGTCCCCGACCGCAAGCGCCCAGGGGTTAACGTGGGGGGGCATGGGGGCACCGTGGGTCAGACGACGGCGAGGATCGCGACCAGTGCCAGCGTCAGGCCCCAGGCCCGCCAGAGCGCGCGGCAGGCACCCTCGATGGTGTCGGGGCCGGGGGTGCGGCTGCCCTCGGGATGGACGAAGGGGAACTCCCGCATTGCGCCGTCATAGCTGCGGGGGCCGGCCAGTGCCGTACCAAGCGCCACGGCCATCGCCGCCTCGGGCCAGCCCGCATTGGGGGAGCGGTGCAGTGGCGCGTCCCGGGCGATCAGCGGCCAGTCCTGCGGGCGCCCGGCGGCCACGAGGATGACCAGCGCGCTGAGCCGCGCGGGCACCCAGTTCAGCAGGTCGTCAAACCGCGCCGCAGCCCAGCCAAAGGCCTCATGGCGCGGGGTGCGGTAGCCGATCATGCTGTCGGCGGTGTTGGTGATCTTGTAAAGCATCAGCCCCGGCAGCCCGCCGATCAGGAACCAGAAGGCCGGGGCCAGCACCCCGTCCGAGAAGTTCTCGGCCCCGGATTCGATGGCCGCCCGCGCCACGCCGGGGGCGTCGAGCGTCGCGGTGTCCCGCCCCACGATCATCGCCACTGCGGCGCGGCCCTGGGGCAGGCCCGCCTGCAATCCCGTGGCCACGGCGCGCACATGCTCCACAAGGCTGCGATGGGCGAGCAGGATCGCGGCGAGCAGGGCCTCGACCACCCAGCCGAGACTGGCCAGTGCCACCCCGAGCGCCACAGCACCCAGGCCCAGCGTGACCATCACCAGCACCCCGCGGAACCGCCCGTCCTTGCCGGTATTGAGCCGTGCATCCGCCCCGCCGATGAGCCGGCCCATCAAAACCGCCGGATGGGGCAGGCGCGACCAGAGCCAATCGGGCTCACCAAAGGCCGCATCGAGCAGCAGCGCCACCAGCAGGATCGCGGCATGCTCGGTCATGACAGGGCGCGCTCCAGCCGGGCCCAGTCCTCCGCGCGCCCGGGCAGGCCAAGGCGCAGCCATGTGGTGGAATAGGGGAAGCGGCGGGTCAGGATGTGATGGCTGGCGAGATGTCCCTGAGCGTCTTCTGCCGAGCGGGTGTCATAGAGCCGAAACAGCGGCGTGCCCCCGAGACAGCGCCAGCCCGCACCGGTCGCCATGGCGTCGAGCCGCGTGGCATCCCGCGCCAGCCGCGCGCGGGTCTCCTCGGCCCAGTCTAGATCCCGCAGGGCCGTTGTGCCGATCCGCAGGGCCGGGCCTGACACCGCCCAGGGCCCGATCCGCTCGCGCAGCGGGGCCAGGGTCTCGGGGTGCCCGATGGCGAAGCCCAGCCGCAGACCGGCCAGTCCCCAGAATTTGCCAAAACTCTTGAGCACCAGGGGCCCGGGCCGCACGGCCCGGGCGATCAGGCTCGCCTCGGGGGCGACGTCGCAGAAGCTTTCATCGATCACAGTCAGCGCGTCATCCGCGGGGATCTCATCCCCGCGCCACTGCCGCCCGTCGGGATTGTTTGGATGGACAAGAACCCGCGCGCCAAGGCCCGGTTGATCCAGACTGCCCGCCACCAGATCCCAACCATGGGCGGCAAAGGCGGCCCCGTGTTCGTTATAGGTGGGCGCGGGGATCGCGACACGGCCCCGTGGTCTGAGCCCCGGCAGGCTCGCGATCAGAGCCGAGGCCCCGGGCGCGGGCAGGATGTCGACCCCCTCAGGCACCTGCCAGAACGCCCGGGCCGCCGCGCAAAGCGCGTCAAAGGCGGGCTGATCGGGCAGGGCGGTCCAGTCCGACGCGGTGAATGTGCCCACCGGATAGGGCACCGGGTTGATCCCGGTCGAGAGGTCGATCCAGGCCTCACGCGCGCCGCCCCAGAGGGTCCGCGCGGCCTCGATCCCGCCGCCATGGTCGCGGGGCGGGCTCTGGCTCATGGGGTCTGGTCCTCAGCCTCTTGCGTCGGCAGGGGCAGGTGGCGGGTCACGAAATGCCCCTTCACCCCCTGCGGCCAGGTCCGGTAGGGCACCTGCCCGGTTTCGGACACCGCATGGAGGGCGGCATAGGCCACGATGGCCTC
Organism: Dinoroseobacter sp. S124A; assembly: GCF_049801015.1. NCBI lineage: Bacteria > Pseudomonadati > Pseudomonadota > Alphaproteobacteria > Rhodobacterales > Roseobacteraceae > Dinoroseobacter > Dinoroseobacter sp. S124A. The sequence goes on along the minus strand of NZ_JBNAGD010000006.1, from coordinate 44,016 downwards.
CGCCGCCTCGGCCCCGGCCTCGAAATCTCCCAGCGTGTAGGAGAGCTTACCAGCCCCCTGGATCGTCACGTTGCAGCCGGATTTGCAGCCCATCAGGCAGGAGTGCCGCCTTGTGCGCACATCCGACGCCCCGGTGGCTGCGGCCTCGATCAGCGCGGCGAGCACCTCGCCATCGGTGGTCTCGGCACCGCGATCCTCCCAATCGGCGCGTTTGCAGGTGTCGCAAATGGTGATCCAGCTTGTCATGGCACGTCCTCGATGGGTGGCGATTGCGCGTTCCCCGTCATGTCCCGCATTTCGCGGCAAGGTTCAATCGGCGATGCGCGTTTGCCCGTCGGGCGTCCTGGACCGGTGCAGACTTGAGCAGCGCTCTATCCTGAGCGGACATGATGAGTGAAAAATTGCCGATCCCGTCAAAATTTGAAGAACGGGTCAAAAAGTATTACCGATCTGCCGGGCTTATGGGCTAGCTTGCCGGCAGAGCGAGTCCGGCGGCTTGGCCGTCCAGAATCGCCAAGGGGGTAAAATGCGCGTTTTGATCGTCCATGGCCAGGCGGGTCTCGCCGGTATTTGGGCTTCACATCTCAAGCGCGGCGGAGCACGTGTCGACTGTGTGTCGGCACAGGAAGATGCCGTGCGCCACCTGAGCGAACATCCTGTGGATGTGGTGCTTCTGTCACTGACCCTGACCGAGGGCAGTGCCTTGGCGATTGCCGATTATGCCAGCTACCGCCGTCCCGAGACGCAGGTGATCTTCGTGAACAACTCGCAGTTCTTCAGCGATGGATCGATCTTTAACCATGTCTCGAATGCCCGGGCGATGATGCCCGAAGACACTCCGCCCGAAGACCTGACGGCGATGGTGGAGCATTACGCCACCCACTGAAACCCTGCTGATGTCCGCCCGCAGGCGCGGGTCAGGCGGCGAGCAGACGCTCGCGGCCATGGGGCGCCATCCAATCGATCTCGGGATTGATCGGAATGATTCGGTGCGGATTGATGCTCTCGTGGCTGTAATGGTAGTGGCGCACGATATGGTCGAAATTCACCGTCTCGGCGACACCCGGCCATTGGAAAAGTTCCCGGGTATAGGCCCAGAGGTTGGGGTAATCGACCACGCGCCGCCGGTTGCATTTGAAATGCAGGTGATAGACCGGATCAAAGCGCACCAGCGTGGTGAAGAGCCGCCAATCGGCCTCGGTGATCCGATCCCCGGTCAGATAGCGGCGGGTGCTCAGCCGGTCCTCGACCCAGTCCAGCGCGCCGAACAGCGTGGTGACCGCCTCGTCATAGGCGGGCTGGCTCGTGGCAAAGCCGGATTTGTAGACGCCGTTATTGATGTCGGAATAGACCCGGTCATTGACGGCGTCGATCTCGGCGCGCAGGGCCTCGGGGTAGAAATCCTGAGTGTCGCCGGTCAGCCCGTCAAAGGCTGTGTTGAACATCCGGATGATCTCGGAGCTTTCGTTGGACACGATCGTCTTGCTCGCCTTGTCCCACAGGATCGGCACGGTCACCCGGCCCGAAATCTTGGGATCGGCCTTGGTATAGAGGTCTCGGGCAAAGGGCAGGCCATAGAGCCGGTCGCCCGTCGCCCCCTCCTGATCGGTCTCGAAGGTCCAGCCATCGGACAGCATGTCCGGATGCACGACCGAGACGTCGATATGCGGGGTCAGCCCCTTGAGCGCGCGAAAGATCAGCGTGCGGTGTGCCCAGGGACAGGCCAGCGAAACATAGAGGTGATAGCGCCCGCTCTCGGCGGGAAAGCCCGCCTTGCCCGAGGGGCCCGCGCTGCCATCGGCGGTGATCCAGTTGCGGAACCCGGCAGTCGACCGGACGAACTTCCCGCCCGTGCTTTTGGTGTCGTACCAGACGTCGTGCCATGTGCCGTCGACAAGCTGTCCCATCGTGGATCTCCTCTCCTTGCGTGCTCCAAGACCTAGCGGGCCGAGCGGTCTGCGGAAATACGCAGGGCCGCAGAGCCTCTCCCACATGGACGCACAGATCGGCCAAAGGTTCCGCGGCGCTTTGGCCTGTGCTGCGGCGCCGAAAGCAATTGCGCGCCTGCGGGGCGGCAGCTATGACCCGAAGAGACGACGCCCGTCATGGGCCAGAATGGTTGCCTTGCAGGCCGCTGACCCAACCCGGGAGCGCGCGGCAAGGATCGTCAGGGCGCTGCTCGCAACAGCGGCGCTGCGCATGGGCCAGGTCTGGACGGGCATGTTGAATGACAAGGACCGTGCCGATGACTCGCCTCTGCCTCCGTTTTCTCACTGCCTGCCTGGCGCTGGGCACCGGCCCGCTCTGGGCGCATCCCGGGCATTTGTCGGGGCTGGCCGGGCATGATCATTGGGTCGCGGGCGCGGCCATCGGTCTGGCGATCGCGCTGGGCATCTATGGCGCGCTGAAGGGGCGGAAATCCGACGGTCAGACCCAGGAGGCCGAGAGCGACGAGGCCGCCGAGGATGACAAGGCCGAGGCCCCCGCATGAGCGCGCCGGACGCGCCCGAGGGCAAGATCGGCGTCATGATCTGCGGTCATGGCTCGCGCAGTCAGGCAGCCGTGGATGAGTTCGCCCTGCTGGCCGAAAAGCTGCCGGTTTACCTGCCCGCCGGGTGGGAAATGGAATACGGCTATCTCGAGTTTGCCAACCCGGTGATCCGCGACGGGCTCGACAAGCTGCGTGCCAAGGGATGCGACCGGATCCTTGCGGTGCCGGGCATGCTCTTTGCCGCGATGCATTCCAAAAACGACATCCCCACGGTGCTGAACACCTATGCGGCCAAGCATGGGCTTTCGGTGTCTTATGGGCGCGAGCTGGGCGTGGACCCCAAGATGATCGCCGCCGCCGGGGCCCGCGCGATGGAGGCCGTGGCCGAGGCGAATGCCACCCATGGCGAGGTCGCGCTGCATGACACCTGCCTCGTGGTGATCGGGCGCGGCGCGTCGGACCCCGATGCCAATGGCAACGTGGCCAAGATCGCCCGGATGCTGCAGGAGGGGCTCGGCTTCGGCTGGTGCGAGGTCGGCTATTCCGGCGTGACCTTCCCGCTGGTGGAGCCCTGCCTGCAACACGCGGCCAAGCTCGGCTACAAGCGTATTCTCGTCCTGCCCTATTTCCTCTTCACCGGCATCCTGATCGATCGGATCTACGGCTTCACCGATCAGGTGGCGGCCGAGCATCCGGACATCCAGTTCGTCAAGGCGCTCTATCTGCGCGACCACGAGGCCGTGCTGCAGACCTTCGCCGAGCGCGTTCAGGAGCAGATGTCCGACACTCCGCCGCCCAATTGCGGGCAATGCGGGTATCGCGCGCAGGTCCTGTCGCTCGAGGATGGCGCGTCCCATGTGATCACCGCCGAGGAGCGGAGCCATCCCGCCTTTGGTGCCGTGCCGCCCGCCACCTGCGTGCTCTGTAAGTACCGGACGCAGGTTCTGGGTTTCGAGGCCGAGGTCGGCGCGGTTCAGGAGAGCCACCACCACCATGTGGAGGGGCAGGGGGCCTCGGCGCCCGGCTCGAACGTGTCCGATTGCAAGCTCTGCGACACGTTCTGCACCGGGCTCTGCCGGTTGGAGGCGCAGCACGATCACCATCACCACCATGGGCATGACCACAGCCATGATCACGGCCACGGCCACACGCATGGACACGATCACGGGCATTCCCACGACCACGGGCACCATCACCACCACGCGCCCTACCCCCATGCGAAACACCCGCACGGGCCTGAAAGCGCGCGCAAGTCGGCGAAGCCTGCCGGCTGATGACGCGGATCTTCGGTTCTTATCTCGTTGCCGATTGGTCGGCCAATGGCACGCCGAAAACCGGCAAGGACAGCATCTGGCTCGCGCTGGCGCGTCCGGGCCGTGACCCGCTGGTCGAGAACCCGGCGACACGGGCCGAGGCGGTGGCGCGACTTGCAGAGCTGATCGGGACCGAGCAGGCCGCCGGGCGACGGGTGCTGGCGGGGTTCGATTTCCCCTTCGGTTATCCGGCCGGCTTTGCGGAGAAGCTGGGCGAGGGGGCCGATTGGCGAGCCGTCTGGGCGCGCATCGCCGCCGAGCTTGTAGAGGGTGAGAACAACGCCAACAACCGCTTCGATGCCGCCGCCGCGCTGAACGGGCTGTTCCCCGGCATGGGGCCGTTCTGGGGCAACGGATTGAAACGGGACATTCCCGACCTGCCGCGCAAGCTGCCCGACGGGTTTGGCGAGACATTGCCGGTGCGGCTGCGCCATGCCGAGGGGCAGGCGAGTGCCGCGCAGGAGGTCTGGAAACTGTCGGGCGCGGGCTCGGTCGGGGGTCAGGCCCTGACCGGGATCGCCGCGCTCGAGGGGCTCCGCCATAGGCTTGGAGCCCGGGTCTGGCCGTTCGAGGCATGGTCGGACGGGACCGCGCCGGTCCTGGCCGAGGTCTTTCCTTCGCTGGTGGAGGTACCCCATCTGCCCGGCAAGGTGCGCGACGCGGTGCAGGTCGAAAGCCTGGCGCGTGCCCTCTCGGCGCTGGACGGGGCCGGGCGGCTTGCGGGGATGCTCGATGCGCCCAAGGCCCAGCCCGACGATGTGATGCGGCACGAGGCGACGATCCTAGGGCTCGGCTACGAGGCGCTGCTGGGCCGCGCGGTGACCGAGGCCGCAGCCGAGATCGCCACGCCGCCCAAGGCATCGCGCCCACCCATGCGACCCTATGAAAAGAACCCGTCCGCGATCTATGCCCAAAGCTTTGCCACCGTGCAGGCCGAAGCCAATCTTGGCCGCTTTCCCCAGGGGCTCGACCGTTTGGCCACGCGGCTGATCCATGCTTGCGGCATGGTCGAGGTGGCGGACCGGCTGGTCTTCTCGCCCGAGGCGTTCACGGCCGGACATGACGCGCTCCGGGCTGGAAAGCCCGTGCTCTGCGATTGCGAGATGGTGGGGGCCGGGATCATCCGGCGCTATTTGCCCGCCGAAAACCCGGTGATCGTGACCCTGAACGACCCGACCGTTCCCGCGCGCGCGCAAGACATCGGCAACACGCGCTCTGCCGCGGCGGTGGAGCTTTGGGCGCCGCATCTCGACGGCGCGGTGGTGGCCATCGGCAACGCGCCCACGGCCCTGTTCCACCTGCTGGAGCTGATCGATGCGGGAGCGCCGCGGCCCGCGGTCATCCTTGGCTTCCCCGTGGGCTTTGTCGGGGCCGCGGAATCAAAGGCCGAGTTGGCGCGGGATCCGCGCGGCTGCGATTTCGTTGCCTTGCGCGGGCGTCGGGGCGGCTCGGCCATGGCCTCGGCGGCGGTGAATGCACTGGCCGCGGGACTTCCGGAGATCGCTTCATGAGCACGACCCCCTGGCTTCATATCGTGGGCATTGGCGAGGATGGGCTCGCCGGGCTTCTGCCCGCCACGCGCGCGGTGGTCGAGGCCGCCGAGGTGATCGTCGGCGGCGAGCGGCACCATCAGCTTTCGGCTTCGGTCACAGCGGAACGTCTGGCCTGGCCCCATCCGTTCGACGCGCTGGTCGACACGCTGAAATCCCTGGCCGGGCGGCGGGTCGTGGTGCTGGCGACGGGCGACCCCCTGTGGTTCTCGGTCGGCGCGCGGATCGGGCGGGCCATACCGGCTGCCGAGATCACCTATCACCCGCAGCTATCCGCTTTTCAGCTGGCCTCGGTCCGGATGGGCTGGAGCCTTGCGGATGTCGAGACGCTCACCGTGCATGGCCGTCCGGTCGAGCAGATGATCGCCTTCATCCAGCCCGACCAGCGGCTCCTGATCCTGACCACCGGGGCCGAGACCCCGGGCCAGATCGCGCGCTTTCTGTCCGAGCGGGGCTTTGGGCAGTCGAAACTGACGGTGCTGGCGGCCATGGGCGGGCCGGAGGAGGCGCGGTTTGACGGCGTCGCCGAGAGCTGGGACCACGAGGTGCCGCCCTTCAACACGCTGGCGGTCGAGTGCATCGCGGCACCCGATTGCGCGCTGCTGCCCCGGGTGCCGGGGCTGGCGGATGATCTCTTTGTCCATGACGGGACGATGACCAAGCGCGAGGTGCGGGCAGTGACGCTGGCCAAGCTCATGCCGATGCGCGGGGCGCTCTTGTGGGACATTGGAACGGGCTGCGGATCGGTCGCGGTGGAGTGGATGCGCGGCGCACGCTATGCCCGCGCCATCGGGATCGAGCCGCGCGCGGACCGGCGGGCCATGGCGGCGGCGAATGCGCTGGCGCTGGGGGTGCCCAAGCTCGAGGTGATCGAGGGGACCGCCCCCGCCGCTCTGGCAGGGCTCGAGGCGCCGGATGCGATTTTCGTCGGCGGCGGGCTCAGCCCGGATGTGTTCGAGGCCGCCTGGAGTGCGCTGCGCCCCTTGGGGCGGCTGGTGGCCAATGCGGTGACGCTGGAGAGCGAGCAGGAGTTGATCGGGCTGCACGCGGCCCATGGCGGTGAGCTGACCAAGCTGTCGGTGCATCGGGCCGAGCCCGTGGGGCCGCGCACCGGCTGGCGGCCCTTCATGCCGGTGACCCAGTGGAGCCTCGTCAAGCGATGAGCGGGACCCTCTACGGAATTGGCCTCGGCCCCGGGGATCCGGAGCTGATGACGCTCAAGGCGGACCGGTTGATCCGTGGGGCGCGCGTGGTGGCCTATCCGGCGCTGGTCGCGGGCGAAAGCTTCGCGCGCGGGATCGCGGCAAGCGCGATCCCGGAGGACGCGCGAGAGATCCGGATCGAGGTCCCCATGACCCCCGAGCGCGCCCCGGCGCAGGCGGCCTATGATCGCGCCTCGACCGAGATCGCCGAAGCGCTCTCGGCGGGGGAGGACGTGGTGTGCCTGTGCGAGGGGGATCCGTTCTTCTATGGCTCTTTCATGTATCTCCATGCCCGGCTGGCGGATCGTTTCCCAGTAGAGGTCGTGCCGGGGGTCACCTCCATGACCGCTTGTGCTGCGCTGGCGGCGCGCCCCTTGGTGGCACGCAACGAGCGTTTGACGGTCCTGCCCGGGCCCTTGCCCGAGGCAGAGCTGACGGCCCGTCTGGCGGAGTGTGAGACGGCGGTGATCATGAAAGTCGGGCGACATCTGGCAAAGATCCGACAGGTGCTCGAGACGGTCGGGCTGGCGCGGAACGCGGTCTATCTGGAGCGCGCGACCCTGCCCGCCGAGAAAGCGCTGCCACTGGCCGAAGCACCGGACCCCGCCCCCTATTTTTCGATGATTCTGGTGACGAAAGGAGCCGATCCATGGCTGTGACGCCGATTGTTGTGGCGATTTCAGCCGCGGGTGAAGAGATGGCGCAGCGGATCGCGGCGGCGCGCGGTTGGGCGGTCCATGGCCGTGCCGGGCGCGTGGTGCAGGCGGATGCGCATTTCGACAATGCACTGACTCATGTGCGCGACCTCTTTGCCGCGGGTGTGCCGGTGGTCGGGGTCTGTGCGGCGGGGATCCTGATCCGCGCGGTGGCGCCCCTGCTGGCCGACAAGACCACCGAGCCGCCGGTGGTGGCCGTGGCCGAGGATGGCTCGGTCGTGGTGCCGCTTCTGGGCGGGCATCGCGGGGCCAACCGGATTGCGGCGGATCTTTCTGAGCTGCTGAGCGCTGTGTCTGCCGTGACCACTGCAGGCGACGTGGCGCTGGGCGTGGCGCTGGATGCGCCGCCTGCGGGCTACCGTCTGGCCAATCCAGGCGATGCGAAACCGGTGATGGCCGGGCTTTTATCCGGGGGGGGCGCGCGCCTTGTCGGCGAGCCGTTGTTCGATCTGCCTGAGGGCGATGGCGCGGAGATCGCCGTGACCGAGGCCCCGCTAGAGGGGGGGGCGACCCGCCTTGTCTATCACCCGCAGCGCTATGCGCTGGGCGTGGGATGCGCCCGGAATGCCGCGCCCGAGGTGTTGCGCGCGCAGGTTTTTGAGATGCTCGCCGAAGCCGGGATCGCCCGTGGCGCGGTGGCCTCGGTGAATACGCTGGACCTGAAGGCGGATGAGCCGGCGATGCACGCGCTGGCCGCTGAGCTGGACGTGCCCTTGCGGGTGTTCACGGCAGCGGAGCTTGAGGCCGAGGCGTCGCGTCTGGCCAACCCGTCGGAGGTGGTCTTTGCCGAGGTCGGGTGCCACGGTGTGGCCGAAGGGGCCGCGTTGGCGGCTGCGGGCGGTGATGCCGCGCTGGTGGAGGCCAAGCGCAAGACCGCGACGACGACCTGCGCACTGGCGCGCGCGCGGGAGCCGATCACCGAGTTGCACGGCCGGGCGCGGGGGCGGGTCTCGGTCGTGGGGATCGGACCCGGGCAATCGGCCTGGCGCACGCCGGAGGTGAGCCGGCTTGTGGCCGAAGCCGAAGAGCTGGTGGGCTATGGTCTCTATATCGATCTGCTCGGGCCTTTGGCGGCGGGAAAAACGCGATCGGACTTCCCGCTGGGCGGGGAAGAGGATCGGTGCCGCTACGCGCTGGAGCGCGCGGGCGAGGGGCGCAATGTGGCGCTGGTTTGCTCGGGGGATGCGGGGATCTATGCCATGGGCGCGCTGGTCTTCGAGCTTTTGGACCGGGGACCGGAGGCGCAGGGCGTGTCAGATGCGGCGCGGCGGGTCGAGGTGGTCTGCTCGCCGGGCGTCAGTGCCCTGCAGGCGGCGGCGGCCCGAGCCGGGGCCCCGTTGGGGCATGATTTCTGCGCGATCTCTCTGTCGGATTTGTTGACGCCCCGGGCAGATATCCTGCGCCGGTTGCAGGCGGCGGCGGAGGGTGATTTCGTCATCGCCTTCTATAACCCGGTGTCGAAAACGCGGCGGACGCTCTTGGCAGAGGCGCGCGAGATCCTGCTGCGGCACCGTCCGGCGGACACGCCGGTTCTGCTGGCCAGTTCGCTGGGCCGCCCCGAGGAGGAGATCCGCTATCGCCGTCTCGATGCGCTGGAAGTGGATGAGGTCGATATGCTCACGGTTGTGCTGGTCGGGTCCTCGAACTCGCAGCTGGCTCAGCTGGGCGCCGGGCCGCGCATGTATACGCCGCGCGGCTATGCGCGCAAGATCGACGGGGATCTCTCGGATGTGGGGTGATCCAATTGCGCAGGCTGCGCCTGCATTCGATTTTTTGTCCGCCCTTGGCGACGACAAGCGCGTGATACTGGGTGGTGCGGCGGCTTCGGGGGGCGGAGTTTCTGCTGCGCGGCCGTTTGCGGGCAGGTCTGCCGCAAACAGGCCAGTCCCAGTCTGTATCCGGGCGTCCGCGCCTCAAGGCCAAGCGGGCGATTCCCGGCGCTGCGCGGGCTGTGACCCGCGCCCGACCTCAAGGAGAGGCTGATATGACCGTGTATTTCATTGGTGCGGGTCCCGGGGATCCGGAGCTTCTGACCCTCAAGGCGCAGCGCGTGATCGGGGCGTGCCCGGTCTGTCTCTATGCCGGGTCGCTGGTGCCGGCGGAGGTGGTGGGTTGCGCGCCCGAGGGCGCGCGGGTGCTGGACACAGCCCCCATGACGCTTGAGGACACCCATGCGGAGATCGTTGCGGCCCATGGCCGAGGCGAGGATGTGGCGCGGGTGCATTCCGGGGATCCGTCGCTTTACGGTGCAATTGCCGAGCAGATCCGACGCCTGCGCGCCGATGGCATTCCCTATGAGATCATCCCGGGTGTACCGGCCTATGCGGCCGCCGCTGCGGCCCTCGGTCAGGAGCTGACCATCCCGGAAATCGCGCAATCCATCGTGTTGACCCGGGTGTCGATGAAGTCGACCTCCATGCCCGAGCACGAGACGCTGGAGAATTTCGCCCGCACCCGGGCCACTCTGGCCATCCATCTGGGCGTGCGGAACCTGCGCGAGATTGAGCGGGTGCTCACCCCCTATTACGGGGCCGATTGCCCGGTGGTCGTGGCCTATCGCGTGGGCTGGCCGGACCAGATGTTCCTGCGCGGCACGCTCTCGGATATCCACGCCAAGGTTCGGGCCGAGAAGATCACGCGCACGGCGCTGATTCTCGTTGGCCCCGCCTTGGGCGAGGTGGGGGATTTCAAGGACAGCGCGCTTTATGATCCCGAGATGCCCCATGTCCTGCGCCCCCATGCGCGCAAATCGGCAACAGCTGGCTGAGCGCGAAGGGGGCCGGGGGGACTCATCTTGATCTTCGCGCGTGGCGGCGCATTTTGTTTCTCGAGGGATACGAAAGGCTGCCGCCATGTCCAGTTATCTGCCCAAGGAGGTCCGCGAGGGTCTCGAGCAAGCCCGCGAGCGCGCGGCCCGCAAGTCCAGGACCCGACTGCGGGTGCATGTGGGTCCTGAAGCCTACACGATCCGGAAATTCGGGGCCGAGGCCTTTACGCTGAAGGCCGACGGCGCGCCGCATCTTCGTGGGCTCGTGGATATCTTTCGCGGCTCCGAGCACCTGTATCAGGCGCTCATCGTGACGGCGGCGCAGGACGGGCCGGAGATGCGCTATGAATTCAAGCGCATGACCCGGACCCGCAATCAGGTCCCGCTGGATTACGCGCGGGACCGCACCGCGCCTGCGGCGCTGATCACCAAGCAATAGGCCTTATTGCAGGTCCTTGAACGCATCTGCGAGGCGGGTCACCGCCTCGTCGATCCGCGCGCGGTTGGTGCCGATATTGAACCGCAGGAAGCTCTCGCCGCCCTGGCCCAGCGTATGCCCGGGGGTGGTGGCGATCTTGGCACTGCCATAGACCCGGTCGGAGAACTCTGCGCGGGCCATGCCGGTATCGGCGAAATCGACCCAGGCGAGATAGGTGCCCTGCATCGGCATCGCGCGCAGGCCGGGGATCGCGTTGACCCCGTCGATGAAGCGCGTCGCGTTCTCTTCGAGATAGGCGCAGAGCGCATCGGCCCAGGCCGCCCCCTCGGTCGAATAGGCCGCGCGGGTCAGGGCCACGCCCATCAGGTTGGGCTGCATATCGAGCGCATTGAAGAACTTGAAGAACCGCGCGCGCAGCTCCGGATCCGGGATGGTCACGCAGCCCGTGCGCCCGCCCGCGATGTTGAAGGTCTTGGAGGCCGATGTCGTCATGACCAGCCGGTCCGTGATCTCGGGGGCGGCCACATGCATCGGGATATGCCTGTGCCCCGCAAAGGTCAGATCCGCGTGGATCTCGTCCGAGATCAGCATCAGGTCGTGCCGCTGACAGAAGGCCGCCAGGCCGCTCAGCTCGGCCTGGCTCCAGACCCGTCCCGCCGGGTTATGGGGTGAGCAGGCGATGATCATCTTCTCGCGCCCCGAGAGCATCCCGTCATAGGCGTCGAAATCCATCCGGTAGATCCCGTCCTCGATCACCAGTGGCAGCTCGCGGACCACGCGCCCGGTCTTGCGGATCTTGTTGGCGAACTCGTGATAGACCGGCGAGAAGATCGCGATCTCGTCGCCAGGCTCGGTCAGCGCGTTGAGGGTGATCGCGATTCCGTTGCCGAGCCCGTATGTGGTGAACATCCAGTCCCGGTCCATGGTCCAGCCATGGCGGTCCCGCATCCAGCCGATGATCGCATCCTCATAGCTTTCGAGCCCGCAGAAATACCCGTAATCGGCGCGCTCCAGCAGGCCCCGCATGGCGTCCTGCAAAACGGGGGCCGGGGCGAAATCCATATCCGCGATCCACATGGCGAGCCCGTCTTCGGCAGGCACGCCAAAGGCGCGCTCCATCAGGTCCCATTTGGAGCAATCCGTGCCGCGCCGGTCGATCTGGGTGTCAAAGGTCATGAAGGTCTCCGTGAGTACCGGCCGAAGCTAGCGGGATCCGGGGCAGGTGCAAGTCCCCGGGCCGGGGGACACGATGTTGCGCTGACCATACGGGTCGATTACATCAGCTTCATGACCATTCGACCGATCCTGATCCACCCCGACCCGCGCCTGAAGAAAACCGTCGATCCGGTGGCCGAGGTCACCGACGAGATCCGCGCGCTCGCCGAGGATATGCTGGTGACCATGTATGACGCTCCGGGGATCGGGCTGGCCGGGCCGCAAGTGGCGGCGATGACCCGGATCATCACCATGGATTGCGCGCCCAAGGACGGGGACCCGGATCCGATGGTTCTGATCAACCCCGAGATCATGTGGTCCTCGGAAGAGATGAACACCTATGAAGAGGGCTGCCTCTCGATCCCCGAGATGTACGCGGATGTCGAGCGCCCGGCCGAGGTCGAGGTCCGCTGGACCACGCTGGACGGGGGCGAGGCCAGCGCCAAGATGGACGGGCTCTACGCCACCTGTGTGCAGCACGAGATCGACCATCTCGATGGCAAGCTCTTTATTGACTATCTCAAGCCGCTGAAGCGGCAGCTCATCACGCGCAAGATGGTCAAGCTCAAGCGCGAGCGGGCCCGTGCGGGCAGCTGACGCGCGCCTGCGCGCGCGCTCTGAGAGGCGGCGATGATCCGACCCTTCATCCCCTGGCCCGACAAGCGTCTGCGCAGTGCCGCAGAACCTGTCAACGAGATCACCGACGAGATCTGCGCCATCTGGGACGATATGATCGACACGATGGAGGCGATGCCCGGTGTCGGGCTTGCCGCCCCGCAGATCGGCGTGATGCAGGCCCTCGCGGTGGTCGACGCGTCCGAGGATCGCGGGCGCGCGGTGCGAATGGCCAATCCGGAAGTCCTCCATGCCAGTGCCAAGCTGCGCAGCCACGAAGAGGCCTCGCCGAACCTGCCCGGGGTCTTTGCCAAGATCGAACGTCCGCGCGCCGTGACGGTACGGTTTCTCGATGCGACCGGCGCGGTGAAAGAGCAGGATTTCGTCGGCCTCTGGGCCACGAGTGTGCAGCACCAGATCGATCATCTGGCCGGGCGGATGTATTTCGACCGGCTGAGCAAGACCAAGCGCGACATGCTGCTGCGCAAGGCACGAAAGCAGGGCAAATGAGACTGGTTTTCATGGGCACGCCGGCCTTTTCGGTCCCGGTGCTGGACGCGCTGGTTGCAGCCGGGCATGAGATCGCCGCGGTCTATTGCCAGCCGCCCCGCCCCGCAGGTCGGGGCAAGAAGCCCCGCCCGAGCCCGGTCCAGGCTCGCGCCGAGGCGCTGGGCCTGATGGTCCGTCACCCGGTCTCTTTGAAAGCGGCCGAGGCGCAGGCGGAGTTCGCCGCCCTTGGCGCCGAGATCGCGGTTGTCGTGGCCTATGGGCTGATCCTGCCGCAGGCGGTGCTGGACGCGCCAGAGCATGGCTGCTGGAACATCCATGCCTCGCTTCTGCCGCGTTGGCGCGGGGCGGCACCGATCCACCGGGCGATCCTCGCCGGGGATGCCGAGACCGGGGTCTGCATCATGCAGATGGAGGCGGGGCTCGATACAGGCCCGGTGCTGTTGCGCGAGGCCATACCGATCGGGCCCGAGGATACCACCGGCGCGCTCCACGATCGGCTCTCGGATCTGGGTGCGCGCCTGATCGTGGAAGCCTTGGCGCAGCGCCCGGACCTTGTGGCCGAGACCCAGCCCGAGACCGGCGTGACCTATGCCGCCAAGATCGACAAATCCGAGGCCCGGATCGATTGGACCCAGCCAGCGACAGACATCGACCGGCAGATCCGCGGATTGTCGCCATTTCCGGGGGCCTGGTGCGAGATCGCGGGCGAGCGGGTGAAGCTTCTGGCCTCCCGTCTCGGCAGTGGCACAGGCGCACCCGGTCAAGTGCTGGAGGGGTTCACCGTGGCGTGCGGCAACGGCGCGGTCGAGATCACCCGGGCGCAACGGGCCGGAAAGAAAGCGGCCGAAGCTGCGGATGTCCTCCGTGGTCTCAGCCTGCCTGAGCAGCTTTCCTGATCATCTGTTTGCGCTGGTGGCGCGGATGGGAGCCTCCGGCGGGGATATTTGGGGACTTAAGAAACCTGCTGCGAAAGGTCGGGCGGTCGGCCTGTCTGAAGCCGGTCAAACTTGGGCGCGCGCTGATGTCTTAAGTCCGGAAATATCCCCGCCGGAGGCACAAAATCTCTTCTGGTGCGCGCCTAGCTCTTGCTCTTGCCGGGTTTGAACGGGGCCATGCCGGCCCGGGCCAGCTCGTCGGCGCGTTCGTTTTCCGGGTGGCCTGCATGGCCCTTCACCCACTCCCATTGCACGTCATGCCGGGCCTGCGCTTCGTCGAGGCGACGCCAGAGATCCTCGTTCTTCACGGGCTTCTTGGTGGAGGTTTTCCAGCCATTGCGTTTCCAGCCGTGGATCCACCCGGTCACCCCGCCCTTTACATAGGCGCTGTCGGTCACGACCGTGAGCTGAGCGGGTCGTTCCAGCGCCTCGAGCGCGTTGATCGCGGCCAGCAGTTCCATGCGGTTGTTGGTGGTGTGGGCCTCGCCGCCCTTCAGGGTCCGCTCTTTCACGACCGCGTCGCCGTCGCGCGCAATCAGCAGCGCGCCCCAGCCCCCCGGGCCTGGATTTCCCGAACAGGCGCCATCGGTATAGGCAAAGAGCTCAGCCATGATCGGGTCTCCGGGAGGTGAGGATGATATAGGGATCGGTGCTGCCCGAGAGGCCCTCGCCCCGGCCGTAATCGGCATCGGTGACCGTCAGGCCCATCTCGGCGAGCAGGGCGCGCAGAGCCTCTTCGGTGTAATAGGTGTAGAACCTGCCGAGCGCGTCGCGTTCCTCGCCCTCTCCAAGCTTGAGGCCGAGATGGAACAGGCCGCTGGGGCGGAGCGCCCGGGCGATCGCAGCAAGGTGGCCCGGCATTTCGGCGCGCGGGGCGTGGAGCAGGCTGAAATTGGCCCAGATCCCGTCGAAGGCCGCCTCGGCGGTCAGATCGTCGAACCGGGCAAGGCGGGCATCCACGCCCAGCTCTCTGGCCTGGGCCACGAATTCCGGCGTCGCATCATAGGCAATGACCCGGTGACCGGCCTTCTGCATCAGGGAGGCCGCCCGCCCGGGTCCGCAGCCCAGATCGAGCACATCCGCCTTGTCCGGCAGCCCGTCGAGAAAGGCGCGCAGATGGCCATCGGCCCCCTTATCCGCAAATCGGGCGCGATACCGCTCGGCTTCGCGCCCATAGACCGCAAGGGTTTGCGGATCGCTCACAGCAGGACCCCGACCGCCAGACAGGCCACAACGATGCTGGTCAACAGCACGCGCAGATGCATCCACCAGGCCGGGGCGAGCCCTTGTTTCCAGAACAGATAGTCGAGCGCCAGGAGCCCGACAAAGCCCGTGATCAGGTTCATCTGGGCCGAAACCGGCCCCCCACCGACCATGAAAAACGCCCAGAGCGCGGGTACGACGCTCAGCCCGTAGCCGGTCGTCGCCACTGTCCCCGTCGCCTTGGTTGCAAAGCCCCAGAGCACGCCGGACATGAAGGCCAGAATGATCGTGCCATAGAAGATCTGCACATAGGGCCCGATGAAGCGGGGGCCGAAGCTGTCCATCCCGAAACGCGCCAGCCCCTCGGACAGGAGCGTGCCCGCGCCGAACAGGAACGGGAGCAGACCGGCGAGACCGAGGATCAGGGCGGAACGGGGGATCTGTGTCATGGGGCCTTTGTGCCGCCCCCGCCGGGAGGCTGCAAGAGGGCGCTGTCTGTGCCGGGCAGTTTGCGCCTCAGGGGCTTGCGTCGAAGAAGAACCGCACCACGTGAAAGAAGATCGGCGCGGCAAAGAGCACGGAATCGAGTCGATCGATGAAGCCGCCATGGCCCGCGAACATCGGGCCCCAATCCTTGACCCCGCGATCCCGCTTGATCGCATTCATCACCAGCGCCCCGAACATCCCCACAGCTGCCACCATGAGCGCGAGCAAAAGGGCCTGCCACGGGGCGAAGGGCGTAATCCACCAGAGCGCACCGCCGATCAGGCTCGCCAGCAGGACACCGGCCATCGTCCCCTCCCATGTGCGCGAGCGCGACAGGGCGGGCGCGATCTTGCGCCGTCCGATCAGCTTGGTCCCGGCATATTGCAGCACATCCGCGATCTGCACCACGATGACCAGCCAGGCGATCAGCAGGATCAGTCGCCCATCATAGCCGGGGATCTCGAGCGTCAGGAGCGCGGGCACATGGCTCATGCAATACACGCAGATCATCAGCGCCCATTGGGTTTCTGCCACGCGTTCGAGGAAGTTCGTCCGATCCCCCTCCAGCGCCGAGAGGATCGGCAGCAGCAGAAAGGCATAGACCGGGATGAACATCGAGGACATCCCGTACCAGCCCATCCCGACCAGCACATATTGCACCGGCAGCACCACGAAGAAGGACGCGGCAATCGCCCAGTGGTCGGCCACCCGTTTCCGGGTCAGCGTCATGAACTCCCGCAGGGCCGAGAAGGAGCAGATCGCGAAAAGCACCACGATCCCCGCATCCCCGCCCAGCGAGAACAGCGCAACCAGCGCGGTCATCGCCCACCAGGCCATGATGCGCGCGTTCAGGTTCTCGATCGTGGTGTTGTACTCGGTGGGCGCATAGCGCCAGCGCAGGGCCTCGCCCAGCAATGTCGCGAGGATCAGGAGCGTCCCGACGCCGATGATCTCCCAAGCGAAAGGATGGGGCTCGAGCGGGATCTCTGTCATGCGCGCGGCCCTCCATTCTGCGGGCGCAGGGCGACCATCGCGTCCGAGGCGCGGGTGAGAAAGGCGTCGATGCTTTCACCCGACTGCACCCGGACCGGCGCGCCAAAGCTGACCGTGCAGAGCAGCGGCACCGGGATCACATGGCCCTTGGGCATGACGCTGTTGAGGTTTTCGATCCAGACGGGAACGAGGTCGAGGTCGGGCCGCGCCTTGGAAACGTTGTAGATGCCTGATTTGAAGGGCAGGACCGGCTGATCGGTCATGTTGCGCTTGCCTTCGGGGAAGATGATCAGGGAATCCCCCTGATCCACCGCCTCGAGGATCTTGGCCACGGGATCCTCATCCCCCCGATGCTCGGGCCGTCGTTCGATCATCACGGCGCGGACGACCTCATGGCCGACAAAGGCGCGCAGCCTCGATTTCAGCCAGTAATCGCTGCCCGCGACCGCACGGGTCTGCTTGCGCAGGCGCGGGGGCAGGACGGTCCAGATCAGGATCAAATCGGCGTTGCTGGTGTGGTTGGCGAAATAGACCCGTTGGCGCGGGACAGGTTCAATCCCTTGCCAGATCGCCCGCGGCGCGGTCAGCAGCCGCGCCAGCAGGATCAGGCCCGAGCCCAGCAGCCAAGCCGCAAAGGAGGTGACCAGCCGCTTCACGGGCCGGGACAGGCGCGGCGCGTCACGCGCGCTCCATCGCAAGCCGCCCGGCCAGCAGTGCGAAGACCGCCGCGAACGAACGGTTCAGCCAGGTCATCACCCGGGCCGAGCCGAGCATCCAGTCCCGCGCCTTGGCCGCGAAGGCGCCATAGCCGAGAAAGACCACGAAGGTCATGGCCATGAAGACCGACCCGAGCAGGGCCATTTCCGCCGTGGCGGTCGCTGCGTTCCCGCTCAGGAACGGCGGCAGCAGTGCGAGGAAGAAAATCGACAGCTTGGGGTTCAGGATGTTGATCAGTGCCCCGCGCCGGGCGATGCGCCAGCCGGGCTCGGCGGTGGTTTCCGCCCGGACCTGCAGCGCGCCGCCGTCGCGCAGCGCGCCCCATGCGAGCCAGAGCAGATAGGCCACCCCCGCGAACTTCACCACATTGAACAGCAGGGCCGAGGTATGCAGCACCGCCGCCAGACCCAGCGTCGCCGCCAAAAGGTGCGGCACGATCCCGAACGTACATCCCAGCGCGGCCCAGGCCGCCGCCCTGCGCCCGCGACCCAGCCCGAGGGCGAGCGTATAGACCACCCCGGTACCCGGCGACAGGACGACCACAAGGGCAGTAAGCAGGAAGGACGTGGTGATCATCGGGCCGGACCTTTCGCAGAAACCTGAAAGCGCCCCAGCGTAAGGCGAAACCAACGCGCTTGGCCAGCGTCTTGGCGCCTTCCGGTCCACAGAGCCTGTGGTTCGGGCGAGCGCGACGCGGATCCCACATCCCGGGCGTGCTTTCCCGACGGAGGCGCTGGTATTTACAGGCTATTTCGCGGGTTTATGGGCACCGTCCACGTGGCGGGCCGCGCCCTGTTGGCCCGTGCAGCTTGTGGCGTGAGATTGTCTCGGCGGGACGGGTGTGCAGCCGGGCGATGCCCGCGCGCACGCTGGACCGGCCCGGGCGTCGGCCCGCGCGCGATCAGGCCGTTTCGCGCAGGACGCGCGGGACCTTGAATTCGACATTCTCCTGCGCGGTCTCGACCTGCTCGACGGTGACGTCGAACCGTGCGCGGAAGGCGTCGATCACCTCATTCACGAGGATCTCGGGTGCCGAGGCCCCGGCCGTGATCCCGATGGAGCCGATCCCCTCAAGCGCGCGCCAGTCGATGTCGTCGGCGCGCTGGACCAGTTGCGCATACGCGCATCCCGCCGCCCGGCCCACTTCGACCAGCCGCTTGGAGTTGGACGAGTTCGGCGCGCCGATCACCAGCATGGCATCCGCCTTGGGGGCCATGGCCTTGACCGCTCCCTGCCGGTTCGTAGTGGCGTAGCAGATGTCTTCCTTGTGGGGCCCGACAATCGCCGGGAATCGGGCCTGCAGGGCGGCCACGATATCGGCGGTATCATCGACCGAGAGCGTCGTCTGGGTGATGAAGGCCAGCTGATCCGGGTCGCGCGGGGTGAGCGTCGCCACATCCGCCACTGTCTCGACCAGCAGGACCTCGCCCTCCGGGAGCTGACCCATGGTGCCCACGGTCTCGGGATGGCCCTCATGGCCGATCATCACCATCTGCAGGCCGTTTCCATGGTGGCGCTCGGCCTCGATATGGACCTTGCTCACCAGCGGACAGGTCGCGTCCACATAGACCATCTCGCGTCGGGCCGCCTCGGCGGGGACGGCCTTCGGCACGCCATGGGCCGAGAAGATCACCGGGCGGTCATCGGGGCAATCTTCCAGTTCCTTGACGAAGACCGCGCCCTTGGCGCGCAGCCCGTCGACCACGTATTTGTTGTGCACGATCTCGTGGCGGACATAGACCGGCGCGCCCCATTTCTCGAGCGCCATCTCCACGATCTTGATCGCCCGATCCACGCCCGCGCAGAATCCACGCGGGGCGGCGAGGTAGAGGGTCAGCGGGGGCAGGGACATGGCGTGGTCCTCGATCTGTCAGAGTTTCTTTACGAATAGGTGTCCAGAGCGCGTTTGACCAGTCCCGAGCGTCGCGTCCCGGCGCGGTTTCTCGCGGGGCTTGACCTTCCAGCGGGGGAAGCGGCTTGGCTGGCCCCAAAGGAGGATCGGAATGCGTGCTCTCACTTTGATCTGTGCCGTGACGCTGGCCCATGGCGCGCAGGCGGACGGGCTGTTGCCTTGGCAGGACCCAGCCGCCGTCGCGCGCGGGGCCGAGATCTATGCGGGGTATTGCGCCGCCTGCCATGGCGAGACCCTCGAAGGTCAGGTGCCGGATTGGCGGTCGCCGGGGGAGGATGGCCTGCTGCCTGCGCCGCCCCACGACGCCACGGGGCACACCTGGCATCATGCAGATCTGTTGCTCTTCCGGATCACGAAATACGGGACCGAAGCGCTGGTCGGGGGATCCTATCGCAGCAATATGGCCGGGTTCGACGGGGTTCTGAGCGATGCCGAGATCCTCGCGGTGCTCGGCTATATAAAGAGCACTTGGCCCGACCGCATCCGCGCCGCCCATGATCGGGTGAACGCCGCCGCGCAATAGGCCGCGTCAGGACAGCAGCTCGCCTCCGCCCACGACGGCTGCGGCGAGCACGACATAGCGG
Organism: Dinoroseobacter sp. S124A; assembly: GCF_049801015.1. Lineage (NCBI taxonomy): Bacteria > Pseudomonadati > Pseudomonadota > Alphaproteobacteria > Rhodobacterales > Roseobacteraceae > Dinoroseobacter > Dinoroseobacter sp. S124A. The sequence goes on along the minus strand of NZ_JBNAGD010000006.1, from coordinate 24,368 downwards.
GCCGTCTTGGCAAACCCGACCAGCAGGACAAAGACAATGAGCGGCGTGCGCATCACGCCCGCAGCGACGGTGATCGCGTCTCCTAGGGGTGCCCAGCTGAGCAAAAGGCTCCACTTGCCGTATTTCGTGAACCAGCTCTGCGCCTTGTCCAACTGCGCTTCGGTCACGGGAAACCAGCGCTTGTCGCGAAAGCGCGGGATCTGCCAGCCGAGCGCATAGTTCAGAACCGATCCGAGCGTGTTGCCGACCGAGGCCACGAGCAACAGCGCCCAGAGCGGCACCGCGGCCTGGATCTGGAACGCGGTGAACACGATCTCGGATTGCAGGGGCAGCAGCGTCGCTGCCCCGAAGGCCACGGCAAACATCGTCGCCAGCACGCCTGTCATGGTGTCCCAGATCCCCAAAAACCTCTCCCCTTGAATGAAAAAGACCCGCCGGAGCGGGTCCAATCCTGCGCGGTGATGGCGCGCTCAGTCTGCGGTCTCGGTGACCGTCTCGCGGGGCTCGCGCGGCTCACGCGGCGGGCGCCCGATGATCTCCTTGAGCTCGTCGAGCTCAATGAAGTTGTCGGCCTGACGGCGCAGCTCGTCCGAGATCATCGGCGGATGCGACCGGATGGTCGAGACCACCGAGACCCGCACGCCACGGCGCTGCAGGGCTTCGATCAGGGGGCGGAAATCTCCGTCGCCCGAGAACAGAACGGCATGGTCCATATGGGGCGCGAGTTCCATTGCGTCCACGGCCAGCTCGATGTCCATGTTTCCCTTCACCTTCCGGCGACCCTGGCTGTCGGTGTATTCCTTGGCCGGCTTGGTCACCATGCTGAACCCGTTATAGTGGAGCCAGTCCACAAGCGGGCGGATCGGTGAATACTCATCGTTCTCCAAGAGCGCAGTGTAATAGAACGCACGCAGCAGTTTTCCGCGCCGCATGAATTCTTGCCTGAGCAACTTGTAATCGATGTCAAACCCCAGCGCTTTGGCTGCGGCGTAGAGGTTGGAGCCATCAATAAACAGCGCCAACCTGTCGTCTTTATAAAACATTACTGGTCCTTCCAAGTAATGCGTTTCATCGAATTCCGTGAGTGCGAATTATTTTAAATTGATGAAACGCGTCATGGAAAGTAAGCCATTTCACGGCCATCGCAACTGGAAAGGCGCTCAAAATTTCGTCCATAGGCATAATAGCGCTGGGCGCAAATCAACCACTCGGTGATTTTGCGCCAGAGCTTACTTTACGTCAAGCTTACGACGCTCTGGAGGAGGCATCGCTGCAGATTGTGGCGCGCAGCCGGTTCTACGCGACGCCCGCATTTCCAGATCCGTCTGAACCAGAGTATGTTAACAGCTGTGTGACCGTGGAAACTGCGCTGTCCCCCAAAGCGCTTTTAGAGGTCTTGCACGGGATCGAGCGCCGTTTGGGCCGGGCCCGGGTGCAGCGCTGGGGCGCGCGGACGCTGGACCTCGACCTGCTGACCTACGGGATCACGATCCTCCCGGATCTTGAAACATATCAGCGCTGGGCGGCGCTGCCGGTTTCGGAACAGATCGCCCGGACGCCGGATCACCTGATTCTCCCGCATCCGCGGATCGCCGATCGGCCCTTCGTTCTGGTGCCGCTGCGCGATGTCGCGCCGCTCTGGCAGCACCCGGTGACCGGGAAAACCGCCGATCAGATGCTCGAAGCCCTGCCAAAAGAGGATATTGCCGCGATCCGGGCCCTCGACTGAGTGCATTTTACTTGTCAAGGGTTTTCCGAGGCCTTACATGCTGGCCACTGCCCCTTTTCGTGAAACGGAGACATCCATGGCCCGCGTGACGGTTGAAGATTGCGTTGACAAGGTTCCCAACCGGTTCGAGCTGGTGATGCTGGCGGCCCATCGCGCCCGCGAGATTTCCGCCGGAGCAGAGCTGACCATTGACCGCGACAACGACAAGAACCCGGTCGTGTCCCTGCGCGAGATCGCCGAAGAGACCCAGTCGGCCGATGCCCTGCGCGAGCGTCTGATCGAGTCCAACCAGACCCAGATCGAAGTGGACGAGCCCGAAGAGGACACCATGGCGATGCTCATGGGTGGCCAGCCGGACAAGCCCGCCGAGGACGACATGTCCGAGGAGAAGCTCCTGCGCGCGCTGATGGAAGCGCAAGGTCAGCCCTGATCCCATGCCTCGGGATCAGCCGGAGTCCATGCTCGAAGCGCGCGACCTCGTCGCCCTGATCCAGACCTACAACCCGAAAACCAACGCGGCCCTGATTGAGGCCGCGTATGCCTATGGGCGCGAGATGCACCGGGGCCAGATGCGCCATTCGGGGGAGGAGTATTTCACCCACCCCGTCGCCGTGGCCGCGATCCTCGCCGAGCAGCGGCTCGATGACAGCACGATCATTACCGCCCTCTTGCATGACACGATCGAGGACACCCGCTCCACCTTCGCCGAGCTCGAGCGCCGCTTTGGCCGCGAGATTGCCGAGCTGGTCAACGGGGTGACGAACCTCACCAACCTGCAGCTCACCAGCCGCGAGAACAAGCAGGCCGAGAACTTCCGCAAGCTCTTCATGGCGATGTCCAAGGATCTGCGCGTGATCCTCGTGAAGCTGGGCGATCGGCTGCACAACATGCGCACGATCAAGCACATGCCCCAGGCCAAACAGGTCAAGAAGGCGCAGGAGACCATGGACATCTATGCCCCGCTCGCCGGGCGCATGGGCATGCAGTGGATGCGCGACGAGCTGGAGGATCTGTCCTTTCGCGTGCTCAACCCCGATGGCCGCCAGTCCATCATGCGCCGCTTCATCAAGCTGCAGAACGAGACCGGCGACATGGTGCAGAAGATCACCAGCGATATCCGCACCGAGCTTGACCGCCACGGGATCCAGGCCGAGGTCTATGGCCGGGCCAAGAAACCCTATTCGATCTGGCGCAAGATGGAGACTAAGAAGCTCGGCTTCTCGCGCCTCTCGGATATCTACGGGTTCCGCGTCATCACCCAGAGCGAGGATGACTGCTATGGCGTGCTGGGGGCGATCCACCAGCGCTGGCGTGCGGTGCCCGGACGGTTCAAGGATTATATCAGCCAGCCGAAATCCAATGGCTACCGCTCGATCCACACCACGGTCTCGGGCCGGGACGGCAAGCGTGTCGAGGTGCAGATCCGCACCCGCCAGATGCACGAGGTGGCCGAGGCCGGCGTCGCGGCCCACTGGTCCTATCGCGACGGGATCCAGGTCGAGAACCCCTTTGCGGTGGATCCGGCCGAATGGATCTCGACCCTGAGCGAGAGGTTCGAGCAATCCGAGGATCACGGTGAGTTTCTCGAGCACGTGAAGCTCGAGATGTATTCCGACCAGGTCTTCTGCTTCACGCCGAAGGGCGAGGTGGTCAAGCTGCCCAAGGGCGCCACCCCGCTGGACTATGCCTATGGCATCCATACCCGGATCGGCGACAGTTGCGTGGGGGCCAAGGTGGACGGCATCCGCGTGCCCCTCTGGACGCGGTTGAAGAACGGCCAGTCGGTCGAGATCATCACCGCCGATGGCCAGCGTCCGCAGGCGACCTGGATCGATATCGTGGTCACGGGCCGCGCCAAGCAGGCGATCCGCCGGTCGCTGCGCGAGGAAGACCGCGCGCGCTTTGTGAAGCTGGGCCAGGAACTCGCCCGGGTGGCGTTTGAGCATGTGGGCAAGCGTGTCACCGACAAGGCGCTCAAGACCGCGGCCCATCAGCTCGGCTATGGCGGGCAACAGGACCTGCTCTCGGCGCTGGGCAGTACGGATATCACGGCCCGCGAAGTGGTCGAGGTGCTCTACCCCGATCTGCAGGGGGCCACGGGCGACGAGGTTGATGCGGAACGGGCCGTGGTCGGCCTGAACCCGGACCAGAGCTTTGAGCGGTCGCGCTGCTGCCAGCCGGTGCCCGGCGAGCGAATCGTTGGGATCGCTTATCGCGGGCGCGGGGTGCGCATCCACGCCATCGACTGCCCGGCACTCGAAGAGTTCGAAGACGAAATGCGGCGCTGGATTGACCTCCAGTGGCATTCCGGTCGCCACGCGGCGGCCCATGCGGTCCGTCTGGATGTTACGATCGGCAACGATCAGGGCGTTCTGGGACGAATCTGCACATTGATTGGCGAACAGAGGGCAAATATTTCAGACCTACACTTTGTTGACCGGAAACCTGACTTTTACCGCCTACTTCTAGAGGTAGAGGTACGTGACCTGGAGCATTTGCACCGCGTCATGACGGCTGTTCAGGCCGATAGCGACGTCGCCGGGCTCGACCGGCACAGAGATTTAAGCCGCAAGCCCTGATCCCCAGGGGCGGGCGGGCCAGATGGAAAGAGGACCCGCTTGGTATTCAAGCGCCGCGATAAACGTCCGGTCTGGAAGACCGTGGCAGAGGCCCTTTGGCCTCGTGGCGGGTGGACTCGGTCCTTCCACTACATCGCGCGCCGGTTGCAGCGACTGCCCGATCCGCCCGAACGGATCGCACGCGGGATCGCGGCGGGGGTGTTCACGACCTTTACACCCTTCTACACGGTGCATTTCGTCATCGCGGCCCTGCTGGCCAAGACGATGCGCGGCAATATCCTTGCCTCGCTGCTGGCGACCTTCTTTGGCAATCCGCTCACCTATATCCCCATCGGGGTGATCTCGCTCAAGACCGGGCATTTCATCCTCGGGACCGAGTTCGATCCGGAGGATGAGACCTCCTTCGTGGGCAAGTTTACCGAGGCGGGCGCGGATCTGGGCAACAATATCGTTGCGCTCTTTACCGACCGCGATGCGGAATGGGCCCATCTGCAGCGCTTCTTCGATGAGGTGTTCTTCCCCTATCTGGTGGGCGGGATCATCCCGGGCATCATCGCGGCCTCGGTCATGTACTATCTCAGCCTGCCGGTCCTGCGGGCCTATCAGAAACGCCGCAAGGGCCAGCTGAAGAAAAAGATCCAGGCTTTGCGCGTCAAAGCGAAGTCGAGGGCTGACGAAGCCCATTGAGCGCCCTAGGTTCGCGGTCAGGAGGCCCTGACCATGACTGTTTCTGACGCGACCCCGGATCTGCTGCGCCTTGGGGTGAATATCGACCATGTGGCCACTGTGCGGAATGCCCGGGGCGGCACGACCCCGGACCCGGTGCGCGCGGCCATACTCGCCCAGGAGGCTGGGGCCGATGGCATCACCGCCCATCTGCGCGAGGATCGCCGCCATATCGCGGATCGCGATATCGAGGCGCTGATGGAGGCGCTGACCGTGCCGCTCAACTTCGAGATGGCGGCGACTGCCGAGATGCAGCAGATCGCTCTGCGCCACACGCCCCATGCGGTCTGCATTGTGCCGGAAAAGCGCGAAGAGCGGACGACCGAGGGCGGTCTCGAAGTGGCGCGCGAGGAAAACCGGCTGGCTCATTTCATCGCGCCCCTAGCCGAGGCGGGCTGCCGGGTGTCGATCTTCATCGCGGCAGAGAAGGCGCAGATCGAGGCGGCGCACCGGATCGGCGCGCCGGTGATCGAGCTTCATACCGGGGCCTATTGCGACGCCCATGCGGAGGGCGATGTCGCGACCCGCGATGCCGAGCTTGGGCGCCTGACGGAGATGGCGGCCTTCGCCGCTGATCTCGGGCTCGAAGTGCATGCGGGCCACGGGCTGACCTATGACTGCGTCGGCCCGATTGCCGCGCTGCCCCAGGTGCGGGAGCTGAATATCGGACATTTCCTCATCGGCGAGGCGATCTTTCGCGGGCTGCCCGAGGCCATGGCCGAGATGCGCCGGAGGATGACCGCCGCCCGCGGGGGCTAGGCGCGCGGGCGGTCGACCGCCCCCGTGTCACCGGGATGTCTTGCAATCGGCGCGGTTATCCCGCAGAGAATTCATGTCTCTCAGACTCGGAATTACTAAGGGCGGCCTATGATTATCGGGATCGGGACGGATCTTGCGAATATCGAACGGATCGAACGCACGCTGGAGCGGTTTGGCGACCGGTTCCGCAACCGTGTCTTCACCGAACAGGAGCAGCGCAAGGCCGATAGCCGGGCGCAGACCGCTGCCACTTATGCCAAGCGCTGGGCCGCGAAAGAGGCCTGCTCCAAGGCGCTGGGAACGGGGCTGCGGATGGGGATCTCCTGGCGCGACATGGCGGTTCAGAACCTGTCCACCGGGCAGCCGACCATGTATGTGACCGGCTGGGCTGCCGAGCGGCTCAAGGATCTGACCCCCGAAGGCCATGAGGCGGTGATCCATGTCTCGCTCACCGATGATCACCCTTGGGCGCAGGCCTATGTGGTGATCTCGGCGGTTGCGATTGATCCGGGCGCGCCCTCCGCTTGACTCCCCGCCTTTGCACGCCCATGAAGCGGGCCAAACCCGGGTAGAGGCGTGATATGGCAAGCACTGAAAAGGCCGAAGGCGGCATTGTGGAAACGGTCAAGACCGTGGTCTATGCGCTGCTCATTGCGGGGATCTTCCGCACCCTGTTCTTCCAGCCGTTCTGGATCCCGTCGGGGTCGATGAAGGACACGCTGCTGGTCGGGGATTTCCTTTTCGTGAACAAGATGGCCTATGGCTACAGTCAGGTCTCCTGCCCGTTCTCGATCTGCCCGATCCCGGGCCGCATCCTGGCCTCTGATCCCGAGCGTGGCGATATCGTCGTCTTCCGCCATCCGGTCAACGGTTCGGACTTCATCAAGCGCCTGATCGGCCTGCCCGGCGACCGGATCCAGTTCCGCGAGGGCGCGCTGTTCCTGAATGGCGAGGCTGTGCCGACCGAACGCGATGGCACCTTCGAGGAGGTGTTCGACCGCCAGGGTCCGATCGGCTCTTACCCGCGTTGTTCGAACCAGCCCGTGGGCGAGGGCGGCATCTGCGAGAAAGAGAAATTCGTCGAGACCCTTCCCGGTGGTGTCAGCCACTCGATCCTGAACATCGACCGCAGCTTTGGCGACAACACGCCCGAGTTCACGGTGCCCGAGGGTCATTTCTTTTTCGTCGGTGACAACCGCGACAACAGCCAGGACAGCCGCTACGCCCAGTCCGTTGGCGGTGTCGGCTTCGTGCCCTTCGAGAACCTGATCGGCCGCGCGGATCGCGTGATCTTCAGTTCCGCAGGCTCCCGGATGCTCTATTTCTGGACCTGGCGCGGGGATCGCTTCTTCAAGGCGCTCGATTGAAGCTGTCCAAGGAGCTTGTCGCCTTCAGCGACCGGATCGGACACACGTTCGCCCGCCCCGAGATCCTTGTCCGGGCGGTGACCCATGCCTCGCGCAGCGCGGCGGTGAGGTCTGACAACCAGAGGCTCGAGTTTCTCGGCGACCGCGTGCTGGGGCTTGTGATGGCCGAGGCGCTGCTGGAGGCCGACCCGGATGCGCGCGAGGGGCAACTGGCCCCGCGGTTCAATGCGCTGGTGCGCAAGGAGACCTGCGCCGAGGTTGCCCGTGAAATCGGGCTTGGCGAAGTGCTCCGGCTGGGGCGGTCCGAGATGCTGACCGGGGGGCGCCGCAAGGAGGCTCTGCTGGGCGACGGGATGGAGGCGGTGATCGCCGCGGTCTATCGTGATGGCGGGTTCGAGGCGGCCAGGGCGCTGGTGCTGCGGCTGTGGGGCAAGCGGATCCGCACGGTCGAGGCCGATGCCCGCGACCCCAAGACCGCGTTGCAGGAATGGGCCCAGGCCCGCAAGCTGCCGCCGCCGAATTATGATGAACTGGGCCGCAGCGGCCCGGACCACGCGCCGGTCTTCACGATCATGGCCCGGCTGCAGACCGGCGCCGAGGCCAAGGCCAGCGCGGGCAACAAGAGACAGGCGGAGCAGGCCGCGGCCAAGGCCCTGCTGAGCCAGGTAGAGAGCAAGAATGACTGACGCATCCACGACCACCCGCGCCGGATTCGTGGCGCTGATCGGCGAACCGAATTCTGGGAAATCGACCCTGACCAACGCGATGGTGGGGGCCAAGGTCTCGATCGTGACGCACAAGGTGCAGACCACGCGCGCGCGGATCCGGGGCGTGGCCATCGAGGGCAACGCGCAACTGGTTTTCGTGGATACGCCGGGGCTGTTCCGTCCGCGCCGGCGGCTCGATCGGGCCATGGTGGCGGCGGCCTGGGGCGGGGCGGCGGATGCGGATGTGGTTGTCCTGCTGGTCGAGGCCCATCGCGGGATGACCGACGGGGTCAAGGCGATCCTGGAGGCGCTGGCCGAGCGGACCAATCCGCGGCAGGCCGTGGCGCTGGCGATCAACAAGATCGACCGGGTGAAGGCCGAGGTCCTGCTGAAGCTGACCGAGGACATGAACGCGGCCTATCCTTTCGCCCGGACCTTCATGATCTCGGCCGAGAAGGGCTATGGCGTGGGTGATCTGCGCAGCTGGCTGGCCGAAACCCTGCCCGAGGGGCCGTGGCTCTATCCCGAGGACCAGATCGCCGATGTGCCCATGCGCATGATCGCCGCCGAGATTACCCGCGAGAAGCTGACCCTGCGCCTGCATCAGGAGCTGCCCTATCAGCTGACGGTGGAAACCGAGAGCTGGCAGGAGCGCAAGGACGGCTCCGTGCGGATCGATCAGGTGATCTACGTGGCGCGCGACGGCCATAAGGGGATCGTGCTGGGCAACAAGGGGGAGACCGTCAAGGCCGTCTCCAAGGCTGCCCGCGAGGAGCTGATCGAGTTTCTCGGACGGCCTGCGCATCTCTTTTTGCAGGTCAAGGTCCGGCCCGGCTGGCTCGAAGAGAAAGAGCGCTTCGACGAGATGGGGCTCGACTTCAAGGACGGGAACGCCTGAGCCATGGCGCGTCTGGCGGCGGGTCTCTGGGTGCAGGCCTATATGATGCGTTGTCAGATCGAGGGGATCCCGGTCTATGTAGAGGCGCGCGGCGATGGCACCGCGGGGGCCGTGATCATCAAGCTCTGCACGCTGGACGGGCAGGCCTGCGCCTATGAACGGCGCTATGACCTGATGCGCGACACACGCTCCTGGGAGGTGCTGGTCGAGGGGCCCGAGCCCGAGGTGGACGCGGCCCTGGCCCGGGCGCGGAGCCGGGATCCGGATCTCTGGATCGTGGCGGTGGAAGACCGCGCGGGACGACACCTGCTGGATGCGCCGGGGCTCGAAGGCTAGGCGCAGCTTGTGCCCGTCGGAGCCTTCGGCGAGAGTATTTCAGGAACAATGAAGGAGGGAGCGCCCGGGTGATCGAGTGGCGCGAAGAGGGCGTGCTCTTGTCCGTCCGGCCCCATGGGGAGACCTCGGTCATTGTCGAGGCCTTCACCGAGGGGCATGGGCGGCATCTGGGCGTGGTGCGCGGGGGCATCTCGCGCAAGCTTGCGCCGGTGTTACAACCCGGTGCGCAGCTGGATCTGCATTGGAAGGCGCGGCTCGAGGATCATCTGGGCAGCTTCTCGGTCGAGCCGATCAAGGGCCGGGCGGCGGCGGTGCTGGGCGACCGGCTGGCCCTGTCGGCGATGAGCGCGGCCTTGGCGCTTGCGGGGTTCTCGCTGCCGGAGCGGGCGGCCTATCCCGCCTTTTATGCTCAGACGATTGCCCTTCTGGACGCGATGGCGGCGGGGACCGGCTGGCTGCCAGCCTATCTCGATTGGGAGATGGCGCTCCTGGAGCAGATGGGCTTCGGGCTGGACCTGTCGGCCTGCGCGGTGCGCGGAGTGAACGAGGATCTGGCCTATGTCTCACCCCGCACGGGCCGGGCCGTGTCACGTCAGGCCGCCGGGGCCTGGGTGGACCGGTTGCTGCCGCTGCCGGATGTCATGCTCGGCGGGCCTGCGGGGCTGTCCGGCGTGCAGGATGGGTTGCGGACCACCGGGCATTTCCTGACGGAGAAGCTCGCCCCGGCATTGGGCAACCGCCCTTTGCCTCCGGCGCGGGCGCGGTTTGTGGATCTCTTGGCGAAATCCGGGTGAGACCGTTCAGGGCGCGGCGCGAAACACCATCTCTCGCCCGAGCTCGGAGTTGCGCAGGATCAGGACCGGGCCGCTGACCTCGGCTTCGGTCATATCGGACAGGGCTTTGAACACCATGTCCTCGGCGGCGAGATCCGGGCAAGCCATGCGGGTGGCCGCCAGGGGCCCTGTGCCGAACCATGGATAGGGGACCGTCAGTGCGCCGGTGAACCGGTTGCACGGGGCCTGCCCCGCAATCTGTCCCGGTTCGAGGAATTGCAGGGTCATGCGCGCGGCAAAGGGCGTGCCGTCCAGTTCGGACAGGGTCCAGACCGTCTCAGGGCTTGTGAAGCCCGACAGGGTTTCGTCGGAGGCGGTGCATGCCGCCAGAAACGGGATGAGCGCCGCGGCGGCGAGGGGAAGCTTTGTCATACCCCTGAGATGGGGCGCCGACGCGAGAGGCGCAAGCGCGGCGCTGTCCCGGACCTGAGGGACAAAAAAACACCCCGCGCAGGGCTCGGGGTGTTTTGCCGTCCTTATTCGAAGGGCTTAGCCCAGCAGGCGGCGCGCAATCACCTGAGCCTGGATCTCGGCCGCGCCTTCGAAGATGTTCAGGATCCGCGCGTCGCAGAGGATGCGGCTGATCGAGTATTCCAGCGCGAAACCGTTGCCGCCGTGGATCTGCAGCCCGTTATCCGCCGCGGCCCAGGCCACGCGCGCGCCAAGCAGCTTGGCCATGCCCGCCTCGACATCGCAGCGCCGGCCCTCATCCTTCTCGAAGGCCGAGAAATAGGTGAGCTGGCGCGCCACCATCAACTCGACCGCCATCATCGCCAGCTTGCCGGAGACGCGGGGGAAGTTGATCAGTGATTTGCCGAACTGCTTGCGGTCGATCGCGTATTGCATTGACACGTCGAGTGCCGATTGCGCCACGCCGATGGCGCGGGCGGCGGTCTGGATGCGGGCGCTCTCGAAGGTTTCCATGAGCTGTTTGAAGCCCTTGCCCTCTTCGCCGCCGAGCAGGTTCTCGCCCTTCACGTGGAAGTTGTCGAAGGCCAGCTCGTATTCCTTCATGCCGCGATAGCCCAGCACCTCGATCTCGCCGCCGGTCATGCCCTCGGTGGGGAAAGGGGCTTCATCCGTGCCGGGGGTTTTCTCGGCGAGGAACATCGACAGACCCTTGTGGTTGTCGTTGCTCGGATCGGTCCGGGCCAGCAGCGTCATGATCTGCGTGCGTGCCGCGTGGGTGATCCAGGTCTTGTTGCCGGTGATCTTGTAATCGCCGTTGTCGTCCTTGACCGCACGGGTCCGGAGCGAGCCCAGATCCGATCCGGTATTCGGCTCTGTGAAGACGGCCGTGGGCAGGGTCTCGGCAGAGGCCAGCTGCGGCAGCCATTTCTGCTTCTGCTCTTCGGTCCCGCCGCAAAGGATCAGCTCGGCTGCGATCTCGGAGCGGGTGCCCAGCGAGCCGACACCGATATAGCCGCGCGACAGTTCCTCGGAGACCACGCACATGGAGGCTTTGGACAGGCCGAACCCGCCATATTCCTCGGGAATGGTCAGGCCGAAGACACCCATCTCGGCGAGCTCCTCGATGATTTCCATCGGGATCAGCTCGTCCTTGAGGTGCCATTCATGGGCGTTGGGCTCGACCCGGTCCACGGCGAAGCGGCGGAATTGCTCGCGGATCATCTCGAGCTCGTCATCGAGGCCGGAGGCGCCGACGGTGATCTCGGCAGCGCGTTCCTGCATCAACTCAACCAGACGCGTGCGCGCGGCCTGGGTGTTGCCGGACTGGGTCAGGGTCATGATCGCGGGGATCATCATGCCGCGCTGGTCTTCCTGGCTCAGGCCGATGTCCTGCAGGCGCAGGATTTCGCCCTGGGACATCGGGATCCCGCCATAGAGCTGCCAGAGGTACTCCCCAAAGGCGATCTGGTGGATGAGCTGCTCGACCTCGCCGAACTTGCCCTCGGTGTTCAAGGCTTCGGCCCATTTCTGCATCTGGCGCAGGGATTGGGCGTAGGTCGCGAGCCAGGCCAGCCCGTGGGAGGCGGTCTGATTTTCCTCGACCAATGCGCCGGAAATCCGGCCATCCACCGACAGGGCGTCCTTCAGCGTCGCAACGGCCTTCTCGACCAGCGCCTCGACTGGGGGCACGGCTGCGGCTGTCAGGCTCAGCAGATCCGGGAGGATCACGTGTTGGGCGTCGCTCAGGGCAAGATCCTGTCCATCATGGGGCATCGTCATTCTCCAGCAAATTCCGGTTTGGTCCGAGATAAGGACTTCGCAACCGCAGCGCAAGAAAAATTCGCAAACGCGGCAATTTGCGAAGCATTATGACCCTCGCTAGGGCCGATTGGGGCCCGGACAAGGCGAGAATGCACGAAAAATGTAAGGTTTCCATGTGGCGTATCGGAGCGTCGTCGTGTGCTGCGCTGCAACAGGGGCCGGCGAATCGCGCTCCCTTGCGGCGAAGCGGCAGGGGGGCTATGGCGCAGGGGAAGGAGCCTGACATGGATCTGTTTCTGTCGCTGCCCGGCGCTGTGATGATCTTCCTCGTGGGGGTTGCCCTGTTTGCCGGGGTGGTCAAGGGGGCGGTCGGCTTTGCCATGCCGCTGATCATGATGTCGGGGCTTTCGGCCGTGCTGCCGGTGCCGGTGGCCTTGGCGGGGCTGATCCTGCCGACGCTGGTGATGAACCTGTGGCAGGCCCTGCGCGGTGGCTTGCCCGCCCTTGGGGTCGCGGCGCAGCGCCATTGGCGGCTGCTGGCGCTGGTTCTGGTGTTCATTGTCCTGTCGGGGCAACTGGTTCTGGCCCTGTCGGATCGGGTGCTGTCGCTGATGATCGGCGTGCCGGTCGCGCTTTATGCGGCTAGCCAACTGGCCGGGTGGCGCTTGCGCGTGGCCCCTCGGCACCACCGCTGGGCCGAACTGGCCACCGGTGTGGTGGCCGGGTTCTTCGGCGGGTTCAGCGGGATCTGGGGGCCGCCCATCGTGGCCTATCTGACGGCGCTCGACACGCCCAAGGCCGAGCAGGTCCGCGCGCAGGGCATGCTCTATGGGCTGGGCAGCGTGATGTTTCTGGCGACCCATCTGAAGACCGGTGTGGTCACCGGGCCGAGCCTGCAATTCTCGGCGATCCTGCTCGCACCGGCGGCGGTCGGGATGCTGATCGGTTTCTGGTTGCAGGACCGTATGGACCAGAGCCGGTTCCGGCAGGCCACCATGGTGCTCTTGCTGATCGCGGGGCTGAACCTGATCCGGCGCGGGCTACTTTAGCGCTTATTTGAGCGCGAGCGTCCGGCTGCGCAGCCACTCCATGAAGCCGCGGGCATTGCTCTTCTGCGCGTCGATCTCGGCCTGATCGAGCGGCTCGCCGACGATGGGCGCCTGAGGCTTGTTCAGGGCGTGCACCACTTCGTGCAGCAACAACCCCTGCCGCAGGGCCGGGTGGATCTGGTTGGCGATCTGGTACCAGCGCGAGTTCTGCCCCGGAAACCGGATCGGGACCACGGTCGCCCCGCTGCGCAGGATCATCTTGGCGGTGAACGGGTTCCATTCCCGCTCGATGGCTGGGCCGAAGGCGGTGTCCGAACTGGCCACGACACCCGAGGGGAAGAGCACGATCACCCCGCCGCCCGCCAGATGGGCCATGGCTTGCTTGCGCATGTCGAGGTTCTTCTGCAGCGCGTCCTCGTCATGGGGAAAGGGCACCGGGATCATGAATTGCTGGATCTCTTCCACATCCGTCAGAAGAGACCGGGTCAGGATCTTGTAATCTGTGCGCACGCGGCCGATCAGATCCGCGAGGACCATGCCGTCCACCAGCCCGTGGGGGTGGTTGGCCACGATGATCACGGGCCCCTCGGCGGGGATGCGGGCGATCTGCTCTTCGGGGGTGGTCAGATCGATGCCCATGATGTCCAGCGCCGGCCGCCAGAATCCCTGCCCCTCGGGCACGCCCTGGGCTTCGAATTTGCGGATCAGGCGAAGCAGGCGGATCTTGCCGGTGGACCATTCCAGGCTGCGGATGACCGCAGAAGCCCAGGGATTCGTGAAGGTCTTGGCGTAAGACAGATTCTTGACGTCATAGGGCTGATCATCCCGGTCGGGCAGATCCGTCGATGCCGGTTGCGCAGAGCCTTCGGTCACAATCTCGGTCCTCTGCACGTTACATCACACATGGAAATCTCCGACCGTTGCGCGCAGGCGCGCCGCGGGATCCTAAAACTTCTCGCCGAACCGGTTGGCCACCAGAGCTTCGAGCGCCGCGGCAAGCTCCTGCGCGGCGGGACCCTTGGTCTCGACCTGAATGGACGTGCCCTTGGAAGCGGCCAGCATCAGCAATCCCATGATCGAATCCCCCGCAGCCGACAGGCCGTCCTTCTCCACCTCTGCGCTGGCGTCATGCGCCTCGACACATTCCACGAATTTGGCAGATGCCCGGGCGTGAAGGCCCTTTTCGTTCACGATCTTCAGTTCCTGGCGGATCATCTGACCTCCCTTCAGACAGTTCCGTCAAAGCTATTTATATACTTCCGACCGGCGTCGAGCGAAAGCTTTACTGCATCGTCCACCGAAGCGCGCCGCGATTTTGCCAATTTGATGAGCATCGGCAGGTTCGCGCCATAGATGATCCGGCGGTTCCCCGGCGAGCAGGCGCTGAGCGCGAGATTGGAGGGCGAGCCGCCGAACATGTCGGTCACCACCACCACACCATTGCCCGTGTCGACCTCGTTCGCGGCGGCGCAGATCTCGGCCTGTTTGGCCGCGCGGTCGCAATCGGCAGCAATGGAGATCGCGCGCATTCCGGTCTGCGCGCCGACCACGTGTTCGACCGCATGCAGATACTCTGCGGCAAGGCCCCCATGGGCGACGATCACGATTCCAATCAAGCGGCCTCCTCGGGGCTGACCTGCGGGGTGAAGCGCGTCAATGGCGTCGTGATGCATGGCGCTGCTCCAAGCCCAGATGTCTTATAGATACCTGCCAACCGTCTTCGACAAGGGCCGCCGCCAGCTTTTCTGTGACTGTGACGCTGCGATGCTGCCCGCCCGTGCAGCCGAAGCCAATAGCGAGATGGGATTTGCCCTCGGCGCGGTAGGCAGGCAGCAACAATCGCGTCAGGGACAGAACATTGTCGAAGAATGCGTCGAAGCGCGGGTCACTGGCCACGTAGTCGGCCACCGCCTGGGAGCGACCGTCGAGCTTGCGCAAGTCCTCCTGCCAATAGGGATTCTGGAGAAACCGCACGTCAAAGACCATGTCGGTGCTCTGCGGTGTGCCGCGTTTGTAGGAAAACGAGCGGACCGAGACCGCGAGGCGCAAGCTGTCGCGGTTGCCGAACCAGCGCAGCATATCCGCCCGCAGGTCATGGGGCGACATGTCGGAGGTATCGATCAGGATGTCTGCCCGCGCCCGGATCGGTGCCAGCAGGTCGGCCTCGCGCTCGATCCCTTCTGACGGGCTCTCGGCGGGCGCCATGGGATGCCGGCGGCGGGTCTCGGAAAAGCGCCGCGCGAGCACCGAGGCCGAAGCGTCGAGATAGAGCATCTGCGCATCCGCGTGCGGATCGGCCTCGAGCGTGCTCAGCAGGTCGGCGAGCCCCGGAAGGCTGAAGTCGCGCGTCCGCACATCGAGCCCGAGCGCCAGAGGGCGACGCAGCGGGGGCCCATCCAGCAGCCGCGGCACCAGCGAGAGCGGCAGGTTGTCGATCGCCTCAAACCCCAGATCCTCCAGCCCCTGAATGGCCGTGGTCCGCCCCGCGCCGGAAGGGCCTGTGACCAGAACAATCTTCTGGGGCGGGTCGCTGGGACTGGGAGGGGCATCTTGCATGGCTGTCTCTCAAGGGGCGGGCAGGGTCGCTCAGGGGGCGGCCCGTCCCTGCCGAAGATAGAGGATCAGCGCGGCGGGGAAAGAGGGGCTCGTCACCTTGTGAAGCAGCACCACCGGCAGGCCGAGCAGACGGCGCGTCCGTTCGGGCGGGAGGCGGTCCGTTTCCGATATGGTCAGATCGAGCAGCGCGGAGATCGGCGCGGGTGCCGCGTCCGGCGCGGGCAAAAGCCCGAGCCCGCGCGCCTCGATCAGGCCCGTGGCATTGGGAGCCGGGTTGGCCCAGAGTTGGTCACCCTCGCGCCGGATCCGCGTGCGGTCATCGCAGATGAGCCCGGCCCCGAGTGCGATCATTTGCAGCGCGAGATCGGACTTCCCCGTCCCGCTGGGTCCGGTGATCACCAGCGCGCGCCCCTCAATGGCGACGCTGGTGGCATGGAGGATCTCCTCCTCATCCATGGATCAGAGAGGCAGGCCGACGATGAACCGCGCGCCAAGAGGCTCGGAGGTGATGTCGAGATCGGTGGGGCGGATATTCTCGGCCCAGATGACGCCGCCATGGGCTTCGACGATCTGCTTGGAAATCGCGAGCCCAAGCCCGGAATGATTGCCAAACTGCCGCTCCGGGCGCTCGGAATAGAAGCGGGTGAAAATCTTGTTCAGCGCTTCCTCGGGGATGCCGGGGCCGGTGTCCTCGACCACGACCAACACCCGGTTGTCGCGCTGTCGAACCCAGAGCCGGACCGCATCGCCCTGTTCGCAGAACGAGATGGCATTGCCCAGCAGGTTCACGAAGACCTGCGCGAGGCGCGGCTCCAGCCCCTGGATCGGCAGGGGGCGCGGCGGCAGGTCGGTGATGAAATCGATCCCGCGTTTCGCGACCTCCTCGGCATGAAAATCCGTCAGGGTGCGGAGCATCTTGATCAGGTCGAAGGTCTCTTCCTCTTCCTTGACCAACTCGCTGTCGAGGCGCGACGCGTTCGAGATATCCGATACAAGACGGTCGAGCCGTCGCACATCATGTTCGATGACATTGAGCAACTTCTGTCTCTGGTCCTCACGTTTGGCAACCCGCAGCGTGCCCGTGGCAGAGCGCAGGGAAGCGAGGGGGTTCTTGATTTCATGCGCGACATCGGCGGCGAATTGTTCGTTCGCATCGATCCGGTCATAGAGCGCCGAGACCATGCCCCGCAGCGCCCCGCTCAGACGGCCGATCTCATCCGGGCGCGTGGTCAGGTCGGGGATCCGCACACGGCCCGGGCTCATCTTGCGGGCGTTTCGGTCGCGCCCCAGCTCGGCCGCGGCGGCCAGATCCGAGAGCGGGTTGGCGATGGTCCCGGCCAGCACAAGGCTCAGCCCAATCGACACCAGCAGCGCGACCATGAACATCTGCAGGAACTGCTCGCGCTCGTTCTGCACCAGCGTGTCGATCTCGCCCGAGGCGGTCGTGAGGGCCACAACCCCGGCCACCTCCCCCCCGATCAGGATCGGCGTGCCCACGGCAAAGATCTGGTTCCCGGCGGGGTCGATACTGTTCTCGATGGTGGTGCGTCCGGTCAGAGCACCGGGCAGAAGACTGCGCGCCTGATCCTCGCTGGCCAGCAGGACGGGCAGTGTCTCGCGCCCCAGAAGGCGGGCGATCCCCTCCCATAGGGTGATGAACATATCCGTGATAAAGGTGGGGGGCGGCGCATCCGTTTCGGTCAGGGCCACCCATTCCGACCGTTTCGCCCCTTCGCCCCGCGCCAGAACATCGCCATCCGGAGCGAACACGAACAACTCAAGCGATGGGGCCAGGTCGAGCGATGCCACCAGCCGGGGCACATTCATGGCCCCGAGATCCGCGGCGGTTTCATCCGTGGTGGCCACGGCCTCGAACACATCGGCGATCAGATGGGCCTCGAAGACAAGGCCCTGCTCGCGCTGGAACACAAGGCTGTCGCGGAACGGATTGAGATAGAGCACCCCTGCCACAAGGATCAGCAGGGCCAGCAGGTTGAAGCTGATGATCTTGCGCGCCAGTGGCGAGCTGTTGATGGCCAGCACCCGACGGGAGCGGGCCTGCCCCCTTGGGGGCTTGCCGGGCTCCGGCTCAGGGGAGGTCTGCGTCTCGGCTCCCAAATCTCCGGTTTCCGACCCGTCGGGTCGGCGCGCAGGAGATCCGTCTGGAGCCGATACGAATGTCATTCTTCGTTATACTTGTACCCAATGCCATAGAGCGTCTCGATGGCGGTGAAGCTTTCGTCGACCGAACGCATCTTCTTGCGCAGACGCTTGATATGGCTGTCGATGGTCCGATCATCCACATAGACCTGATCATCATAGGCCACATCCATCAGCTGATCACGGCTTTTGACGAATCCGGGGCGTTGCGCCAGGGCCTGCAGCAGCAGAAATTCGGTCACGGTCAGGGCGACATCCTTGCCCTTCCACAGGACCGCGTGGCGCAGCGGGTCCATGGTCAGGTTGCCCCGCACGATTGTCTTGCTCTCGTCCAGATCACCGGCTTCATGGCTGGCCACGGCATCCTGACGGCGCAGGAGCGCGCGGATCCGTTCAACCAGCAACCGCTGGGAGAAGGGCTTCTTGACGTAGTCATCCGCCCCCATGCGCAGTCCGAGCACCTCGTCGATCTCGTCATCCTTCGAGGTGAGGAAGATCACGGGCATCTTGCTCTTCATGCGGACGCGCTGGAGCAGGTCCATCCCGTCCATCCTGGGCATCTTGATATCAAACACACCCAGTTCGGGCATGCGACGGCTGAAGGCATCCAGCGCCGACTGTCCGTCATTATAGGTCTCGACCTGGAACCCCTCGGCCTCAAGCGTGATGGCCACCGAGGTCAGGATATTGCGGTCATCATCGACCAAAGCGATCCGCGACATAAGCGAGGTCCTTTTCCTGCGTCCTGCCTCTTTTTTGCGACGAGGATGAGTCCTCGACTCCCGAGAATCAACGGTTTTCTCGCCTTGGCAGGGTTTCGACGCCGCCAAAACACACCAGTTCGGATAATAAAGAGCTAATATTGCAGCTTTTCCGAAATTTGGTTGCGCTAACTTACACTTGGTGGCGCTAACTGTGCGGAACGGTCCTGTTCTCCCCTCCTTGGCCCATGATATACAGACCTTCATGCGCCAAGACGGCGCTATGCGAACAAGTGGTTCACATCTTTTTTCGGGTCCCGGCCGCGACTGGCGGTGCGTAACGAAGCAGGAGCTCACACATGGCAAATGGACGGGTGAATCCAACATTCACGTTGGAGGATCAGGGTATCACGGGGCTCGGAGCAGCCCATTACAACCTGATCGAGCCTGCGCTGATCCAGGAAGCGCTCAAACGTGAGGAGGGGACACTCGGAAAGGGTGGCACCTTCCTTGTGACCACCGGCAAGTACACGGGCCGGTCACCCCAGGACAAGCACGTGGTCAAGACCGCGTCAGTCGTCGACACCATCTGGTGGGAGAACAACGCCGAGATGTCGCCGGAGGGCTTTGACGCGCTTCTCGCGGACATGCTCGAGCACATGAAAGGCAAGGAATACTTCGTCCAGGATCTGTTCGGCGGGGCCGATCCGGCCCACCGTCTGGATGTGCGCGTGGTGACCGAGCTGGCCTGGCATGGCCTGTTCATCCGTCACATGCTGCGCCGTCCCGAGCGGTCCGAGCTGGATACCTTCACCGCTGATTTCACGATCATCAACTGCCCGAGCTTCAAGGCCGATCCGGCCAAGCATGACTGCCGCTCGGATACGGTGATCGCGCTGAACTTCGACAAGAAGATGATCCTGATCGGCGGCACCGAATATGCCGGTGAGAACAAGAAATCGGTCTTCACCCTGCTGAACTACCTGCTGCCCGAGAAGAACATCATGCCGATGCACTGCTCGGCAAACCACGCGGTGGGCAACCCGGTGGACACGGCGGTCTTCTTCGGCCTGTCCGGCACCGGCAAGACGACCCTGTCGGCGGATCCCGAGCGTGTGCTGATCGGCGATGACGAGCATGGCTGGTCCGAGCGCGGTACCTTCAACTTCGAAGGCGGCTGCTATGCCAAGACCATCAATCTGAGCGCAGAGGCCGAGCCCGAGATCTTTGCCACGACCGAGATGTTCGGCACCGTGATCGAGAACATGGTCTTTGACGAGGAAACCCTCGATCTCGACTTCGAGGATGACAGCCTGACGCCGAACATGCGTTGCGCCTATCCGCTGAACTACATCTCCAACGCGTCGGACTCGGCGCTGGGCGGGCATCCCAAGAACATCATCATGCTGACCTGCGACGCCTTCGGTGTCCTGCCGCCGATCTCGCGGCTGACACCGGCCCAGGCGATGTATCACTTCCTGTCGGGCTTCACCTCCAAGGTGGCGGGCACCGAGCGGGGCGTGACCGAGCCGCAGCCGACCTTCTCCACCTGCTTTGGCGCGCCCTTCATGCCGCGTCGTCCCGAGGTCTATGGCAAGCTCCTGCAGGAGAAGATCGCCAAGCACGGCGCGACCTGCTGGCTGGTCAATACCGGCTGGACCGGTGGCGCCTATGGCACCGGCTCGCGGATGCCGATCAAGGCGACCCGCGCCCTGCTGACCGCAGCGCTGGACGGCTCGCTGGCGGATGCGACCTTCCGCAAGGACGCAAATTTCGGCTTCGACGTGCCGGTGACGGTCCATGACGTGGATGCCGCCCTGCTCGATCCGCGCAGCACCTGGGAAGACAGCGCCGCCTATGACGCGCAGGCCCAGAAGTTGGTGGATATGTTTGCCGAGAATTTCGAGCAATACGTGCCCTATATCGACGAGGACGTGAAAGCCGTCGCCATCGGCTGAGCCCGCCTCGCAGACAAAGAAAAACCCCGGTCCATTGGGCCGGGGTTTTTTTGTCTCTAAGTTTGTCTCTAAGGGGGGGCGGCCTAGCGCGTGGGCACCGGCGTCTCGCCGCGATAGTCGTAAAACCCGCGCTGGGTCTTGCGCCCCAGCCAGCCGGCCTCGACATATTTCGTCAGAAGGGGGCAGGGGCGGTACTTGGTATCCGCCAGCCCGTCATGCAGCACGTTCATGATCGCGAGACAGGTATCGAGACCGATGAAATCCGCCAGCTCCAGCGGGCCCATCGGGTGGTTCGCCCCGAGCTTCATGGACTCGTCGATCGACTTCACCGAGCCGACCCCCTCATAGAGGGTGTAGACCGCCTCGTTGATCATCGGCATCAGGATCCGGTTCACGATAAAGGCGGGAAAGTCCTCGGCACTGGCGGCGGTCTTGCCAAGCTGCTCGACCACGCCGAGCAGGGTCTTGTAGGTCGCCTCATCCGTGGCAATCCCGCGGATCAGCTCGACCAGCTGCATCACGGGCACCGGGTTCATGAAATGGAATCCCATGAAGCGTTCGGGCCGGTCCGTCCGGCTTGCTAGCCGCGTGATCGAGATCGAAGATGTGTTCGAGGTCAGGATCGTCTCGGGCTTCAGATGCGGCTGAAGATCCTCGAAGATCGCGGATTTCACGGTCTCGCGCTCAGTCGCGGCCTCGATCACCAGATCTGTCTGGCCCAGCTCCGGCAATTTGAGGGTCGTCTTGATCCGCGCCATGGCGGCGTCCAGTGTCTCGGCGGTAATCTTGTCTCGGCTCACCTGACGCTCGAGATTGCGCCGGATCAGGCCTGTACCCTTATCCAGCGCCTCCTGCGAGATGTCGGTCACCAGAACGTCAAACCCCGCGACCGCGAAAACATGGGCGATCCCGTTGCCCATTTGCCCGGCGCCGATCACGCCCACGGATTTGATGTCCATCTCTGCCCTCACTGACTTGTGCCGCCGCAGCATACGCGGCGCATCCCCTCCTCTCAAGGGAAAGGGAAAGATAAAAATGTCGTCGAATTAGAGGGTTAGGGCTTCGCTAAAGCTTTGGGCGCAATGTGGCTCTGGGTGAGTCGAAATTGAGGTGGCGAAATGACGTATGTGCGTCACGGCGCGCCAGCGCTGAATTATTCGGCATGTCATTATCCGGGGTTGGAAATGGCATTCCGTGGACCGAAACGGTCCCTTTGCGAACCGTATGTTACGTTCCTGGGTGGAACGGCGTTTTACGGCAGATATGTCACGCATGCGATCCCGGACCGGGTCGAGGCGGCGATTGGGCTTGGGTGTGTAAACCTAGGTCTGATGAATGCCGGCGTGGACGCCATGGGGGCCGAGGGGATGGTGTCTCTGGCCAATGGCGGTATGGCCACGGTGATTGAAGTCGTCGGGGCTCAGAACCTGAGCAATCAGTTCTACCGGGTCCATCCACGGCGCAATGACCGGATGGTGACGCCGACGCGGCTCTTCCGGCAGGTCTTTCCAGAGCTTGACCTGTGCGAGGTGCATTTCACGCGCCATCTTCTGGCCCTGATGAAACGCGAGGCTCCCAGTCGCTATGACACGGTGGTCGAAGAGCTGCGCTCTGCCTGGGTGGAGCATATGGCACGGCTGCTGGAGGCGCTGAAGGGGCCGTCGGTGCTGCTTTGGGTGGTGCCCGCGCCGCTGCCTGGCGGCGAGCCCGGGCTGGATCAGGACCCGCTCCTCGTGGACCGGGCCTCGGTGCAGGCCATTTCCGGGCTGGTGGACCGTGTGGTGGAGGTGCGGGAAACCCCATCGATTACCGCGCAAGGCTTGCTTGGCATGCAGATCCCGGAAACGGAGAGTCCCATCGCGTCCCATGTGCCCCGCGGGGCCTTGTTACGCGAGGCGGCGATGGCCTTGCTGGATCCGTTACAGGAGCTTGGATTTGGCCCCGGTCGCGCCTTTGTCGAGGCGGGGGATGGGTTGCGGGCCTGAGCCCACGGCCTGCAGTATTCCCACCCAACGTTTAAGGCCGGAGGTTTTTCTCCGGCCTTTGTGTTTGGTTTGGGCCCGGGTTGGGTCTGGCTGTGTCCGGGTCTTGTCCCGGGGCGGGGTTTGGGCCGCTGTTCCGGGTCGTCGTAGTCCTCAGCCGAGTTTTTCGGTGAGTTCGGGGACGGCGGCGAAGAGGTCGGCGACCAGGCCGTAATCGGCGACCTGGAAGATCGGGGCTTCCTCGTCCTTGTTGATCGCCACGATCACCTTGCTATCCTTCATCCCGGCCAGGTGCTGGATCGCGCCGGAGATGCCCACGGCCACGTAGAGATCCGGTGCCACCACCTTGCCGGTCTGCCCGACCTGCCAGTCATTCGGCGCGTAGCCGCTATCGACCGCGGCGCGCGAGGCGCCCACGGCCGCGCCCAGGGTATCGGCGAGCTTCTCGATCATGGCGAAGTCCTCTTCGGAGCCCACGCCGCGCCCGCCGGAGACCACCACGCCCGCGGAGGTCAGCTCGGGCCGGTCGCTCTCAGCGACTTTGTCCTCGACCCAGGCGCTCAGGCCCGGATTGTCGCCCGCGGCGATCTCTTCGATCGGCGCGCTGCCGCCGGTCTCGGCCGCATCGAAGGTCGAGGTCCGGAAGGTGATCACCTTGGTCGCATCCGCCGATCTCACGGTCTGGATCGCGTTGCCCGCATAGATCGGCCGGTCGAACGTGTCCGCATCCACCACGGCCACCACATCCGACAGCACCATCACATCCAGAAGGGCCGCCACCCGGGGCATGATGTTCTTGGCATCGGTCGTCGCCGGCGCCACCACATGGGAATAGCCTTCGGCCAGGGACGCGATCAGCGCCGCCACCGGCTCGGCCAGGCGATGGCCGTAAAGCGCATCCTCGGCCACCAGCACCTTGGCCACGCCCGAGATCGTCGCCGCCTCGGCCGCCGCCGCCTTGGCCGACGCGCCCACGCAGAGCAGCGTCACCTCACCCAGGGCCGCGCTCGCGCTGACGGCCTTGGCGGTGGCATCCATCGCCAGCGCCCCATCGGTTACTTCTGCCAGACACAAAACAGCCATCAGACAGCTCCTGCTTCCTTGAGTTTCGACACCAGCTCATCCACCGAGCCGACCTTGATCCCGGCGGCGCGCTCGGCCGGCTCGGAGGTCTTGACCACGCTCAGGCGCGGGGTCACATCGACGCCGTAATCGGCCGGCGTCTTCTCATCCAGAGGCTTCTTCTTGGCCTTCATGATATTGGGCAGCGAGGCATAGCGCGGCTCGTTGAGGCGCAGATCCACGCTGACAATCGCCGGCAGCGAGACCTTGATCGTCTGCAGACCGCCATCGACCTCGCGGGTCACGCTGGCGCTGTCGCCCTCGACGGCCAGCTCGGAGGCAAAGGTCGCCTGGGACCAGCCCAGAAGCGCGCTGAGCATCTGGCCCGTGGCGTTCATGTCATTGTCGATCGCCTGCTTGCCACAGAGTACAAGCCCCGGCTCTTCCTCCTTGACCACCGCCGCGAGCAGCTTGGCCACCGCCAGAGGCTCGATATCGGTGTGCACATCCTCGGCCGCATTGATCAGGATCGCCCGATCCGCACCCATGGCCAGCGCCGTGCGCAGGGTCTCCTGGGATTGCTTGACGCCGATCGACACCGCCACAACTTCCGTGGCCGTCCCCGCCTCCTTCAGACGGATCGCCTCTTCCACGGCAATCTCGTCAAACGGGTTCATCGACATCTTCACATTCGCAAGATCAACACCGCTCCCATCCGCCTTAACACGGACCTTCACGTTATAATCAATAACGCGCTTCACAGGCACCAATACCTTCATAAGACCATGTCTCCT